>WSXW01000008.1 GCA_009773495.1 Bacillota bacterium
GGGCCTGACTGCTTTGGCCGGGGTTTGCTGCCACAGTATGGGTTACGAGTGCACTGACCATTAAGAGCATGAGCAGCAGCAGAAGCGCACTTCGCTTCCATTCGACAACTGTGTCGAATGATGTCGAAAGCAAGAGGTCCGCTGAACGGACAGTCAGCGAGCCTCTTGCATTGTACAGGGAGTCTACGACTTCGATGTCAAGGGAGAAATCCAAGTGGCGGCAACCACAAGGATGAGAGTACCGATGCAACAAAGCCAAGAAAGCCATGAGTCAAGAAATCCGAGCATAGCGACTGCATATGCAAACTAGCCTGAGTCTGAAAGACATATCCAAGAAGTACAACGCAATAATCCGTGGCTGGAGTAATTACATCGGACGCTTTTACAAGAACGAGATGGAAAATGTGTTCAGACACATCAACTCAGCACTCCAGCGGCTGGGCGCAAAAGAAGTACAAACATCTCGCGAGGCGGTCGAACCAATGCGTGGTTGAACGAAATTGTTAGACGCGACCCGACACCCTTTGCGCACTGGGAAATGGGCTTGGTGAGACTAGATAACAAGAGCCGGATGAGTCGAGAGGCTCACGCCCGGTTCTGTAAGGGTCTGGGGGTGAGAGCCCCCGGGCTACTCGGCGTTCTTTTTGTTTTTACTAGTATAAACTACACGCAAACGAGCAGGATTGTATTAGCAAGTTCGGAGAGGGAAAAGGACTACGAGTATAGAATTATAGACATAGTAGAGAATGTGCTTGACGGGTCTATCCTCAACCATTTGCGGATAGCGATATGAACGTGGAGGAGCGGAACAATGGATAAAGATAAGAAGATTGCCGTGTTAATCGATGCTGACAATGTATCCGATAAATATATAAAGTATATAATTGATGAAATCTCAAATCATGGAGTACCTACTTACAAAAGAATTTATGGTGACTGGACCAAGCCACAGCTAACACCGTGGAAAAGTGTCCTGCTCAACTACTCGATAACCCCCATACAGCAATACAGCTATACAACAGGCAAAAATTCATCTGATGCCGCTCTCATAATAGATGCAATGGACATACTGTACTCAAATAACGTAGATGGTTTTTGCATTGTGTCTAGTGACAGTGATTTTACCAGGTTAGCAGCGCGCCTCCGAGAAGCAGGTATGTCGGTTATAGGGATGGGCGAAAAGAAAACGCCTACACCGTTTATCTCCGCATGTGAGAAGTTTAAATATCTCGAAGTACTAGCGTCAATGGCCTCGACGCCTACGGAAGCCGCAAGTGTCAAAGAAGCACAAAGACAAGAAGAATCAAAGGCGACTATGACCAGTGTGGATAAGCTCATCGAGGTCATAAGAACAATTATTACTGAGGTATCGGACGAAGATGGTTGGGCGTTCTTAGGTGATTTGGGTAACATTCTAAATAAGCGGTATCCAGATTTCGATACTAGAAACTACGGTTACACCAAGCTTACGCCTTTTGTGGCCTCTCTAAAGCGATTTGAGATTCGGTCAACTAGAACCAGCAATCCGAGCATTAGTCTCAAGCATATCAGAAATAAGGAATAGCGGCGAAACACAGGGGCACCCGGAGGTGCCCCTGTTAATTCAGTAAATACAGCCACGAGGAGGCACCTAGAAGCTCTTCTCTACCTCGTCCACCAGAGATCCTACATAAGTGACGGCTTTGCGGATGGCGTCAGGTTGAGTCATATCTACTCCAGCCATTTTAGCAAGCTCTACCGGCGGCTTAGTTCCGCCAGCCTTAAGCACCTCAAGCCACGTATCAATTACTGGCTGGCCTTCTTCTTGGATCAGTTTAGCAACAGCTGTGCCAACCGTGAGACCAGCAGAGTAGCTGTAGGGATAGAGACCCATGTAGTAGTGTGGCTGGCGCATCCAAGTTAGCTTGGCCCCGTCATCAATCTCCACTTCTCCGCCCCAGAACTCTTCAAGGATTTCACCTTGGACTGTGCTCAGCACGGACGCGGTAATGGGCTGGCCCTTCTCCGCAAGCACGTAGGTGCGGCGTTGCAGTTCACCCTCAATAAGGTGGCGCACAAAGTTGTGGTGGTATGTCATCAGGAACTGCATAGCCAGCCATCTGCGCATGCGAGGGTCATTAGTCTGCGAGCCAATATAGTTACCGACCAAGAGCTCATTAATTATTGAAGGAGCCTCGGTAAAAAACACGGACCCTCTGACATTGCTCAGGCGCTGGTTCCTCATGGAGAGTACGCCGTGCCCAGCGTGTCCTAGTTCATGGGCTAGGATAAGAACGTTGCGCATGCTGTCTGTCCAAGTAACCAAGATGTACGGATGCACATCGGGAACCCCGGCACAGAAGGCGCCTGTAGACTTGCCGATATTATCGGCTAGGTCAATCCAGCGATTCTTCAGGCCGTCGGACATAATTTGCGAGTACTCCGGACCCAGCACTTCGAGCCCCTTGAGAATAACTTCGGAAGCAGCCTCAAAAGTTGTGGGTGGGTTGAAGTCAGGGTCAAGCGGGGCTTCGATGTCGCAGTAGAGCAGTTTATCCAAGCCCAATACCTGCTTGCGAAGCTGAGCGTAACGGCGCATGTGAGGGGCAATCTCTTTTAGTATAATATCGTGCAAATTATGATACGCCTCTAATGTGACCTCTTGGCCGGCCATTATCATGTGGGTTGCCGAAGCGTAGCCACGCAGGCGCGCTAGCACCACATTCTTCTTTACCTCTGTACCCCAAGTAGCGCCGTAGGTATTCTGATAGGCCTTAAGACCCTTGGTAAAGGAAGCAAAGGCGTTGCGACGCAATGCGACGTCGGCTGACTTCTCGTAAGTCTCCTCGTACAGCGCGAAGGACATAGGATAGCTGTTGCCCTCGCTGTCTAATATCGGCTCAAACGTCATATCAGCTGCCTTAGACCGGTTGTAGACCACCCCGGGGGAACTCAATACCTCACCTAGTGAGGCTAAAGCCATTTCCGTCTCAGAGTGCAGCATATATGGCTTTTCATCGAGCATTTTCTGGAGCATTCGTTCGAAGCTCTTTAGCGGAGGTTCTTCAGCTAGGTATCTCTCAAGGGTGCCATCCGCTAGGCTTAGAGCTTCCGAACGAACAAATGAGGTTGCCGCCTGAACCTGAGCAGCCACGGACGAAGCCCGTCCCATCGCCATCTGGTTAGCGGGGTCAGTACCATCGCCCGAATTCATTAAAGAGGCAAAAGTCATGACGCGCCATAGTCTCTTTTGCAGAGCCTCTGCCGCCTCCAAGCACTGTACCAAGACAGTCGAGCCTTCGCCGAGCCTTCCGTTGTACTGGGTCACGCTAGGGATGTCAGTGGCTACGGCAGCCATTTCCGTTTCCCAGGCTGTAAGAGAAGGAAAGATATCGTCTAGATTCCAGGTGAGATGAGCAGGTACTTCCGACCTTGTAAGTCTCTTCTTCATATAAACCCTCCTTTGGTGGGCGGAGGACAACTCCGACCATTTACTCATAGATATATTCGGAGTAAGAGTCCAGTTTTCCTCTTGTGAACGAACATTTAGGTATTAGACACATGCCGATTAGGATGATGCTTCTTGACGACAGGAATCCTGTCTATAAGTGGCGAAATAAGCTAAGCAAAGCTTAGTATAAGGGGTGGCTCAATGACTAACACAAAGTTAGAAACCGCTATATTGGCAGGAGGATGCTTTTGGTGCATGGTTTCCCCGTTTGATGTACTCGAAGGCATAGTAGAGGTTAAGTCGGGCTATATAGGAGGGCATCTTGAAAACCCCACCTACAAGGACGTTAAGACGCAAAAGTCAGGCCACTACGAGGCAGTGAGAATACTTTATGACCCTACCCTTGTTAGCTACGAAAAGCTGCTTCAAGCCTTTTGGATGCAAATAGACCCTACAGATGCGGGCGGGCAATTCCACGACAGAGGGGAGGCTTACCGCACAGCCATTTTTTTCACTACTCCTGAACAGCAGCAAAGTGCAGCAGATTCTAAGCAAGCGCTAGAGGAGTCCAAGCGTTTCTCCGACCCCATAGTCACGCAAATTTTACCCGCCACAGTCTTCTATGATGCTGAAGATTATCATCAAGACTTTTACACAAAAAGTCCGGTTGAGTATAAGGCAGATAGAAAGGTATCCGGGCGAGATGAATTCATCAAGCAATATTGGGGTAATGAGTATTGGGAAATTTATAAGCAGAGCACATAAGTTACAATCAGGCTGACCGTATCCTTGAGTCATACCAGTCTCTAAGGCTCTCCCTTTCATAAAAAAAGGGAGAGTTTTTATGCTTTTTATTGCATAATTATACCTAATGATCTATAGTAATACGTATATGATTTTCAGGAGGAATGCAATGTGAATAAAGTAGTTTTGGCCTATTCAGGTGGCTTAGATACATCGGTTATTATTCCGTGGCTTATTGAGAACTATGGTTTAGAGGTCATTGCTATGGTTGGTAACGTAGGGCAAACCGAAAACTGGGAGGCACTACGCCAAAAAGCGCTCAGCACCGGAGCTAGCAAGGTATATATCGAAGACCTAAAAGACGAATTCGTCCATGAGTATATTTGGCCTACATTAAAAGCAGGTGCCGTATATGAGGGTAAGTACTTGCTGGGCACATCCTTCGCCCGCCCCATCATTGCTAAGCGCTTAGTGGAAATAGCTCATAAGGAAGGAGCTACCGCAATTGCCCATGGTTGCACAGGCAAGGGCAACGACCAGGTTCGGTTTGAGCTGACGATAAAGGCTCTAGCCCCAGGCATGAAGGTTATTGCGCCTTGGCGCATCTGGGATATCCGTTCTCGCGAGGACGCCATCGATTATGCTAACGCCCGGGGGATCCCTATCCCTGTTACTAAGGCCCGCCCTTATTCTATGGATCAAAACCTGTGGCACCTCAGCCACGAGGGCGGTAGCCTAGAAGATCCTTGGAACGAGCCCGCAGAGGATGTGCTGCTCATGGTAAATCCGCCTGAAAAAGCCCCTGATGAGAAGGAGTATATCGAGATTGAGTTTAAGCAAGGTATTCCTGTAGGCCTTAATGGCGTTGCCTTAGGCGGGGTGACATTGATAGAGCAGCTTAATACTATTGCTGGAAAGCATGGAGTAGGGGTTGCCGACATGGTCGAAAACCGCCTTGTGGGCATGAAATCACGTGGTGTTTACGAGACCCCTGCCGGCACTATTCTTTATGCTGCTCATCAGGAGCTGGAGTTATTATGCCTAGACCGGGCCACCCTACACTATAAACAGCTAGTCGCTCAGCGTTATGCAGAGCTAGTGTATGATGGTCTGTGGCTCCACCCCCTGCGCGAAGCCCTCGACGCCTTCGTCAACGTCACTCAGGCCACCGTAACCGGCACCGTGCGCCTTAAACTCTATAAAGGCAGCTGCACCCCAGCCGGTACTAAATCCCCCTTCTCACTCTACAACCAAGAATTCTGCACATTCGGCCAAGACAATGTCTACAACCAAAAGGATGCCGAAGGTTTTATTAATCTCTTTGGGCTACCTCTAGTCGTTCGGGCTAAAATGCAGCAAAAGGCGGGGTCGTAAGTGAAGAAGCTGTGGGGCGGGCGCTTTAGCAAAGAGACCAGCTCGTTAATAGACGATTTTCATTCGTCCATATCGTTTGACCAACGACTCTATCGCGAAGACATCCGCGGCAGTCAAGCTCACGCAACAATGCTCGGCGAGCAAGGAATCATGGCAGCAGCAGAGGCCGAACTTCTTGTTAAGGAGCTTGGCGCTATCCTGGTGGATATAGAAGCAGGCCGGGTAGAGTTTGATCTAGCTGCCGAAGACATTCATATGAATGTGGAGCGATTGCTTATTGCCCGCCTCGGCCCAGTCGGCAAAAAGCTACACACCGGGCGCAGTCGCAATGACCAAGTCGCTCTCGACTTGCGCCTGTATATGCGCCGCGAGATTAGCGGCATCCAAGAACAGCTGCTGCACCTGCTCAAAGTACTCCTGGAGCTAGGAGATAAGCACATCGAGACCGTTATGCCAGGTTACACCCACCTGCAGCGTGCCCAGCCCGTAACCTTAGCACACCACTTGCTAGCGTATAGCGCAATGTTTAAGCGCGACTACGAGCGCCTTTCAGATGCAGTCAAACGCCTCAATATCTGTCCGCTCGGCGCAGGCGCTCTCGCCGGCACCACCTACAACCTGGCCCCCATGCGTGTGGCCGAGCTCTTAGAGTTTGATGACGTGGCCCTTAACTCCATGGACGCCGTAAGTGATAGAGACCATGCGATAGAATTCTGTGCGGCCGCATCGCTTATCATGATGCATCTAAGCAGGTTCAGTGAAGAGATCATCCTCTGGTCAAGCGCGGAGTATAGCTTTATTGAACTCGATGATGCCTATAGCACCGGTAGTTCCATCATGCCCCAAAAAAAGAATCCCGACGTAGCGGAGCTAGTGCGGGGTAAAACCGGCCGTGTATACGGGGACCTATTTACCTTGCTTACCCTCATGAAGGGTCTACCCTTAGCCTACAATAAGGACATGCAAGAGGATAAAGAGGCGGTATTCGACGCCATAGACACGGTAAAAGCTTGTCTGCTCGTCTTCCCGCCCATGCTACAAACCATGACTGTCAAGGCGCAGAATATGCGCCGCGCAGCAGAGGGCGGTTACACCAACGCTACCGACCTGGCCGACTACCTGGCTAAAAAAGGCATACCTTTCCGTGAGGCACACGAAGTAGTGGGCCAGGCCGTACTCAATGCTATTACACAGGGCAAAGCCCTGTGTGAGATCTCTCTAGCAGAATACCAAGAGTGGTCCTCTGTCTTCGCCGAGGACTTATACGAAGCCATTAGTATGAAGACTTGTGTCGAGAAACGCGAAGTTCTTGGCGGACCAGCCCCGGCAGCCGTGCGTCAAGCCCTACAACGCCTGCGCACCTGGATGACGCAGTAAGTAAATAATACAAATCAGAGCTGGCTCACAATGGCTGGAACTGAACACGGACTTACCGGACTGGGCCGGACCCTCCTGTCCCGCATGTCCCGCTCGGTCCCGTATGTCCCCGCTGAATTTCTTTTATCTCACCCACTATTACCTCCGTATCAGAAAAATATCAGCTCCTCGATCAGGTTCCGGTCAATGGTACAGTTTCCTCCATCCCCTCCCCTCTTCCTCGTGCAAAATTTCACATTTTACTGGCTGAACAGGGTTACAATAGGTACAATAGATGTGGATAGTATCTACTGTTGGGGACATTCCTCTGACTACCCTCAGTTTTGACCCTTGAAGAAGAGGCGTGTCTTCAAACCTAAGGAGGAGGAATCAAACTGTGACAAAGAAAATTCTTATAACCGGAGCCCTAGGTCAGATCGGTACTGAGCTTACCGTATCCATGCGCAAGCATTACGGTGCAGACAACGTTATTGCCAGCGATATCATTACTGAAGTCCCCGAAGGAGCCCTTAAAGGTGGCTTATACGAAGTCGTAGACGTAGTAAAGCCTGACCAAATTGCCTCCGTCGTAAAGAAATACAACGTAAATCAAATTGTCCACCTTGCGGCCATCCTCTCTGCCGTAGGCGAAGCCAAGCCACACCTCGCCTGGGATGTTAATATGGGCGGTTTGTTTAACGTCCTAGAAGTCGCCCGTGAGACAAAAGCGGCCGTATTCACCCCCAGCTCTATCGCCGCCTTTGGGCCGTCTACTCCACCGGATAACACTCCCCAGGACACCCTGCAAAGGCCCACTACTATGTACGGCGTAACCAAGGTAGCAGGTGAGCTTCTGTGCGACTACTATTTTCTAAAGTACGGCGTAGACACCCGTGGTGTGCGCTTTCCTGGTCTTATCTCCTATGAAGCTTTGCCTGGCGGCGGCACTACTGACTATGCAGTACATATCTATTACGACGCGCTCAAGCATAAACGCTACACCTCATATATAAATAAGGGTACCTCTATGGACATGATGTACATGCCAGACGCCCTAGATGCCATCATGCACCTCATGGAAGCAGACCCTAACAAGTTAATACACCGCAACGCCTTTAACGTTACCGCTATGAGTTTTGATCCAGAAGTTCTAGCAGCCGAAATTAAAAAGCACATCCCAGAGTTTATCATCGGTTACGATGTCGATCCAGTGCGGCAGCGTATCGCCGATTCTTGGCCGAACTCCCTCGACGACAGTGCCGCACGCATGGAGTGGGGCTGGAGTCCTAAGTACAATCTCGCCTCCATGACCACCGACATGCTTGCCAAACTCAAAATCAAGCTAGCCCTATAAGCAACCTATAAGCAAGCAAAAACAGCAGCCTCATACGAGACGGCTGCTGTTTTTCTACCTACCCGTCCAGCGCAACAGTATCTCCGGCCATTGTTTTACAGTGATATCGCTTTTCTTCTTCGCGGTTTCCTCCCCCTTACCTATATCCCTCAAGGCCAAGTTTAAAAGCCTTGAGGGTCTCGTCAGTTTCATCTAGCTTATATGTCCGAGAGGGCACTTTCCCATCATAATCGCAGTGGTTCCACCATATAGCCACACTTATCCGCGGGTAGTCCTTCATGTGCGTCATAGCCTCATGAATCCACGCCACCTTATTTCCACCCACAGAATTCGAAGCAAACTCCGTAATCATCAGCGCCTTGTGGGGGAATAGAACATCATACTTCGCATAAAGCGGGTCATAAATCTCTTTAAATCCACGCCACTTTTCACCCTTGTAATACGTGCCCGCGTTATATCCCGTAAGCCCCACAACGTCTACATATTCGTCGCCTGGGTAGTACGCAAGAGAATGGTTCCATTTAAAGTCGGGGAAGGACCCATCATGCGGGTTCCACACCCAAAGAGCATTATTGGCACCAGCTTCGGCAAAAATGCGGTAGACATACTTGTAAGACTCCACATACAGCCCCGCGTCCTTGCTACTATGATAAGCCGAGTACGCACACCAGTCGCCGTTCATCTCATTATTAAACCTAAACAATAGCGGCTGACCAAACTCGGCCACATCTCTGGCATATCCGCGCAAGAACTCATCATACTTACCCGACAGCAGGTCATAGGTCTTGGCTACGGTGTATCCAGCCTTGGGGGAAAACGTCTGTAGAGTAAGCACAGGTATGCGGTTATCATTGGCAGTAAGTTTTAGCCTATTATCGAGCATGCCTGAATCAAAGTCGCTGTAGAGTAAGATGTAGTTAAAGGTATAGTCAAGTTTCGCTTCTAATTGGTGTAGTGGTACTGTGTCAAAAGGGTAAGACGGTTCAAACAAGCCCCAAGTGTGTTTATCGCCAATCTTAAGATTTTGCAATAGCTCTTGTGCCTGTGGCGACAGCGTTGTGGCGCGCTTAGGAGCCAGCGGTAGGTTAATGCGGGCCTCAGCCTCAGCCGTAGTCATAAAACGCCTAAACGAGCGGATCATGGGTGGCGCTATACGTTGTAACTCCGCGTAGTTGTTGGACTTAAAGAGCAGGGTATAGGTTGTATTAAATCCCATTGCAATATCCACCGAGGCGTAGTACGGCTTGTCATCTAGCACCTCAGCTAAAGCGGGGCGCCTCCACCACAGCTCGCGTACCCGCCGCCAGTTAATAATTTTGTCCGTGTTTTTAATAATATCCACTTGGTCGCGCCCCGAGAGGATAGGGCTATTGCCGTAGCGAATATACGAGCGAGAAGAAGTACCCTCTTGTAAATAAATCTCCACGGTTGTGTTCTCGTCCAGGAGCATAGTACGCACCGCAGCAAGGCTAGTGTCTATCTTTAGTTCACTGGGGTATTTCACGCTATAGCCCGCAGCTGCGTTATAGTAATGGGCATACTCACTCGGAACCTTCACAAAAGCTAAATCCGGCATAAGAGTAATCCCCAACCGGTCACAACCAGTGGAGAGCAAAGCTAGCAGGAGAAAAAAGGTTATTATTACATAACGCATAGGGCACCCCCAAGGTAGTTCTTGCTTGGGCCTTATAGTATGAAAGCTACGAGGAGGAATTGACGTGGTGATGTTAAAAGACTCGTTGCAGGCCCGCGAACGAATTAGGGGCGTTACCCATTACACGCCCCTGATGTACTCAAAGACTCTGAGTGAAATGAGCGGGAACGAAGTCTATCTCAAGTGCGAGAACTTCCAAAAGACGGGGTCATTTAAGATTCGCGGGGCGTACAATGCGGTTTCGCACCTAAGTGACGAGCAAAAGGCCAGAGGAGTAGTTACAGGGTCATCGGGCAATCATGGGCAGGCCTTAGCCTATGCGGCAAGCCTACAGGGAGTTCGCTGTGTGGTAGTTATGCCGGAGGACGCTAGCCTTGCCAAAATCGCAGCCTGCAAGGGCTACGGCGGCGAGGTATTGCTGCATGGTGTCACGTCTGAGGCGCGGTTAGACAGGGCGCAGGAGTTAGTTGAGAACGAAGGCCTCATCATGGTACACCCCTTTGATAACCCTCACATCATTGCTGGGCAAGGTACTATTAGCCTGGAGATAATGGAGCAGCTACCCGGGGTAGAGTATATTCTCGCGCCTGTCGGGGGCGGAGGGTTGCTGTCTGGTGTAGCCATGGCGGCCAAAGAGGTCTGCCCCTCTCTTAAGGTGCTGGGAGTCGAGCCTGCAGTTGGTCCGCGTCTGCGTTACTCTTGGGATAGGGGAACAGTTTCAGAGCTTGAGCGGTGGTCGCCCTCCGTAGCCGATGGATTGCGCGCGCGTAGACCTGGCAAGCTGCCGTTTGAGGTTACCCGCAAGTACGTAGACGACCTGATCCAAGTAGAAGAGCAAGAGATTATAGATGCAACCAAGCTTATTATGGAGCGGGTTAAGTTAGTAGTAGAGCCTTCAGGTGCGGTTACAGCAGCAGCGGTTCTCGCGCGTAAATTAGGGGCGCAGGGCCAGAATGTAGTGTGCGTAGTCAGCGGCGGTAACGTAGAGCTCGCCAAACTCGCCAAGATCATAGGGTAAGACAAAGGTCCCTCACCACCACGCTGGCCGCAATTAGTCCAGCAACCGCTGGCACAAAGGCAATGCTCCCGGGTATCTGCCGTTTTTTAGCGCAGTTCGCATCTTTATTGGGGCAGATGCAGTCTATAGAACAGTCACTATTTATAGCTAGTGGAGTCAAAGGCAGCTCCTTAGAATAAACAACCTTCACGCCCTTGCTATGCCCCCTCTTGCGCAACTCTTTGCGCACTACCTTAGCTAAGGGGCACACGCTTGTCTTAGATATATCTACAACCTCAAACTGTGTTGGGTCTAACTTATTTCCAGCGCCCATGCAGGAGATAACAGGTATGTCCAGCTCCTTACAGCGGCAGACAATCTGTAGTTTCGCCGTCACAGTATCTACGGCATCCACTACATAGCTGAGACCGGGGTAAATTATCTCTGCGGCAGTCTCATTTGAATAGAAGACCTTTAGTGCCACTACCTCCGCCTGAGGGTTAATCTGTTTTACCCGCTCGGCCATAACCTCTGCTTTAGCCCTGCCGATGGTGGGGGATAACGCGTGTAGCTGGCGATTAATGTTAGTGAGGCAGATGTCGTCATAGTCCACCAATATTAGCCTACCTACACCACAACGAGCTAGGGCCTCGGCTGTGAATGAGCCCACGCCACCCACGCCTATAATCGCTACGGTAGCTTGCCTCAGCTTTTTGAGTCCGTCGTCGCCTATCAGCAACTCTGTGCGAGAAAATCTATGTAACATAAAGGCCTCCTTAAATTGGCACAATCCAGAATTTGTATTGCCTTCTAGGCAATTCTTTGATACATTAGAAGAGAACTTGCGCCATTCTGGACCTATTAGTGGTCACCAGCTGAGCAAGGTATCATCTATAAATCGGGGGGATTTTCTCTAATGTATCAGGACAAGACTCTCACTTGCAAGGACTGTGCAGCAGAATTCATATTTACCGCTAGGGAGCAGGAGTTCTACGCAGAGCGTGGTTTCCAGAATGAACCTAGCCGCTGCAAGGCTTGCCGCGACACACGCAAGCAAAACAACGGCGGTGGCAACATGGGTGGTACCCGCGAGCTACATGATGTAGTTTGTGACGAATGTGGTGCTACAACTCAAGTACCGTTCAAGCCCACAGCTGGACGTCCAGTATATTGCCGCGACTGCTTCTCAGCTAAGAAAAAATAGTCCATATAAAGCAACCCTAGCCGGGTTGCTTTATTTTTTACCCAGCAGCAGCCCTTTGCATTTGGCCAAATTTTTCGACAATATTCATGCTTACAGCAGGAAATGATAAGTAGGATGAGAATTTGTATGTATTACGGTTCGGTGCGGGGGTGAAGTTTTGAGGCAATTGATTAGGCGTTTATACATACTTCTGGCAGCGACATTGTGCGTGTTACTGTTAGTAATATACTTACAGCATGTTAGCTCACTGATCATAGCACGCCAGAACGCGCGAGAATTAGCAGAATTGTCCGCAGAACTGTTGTGGCATGAAATAGAGCACTGGCTGGAGAGATTTGTTGCTGTAATCGAAGGCGCAGCCTCGTTTATTGAAAGGCGGCCACGTGCAGGGGAGGAGGAGTTTCTCAGCTATTTAAAAGACACTTTAGAAACTAACGCAAATTTCCTGACTCTCTATTATACAACGGCAGATAATTCTATGATTAATGCCAGTGGCTGGACACCGCCTCCTGGGTTTGATTTGACCAAGAGACCTTGGTATACTGCCGCTGTAGGTAAGCGTGGAGTGATTATCACCGAGGTCTTTCTCAATGCTAGCGGCGACCACCAGATTGTGACTATAGCTGCCCCAATTTTTGATGCAGTCGGAAATGTTTTAGGAGTTGTGGGCGGCGACTTAAGTATTAAACAGCTGGGAGAAATGCTCTCGATATTTCACCACAGCGAATGCGAATTGTCCTTCATAGTGGATGAGAATAGGCGCTTTATTTTAGATATCGAAGCGACAGCGAGCGAACGGGAAAAAGAATTTGAGGCATTAGCAGCAGAAATTGTGAGCTTAGGTAGGGGAACTGTGCTAAAAAACATTGGCGGGGAGGACGTGTATCTTGCATTTCGTCCCTTGGAAAAAACCAAGTGGTATGTGGCAACTGCTGTGCTGACACAGCGGTTTGCGCCTGCTGTGCAGCAGTTAACCGGTATTTTCCTGTTTGCCATGTTGCTAACTGGCGTAGCGGTGTTTTTCTTTGGCTACATGCAGTACCGCGAGGTGTTGCACCCACTTTTTGCGTTGGAGAGGGCCGTTGCGGGAGTTATGACCACTGAGCTAAGCGACCAACAAATACCCCCTAGCCCGCGGAGCTATTATGAGGGATTAGTACATTGCATTAACGCTTTATTACGCAGAGTGGAGGTACACGCGGTTAGACTTCAAGAGAGTCAAGAGGAGCAGCTCATGCTTAACGAGGAACTGATAGCCGTTAATGATGAACTTAACATGTCCCTACGACAAGAAGCAGTTGCGTTAAATGCGTCCACCCTAGAAAGAACGCAGTGGCAGGCGCTTTTTTATAATACCCCAGACGCAGCTGCGCGTTTTGATGCTAACGGGAACGTTGTAGACATTAATGCAGGTTTTGGGGAGCTTTTTGGTTATGAACTGGGGGAAATTGAGGGTGTAAATTTAGATGACGTGGTGGCTCGCGGGGGTCACACGCACGAAGCGGAGCAGTTTACGGAGAAAGAGCTTTCTGGCCAGTCGGTAATAGCTGAGACTGTACGTTACAACTACCGTGGGGAGGGCATTGATGTAGAATTTAGGGGCATTCCTGTGGTTATGGACGGGGAGGTTAGGGGCGGCTTTGCTATATATACTGACATCAGAGCTCGCAAACAGGCAGAACAGACTTTGCGTTATCTCAGTGAGCATGATCAGCTCACAGGGCTATGTAACCGTAGACGATTTGAGCTAGATGTGCAGCAGCTAGATACAGTGGATAATCTTCCGCTAACTATCATAATGGTTGACGCAGATGGGCTTAAACTGGTTAATGACGCCTTTGGACATCAGGCGGGTGATGAATTGCTTAAGCACATTGCTACCTGTCTCACAACTACTTTTAGCGAAGGAGGCACAATCTCTCGTATCGGTGGCGACGAATTTGTACTGTTAATGCCAGGCGTTGATGAGATGAGGGCCGCAGACATGTTGAAAAAGGCAGAGGCCGTGTGCGAAAGTATATACATCTCGGGGGTACCCATCAGCGTTTCCTTTGGCATGGCTACGAAGACGCTTGCGTCAGAGTCCATGCAGACTATTCTCAAGCAGGCTGAAGACCGGATGTATGGGCATAAGCTGGTAGAGAGTAGGAGTGTGCGCGGCTCCATGTTAGCCTCTTTACGCACAGCGCTTGAAGAACGCACACACGAAACCAAAAAACACAGTGAGCGCTTGCTTGCTACTAGTGTAGCCCTCGGCCACAAGTTGGGATTGTCGGAGGGAAAGATAGATGAATTACGCATTTTATCTTCCCTACATGATATAGGTAAGATAGGGATACCTGATAGGATACTAAATAAGCCCGGCTCGCTCACTCCCGAAGAATGGGAAATTATGAAGAGACACCCAGAAATTGGCTACCGTATTGCCAACTCAACACACGACCTATTTTCAGTGAAAGAGGGAATTTTATATCATCACGAGCGGTGGGATGGGAAAGGGTATCCAATAGGGCTAAAAGGTAACGAAATCCCGCTGACTGCACGCATTATCGCTGTAGCAGACGCCTATGATGCCATGATTAGCGATCGCCCCTATCGTCAAGCGCTCTCTCGCGAGCAGGCTGTGGCTGAACTTGAAGCCGGTGCGGGGACGCAATTTGACCCTAGTATTGTGCCGCTCTTTCTTGAAGTTATCGCCTAGCATAAAGCAACCCTAGCCGGGTTGCTTTATTTTTTATATTATGAGACCATTTTAGCAATAATAGGTAAGTAGAAGGATATGGTAAGGTGGTGCTATTATGCAACCCGATGTTACTAGCTTGGCTACTAGCCTGCATAACGATTATACTTTAGGTGCACCTATCGACTTAGGTGATTTAAAGATCATACCTGCTTGGCGTTGCTTGGTCACGGCAGCAGCCTTTGGAGCCATGGCGGTTGTATCTCCTGTAGCTATTATTGTGGTTAGGGGAACAGATGTAGAGGTTATGTTGCTCAAAGAGGACGTAGGGGGGAGAGAGATACTAGATATGTATCAAGGGAGGTAAGTGTTTAGATGGATATTGTTACACTTCGTAAATTCTCTTTATTTAAGGACCTAAGAGAAGTTGACCTAAGGAGAATCGCTAGCATACTTAAAACACGCTCCTTTTTTAAAGGCGATGTTCTGTTTAGTGAAGGGGCCGCGGGCCTAGGCGTATGGTTAGTGATTCAAGGTAGCGTAAAGCTAATCAAGATGGATGCGTCAGGCCGTGAACAGTTGCTTAAAGTAGTACAGCAGAACGAGTTTTTCTCCGAAGTGGTGCTTTTTGACGGTGGCAACTACCCGGCTACAGCAATTGCCTCCTCCGCAGGGATAGCCGTAGTTCTATACAACAGTGATGCCAAAGCTCTCATCCATGACCACCCCGAACTAGCCTGGCATTTTCTCCATATACTTAGTACACGCTTGCGGACAGCCCAGGATCGTATCCGCATCCTCTGCGCCACAGATGTTACCTCGAAGTTAGCGGCAATTCTTCTGCATGTAGCTCGTGAGCAAAAGAGCACAGTCTTGACCTTAGGCCGACAAGACGTCGCTAACATGGCAGGAGTAGCAAGAGAGACTGTATCCCGCATCTTAACTAGTTTTGCAGAACAGGGCTACATCGAATTAGGACGCAATAAGATATCGCTCCTAAACCAAAAACACTTATCGCTCGTGGCCTTAGAACATGACTAGAGAGTGCCGCCACAGCCGCTATTAGGCGGCTGTTCTACTTTTATAAGAAAATTGATATAATAGGGGAACATAACGAGCATTGAGCACATGGCACATGGTGAATAGTTCCCAGTTCTCAGTGCTCATACCACATAGCGCAAAGTCGAATCTATTCTGGCGTATGCTTCTTCTAACGCCTAGAAGCCTAAAGCTAATACCTGCCGACGCCCCTAGTGAGTAGTGTTTTACGATTAGTGATTGTCCGATAGAAAGGTGTGTTACCCATGCTAACTACTTCTCCTCGTGGCACGCAGGATATTTTGCCTGGCCAGAGCTACAAGTTTCAGTATGTCGAAGATACCTTCCGGGATTTATGTCGACGCTTTGGCTACCAGGAAATCCGTACGCCAGTATTCGAACATACCGAGCTTTTTCAGCGCGGTGTAGGTGAGGCCACAGATATCGTACAGAAAGAGATGTATACCTTTTCAGACCGCTCCAATCGCTCGCTCACGCTTAAAGCCGAGGGAACTGCCCCTGCCGCTCGTGCCTTTGTAGAACACAATATGCAGGCCCTCACGCAGCCCATTAAGCTGTTTTATATAACCCCCGTGTTCCGCTATGAGCGTCCGCAAGCCGGGCGTTACCGGCAACATGAACAGTGCGGGGTAGAACTATTCGGCACCCTTTCCCCGCAGGGAGATGCAGAGGTCATTATCCTAGCAGACTCGTTCTATCGGCAACTAGGTCTCTCCCACTACGAGTTATTTATAAATTCCGTGGGTTGCCCTACGTGTCGCGCAACTCATGGCGAGGCGCTCCGTCAGGCCTTAGGAGAGGTCTTAACTGATCTATGCACTGATTGTCGTGCACGCTACGATCGCAATCCCATGCGTATCCTTGATTGCAAGAATGAGCGTTGCCAAGAACTCACTGTCAATGCCCCAACCGTGCGCGCTCATCTCTGCCCAGAGTGTGAAGGTCACTATGCCCAAGTTAAGCAAACCCTTTCGGACAGCAGCATCTCCTATAAAGAGAATCCGCGCTTAGTTCGTGGTCTAGACTATTACACCCACACCGCTTTTGAGTTTATAAGCACCGGTATCGGCGCCCAGTCAGCCATCGGTGGTGGTGGTAGGTACAACGGGCTTATAGAGACAGTTGGAGGTCAGCCCACCCCTGGTGTAGGTTTTGGGCTTGGAGTTGAGCGCATACTCTTGGCCATAGAGATGGAAGGGGTAAAAATACCTGAACCTCAACCGCTCGATGTATTTGTGGCGGCTTTAGGCGCTACCGCATCTCAGGCAGGGTTTTCTTTAGTCCAGAAACTGCGCCGGGCAGGGTTGTCCGCAGAGAAGGACCTATTAGACAGAAGTCTTAAGGCACAGCTTAAATTTGCCGGCAAGCTCAACGCCAAACGAGTCATTATTTTAGGCGAAGATGAACTCACCCGCGGCATCGCCGCAGTAAAAGACATGGCCTCTGGCGAGCAACAAGAAATAGCTCTCGCCGACCTAGAACAGGCCCTGCGCAAATAGGACCTAATACCCCCCTTGGGCTTTAAAGCCCAAGGGGGGTATCTCTCATCTCACCTAATCCCGGTAGTTTTCCTCCCATAGTCGGGCGTATTTCAGCGCATGCTGTTTGAGCTTCTCAGAATTTATCTCATCTAACTCCCTCACGACCTTACCTGGCACCCCTACCACCAGCGAGCGCGGCGGAATTATCATGCCCTCTTTAACCAGGGCTCCTGCGCCCACAACAGAGCCCGCGCCGACTACAGCGCCGTCCAACACAATGGCTCCCATACCAATTAGCGCATTGTCCTCTATAGTGCACCCGTGTACAGCTGCGCCATGGCCAATCGTCACATAGCTACCAATCACGATCGGCAAGTTGTCAGCCACATGAAGCATAGCTCCGTCTTGCACGTTAGTGTATTCGCCTATAGTTATAGAGTTAATATCACCACGAGTGACAGAACCATACCAAAAGCTCGTCCCTTTGCCAGCCTTAACCCTACCCACGATCACAGCTGTCTCAGCTACGAAACAATCGAGGTGCAGTTCTGGCGTACCAATCTTAAGCGCTTTAATCATATGTTAGCCCCCTTCGAATCTCTCAAAGCTATTTTAGCATAAATGGCGTTAGTCGCTAGTCTTCTCTCCTCCCTCACCCTAAACTAAACATCGGATATACGAAGGGTTTTCTTGCATACTTGTAGAATCACAAGACAAGAGAAACGTCATTTCAAGAAAACGAGGTGACCTACAATGAAAGATATACTGCAAGTCGCTATCAAAGAAGCCAAGAGATTAGGGGCAGAGTACGCTGATGTTCGTTATATGGACCGCAAGAGCGAGCCCCTCGCCACCAAAAATGGGGCTGTGCAAAGTATGGCCAGCATACAGGACAAGGGTTTTGGCGTACGTGTCGTGGCCAAGGGAGGGTGGGGCTTTTCGAGTAGCAACGTTCTGAGTGAAGCAGAACTCAAGCGTTGCGCGGCGGAGGCCGTTGTTATAGCCAAGGCCAGTGCCAAAGTACAGGAGCAGCCCATAAAACTTTCCCCACTGAAAGCCGTGCAAGATGTCTACCGCACAAAGGTAAAGATTGACCCTTTCGATATTCCCATGGACGAAAGACTAGATTTCCTGCGCGCCATCGACAAAGAACTTAAGAGCCAACCAGATATTAGAGTAGCGCAATCATCGCTTATGGCACTCAAGGAACATAAGTGGTTTGTCAGCTCCGAGGGGAGCTGTATTGAGCAAGAGATTGTGGAGACTGGGGCCTCTATCTCAGCTACCGCAGCGGGTAAGGGTGACTTGCAACGCCGGAGCTTCTCCGACTACGCCGCAGCTGGTTTTGAGTACGTAGAGTCCATGCATCTTAAAGACTTAGCGAGCGGCTTGGCTAAAGAAGCAGTAGCGTTACTGTCGGCTGATACTTGCCCCCAGGGTGAGACCTCACTGATTTTGGGGTCGTCGCAATTAGCCTTACAGATCCACGAATCATGTGGACATCCCATTGAGCTCGACCGCGTGTACGGCAGCGAGGCCAGTTTTGCCGGCACCAGTTTTTTAACACCAGATATGTTGGGCAAATACCAATACGGTAGCTCAGATGTTACGATCATAGCCGATGCCACAATCCCTGGTGGCTTAGGCACCTTTGGCTACGACGATGAAGGGGTGCCGGCCCAGCGTACTACCATCGTAGATAAGGGATTGTTCACTAACTATCTTACCTCGCGTGAAACAGCTCCCACGTTAGGCCAAGTTAGCAACGGTACCATGCGTGCCGACAGCTGGAGCAATATCCCCCTAGTCCGCATGGTCAATATTAGCCTAGACTCGGGCGACTGGACTCTCGATGAAATTATCCGCGACACTAAAGATGGCATCTTTATGGAGAGCCCCAAGAGCTGGAGCCTAGACGATAAGCGCCTTAATTTCCACTTTAGTACCGAATACGCGTACGAGATTAAGGACGGGGCTATTACTAGGCTCCTCAAGAACCCTGCTTATACAGATATGACTACCCACTTCTGGAATGCCTGTGACGCTGTATCAGGTAAGGGAGTCGGGGAGTGGCATCTGTGGGGCATGCCGAGTTGTGCCAAGGGAGAACCTGTACAGATAGCTCACGTAGCTCACGGTGCGGCTCCTGCTCGCTTTAGAAATATTAAGGTGGGGGTGGGCCAATGATCGGTCAAGACAGGAGTTTAGAGGTTCTAGAAAGTGTGCTCAAACTCACCTCCGCAGATCAAGCAGAAGTACGCCTGCAGCGCGAGAATCTTAATATGACCCGTTTCGCTAACTCCTCTATTCACCAAAACCTGGCCAAAGAGAACACCACAGTCTCAGTTCGTCTAGTATTTGGCAAAAAAATCGGCACAGCCACCGTTAATTCAGTGAACCCAGACGATCTAAAGGTGGTGGTAGAAACCGCCGAGCGCTTTGCGCGTCTTCAAGAGGATGACCCTGATTTTGTCACCTTATCCGGCCCCTCTGCTTACATTTGTATTCCCACGTATTACGCCGAAACAGGGGAGTGTACCCCAGACTTCCGAGCGGCCGCGGTTGACCGAATTGCGCGCTGTGCCGCCAAGTCTAGCTATAAGGCATTTGGAGCCTACTCTACCGAAACGAGCGAATTAGCTGTGGCCAATTCACTAGGAGTGAGAGCCTATAATGTCTCCACATCAGCCTACTTGCGTACCGTTATTATGTCCTCCACCGACACCGCTACTGGGTACGCCGATCAACTCGGTAGAAATATAGCCGAAATTAATCCCCAAGCTGTGGGCGAGGAAGCCGTGGCTCGCTGTAGCCTGAGTCATGGGGCTAGAGATCTACCTACCGGTGAGTATGAAGTAGTTCTTACCCCCTATGCCGTAAGTGATATGGTGCGTTTCCTAGGCTACCTAGGATTCAGTGCGATGTCGCTGCAAGAGGGCCGGAGTTTTATGGCCGGTAAGTTAGGCCAGCAAATAATTGGTAGCAATATCTCCATTTGGGACGATGCTATGGACCCTCACACCTTGAACATGCCTTTTGATATCGAGGGAGCGGCAAAGCGCCGCGTCAGGCTCATCGAAAACGGCATAGCAACAGGCGCAGTGTACGATTCCTACACCGCGCACAAAGGAGGCATCACTACCACAGGTCATAGCCACCCGCGCATGCGCGGTGGCATGCCGACCAACATGGTTATGGCCCCCGGTGATTCCTCATTAGAAGAAATGATCCAGAATACCAAGCGGGGCATCTATATCACTCGTTTCCATTACACACATTGCCCAGAACCCGTGCAAGTAATCATGACAGGGACTACGCGCGACGGCACATATTATATCGAAGACGGCGAGATTAAGTACCCCGTCAAAAATCTCCGCCTTACCGACAGCGTGCTCCGCGTTTTCTCTCACGTCTCGCTTATTTCCCGCGAACAAAAGCTACAGCGTGACTGGTGGAACACCTTTACTAGCCTACTCCCTGCGCTCAAAGCTGAGAAATGTAACTTCACCGGAGTGACGACGTTCTAATTTAAGGAGGTTATTTCATGCCAAACAAAGAAATGCTGCTTATTCCAGGTCCGACTCCAGTTCTAGACGAAATCTACGAGGCCTTATCATCAGAGACTTACGCTCACACCGACCCACGTGTGGTCAAAACCACCCTCGAGAGTCTAGAAATGACTCGCAAGATGTTCAATACTAATGGCGAAGTATTTATCGTAGCTGGCTCTGGCACCTTAGCCATGGAAATGGCCCTTGTTAACACCGTTGCTCCCGGTGAAAAGATCCTCGTTCTCAGCCAAGGCTTTTTTGGCGACCGCTTCATTAAGCTAGCGGAGAGCTTTGGGATACAGGTAGACGTCATTAAGAGTGAATGGGGACAAAGAGTCTGCGCCGCAATGGTAGAGAGTAAGCTCGAGAAGGGTGGGTATAAAGCAGTTACTGTTACCCATGTCGACACTTCTACTGGTGTC
Source organism: Bacillota bacterium (assembly GCA_009773495.1). Classification (GTDB taxonomy): domain Bacteria; phylum Bacillota; class UBA994; order UBA994; family UBA994; genus WSXW01. Next base: position 21,307 of record WSXW01000008.1, read on the forward strand.
GAGGCCGACCTCGCAACCCTCGTCCCCCTCGTTAAGAAATACAACGCCCTCTTCATCCTCGACGGCGTCTGCGCTACAGCAGCTATTGCTGAGGATATGGGCCGTGATTACGGTAACAATGCCAAAATTGATGTGGTGCTAACGGGCTCTCAAAAGGCCATTGGCGTCCCGCCCGGGCTAGCAATCCTGGCCATGGGTCCAGAGGCACTAGAAGCTCGTGCTGCTATACCTAGGGTGTCAGCCTACTATGCTGATATCAATAACTGGCTGCCCATCATGAAGGACCCCACCAAGTATTTCGCCACTCCCGCAGTAAATATGCTCTATGCCTATCGTAAAGCCATGGAAATAGTACATGCCGAAGGGCTAGATAACCGCTATGCGCGCCACCTGCGTTTGGGCCAAGCTACACGCGGCGCTCTCTCTACCTACGGCTTAAAACCACTTGCTTCAGAGGATGTCGCTGCTCCCACGCTAAGTTGTATTCTCTACCCTGAAGGGGTGAACGACCTGGCGTTCCGAAAGGCCCTAGGTGCCAAGGGAATGGTCATAGCCGGTGCACTAGCTGCCCTTGCAGGCAAGGCCTTCCGCATCGGGCATATGGGTAACGTGCAACTAGCCGATCTGCGTAAAGCCATAGGCCTCGTAGGCGAAGCCCTCCAAGAACAAGGCTTAACAGTAGACATCCCCAGAGCCCTCGCCAAGTTCGATTCATTCCACGTGTAAGAGGAGAACGTAGAGTAGAGTAGCCTATTGGGTTTTTGTTTTTTTGATTTTAGTTTCTCTTAAAGAGGAGGCATACACAATGATCAAAGGCATATTTGCGCCCATCCCCACCCCTTTTATAAACGGTGAAATAGCTTGGGATAAACTACGCGAAAACATCGCCAAGTGGAGCAAAACAAATATCACTGGCATGGTAGTGCTCGGTTCTAACGGTGAGGTTGCCTTTCTCGACCATCAAGAGAAGGTAAAAATGGTTTGCTTTGTGCGCGAGTATTTACCTAAGGATAAAATGGTGATCGCCGGTACGGGGTGTGAAACCACGCGTGAAGCTATTAAACTCTCGCAGGAATGTGCCGCCGCCGGGGCCGACGTTTCCCTCGTGCTAAACCCCTATTACTACAAAGACAGCTACACCGAGCCTGTACTAAAACAGTACTTCCACGACGTAGCTGAGGCCTCGCCTGTGCCGGTAATGCTCTACAACATGCCAAAAAATAGTGGAGTCAACCTCTCGGCCAAGTTCGTTATAGAGCTCTCCAGGCACCCCAATATTGTCGGCGTTAAAGATAGCTCCGGTAATCTGGTGCAAATTGCTGATATCTGCGCCGGTACTCCCGATAACTTCTCGGTCTTTGCTGGATCGAGCAGCTTCCTCCTCCCGGCGCTTTCTGTAGGCGCAGTCGGTGGCACCCTTGCACTAGCCAACATCATGCCCAATGAATGTGTTGAGGTCGTAACCCTGTTCCAACAAGGCAATTTGGCCGCGGCTAAGGCTCTGCAGCATAGGCTGCTCGAACCTAACAATGCCGTTACAGTAAAGTGGGGTATCTCTGGACTTAAGGCGGCCCTAGATTACCTCGGCTACTTTGGCGGAGAACCACGCCAGCCGCTATTGCCCCTGACTTCAGCAGAAGCAACCCAACTCCACCAAGTACTACAACGCGCAGGCATTAAGCAACAGGGCTAACTTGCGCGGTAGCTCCGTCTTTAACAGTTGACATGCATTTGTAATTAGTAGCAACAGCACTGACTGAAAAAATTAGAAAAAGAAGAGTCTGATCCCATGCGGATCAGACTCTTCTTTTGTCTTTCTTTAGAGGCATTGTTGCGTCTTAGGGTATCACTTTTAAATCTTTTTTATGATGGGACGAAAGGGAGTACTGCTTGGGCGATGTGCCTACTAAAGCCTTAAATGCTCGGATAAAATGTGAATTATTATTGAAACCTACACACTCTCCAATGCTCTGTACGCTTAACTCTCTCTGTTTGAGCAGCTTTCGAGCCTTAATGATGCGGCGATGAATGATGTATTCCTTTGGAGTAAATCCCGTAGCTTTCTTAAAGATGTGGCTGATATGATACTTGCTAATATAAAAGGTCTTGGCTAGTCGTTCAAGTGATAGGTCTTCGTGCAAGTGTTCATTTATGTATATGAGCATCGGTAGTACTCGTTTCATTTCAGGCACAGACCTTAGCGACCGAACACTTGAGGAAGAGCTAAACAGCTCGTTAATGTTAAGAAGTATTTCGGCGAGAGCAATTTTCTCATAAACATCACTCCCGAAACGCTCCGTGCCATGATAGAGGGTAGCTTTATCAAACAATGAGAGCAGTACAGCGGACTGCTCCGGATTGAGCTGTATACAATGTGAATAGTCCGGTGCTCTGCCAACAAAACAGCCGAGTAGGTTTGTCTGGGCACTGGAAAGTCCCTGAACGTCCTCCGGGGAAAAGTACAGAACTATTCGTTCATATAATGCGCTAGGAGGAGAAGCGCTGCGGTGTAAGTCAGTGTAATTAAAAACTAGGAGAGAACCACTCGTTGCCTGGTAGATTTGGTCAGCTACAAAGAATCGCACGTCGCCAGATAGAACGTAGTTAATCTCAAAAAATTCGTGGAAATGGTAGCGTTCCATCTGCCAATTTAAGTTCGAGTTTCGGGCTATAAAGAAAATAACAACCCCCTCTCTCTTATGTTAACTTATCACAAAGTCGCAATATTCGCAAAGTTATAATATCTTAATGCAGATTTTTTGCGTTTACTGCATGGTATTCTAATGGTAGCCTCTCGGAAACTAGGTCTCTAGATGTAGAGTTATGGTAACTATGCACGCCGCTAGATGGTCTTTGACAGCTTCATATGGCAATGGCAAGTAGCTATAGTTTTAACAAACTAAGTAATAAAGTAATACTTTCTTTGTGTGACTCAATTTTGGCAAGAATATAAACTTATCAAGTCCTAATTTTACTTGCTATCGCCATGTGAAGTTGCCAGGAAATCTGGAGGAAAACAAAAAGCCTCTAGACCGAAAAGTAACATGGAGGCTCGCTTATGAGTGTCTGAGAATGTACTAATGCTAAGAGGGGGTGCATCTGATGAATAACATAAATCAAGAGTATCAGGACTATCTGCGGGATGAATCACGTAGCACAGGCCAGGCAGAATCTATTTTTTTCCCTGTAACAGCGGAGGAAGTACGGACGGTCTTGCTGCGAGCGGGAAAGACCTCAGTGACTATACAAGGGGCCCGGACAGGGCTTTCAGCCGGCGCCGTTCCACAGGGAGGGCACATACTCAATCTTAGTAAAATGAACAAAATCACAGGCCTGCGTTATGATCAGGAGCAGGGACGCTTTGTTCTGACAGTTCAGGCTGGGGTTTTGCTAAGTCAGATCAAGCGGGTACTGCAGGAGCGGAGCTTTGATACGGAGAATTGGTCCGGGTCTTCTCATCAGGCCCTCGATTTGTTAAGGCAGAGCGGCCAGTGGTTCTTTCCGCCCGATCCCACTGAAACATCGGCATCGATCGGTGGAATGGTGGCTTGCAATGCGTCGGGGGCTCGTTCTTACTATTATGGGCCCACCAGAAAACATGTGGAGGAACTGACCGTGGTGCTTAGTGATGGGTCTTTGATTCGTTTACAGAGAGGACGGGACAAAGTTGAGGCTGGAAGGTTTAACATAATTACTGATGAAGGGCGTAGGCTGAGCGGGACACTGCCTTCGTTACCCCTTCCTGCTGTGAAAAACGCCTCAGGCTACTATCTTCAAGAAAATATGGACTTAATTGACCTATTTGTTGGCTCGGAGGGAACCTTAGGCATTGTCACCGAGGCGGATATTCGTCTGCTTCCACTTCCGGCAGCCATCTGGGGAGTGACTGTTTTCCTCCCCTGTGAAGAATCGGCTTTGCGTTTTGTTCATGCTGTGCGCAGTGAGCTATGCCCAGTAGCCATAGAATTTTTTGATCATCGGGCGCTGGCATTGTTAAAAGAGCATGCGCAAGCTCAAAACTTTGATGAAAAGTATCATACCGCCATTTATGTAGAGTTCCACGATAAAGATGAGGTAAGTATACGGAACTCTGTGATGCAGTTAGGACGGATAGCAGAACTGTGTGGCGGAGATGAAGAAAAAACATGGGTTGCTACTAACCGTCACGAATTGGAAAAGTTACATCTTTTTCGACATGCCACTCCCGAGACAGTTAATACCATCATAGATAGGAGAAGGCGGCTAGATTCTCGGATCACTAAGTTGAACACAGATATGGCTGTGCCTAGTAGAGAACTCGACAACATTGTTAGGCTATATAATCGAAGGATTGAGGAAGAAAACCTTGAAGCGGTAGTGTTTGGCCATATAGGGGATAACCACATTCACGTTAACATTTTACCAAGGTCAATAGATGATTACCTGAAGGGGAAAATTCTTTACTTAGAGTGGGCTAAAGAAGTTGTTGCAGTAGGTGGGACTGTCTCTGCGGAACACGGCATCGGGAAAATGAAGGTGGCTATGCTGAAAGAAATGATTGGTGAGTCCGGCATTAGTCAAATGAAGCGAGTAAAAGAAATTTTTGATCCGTTAGGAATCCTTTGCCCAGGGAATCTGTTTCCAGAACCAATAAGGGCAGGTGAGTGAGTTGAATATTGTTGTTTGTGTTAAACAGGTGCCTGCGACAACGGAAGTACGGATTGACCCCGAGACAAACACCCTTATTCGCGAGGGTCTAGAGTCTATCATCAATCCATATGATACCCATGCCTTGGAGGAAGCTCTTCGCATCAAGAAAAGGCTTGGAGGTACGGTAACTGTACTTAGCATGGGCATTCCCAGTGTCAGGGAAATGCTTAAGGACATACTGGCTCTAGGGGTAGACCAAGCAGTCTTACTCACGGACAGAAGGTTTGCTGGGGCGTGTACATTGGCTACTTCATATGCTCTAGCTTCAGGCGTGAGAAAAATTGGTAACTTTGATCTTGTAATCTGTGGTAAGCAGGCTACTGATGGAGATACTGCGCAAGTTGGTCCCGGCCTAGCTGAAAAGCTTAATGTTCCCCATGTCACCTATGTGCAGAAGGTCGAAGAAATTGAGCATGGCTACATTAAATGTAACAGAGTAACAGACGATGGTAGTGAAACTGTCGAGTTGACACTGCCTGCAGTTATCACGGTAGTTAAGGGTATTAATACACCTCGGCTTCCTTCCATAGGGGGTATCCGTAAGGCGCTTAAGGATGAGGTTATGGTGTGGGACGTTGATGATGTTGGTGTGGACGAAAACTTAGTTGGCATTAAAGGGTCGGCTACCTGGGTAATTAAAACCTTTGTGCCACATTACTCTACAGAGTGCACAATGTTAACAGGCAGCATTCAAGCGCAGGCTCGGGCCCTCTGGGACGAACTGATAGAGCGAAGAGGCGCCTTATGATAGGAATAGAGATATTAAAGGGTAGGTGTACGAGCTGCGGGCTGTGCCTAAGCGAGTGCCCCTTTGGTGCGATTATTATGGACGGTGATGTTGTCGCCATAACAGATGCCTGTACTCTCTGTGGAGCTTGCCAAGAGGGTTGCCCTAGTAAAGCGATTCTGTTTGAGCGTAAAACCGTATCGAGAGAAGATGTCTCAGAATATAAGGGGATTTTGGTTTATGCGGAACAATCACGCAAAGTGACCTATGAGTTGTTGGGTGAAGCTAGAAGACTAGCTGATAAACTCGGCTGCAATGTTTCGGCAGTGCTCATAGGCAAAGATTTGCAGGGCGAGGCCCAAGAATTAATTAGCTTCGGTGCAGATGTGGTGTTCGCGGCGGATAATCCAAGTTTGGCACTCTTTAACGACGAAATCCATGCCCATATCTTGACTGAGTTAATCAGGCAACATAAACCCGAAATAGTGCTCATTGGTGCCACAATCTACGGTCGGTCCATAGCCCCTAGGGTCTCAGCGCGACTTGACACAGGGCTGACGGCGGATTGCACATTGTTGGACATTGAAGATGGGACAGGCGTTCTTTTGCAGACTAGGCCTGCTTTTGGTGGCAACCTGATGGCTACTATCGTATGCCGCGAGCGACGTCCTCAGATGGCTACTGTGCGGCCTGGGATATTGAAACCTCTGCCAGTAGACGTTGCCCGTCAAGGCACAGTGGTTTTTATGGAGGTCAAATTTCCAAAATCTGTGCGCACAAAGGTTGTCGATGTATTCCTAGTAGCGTTAGGTGACGTCAACTTGGGAGAGGCAGAAGTAGTTGTAGCTGTAGGCAAGGGAATTGGTAGCCAAGACAATATGAGTTTGGCAGAAGATTTGGCAAAAGTGTTGGGTGGTGTCGTGGGCGCGTCGCGGGCTGTTGTTGATGCTGGGTGGATAGAGTATAGCCGTCAGATCGGTCAAACTGGTAAAACGGTGGCGCCTAAACTCTATATAGCCTGCGGACTGTCAGGGGCAGTCCAGCACACGGCGGGCATGGTTAACGCCGAGACAATTGTGGCAATTAACAAGGATCCTGACGCACCCATATTCAAAATTGCCCACGTCGGTATAGTGGGCGACGTTCGGCATGTGCTACCTGAAATTACTAAACTAATTAAAGAGAAAAAAGCATAAATATCCAACAATGTTAAAAATAATAAACAATGATGCAAATTAAAATGGGGCTCAAGAGTGGTCAAACAAATGAGTCCTACTTTGCACAGAGAGGAGGTGTGGTATTTTTTGAGTAACCTTAACACCATGTTGGGTGGTGTCCAGATACCACCTGTTTTCAGGGTGAAGCAACGTTTCTTGAATACTGTTGTACAGAATGTGGGAAACACTCTGCGGCTACAGTTGGAGCAGCATGCACCCCCAATACATGAAGGTGATCGAATTGCAATTACCTGCGGTAGCCGCGGTCTTGATCGCTACCCCGACATAGTTAGAACCGTGGTCAACTACATTATCCAGCGTGGAGGCCAGCCATTTTTGTTGCCTGCCATGGGAAGCCACGGTGGTGCAACATCACAGGGACAAAGGGAACTGCTAGCGAGGCTGGGGATAACAGAACAGAGCATGGGTGTCCCTATGCTTTCATCCATGGATACGGTACAAGTGGGCACTGCAGAAAACGGCCAGCCTATATATATTAACCGATATGCGGCGGAGGCGGACGGAATTGTATTGCTTAATCGCATTAAACCCCATACTTCCTTTAGGGGTGCCTATGAAAGTGGTTTAGTAAAAATGATGGCGATTGGTCTTGCTAATCAGCGCGGTGCAGAAGCCGCACATGGTCTGCGCTATGAAAATATGGCCAACAACATAGCGGCCATTGGTCGGGCTGCATTGCAAAAACTTAATATTGTTTGCGCAGTCGCGTCTATCGAAAATGGCTATGGTAAGGTAGCAGAACTGCACGTATTGCATCCAAATGAAGTTCTCAGTAGAGAGCCGGCATTGCTCCAGCGGGCGTTTCACCTGATGCCTCGTATCTATCTCGATGAAATAGATGCACTGGTAGTGAGCGAGATCGGGAAAGACATCAGCGGTACGGGAATGGACACGAATATTGTGGGTAGATTTCATACAATCGCCGCCAGTGGGGGGCCACGAGTAAGCAAACTCGGTTTGTTGGATCTGTCATTAAGATCTGATGGCAACGCTAACGGCATGGGGCTTGCCGATTTTGTCACTAAGAAGCTTTTTCAGAAAATCGATTTTGCCCCAACATACATGAACTCATTGACATCTACCGAGCCCAACAGTACGAAACTCCCCATGGTGTTAGAAAATGACAGGTTGGTAGTGCAGGCCTGCCTTAAACTATGCGGGCAGCTCGATACCTATCGGTCTCGCTTGGTGTTTATTCGCAACACCAAGAACTTAAATTATGTATATATGAGTGGTGCGGCAGTCGGGGCAATTTGTCCAGGGGCAGATGTTGAAGTGGATGAGGTAGAGACCGATGTGCATTTTGATACATCGGGCAATCTTAGGCTCTTTGATTTGCCATCTTAAGCCATCGTGAAAGTTAATTTTGGGTCTATTTATTCACAGCTTTACGGATTTAACTAATAGTACGGCTGTAGGATTCAACGCTTAGGAGTACATTAAAATTGGAGGGGAATATTTTGAGAAGGAACAACAGACTGTTTGCTATTGTCTTGATAGCTATTATGGTTATGGCTCTTTTAACGGGTTGCACCAGAGATCCAAAAGAATATGTGATCAGGATTGCAACAGCGACTACCGGCGGTGTGTATTACCCACTCGGCAATACATTGGGTCAGATCTGGAGCAAAAATATACCCGGAGTAAAGGCTGCTGCTCAAGCTACTGCAGGAACTCCACAAAACATTGAATTAATGCAGAACAAAGAAGTTGAGATAGCCTTTGCCCAAAACGGTATAGCTTATTATGCGTATACTGGAACTGGTACCTATGCAGATAAAAAAGTTACGACCTTCCGAGGTATGCTTGCCCTTTATCCTAATGTTATGCATGTTATAGCTGCTAAGAATGCGAACATTAAAACAGTTGCCGACTTCAAGGATAAAAAAATTGTTCCTGGTACCGTTGCCAGTGCAACTGAAATTAACAGCCGTGAAATCTTTGGCGCATTCGGTTTGAACTACAGATCGGAAACTGGAGCTACCAACTTGAAAGCGGACTATGTTGGTTACAATGAAGCTGCAGATCTAATGAAAGATGGCCATGTTCAAGGTGCCCAAGTTGCCGGTGGTATTCCAACTGCCGCTGTTATGGACGTTATGGCATCAGGCGTAGCGGAACTCCTATCTTTGGGAGATGTCGAGATTGAAGCTATTGTAAAACAATATCCTTGGTACTTTCCGATTACTATCCCAGCTGGCACATATCCCAACCAGCCTAATGAAGTAAAAACTGTCGCCGTTTCCAATATACTTATTGTTAGAGCAGATCTTGACGAAGACGTAGTTTATAAACTTACCAAGGCAGTTTATGACTATTCAGCGGATTTCGTAGCAGGCCACCGTGCTGCTAAAGATGCGACTTTAGAGAACGCTATGAAGGGTATGATTATCCCGGTTCACCCAGGTGCTGCAAAATTCTTTAGAGAAAAAGGCATCAAAATTCCTGTTATTAACTAAGGGTCCCTTTCAAAAACATTAGGGTTTTCAGAGGGGCCTTTGCCCCTCTAAGATTTACAAAGGTTGTTATTAGGGAGGGGGAGACTAAGTGCCAAAAAATGACGAAAAAATCAAAAGCCTGAAAGTTGAAATTTCGGCTGACAATTTGAACCCGAAGCTTTTACAAATAACGGTAGATGACGCAGCGATTGAAGAGGTTTTAGAAAAATACGACACTGAATCTCGTTTCAGGAAATACACCGGTGCTATGGCAATCGTAGTTACTTTAGTTGCAGTCGCTATGTCTGGATTCCATCTATATACCGCAGGTTTTGGAACATTCATGTCAATGATACAACGGAGTGTTCATCTTTCTTTCCTTTTCCTGATGACATTCTTGCTTTTTCCCGCTTTTAGTAAGTCAAAAAAGAAAGTAACAGTTTTTGATGTACTATGGCTTATTGCTTCTGTATTATCCAGTATGTATATGGTGTTCTTTTTTAATGAGTTTGCTATGAGGGGAACCGCAATCCCCAGGGATATCTATATGGGGACTGTACTACTTATTTGCATTCTCGAGGGTGCAAGAAGGACCGTTGGTAAAGAACTTCCTATTCTCTCGTTAGTGTTCCTTGCTTACGGTTTTTTCGGTCAGTATGCCCCTGGTATTTTTGGTCATACTGGCTTCTCGTTCCGCAGAATCATACATCATCTTTATCTTTCATCGGAGGGCGTTTTTGGTATTGCTCTTGGGGTTTCATCTACATTTATATCTTTGTTCATTCTCTTCGGTGCGTTTTTGGGTGAAACTGGCATGGCGGAATTAATTAATAAGATTTCAATGGCCATGGCGGGACGTTCTCCCGGCGGCCCTGGCAAGGTTGCCATTGTTGCGAGTACTCTGATGGGAACTATTAATGGCAGTGCCGTTGCCAATGTTGTTACAACCGGCGCATTTACTATACCCCTTATGAAAAGTGTTGGGTATAAAGCGCACTTTGCGGGGGCGGTGGAGGCTGTTGCATCTACCGGCGGGCAGATTATGCCTCCTGTTATGGGTGCTGCAGCCTTTGTGATGGCAGAATTTTTGGGCATTCAATACAGCACCATAATGATTGCCGCTATCTTTCCGGCACTTTTTTATTATCTGGCTGTCTTCGCTATAGTCCATCTTGAGGCGTTAAAAACAGGTTTGAAGGGGCTCCCCAGAGAGATGTTGCCAAATACTTGGAATGTTTTTAAGGCTAAAGGACATCTGGTCATTCCGTTGATCGTAATTGTCCACCTTCTTATTTCTGGGAGGACGCCTCTCTATTCGGCGTTCTATGGCATAGTATGGACGGTCGGCTGCAGTTGGCTTCGCAAGGAAACCAGACTTACATTCAAGGGCTTTGTGAAGGCTATGGAAGCGGGAGCAATAGCTACTGTCGGTGTAGGTATGGCCTGCGCTGTAGTAGGTATTGTAATTGGTATAACTAGCTTAACAGGTCTCGGGCTTGTTATTGGTGATAACTTAATCAGCCTTGCAGGTGGCAGTCTATTTCTTACATTGTTTCTAACAATGGTTGTCAGTATTATATTAGGCATGGGACTTCCATCTACAGCTTGTTATATTGTAGCAGCTACTATAGCCGCACCGGCCTTAACAAAGCTAGGCGTTCCACCCTTGGCAGCGCATATGTTTGTGTTTTATTTTGCCTGTCTCTCTAATGTTACCCCTCCCGTTGCCCTAGCGGCATATGCGGGCGCAGGAATTGCCAATGCCAGCCCGTCGAAGGTTGGCTGGACTGCATTTCGTCTGGCCCTCTCTGGGTTCATAATTCCTTTTATGTTTGTATACCAACCGTCTCTTTTGTTCATTGAAGGAACTGTGGGCGAAATTATTTTTGCAGTTGTAACAAGTATAATCGGTGTATTGACACTTAGTTGTGTGTTGCAGAACTACATGCTCACTCATGCCAATATTGTTCAAAGAATGCTTCTGCTAGGTGGGGCATGGTTGCTTTTTCTGCCGGGGCTACTTCCAAGTTTCATTGGTCTCGGGCTGGTGATGGTGGTAGTTTTTTGGCAGATAGCCATGGTGAAAAAAAGTCATTCTTCCTCAATTGTTGGGGTAAGCTGAGGGCTAGTATTATTAAGAGCTTTTGCTCATATGGTCAATAAGTGTTAACGTATAAGCCCAAAAAAGGAGTGCTCACTTTGAGACACTCCTTTTTTGAGTTCTTCTCCCTACATGCTTATGGGCGGTTGGGGCGGCTTCTTATTGTTTCTCTTACGCTTTGACCATCAACACAAAAGCGGTCGGACCACTAGCACCAACAATGGTACTAGAGAGGCAATGCCGGCTTTACTTCTGCTTGCCCTTACCGATAGCGTCGACAATGTCGCTCAGAATTACTTTATTAATGCATAGATTCTTTGCCTTAAGTGCAATACGTATGTACTCCAAGGATTCAGGTTGCGCAATAAATGCTCGGATTTCCGGTGGCAGCATAGGGATAATTACCTCACTATTTAAGGTGCGCACATTATCAAAAAAAACATCTATAGGAGCCTCTAGGGCGTCAGCGATGTTTTTAATTATGCCTACGGTAGGTTCGCGTGTGCCTCGCTCTAGCTCCGATACGTAGGACCGGGATATATGTGCTTGGGTTGCTAGCTCGGCCTGGGTCCAGTTTCTCATTCGTCGTAAAGCCTTGATTTTTAGTGCCAATGAGGATTCTTGCATGACACCAACCCCTTTGGTTAATTAAACCTTATAGTCGTTAGTCCTTATTCTATCAAAGTAACTAATTAGGGTCGATAAGACTAGAGACCTAGGACTTAAGTCCTAGGTCTCTAGTGATGCTAAGCAATAACCGGGGGGGTAAAGACCCTCGTGGAAAGTTCCTTATCGAGATGGTAGAGGCCCTCGCCGCCAAAGCGCTTAACCTGTTGCAGTACACCGCTAAACGACTTCTCCTCTTCACGTTGTTCATCAACGAACCAGTTGAGGAAGCTGATAGTAGCGTGCTCCTTCTCCTCTTGAGCTATGTTCATGAGGTGATAGATGCGTTTGCTTACAAATTTCTCGTGCTCTAGGGAATACTCAAATACCTCGGTGAGGGACTCGAAGTCGCCCTGAGGGTCTTCAAAACCAGTCATCTTAACTCTGCCGCCCATATCGTCAATGAATTCAAAGAAACGCATGGCATGGAACTTCTCCTCTTCGGCTTGGGCCTTAAACCAGATGACAAATCCGTCAAGCTGTTGGTCTGCGCACCATGCCGCCATGGAAAGGTAGAGTTGGGCACTAAACATCTCGTACTTGATCTGCAGGTTCAGTTCATCAATTAGTCTTGGGCTTAACACAATAAAACCTCCTCTTTGTTCGTTCTTGGTTCCTAGTTCCTAGTTCCTAGTTCTTGGTTCTTGGTTTGTAGTTCGTAGTGGAACGTACGTACACGGAACACAGTACACAGAGCACAGTGTAACTTAGTTGGAGATTTATGATTATCCCTACGCGGGGCTACGCCGGTATGTAACTCAAAATTGCTTCCCTCAGTATCTTCGCCGCCAGAATAGCCGTAATCTGGCTTAGATCCAGCCCCGGAGATACCTCCACCAGATCAAACCCTACAATATTGCACTGCCCTAGCAGGTGTATGGCCTGGATTATCTCCCACGATGAACAACCACCAGGCTCAGGTGTGCCAGTGCCAGGCGCGTAGGCGGGGTCTACTACGTCAATATCAAGGCTTATATATACCGGGCGCTTGCGCAGTGCGGGTAACACTTGGTTAAGGGCAGGATGAATTTGGTTAAAAAACATATTGGTGTTAGCTTCAGCGTATTGCCTTTCTTCCCGGGTGCCAGATCTAATGCCAAACTGGTACAGGTTTTTGGGACCAATGAGCTCAGCCGCGCGGCGCATTACTGTGGCGTGGGAGTTGGGTTCCCCTAGGTAGTCGGCCCTAAGATCGGCGTGGGCGTCAAAATGTACAATAGCAAGGTTAGGGTACTTCTCATGCATAGCCTGAATTACAGGCCATGACACTAAGTGCTCGCCCCCTAGACAAATGGGCATCTTCCCAGCGGCAAGCACAACTCTAATAGCATCGCGGATAATTTCCATGCTCCCTTCGACATTGCCTATGGGCAAGGCGAGGTCGCCAGCATCGTAATAAGAGCGCTCCAAGAGTGATCGGTCAAGGTAAAAGCTATATTCCTCTACACCATAAGAAACTTCCCGTATGCGTTGTGGTCCTAGCCTGCTACCTGGGCGAAAGCTTACAGTGTAGTCCATGGGCAGGCCTAAGATTACTGCCTTGGCCACAGCAAAATTTTTAGTATTTCCTGTAAATCCATATGTAGGCTCAATGAGTTTTTCAAGCTCAGCTAAATTCACGTCTTTACCTCCAAAAAATCTGTCTTACGAAATTGTACCACTGATACCCGCAGGATGCCAGTTTTTCTGGGAGGGATGGAACGAAGCGATGGTGGGAAACGGTATACCTAGTAAACCTGATTAATCTGATTATTTATGATTTGACCCTCCCCGTATCAGGTGAATCAGCCCCTATCAGATAAAAATCAGGTAAACGTATGGCTTCCCCGTCCCTAGCTGGTCAGAATTTCAGCATCCTACGGGCTGAATCCTGACCCAATTATACTCACCACGGGCTTATTAAGCAGGACTTTCGCTTCCCTGCATAGAATTAGTGCTTAAAGTTCGGCGTATGTGCCGAAAAAAGGGCGGTGATGCAATTTGGCCAGAACAGATAGTGCTCCTTGGCTCAGGCAAACTCTCCTCACCCTTCTCTGCGCCATTGACGAAGGAATACACGTGGTGGATGATACCGGTGTTACAGTCTATTATAATGCCCAGGCAGCAGAGCTCGAGGGGCTCGAACCCGAAAGCGTGCTAGGCAAGCACATCCTAGATGTCTACCCCTCCCTAGACCCAGAAAACAGCACCCTGCTGCAAGTCTGCCGAACTAAGCGGCCGGTGCTTACCCAACAGCAGTCCTTTACTAACTTTAAGGGGCAGCGCGTTACTACACTAAACACAACTCTACCTATAATTATAGACAACCGCCTAGTCGGAGCGGTAGAGGTTTCCAAAAACATAACAGCAGTGCGCGAGCTGTCAGAGAGGCTGCTCGACCTGCAAGCGCGGGTGTTCGACCGCAATCCCGATTCCACTACTAGCGGTAGACCTATTGCTCGTTACACTTTTGCGGATATAATCGGCCAAAACTCCAAGATGGTTGAGCTTAAGTCGCTCGCTCAGCGCAGCGCAACTACAGACTCGGCCGTATTGGTCTTAGGCGAGACGGGTACGGGGAAAGAACTCGTAGTGCAGGCTATTCATAACGCTAGCCGCCGTCGCGCCAGGCCCTTCGTAGCACAAAACTGCGCCGCACTGCCCGAAACACTCCTGGAGTCTATCCTCTTTGGCACCATCCGCGGTAGTTTTACCGGAGCAGAAAACCGACCCGGCTTATTCGAAATAGCTAACGGGGGTACGCTATTCCTAGATGAGCTAAATGCCATGCCTCCCTCGCTCCAAGCCAAGTTGCTGCGTGTGCTGCAAGATGGCATGGTGCGCCGTATTGGCGATTCTAAACTGCGCCCAGTAGACGTGCGCATTATAACGGCCATGAACGAAAAGCCCTTTGAAGCAATGCGTAAGGGTACGCTGCGCGAAGATCTATATTATCGCATTAATGTCGTAACCATTGGTCTCCCGCCACTGCGTGAGCGCAGAGACGACAGCCTTCTGCTCTCACAGCACTTCATTAGCCACTATAATCGAGTATTCGGCCGTAAGGTAATTGGCCTTGCGGAGAAAACCTGGGAGGTATTTAAAAACTACGATTGGCCGGGCAATGTGCGCGAGTTGCAGCATGCCTTAGAGGGTGCTATGAACATTATTGATGGAGATATTATTCTGCCCGAGCACTTGCCGGCACATATTCGCGAAGGGAACGCCTTAGGTTTTGCGGGCTTGAGTGTCACTGGTACAGACTCCTTCATCTTGAGCCCGGGGCAGAGTCTGCACGACGCCTTAGCCGAGGCCGAAATACGTTATGTTGAACAGGCCATGCAGCAAGCGCGTGGAAACGTGACTTTAGCCGCAGAAATTCTGCGGATTCCTCGTCAAACCTTACAATATAAGTTGAGAACCAGGAAATAACACATATTAGGGGGAGGAGAAAACTCTCCTCCCCCTATCTATTTGGCACGATACTTGCATAAAGAATAACGTGGGGGGAATTACGCCGTACTCCACTACATTTTGGCGATGTCCTTTTGCTACCCCCTCGGTGCCCCCCATCTTTTTTTCGTGTAAAAACTGTATAGACCCCTTTTGACACACCATATCGCCACCCTGTTCGCAGGCTGGCTACCGGGTAACAGAAGGGGCTGAATAAAGTCGTTTCCCTCTCTCGTTATCATTCTTAAGGAGGTCTTTTAATGCAGAAACATGGTTGCCAATTCGGAACTCATCGCGTCGTCGAACCTAAGGGCGTCTTACCACAGCCCGCCTGGAAAATTGACAATACTATGGAGCTCTACGACAACGAAATATTAGTAGATGTAGAGAGAATAAATATTGATGCTGCAAGTTTTACAGAGATAAAAAAGAGAGCTAACTACGACGAAACAATAATACGTCAGCTCATTCTCGAGCTCGTAGCAGAGCGGGGCAAGCATCACAACCCTAACACCGGCAGCGGAGGCATGTTTATTGGGCGGGTCCGCGAGATTGGCACCAAATTGCAGGCAACAACTGACCTTGGCCCCGGCGACCGCATTGCCTCCCTAGTATCCCTATCCCTAACCCCACTTAAAATCGAAGAAATCCTCGAGGTACACCAGAATATAGACCAAGTTGCTATTAAGGGGCAGGCCATCCTCTTCGAGAGCGGGCTTTATGTTAAACTCCCCGCAGACATGCCCGATACATTGGCGTTAGCAGTGCTAGATGTTGCCGGTGCGCCCGCACAAACCGCCAAGCTGGTGCGGCCTAGCGATAGGGTATTAGTCATTGGCGGCGGTGGCAAGTCTGGCTTACTCTGCTTGTACGAGGCCAAGAAACGTGCTGGCGTCACCGGCCAAGTCATATCTCTTAACCCGAGCGCTTCCGCTTGCGAGCGCGTAAAAGCCCTCAATCTCGCCGATGATGTAATCCAGGCCGACGCTACTAATGCCCTTGAAGTAATGGAAGCAGTAAGTCATGCAACCAACGGGCAATTGTGCGACCTTGTTATCAACTGTGTTAACGTTCCTGGCACCGAGATGAGCTCTATTCTCGCCGCACGGGACGGTGGCACAATCTATTTCTTTAGCATGGCCACCTCCTTTACAGCTGCTGCCTTAGGCGCCGAAGGCGTGGGGAAAGATGTGCAAATGATAGTTGGCAATGGTTATACGCGCGGTCATGCAAAAATCGCCCTGCAGGTATTGAGAGAAAGCGCAGAACTTCGCCACCTATTCGGTGAGCTATACGCAAAGTAGGAGGAAGCAACATGCCAAACTATAAAGATATACCCCTGTGGAGAGATGTAACCCCCGAGGAATGGAACGACTGGCGCTGGCAGATGCGCAATCGCATCCAAGACGCTGATACCTTATCCAAGGTTGTTAATCTTACTTCCCAGGAGTCCGAGGGTGTGAGCGAAGCTTTGCTTAGCCTGCGCATGGCAATCACCCCATACTATGCTTCTCTAATAGACCCCGATCACACCATTTGCCCCATCCGCAAGCAAGCGGTGCCAACCCATCGTGAACTTATCCGTTCCCCCGAGGACATGGCAGATCCGCTTCACGAAGACTCAAATTCGCCAGTCCCCGGTCTAACTCATAGGTACCCAGATAGAGTCTTATTGCTAATTACCGATCAATGCTCCATGTATTGTCGCCACTGTACACGGCGTCGCTTTGCCGGGCAGCATGATCAACCTGCGACTAAAGAGCAGATCGACAAAAGCATCGAGTATATTGCTAAGACTCCGATAATCCGTGACGTGCTGCTATCTGGCGGCGACCCTTTTGTGCAGAGTGATGAGCGTTTAGAGTACATCATCCGTAAACTGCGCGATATCCCCCACGTTGAGATTATTCGCATCGGCACCCGTACACCCGTGGTCATGCCCATGCGCATTACACAAGATCTTTGTAACATGCTTAAGAAATACCACCCCGTGTGGGTTAATGTTCACTTTAACCATCCGCAAGAAGTAACCCCCGCAGCACAGGAAGCCTGCGCACGCCTGGCAGACGCCGGAATTCCCTTGGGCAATCAATCAGTGCTCCTCAAAGGCATTAACGACTGCCCTCATGTTATGAAGAAGCTTGTCCATGACTTGGTGCGTATGCGCGTGCGGCCCTATTACATTTACCAATGCGATTTGTCGCAAGGCATTTCCCACATGCGTACTTCCGTGGCACGCGGCATCGAAATCATCGAGAGCTTACGCGGACATACCTCTGGTTTTGCAGTGCCCACCTTTGTCGTAGATGCTCCTGGCGGTGGTGGCAAGATTCCCGTAATGCCGCAGTATCTTATCTCCATGTCGGATCGCAAGGTAATACTGCGTAACTTCGAGGGCGTAATCTCCGCTTACACCGAGCCCGAAGAAAGAACCAGCGGTTGCACCGATTGCGGCTTGTGTCGCGAGCACGACCATATCGGTATTACTAAGCTTTTCCGCGGCGATGCTGTATCGATAGAGCCACAAGGTTTAAAGGAAGAGCGGCAGCATTTTCGCAAGCAGCTAAAAGAGTAACATGCGCATCTACGACCTTATTAAGCAGGCTAGGTTTAGGTCGGTTTCGGTCGTAGGCCTCGCCAAGAACGCTGGTAAAACGGTTACCCTTAACAGCATAATTAAGCAGTCAGCCGGGGATGCAGTGCTTCTCGGTCTTTCCTCTATTGGCTACGACGGGGAAAAGCTTGACGTGCTGAGCCGTTTAGCTAAGCCACGCATAGCTGTGAGGGAAGGCACGCTACTCGCCACCGCAGCAGACACCATTCTGCGCGCTACAGCAGGCTTAGAGATTTTGGCTGCCACTGATTTTATAACCGCCTTGGGCGAAGTATTACTAGTTCGCGCGCGCGAAGCAGGTTATGTCGAAGTAGCAGGGCCGGATTCCTTGGCAGAGATGCGGCAATGTATCGAAATTATGCACAACCGTGGCTGTGAATTAGTGCTCGTAGACGGGGCGCTAGATCGCATCGGGTCCGCAGCACCAACAATTACCGAGGCTACCATCGTTGCCACCGGAGCAGTAGCGGGGGGGAGCCTGCGCAAAATATTAACCCGCACCCTGCATGTAGTAGCGTTGTTTAGCTTACCTATCGCTACAGAAAAATCTGACCTAAGTCGCAGGCAGAACCTGGTTCACATTACAGCTGACGGAGTGTCTGACCTGCCCTTTAAGTCGGCTTTAGGGCATGGTGCAGCCGTAGTAGAGCATGCCTCCTCCGCAACGCCGTATAAGCTCTTTGTTCCTGGGGCCTTAACCGATTCTCTTGTCAGCGAGCTAACCCATAAGCCTAAAATATGCAAGAATACGACGTTGATCTCACCCGACCCTACACATATCTTTTGCTCACCCGAGGTCTGGCAAAAATTTCTCTCTTTAGGCGGTAGGGCAGAAGTATTACAAAATGTAAAGGTATTAGCGGTGACGGTAAACCCCACCTCCCCTGTAGGCAGGTCCTACGCCCCCAAGGAGTTCGCGGCACACCTAGCCGAAGCCCTAGCCCCCCTCCCAGTCTACGACCTCTTCCTCGACGAAGATGGACCGATAGGCTACCAATAGGAAAGACAGGAAACGTATAGCCTGATGTACCTGATTTAACTGATGTTTGCTCCTTCTATTTCCATCGTCGTCTCCAATTCCCCTAAAAGGAGGTGTCCCATGCTGCTTTCACCAGAGGCCCGCCAGATCCTCGGCTTTGACTACTGCCTACAACAGTTAAAACCCCTGTCCCCCTATGGACAAGCCCTAAAAACTCAGGTAGTCCCCTTCGCCCCCGGCCAAGAAGCTGAGCTCAACCAAGAACTCGACGCAGTAGAGGGACTACTCCTTTTGCTTGCGGATAGCACAACCGAGGGGCATATCCTTAAAATTAGGCACTATCTAGCACAAATGCCCGATTGGCGTGAGCCCCTAAATCGGGTAGCGGCAGGTGGTATATTATCTGATGTCGAGCTCTTTAGCTTAAAGCAAAACCTGCTATTCATAATCGCAATTAAATTCTCGCTAAAAGAGATTAAGTCCAACCCCTTATCCGGCCTATCCCTTCCCGACTTCCCGCTTCTCATGAGATTGTTAGACCCAGATAAAACGGATTCTCCCTCGTTCTATCTATCAGACAGTTTTTCGGAGCGGTTAGCTGAAGTGCGCTCTAAAATAAGAGAGCATCAACGCACTTGGAACCGCTTGACCGATAACGTGCGGTCCAAAGCAGCCGAGCACGTGGGCTTAAAGTTTAATCCCTCAGGCGAGATAAGCGTCCCACGTCACGACCGGAACATCAGGATGCGAGTGGAGAGCTCCAAGCTATTTACCGTTAGCCGCGAGACTTACACTGACATCTATTATGAACTCAAGCCCACCTCTCAGGAGCAAGCAGTTGCGCTAGAGCTAGAGCGCCTCGAAAAGCAAGAAGCAGAAGAGTCGGAGAAGGTGCGCACTAGGTTATCTCAAGCGGTGCGGCGGGAGTCGGACAAGCTCCGCCGGGCGCTGCAGAGTCTGGCCACACTCGACTTAGCCGTGAGTAAAGCAGTGTTGGCCCTGGAGTGGAATGGCTCTCGTCCTGTTGTTCTTGCTAGCACCAGCCCTCTCGTCCTCCTCATGGAAGAGGCCCGTCACCCCAAAGTAGAGGCAGACCTTGCAGCACAGGGGAAAACTTTTGTGCCCATAAGCATTTGCCTAGCGCAAGGCGTCAGCCTCATAACCGGTGCCAATATGGGTGGTAAAACGGTAACACTGCGGGCAGTAGGGCTGCTAGCTGCACTCACGGCCTATGGCATGTTTGTGCCCGCCGAGCACTTCGTCGTGAGCCTCGTAACACATATAGCCATACTCGCGGGGGATTACCGCGCCGAGCTTACGGGTTTAAGCCGTTTTGGTCACGAAGTAGCCGGGTTGAATAACCTCTTAACCCTTGCTCCGGAGCGGGCTTTATTGCTAATCGACGAGCTGGCATCTTCAACTAACCCCGTCGAGGGGAGTGCTCTTGCACAGGCAGTGGTTGAGCATCTCCACGAGCAGCCAAGCCTTTCGCTGTTAACTACTCACTACGACCGCCTAGCGGATCTCCCAGGTGTGGCGCACTGGCAAGTCATTGGCCTGAGTCAAGTCCATGGTAATGAATTACAAGAATACCTCAGTAGCGACTCCTTGCAAGAGCTATCCGAGCTTATGGACTATAGACTTAGTAGAGTAGAGTCGCCCCGGGCTATCCCACGTGAAGCTCTGCGGGTAGCTCGGTACTTGGGACTACCCGATTCTGTGTTGCAGAGGGCCACAGAGCTTGTACAGCGTACCCAAAGGAGGCGAACTACAGTATGAAAAAGATTAACCTAGATGAAAGCAAGGTAGCGCAAGCCAGGCAGGTAGCTGGCGGAATTGCTGCCGATATCCAGACATTTATAACCGAACATACTACCGTATCAGTAGAACGCGCAGTAGTGCGGCTATTGGGCATCGACGGAGTAGATTCCGAAGGAGTGCCATTGCCGAACTTAACTGTAGAGGACATAGTGCGGGGTGGTGGCCTTTCCCGCGGGGCTGCTTACTATATCGCCAACGCCTGTGTAGCGCTGCAAGCTGCACCGCAGCAAGTAGCGGAGCAAGTTGCCCAAGGGAGAATCTCACTGACCAAGCTACCAGACCAAGGGCTAGCCACTTTAGAAGCCGCAGAGACACTAGCAGATGGTGCAGTAGCCTGGGTTGCGGCCCGCCGCAAAGAACGCGACCTCCTCCTTACTGAATTAGGAGAAGGACCACAACCGTGGCTTTACGTCATAGTTGCTACAGGCAACATCTACGAGGACGTCACTCAAGCTCGCGCAGCAGCGAGAGCAGGGGCCGACATCATCGCGGTTATTCGTACCACCGGGCAAAGCCTGCTCGATTACGTGCCCTTTGGCGCTACAACCGAAGGCTTTGGCGGTACGTATGCTACACAAGAGAACTTCCGCATCATGCGTCAAGCTTTAGACGAAGTCGGCACAGAGGCGGGCCGCTACATTCGCCTAGTAAACTACAGCTCCGGCCTGTGCATGCCCGAGATTGCTGCCATGGGCGCTATGGAACGCCTTGATATGATGCTAAACGATGCCCTTTACGGCATCTTATTCCGCGATATCAACATGCAGCGCACTCTCATCGATCAAAACTTCTCACGCCTCATTAATGGCTACGCCGGTATCATTATAAACACAGGGGAGGATAATTACCTCACCACAGCCGATGCCATTACTGCAGCCCATACAGTCTTGGCTTCACAATTTATCAACGAACAACTCGCACACCTATCCGCCTTGCCCGATGAACAAATTGGTCTAGGTCACGCCTTCGAGATCAACCCTGATATCGAAGACGGTATGTTGCTAGAGCTAGCCCAGGCGCAAATGGCTCGTCAAATCTTCCCCGCTGCGCCACTCAAGTATATGCCGCCCACTAAGCACATGACTGGCAACATCTTTAGAGGCCACGTCATCAACTCCATGTTTAACCTTACCTCCGTCCTCACCGGGCAAGGCATTCACCTCCTCGGCATGTTGACTGAGGCTATCCATACACCATTCCTGCAAGATCGTTTCCTAGCTTTAGAGAATGCGCGCTATGTGATGAACGCCGCCCGCCACCTCTCCGAAGAAGTGACCTTTATAGCCGGGGGTAGAGTAGAAAAGCGAGCCAACGAAGTGCTCACTAACGCCTTAGAGCTATTAGAGCATGTAGCAAAAATCGGCCTCATGGAAGCCATCGAGCAAGGTCTCTTTGCCGATGTTAAACGGGGTCGCTTTGGCGGCAAGGGCTTAGAAGGCGTGGCCAGAAAATCAGCCGATTACTATAACCCCTTCCCACAAAGATTTATGTCCCGCAAGTTTCTATCGGGGGGGAACCACTAATGGAGATTAGGCCTTACGGCGACACACTCAATGACGGCGCTATGCAGTTGTCCTTTACTTTACCCGTTGCCCCCAGCCCCGAAGCCAAGGAAGCCGCCAAACAACTAGTGCAACGCATGGGCTTTCAGGCTGCAAGCGTGGTACACATGGCAGACCTCGGAGAGAGTTTTAGCTTCTTTGTGGTCTATGCCAAGACACCCGTTTCCATTGACTATAGCAGCATTTCTGTTCCCAAGGTTGATGCCAAGCACATGGGATTTTACGAAGTCAACGACTTCATCCGAAGCAATGTAGGTCGTAAGGTAGTAGTTGTGGGCGCCTGTACAGGAACCGATGCGCACACAGTCGGTCTTGATGCAATTATGAATATGAAGGGCTACGCCGGAGAATACGGTCTCGAACGTTACCCAGAAATGGTTGCTTATAACCTAGGCAGCCAGGTTCCTAACGAAACACTCATCGCCACGGCGATAGAGCTGAATGCCGACGCCTTGTTAGTATCTCAGGTAGTCACACAAAAGGATGTCCATATTCCTAACCTTACGCAGCTCGTGGAGCTATTGGAGGCAGAGGGCCTGCGGGATAGGCTGGTCCTCGTCTGCGGGGGGCCGCGCATCTCTCACGAACTAGCCATTGAGCTCGGCTACGACGCCGGCTTCGGCTCTGGCACCTTGCCACCCCACGTGGCCTCTTTTATTGTCCAAGAATTAGTCCGCCGGGGAATAAAATAACAGCCGAAAGATAAAATAGAGCAGATGTAGTCAAGCGCTACACTACTCTATCGTTGGGTGGCGTGATCTTATCTCCTTAGCCAAATCTGCGTCTCGTTTCTCAACCCTATTGGCTTTAGGTTATATAGAGCATATAATATTTCAGATAACGCTTTCTAAAGGGAGGTTACCCCATGGAGAAAAGCACCACGCGTAGACCACGGGAAACTATAGCTGAGATTGGATTGCGCCTCTTGCGCGAACGCCGTCAAACTGTGCATTATAAAGACTTCGTAGATTTCATCTTGCGTGAGCGTAACGAGATCGACAAGGCCACCCCAGAAATAATCGCCCATGTATTAACCCAGATTAATCTCGACGCTCGCTTTATTCATATGGGCAAGGGCGTCTGGGGGCTTAAGGACTGGGCTCCGGCTACACTGAAGGCTACTCTCCATGTCTTGCCCGGAGATCGTGAGTATCAGCCTAAACACGAAGACTACATTTTCGATGAGGAAGATACTGATTCACCGGATGACGAAAGTGAGCTCTTAGTTCCGGTTGATGATGACGAGGAAGAATTTGACGAAGACGTCGATCCCATCGACGAGGAAATCGAAGAAGAAGAAGAAGAGGATGACGACACACCAGGTGCGAACCGCCGTCGCAGAAGATAACTTCATCTTACCTCCGCCACTCTGTCGGCGAGCAGCAAGGTGTTGTATGGAATACGGTAATAAGTCTTGACGAGGTGGAGTGAAGACAATAAAATAGAGAAGTTGTTTAAGAGTGGTGATTGGGTTGTACCAATACAGGAGGGGTTTCTGCACATGTCCAAATTTGTCTTTGTCACCGGCGGCGTAGTCTCTGGTCTTGGTAAAGGAATCACTGCTGCATCCTTAGGTCGGCTCTTAAAAGGGCGCGGCTATTCAGTAAACGTCCTTAAATTCGACCCCTACATCAATGTCGACCCCGGCACAATGAGCCCATACCAGCACGGAGAAGTCTTCGTCACCGATGATGGAGCCGAAACAGATCTCGATTTGGGTCATTATGAGCGGTTTATGGACATCAGCCTTTCAGGCCTTAATAACGTTACAACCGGAAAGATTTATAAATCAGTCATAGACAAAGAACGCCGCGGCGATTACCTCGGCGGTACAGTGCAGGTTATCCCTCACATTACTAACGAAATTAAAGAGCGTATGCAGCGCTTAGCGCGCGAAAGCAACGCACAAGTAGTTATTGTCGAAGTGGGCGGCACCGTTGGCGATATCGAATCGCTGCCATTTCTTGAGGCCCTTCGTCAAATGCGTACCGAAGTTGGTCGCGACAACGTATTGTACATCCATGTCACCCTTATACCCTACCTCGTCAAAGGTGGCGAGCTTAAAACCAAGCCTACCCAGCACAGTGTCAAAGAACTGCGCGGCTTAGGCATTCAGCCAGACGTAATTATATGTCGCACTCAACAGCCCCTCTCTGTCGAAATTAAAGCTAAAATAGCTCTGTTTTGCGACATCGACCCCGACGCCATCATCGAAAATCTAGACGTCGCATCTATCTACGAAGTTCCACTTGTACTTGAAAAACAAAATCTAGATGATTTAGTAATAGAGAGATTGCGCTTGCCCCCAACACCACCCGACCTTAAGGACTGGCGGGCCTTAGTCACAGAAATTAAGAACTTACGCGACGAGGTGCGAGTCGCGATCGTTGGTAAGTACGTAGCCCTGCACGATGCTTACCTTAGCGTAGCCGAAGCCCTGCATCATGCAGGTTTTGCCAACTCAGCTAAGGTACAGATTGAATGGGTTAACTCCGAAGAGGTCGAAGAGCGTGGCGCGGCGGCCATACTTGGGGGAGTAGACGCCGTAGTAGTACCCGGTGGTTTTGGTGGGCGCGGCATATTGGGTAAAATCATGGCCATTCAATACGCTCGTGAGAACAAGGTGCCTTACCTTGGCCTATGCCTTGGTATGCAAACCGCCGTCATCGAGTACTGCCGCAACGTATGTGGCTGGCAGGATGCCGATAGCTCCGAGTTTAGAGATTGTGCCTATCCTGTAATTGACTTGCTCCCCGAGCAGAAGAACATCGACAACATGGGTGGTACGATGCGTCTTGGCGCCTACCCCTGTAAACTAATCAAGAGTACCAAAGCCTACGCTGCTTATGGACAAGACCTCATCGAAGAGCGCCATCGTCATCGCTATGAATTTAACAACCTCTACCGCGAGCAGATCCAAGCTGCCGGGCTCATCATCTCCGGTACATCGCCCGATGGCCGCCTGGTAGAAATAGTCGAAGATCCTAATCACCCTTGGTTTGTGGGCGTGCAATTCCACCCCGAGTTCAAATCCCGCCCCAATAAACCACACCCCCTGTTTCGCGACTTAGTAACTGCCGCCCTAAAGTGTAAGAAGTAGATATTCGTTTTTCCTAGTTCCTAGCCGCCAGTTGTAAGAGTTAGAAATAAGCGCATATTGAGCAATACTAGTAGGGACGTGAAATTCACGTCCCTACTTTTAGAATCAGACACAACACGTGCCCACTTAGTGTAGGGGCACAGCGCATGTATTACCCGCAAGCATAGCAGAGCTATGCGATAGGGCCGTGCCCTTTTAACGTCGGTCCTACCGTTACCAGTAACCCGTTCCCTCTCCCCGGTCTGATTAGTGATCAGTGTAGTGATTATTCCCCCAAAGGAGGCCTCCTGCCATGTCCCACTACTACACACCCAACCCCCTAACGGCACATGATGTCAAGCTTATTGACGCCACCTTGCGTGGTCGCAAGCTATGCTTCTACACTGACACCGGCGTCTTCTCCAAATCAGCAGTGGACTATGGATCCGAAGTATTAATCGAAACCATGACCATCCCCGCTGGAGTCTCAGTTCTAGACATAGGTTGCGGCTGGGGTCCTATTGGCATCTCAGCAGCACTTCTTAACCCCACCGGCAAGGTGCTCATGGCCGATATCAACACCCGCGCCCTAGATCTCGCCGCCCGCAACATCAAACTTCATGGTGTAGAAAACGCAGAAGTAATTCAGAGCGATATTTACTCCAACCTGGCGGGCCTATGGTTTGACGTTATCCTCACCAATCCGCCCATCCGCGCCGGCAAGTCCGTTGTACATAGCATTTTCAGAGGCGCAGTGGAGCATCTTAACCCCGGCGGTAGCCTGTGGGTTGTCATCCAAAAGAAACAGGGGGCTCCCTCTGCCGAGAAAGCCTTGAAAGAACTCTTCACCCAAGTCCACATCCGCGAACGCTCCAAGGGCTATTATGTCTTCGAGGCCTCTAACTTCTAATTTCTAACCTCAAAATGGGGTACGCTACACCCAAGGAGGTGTCTTCATGGGACTATTTAACTTTCCGCAGCGACGTCGCCCTTGGTGGCGCAAACTCTGGCCTGCCCTCTCCTTTGCCGGCCTCGTTTGGCTCCGTCGCCGTTTGCGCCCGTAATCAGCAAGAAGGGGCTGTTGCAGTAACAGCCCCTTCTTGCGTGGTCGGGCAAGCGGGCACGGCAGTGCCGTGCCCCGGTTCATCCTCCTACTGCCTCCCGAACACCATCACCAAAATCCAAATAACGAACATCACCGCCGCCACAGTCCCCGCGACCTTCCACGGGCTAACCGGGGCTTCGCCGTGCACCTCGCCGCTTTGGCCATTAACAATAAAGTTGAACAGCTTGCCCTGGTAGTAATAACCCGAGACCCACAGTGGCAACAGCGTATGCTTGTAGGTCATCTTATCGTACGACGTACGGACCTTTAAGAACCGTACCTCGTCGCCACCAATCTTACGGGTAATATTGTGGTTCAGCCGGTCACGAATAACAATTTTACCCCGTTCCCAACCATCCTTCAGTCCAATGCCGTACTTCTCGGCCACAAAACCCGATAGATAATCCGGCTTATAGCCCACCAACTGCTTTAAGTCAAAATTACCGACCCGTCCGCCCAGGACTTTATCCAAACGAGTTGAGGCGTGGATCAACACATCGTCAAAGAACTCCCCATGGGTACCACTAACCGGGTACCAGCGGGTCCTGCGTACCTGGCGGGTTTTGTGCACCGCCTTGCCATTTTCGGTGGTGGTGTAACTCTCGGAAACCCAGTAGTGAATGCCGCGCTGCGCAGAGTAGGCGGAATGAGTATCGGAGTCATAGGTCCAGTAGGGGATATAGATACCGCTCATGCGGTCCAACTGATGCTTGCTCTTAATATCGTTCGGGGCAAAAAATCGTCCCTTTATCCATCTGCTAAAAGACTCCCGCGCCTTTTTCTCCGGTACCTTAAAGGGCACAACAGACTCGGGGCGGATGCCAGGCAGCTCATCGCGCTTCACTACATGGGCAGATCCGCAAAAGGAGCACAGCTGTGCCACATTGTTTTCTTCAAGCACCGTCTGTGCTCCACAGGTCTCACAATGAACGACCCTAGTCTGGCTGCCCCAGTCGGTAGAACACAACCTTTCGCCTTCAGCTAAGTCGTATTCCTTAATATCCTGATTACCGTCTTCTATGTTTACACTGTGACCACAATAGGAACAGCATAAGGCTTGCGACTCTGGCGTAAAGGCCATATCGGCCCCGCATGCAGGGCAGGGAAAACGGTCCGCATCATTTACCGCTCTCTCCATAATCTCCTCGTTCATTCTCTATCTCCTACTCGAACTTATTGCCGCACTGTGGGCAGAAGTTTATATCCGACTTAGACTCTAAACCGCACTGCCCGCATTTTTTGACCGGGTTCATATTGGTACCGCAACCCCCGCAGAACTTAAAGTCAGTGGGAACTTGCGCTTGGCACTTAGGGCAGGCGAGAGCAGCCGCGGTAGGAGCAGTTGCTGGTACAACAGCTGGTGTTGGCTGAGGCTGTGGTTGCTGCGGGGCTTGCTGGGGTTGAGTAAATGCTCCCACCATCATCTGGCCGAGTCCCACACCCGCGCCCAAGCCTACGCCCGCACCGGCCGTACCGCCGCCTTCGTTGCGGGCCGCCTCGCGGATTGCCTCAGCAGCCTGGTACTGAGCGTATTTGTTCATATCCCCTATGATCCCCATCGAAGTGCGCCTGTCGAGCACTTCCTCCACCTCCTTGGGTAGAGAAATGTTCTCTACTACGAAAGAGGCCACCTCCAGGCCAAACTCCCCAAAACGCGGGCCCATCTTATGGCGTGCCTGTTCACCTAGCTCATCATAATGCATAGCTAGGTCTAGCGCCGGAATTTTGGATTCAGCCACGAGGTCAGTCATGCCCGAGATGATCATACCTCTGAGTTGGCCAGCGATATCCTGAGTCTGAAAGGTGGAGCTAGTACCAAACAGCTCCTTCAGGAACTTCGCTGGGTCTGTCACCCTATAAGAGTAAATACCGAAAGCGCGCAACCGCAGCATGCCAAACTCTTGGTCGCGCATCATAATCGGGTTAGCAGTGCCCCACTTCTGGTTAGTAAACTGCTTAGTATTTATAAAGTACACTTCAGCCTTAAAGGGAGAATTAAAACCATACTTCCAAGAACGTAGCTTGGTCATAATCGGCATATTCTCAGTGGTAAGCTCGTACCTGCCCGGTGAGAACACGTCGGCAATCTGCCCCTCATTAACAAATATCGCTGTCTGGGACTCCCTAACGGTCAACTGTGCGCCCATCTTAATCTCGTTGCCCTGAACAGGGAAACGATACACCAACGTATCCGTGGTATGGTCGGTCCACTCAATTACCTCTATAAACTGACCGCGGATAAACTTAAACAACCCCATCAGGCATACCTCCCTAGCGAAATGCTCTGTCGTTTCATTAATATCAACCTAGCCAATAATGATACGACTTTATAGGGGAAAGGTTTCAGGTTCCGTCCTCTTTTACTTCTTCCCCACCGTAGCTACATACACTACAAAATCATTATCTCCGTCTAAGCCGAGCAGCGGGTTAAGCGCGTCATCGTTAAACGCTGCGATAGCGCACACGCCAGCCTCAATAACCTCAGCCGCCAGGTACAAATTCTGGCAGGCGTGCCCGGCATCGAGATGCATATACCTGTAGCCCCGCTCGCCATAGCGCCATTCCATCCTATAGGCATCGGCCGCCCAAAAGAAGGTTATGGCACTCGTACCCACAAAAGGTTGCCCCAAGCAAGCAGCAGTAAGCTGCTCATCCCAACCCGGGTTCGTGTCGAGCACAATGAGCTTATGCTCAATCGCCTTATACCTATAGAGCCCGGGCACAAGCCCTTCAACCCTGTTAACCAGCAAGTAGGTTTCTAAGCAATGGCGAGAGCCAGCTGACGGTGCCGTCCTAAGCGTCGCCGGCCTATTGGTAACCTGCTTTACGCCCTGTGTCGTCCATAGCAAGTAGGTGAGCTCATCCATCGTTAATGATTCCTCGGAGTACTTACGCATGCTTTTGCGTTCCACAATAGCAGTCAATAAGTCATAGCTCTTAATATTTAGATCCTCTGGTTGAGGTAAGTCGATGACCTGCTTGCCCTCGTTAAAAGCCTGCTCTAACGGAGGCTGGGGGAGCTCCTTAGTCTGATCAGACTCCGGGAGGTACTGGTACTTCGTCTTCTCCATAAACTCCTTGCCAATAACGCGCTTCATTCGCAATCAGAACACATCCTTTAAGTTCATTCGCTATACTAACTATTATACACCACTATGGCAAACTCACCTAGGCAGGCAGCGGAAGATAGAACAAGAGCCCTTGCGGCCCGCAAAGGCTCTTGTTGCTAGTCGGCGTACTCCCAGGGTATCTGTACATTAGGGCAAATACCTGAGAACACCGTGTTGAAAATAGAAACATACTCCCGTAGGAGTTCAGGCGTTCGCGCTTCGCAGCGGGTAACAATGATGGGGCCAGTGTTAGAACAACGGAAAAGTCCCCAGCCGTGTGGGAAGAGTACCCGCACGCCGTCGATGGTGATCGTCTCGTAGGTCTTGCCTAGTTCCTCCCGCAGGCGGTCGACGACTGCGAACTTGATGTCGTCGGGGCAAGGTATGCGTACTTCGGCCGTACTATAATACTTAGGAATTTCGGCAATAAGCTCGGAGAGCTTGGAGTCGGTATGAGAGAGAAGGCGTAGGAGCCGACCGCTGGCGTAGAGAGCATCGTCAAAGCCGTAGTACTCATCGGCGAAGAAAATGTGCCCGGACATTTCGCCAGTGAAGACGGCACCGACTTCGCGCATGCGGGCCTTGATGAGGGAATGGCCGGTTTTGCAGAACTCGGGCTTGCCGCCGAGGCGTTCAATTTCGTCTATTAGCGATTGAGAGCATTTGACCTCTACTAAGCAGGTGGTGCCTGGATATTTGGGGAGTATCTCGCGCCAGAAGAGAGCCATAAGGGTATCTCCCCAAATGACATTGCCATTATCGTCTACTACGCCGATGCGGTCGCCGTCGCCGTCAAACCCTATGCCAAGGTCTGCGCCTTCGGCTAACACTCGGGCGCGAAGGTCTATGAGATTTTTGGTCTTGGTGGGGTCGGCCTCGTGGTTAGGGAAGGTGCCATCGGGGGTGAAATAGAGGGGGAGGTAGTCAATGCCGAGGGCTTGCAGGAATTGTTCGGTTAAAGGGCCGGAGGCGCCGTTGCCGCAATCTACTACGGCCTTGAGCTTGCGGGGGCCTAGCTGTATCTTTGCGGTTAAAGTTCGTATATAAGGAGCGGCGATATCGTAATCCTCGTGGAGATCGAGGCGCTCTATGCTCTCGGCTGTGGCGGCCACCTCCTCTGAGCTTAGGCTCTCGGCTATATGGCGGATGCGCTGGATTTCTGCACCGTGGATAGTGGCCGGACCTAGGTTTACCTTCATGCCGTTATCGGGTGGGGGGTTATGGCTGGCGGTAACCATAATACCTGCATCTAGGCCGAGATGCTTAGTGGCGTAGTAGAAGGCCGGGGTAGTTACCATACCGATATCAATAAGGTGCATCTGACGCGCAAGGGCTACGTCGCAAATGGTAGAACTAATGCGGGGAGAACTAAGGCGGCAGTCGCGGGCGACTATCATGGAAGTGCGGTTGTGGCCTTGGAAGTAGGTAATGATGGCGTGAGTTAGTTGGCGCAGGTCGGCCTCGCTAAAGTCCTGCTCCGCTGAGCCACGGATATCGTATTCGCGGAAAATCTGTGGGTTAAGGGGCATAGGGCTTGTCTCCTCTCAAGTTCCTGTTCTTCAAGTGTTCGACATTAGGGAGACAAACCCATGCTAAGCGATTGTCGGCGAAAAAATATTTCAGTCATCGACTTATTTCGACACTTTATTGATTAACGAATCTGTTAAAATGCTCTCATAGTAGAATGCGGTGGGGAGGCTTGTATGAGGGTCATTAAACAAGTGGTAGCTATGCTGTTGGCGTTGTGGTACAGGAGTAAATCTGCTGGTATCTAAGAACTTGCCAAAGGCAGCCCATCGGGCTGCCTTTGGCTTGGGATAGAGCCATCCCTTATCTCGCCATCTCCAGTATCTTCTCCACAGCTGCTGCTAACTGCGCATCCCTTAAGATCGGCGCCCGGATTAGCTTGGCATTAATTTTCTCTATAACCTCAAATGTCGCAACTCCGTCCGCATTCAAGCCCTCGCTGTGCTGGAACTTAATCAAGGCCCTCCGCGTGACCGGGCCAAAGTACTTAGTCGTGCTCCCCTCAAAGAACCCTAGCACTCTCAGCGCCGCCTGCAACTTTCGCACTTCTTCGCTGGTCATGCCGTACTTTAGAGTAGTAAAAGGGGAAATGAGCTCCGCAAGCGGCAGCAAGTACTCTGGCCCTGCATCATCCACCCACACATCGGGGTCTAAGCCTATGCCATCTATCTCTCGCCCCAAGGGGGTGAGATACCCTACAACAGTAAACTTATAGCCCCCCAGCTCCTTGCCTAAGGAGAACACACTTTGGGCTACTCCCTTGCCGAAAGTCCTGGTTCCGATTACTACACCGCTTTTGCTGTCCTGTATGCCTCCGAGCAGTAATTCGGCAGCGCTTGCGGTCCCGTTGTTTACTAGCACCACTAGGGGCTTATCTGGCCCGGGACCAGGGCTATAAATACCCGCGTGCTGCCCACCCTGTGATACCTCAACCATTAGGGGTCCCTCTTTCACAAAGAAGGGGGCAATATCCATTAGGCTATCCAATAGTCCTCCCGGACAACCCCGTAGGTCTAAGATCAGGCCCTTAGTTCCTGCTAAGTCCTTTAAAGCCTCTTCAATATCGTCTTTGAGGCTCTCGCCAAATATTTCTATGTCTATGTAGCCGATATTCCCCTCGATAATCTTCCACTCAGCAGAAGGCGCAACAACAGCCCCACGCGTAACCTCTATGGTTTGAAGCGTATCGACCGTGCCTCGGTAGAAGGAGAGAGAGACAGCAGTACCTTCCTTGCCACGCACCAGCTCGGTTAGCTTGCTGAGACCTATATGGCGCGTATCCGTATCTTCAACGAACAGGATAATATCGCCAGCCTTTAGCCCTGCTTTAGCAGCGGGGCTATTTCTAAATACCCGCGTAATCAGCACCCCATTAGGGTGTGGTTCTAAACCAACACCAATCCCCACATAGGCACCCGTGGTATGCTGGATGAACCCGTCATAGTTCTGCGGGGGCAAGTACTGCGCGTAAGGGTCATCAAGCGCCTCCATAATACCCTTGAGCGCACCCCTAATAAGCGTAGCAGCATCAACCTCGCGCCAATACTGTGCCTGCACAACCCGCAGCACATTAGTCACAACCCCAAAAACATCATCCGCTCCAGCCCACGGCTGAAACACAAACATACCCAAAACCGCAACTACAACCAACCCCGCCCAAAACCTTCTGCTCCTCATCCTCGTCGCCTCCTCCATCTCTTATCCATTCTGCGCCCTAGTCCACTTTCCTTGTTGATTAAGAGGATTTACGTATGGAGCGCCGAAGTAGAAAGGACACGTAGAGCCTGATATACCTGATTAAACTGATTATTTCTGATGGGGGGGGGGGGGGCTGCATTCAGATATTACAGACAGTATCCTTAAGTGTGCGTTCAGAGTTCATAACAAACTAGGTGCAGGGATACGAAAAACTATATGAGAACGCTCTGGTGATTGAACTCAATAACCTCGGCTACAAAGTACAACAATGGCCAAAAAAATCAAGTATATCAGGCTCATACGTATCTGTCAGGAGGTTTTATTATGCGTACATTGTTGTTAACTGGTTTTGAGCCCTTTGGTGGTGAGAAGACCAATCCCTCCCTCGAGGCAGTCAAGCAGCTCGACGGCCTCACCTTCGGAGACATCGCCGTCAAAGCCATCGAGCTCCCCGTTTCCTGGGACCGCGTCATTCCCCTCATCCACTCCGCCATCGCCACCCACACCCCGGACTTCATTATCTCCGTCGGCCAAGCCGGCGGCCGTGCCAAAATAGCTGTCGAGCGCATCGGCATTAACATCTGTTACGGCCAAGACAACTACGACGTCACCCAGAACGGCGAACCCATAGTCCCATCCGGCCCCGACGGCTACTTCTCCTCCCTCCCCGTCGTCTCCCTCGCTGCTGCCATCAGCGCGGCCGGCGTGCCAGCCTATGTCTCCAACACCGCCGGAACATATCTCTGTAATTATGCCCTCTACACCTTAGAGCACCACATTCGCACTCACAATCTTCCCATCCAGTCCTGCTTCATTCACATACCCTTTCTCCCCGAGCAAACCACCGACAAACCCAACCAGCTCCTCCCCAGCATGTCCCTCGACTCCATAGTCTCTGCCCTCCGCGCTGCCATCCAGGCCATGGCTGTGCCAACAGCCGAAACAGCACAAGTAGACGCCACTGTCGCCGGAGCTGTTACCCACTAAAGTACCGTAGGCCACATCAGGCCTAGGTACAATTTGCATATCTACCTTAGTCGTGTATGCAGAGCGCAACCTATACACAGAGTATTATTGGCGGGAGGAGCAAAAAGCCTCGCCCTGTGCTAAGCGCGTGAGGTAGGCTTTACGCAGACTCAGCGCAATTATTATCCCAATTGCCAACCCCACTGCATCAATTACAACATCCCGTACAGCTGCCTCACGCCCCGGCACAAAGTACTGCCTAGTCTCATCAATGACAGCAACCATAACGCCTATAAGCATGACGCCCAGCACCCTGTTCTTGAGCCTCCCCCAGGTAGCTGCCAACAATAACACCCCCAGCAGCGAATACGCAAGGAGATGTCCTGCCTTGCCTACCATAAATTCCACAGATGTACCCGGCAGCGTCAGCTGCACCGGAATAGTACGTATTATATCAGCCACCTTCCCTATAGGGTCTCCCGGCGGCACCGAGTGACTAGACATAAACCAGATAAAACCCACCCACACAATTACTGCTAACCATCTAAAGCTGCGATGTATACGCAACGGGCGACCCTCCCTGCCATTCCCTTGTTCCTCTTATGATAGTATAATCTGTATGTCAACTAAAAAAACCTCTGGGTACTCTTTGAAATGAGGATGTATATGTCGGACAAGAACAAGAACACAGTCTTTAAAGCAGCCCTTATGTTAAGCATATTCTCCGGCCTGAGCAAGATCTTAGGTTTTGCCCGCGAACAGGTCATTGCCTGGCGCTTTGGCGCCAGCGCCTTAGTCGACAGCTATGTCGCCGCCCTAGTCATCCCCACGGTTCTCTCCGGCATTCTTGGCGGTGCTATTGCAGTCGCCTTTTTACCCGTCTTTAGCACTGAGCGTGCCAAAGGCTCAGGCCACAGATTAGCCGGCACCGTTTTTGCCCTTACTGCCTTTGTATCCTTGATAACCACCATCATCGCCTTCGCCTTCGCCCCCCAGATCATCTCAGTTCTCGTACGGGACTTTTCCTTAGAGCTCCAGGCGCTGACCACGTCGCTCCTACGTATTATGGCTGTGCTCACCTTTGTAATGAGTATGACCCAGCTCTTGACTATCCTGTTCCAAGCTCACAAGCAATTTTTCTGGCCCGCCCTTACACCTATAGTAATGAACGCCATTATAGCTGTCGGGCTAGTCCTCGGCGGCAACATTCAGTGGTTAGCTTGGCTTACCGTTTTGGGTATGCTTATCCCCGTTATGCTCATGACTTATGTGGCCTGGCGCCGCGGCCTCCCCCTAATAACTAGGCTCATAATGGGTGATCCCGCCTTTAAGCAAGTAATGAGATTGTCCGGCCCTATTTTCTTTAGCAGCTTATTCGGCCAACTATACCTGTTGGTAGACCGTCGCCTTGCCTCCGGCTTAGACACCGGTAGCTTGGCCGCCCTTAACTTTGGTAACAAGCTAGTGCAATTACCCTTGGGCATCTTCGTTATGGCCCTCACCGCTGCCGTGTACCCCACCTTAGCTGAGCATGCCGCCAAAGGCGACAAAGCCAGTTTTGCACAATCTCTATCCTCAAGTCTGCGAGGAGTGACGTTGCTCCTAGTTCCAGCGGCAGTGGGCATGTTTGTGCTCCGCTACCCCATAGTGCGCCTAGCCTTTGAGCGGGGTTCTTTCGATGCGGTTGCCACTACCCGCACCGCACAAGCATTAGGTTATTATTCCATTGGCCTTATCGGGGCAGCCTTAGCACAGGTCTTGGGGCGAGGCTTCTACTCCATGCAAGATACCATGACTCCAGTAAAGGTCGGTGTTGCCACCGCCTTTGTAAACGTCGCTTTGGCCGTAATCCTAGTCCGTCCCCTAGCCCATGGAGGCTTGGCACTAGCTAACTCCTTAGGATTTTTGTTTAACGCCTTATTGCTCTTTTATTTCCTCTCTAGCAAACTATCTAAAGGGTCCATTCGCTTGTTGCCCCTACTAATCAAGGTGAGTGGCGCCGCCGTGGTCATGGGCCTTGTCGCTTCTCTAGTGCTCCGCGTTACGATTAACTTTGGCCAGGTCATTTCTCTAGGTATGGCCGTAGGGGTGGGCGTAGGGGTGTATGGTCTGCTATTAATAGTGCTGAGGGTAGAAGAAGTGACCACGGTTATTAAAGTAGTAAGGACACGGCTTGGGATATAGCTTTTTGGGACAGAGTATCATGGATTCTCTCTCACAGCTGGCGGAGTAGAGCTTTTAGTTGAGTGTGGCTGGAGACGTAGAAACTACGTCTCTTTTTTGTATTATTTCTGCCCAATTTCCCTAGACTTAAAACTTTTTTTAATAACTAAAATAAGCTAGCAGGGAATCTCAGACTATTCGTAGAAAATATCCTTTAAACAAATAAAAGGGTGAATGCGCGTGCAGATATTTGTCACACAGGATTATGGCGAACTAAGTCTCCGGGCCGCAGAAGTTGTGGCGGCCCAAGTTCGCGCCAAGCCTGCCAGTGTACTAGGGCTTGCCACCGGGGCGACGCCGTTGGGCATGTACCAGGAGTTGCGCCGCGCCAATAATGACGTCAGTTATGCACAGGTCACCACATTTAACCTAGACGAGTTTGTAGGGCTCTCGGCAGGTCACCCCGGTAGCTACCACCACTATATGCATCTAAATTTTGTCAGGCATGTGGATATAGACCCGAATAACGTGCATCTGCCTAATGGCTTGGCTAGCGACTTGGCTCTAGAGTGCGAAATGTACGAGCAGAGCATCAGCCAAGCGGGGGGCATCGACCTACAAGTCTTAGGCATTGGGCGCAATGGCCATATCGGGTTTAATGAACCGCACGGCAAGTTTGAGGCGGGCACGCATGTAGTTAAGCTAGACGAAGCCAGTATCGATGCCAACCTACGCTTCTTTGCCTCACGCGCAGAAGTACCACAGTACGCCATTACCATCGGCATACGCACCATTATGTTGGCACAGCGTATTTTGCTGTTAGCTAGTGGGGCGGACAAAGCACATATCATAGCCCAGGCTGTGAGGGGCCCGATAACACCCTCGGTACCGGCTTCGGTGCTGCAGCTCCACCGCAATGTTGTAGTCATTGTAGACCGCGCCGCCAATCAGCAATTGACAAACTCAGAGGGGGTACAGCAATGTTTCACGGCTTACGAATTGTAGACTTTCACACTCACTTCCCGTATGCCATGGGGCGAAGTTCCCAGGAGCGGCGTGGCGCCAAGATAATTGAGCAATACGCCGATAATCTTAGAGCCCAGTGGCGCAGGGAGTGGGATTTTTCAGACCCCGAACCAGGCCCGCACGACCCGCACCAATTAGCTATCCGTTGGGCGCAAGAAGTAGAGCGTTACGACTTGGAATATCTCGTTTTTGTGACGGGTGGCGGCAACGACGAGTTGGCTAGTTACATAGCCCCGCACCAGCCCAAGCTAATCGGTTTTGCGCATCACCATATTGAGCAGCCTAATGCCGCAGAAAAGCTGCGCCATGCCGTTGATGTATTAGGGTTTAGGGGCTTAAAAATCATTGGCCCGCATATGACCAGGCCGTTCGAATCTCCCGACCTAGAACCAGTGTGGGAATTTTGCGCCGAGCGTGAGCTTCCGGTTCTAATTCATTTCGGCGTACTCGGTGGAGGCGGTGGAGTCAGCCATCATCCCTATATGAATCCGCTCACCATACACGAGGTCGCACGCCGTTATCCTGAGATACCCTTTGTGATTCCGCACTTTGGGGCTGGGTATTGGCAGGAGCTACTGCACCTAGCGTGGGCCTGCCCCAATGTGTATGTGGACAGCTCGGGCTCAAACCAGTGGGTGAAGTGGATGCCCTACCCCCTAGATATTGAGTCGCTGTTTAGGAAGGCCTTTGAGACCATGGGTCCACGCCGCATCATTTTTGGCACTGATTCTAGCTGGTTCCCGCGGGGTTTTGCCTATAGGTACCTGCAGGACCAGTTGCGGGCGTGTATGTATTGCGGTATGAACGAGGCACAACTGCAAGACGTCTTCGCCGACAACGCCAAGCGTTTACTCAAGCTCAACTAGCAGTAGGAAGGAAGATGACCTTGACTCGAGATGCCAAGCGCGACATACAGATAGTCAAAGATCTTAACACCTATGTGGTGCTTGAGCTGATTAGGCGGACAGGCCCCCTTGGTAGAAGTGAAGTGGCGCAGCGCACTAACATTAGTCTAGCTACTGTGTGCAGCATTGTAGGCTCGCTGCTGGAGCAGGGCTATGTGCTGGAGTCGGATTCAGGCGAGTACACCGGTGGCAGGAGATCTCCCAACTATGCTTTTAATCCTAAGGCGGGTTATCTGATGGGGGTGGATGTAGGCGGCACGAAGATGCTGGCCGGTCTAACCGATCTCAGTGGCGAGATCGTGGCGCGTGCAGAACTCCCCACGCCTCAGGGCGACTGTGATAACCAGGCAGAGAGAGTGTTTGCGGAGCTGCTGAGGCTTATCCACCAGTTGCAGGAGCAGATCCCCGTGGGGAGTGAAGGCCTAAGGGGGCTAGGGCTAGGGGTGCCTGGTGTGGTGGACAGAGAAAGCGGCGAAGTTACTTTAGCGCCAGCGCTAGGTTGGACCCGTTTTCCCCTTAAAGAACGGCTAAAAGAGCACTACACTTGCCCTGTATATTGCGAGAATGATGTTAACACCATTTTGCTCGGGGAGCAGTGGCGCGGCGCTGCCCAAGATGCGCAAAACGCTGTATGCGTAGCGATTGGCACTGGTATTGGGGCCAGCATCATGATAAATGGCAGCATCTACTATGGTTCTAGCAATGCCGCTGGGGAGGTGGGCTATATGGTCACCACCCTAGAAGCGATGCGCCAGAGTTACCCCGGCTATGGGTACTTAGAGAGCCTAGGTTCAGGTACCGGTATTGCCGAACGCGCCAAGCAACTGCTGGCTAAGGCTACCGAACCCAGCCAGATTGCGACTCTTGCAGCCGGGGGGGAAATAGAGGCCATGCATGTCATGCAGGCAGCCGAAAATAATGACCCTCTAGCCCTACTAGTAGTAGATGAGACCGTACAGTTACTGAGCGCCGCTCTAATTAATGCCGCATGTTTACTAAACCCAGAGATAATTCTCTTGGCCGGTGGGGTAATGAAATCCGGGGCGCTATTCCTGAGTAAAATTCAAGAGACAGTAAACAGGGTAGTGCCCTATCCTCCGCAGATCGCCCTGCTTAAACTCGGGCTTGATGCGGGGATTCTCGGGGCTGTAGCCGGAGTCATTAAGAGCTCCGAACTCTCGGTTAAATATTCACAGCTGCTATAGGAGATGAGTTAATGGCAACTAAGTTTGCTCCCAATGAGGTCTATGTAAAGCACGTATTAGAGCCTTCGTTCAATCGTCACCGGCATCGCTTCTTAAAGCCAATATTAGGGATTCATCGGGCGCACACACTAATGCTCGGCAAACAAAAGATTATTTCGCTGGAGCAGACTCAGGCGCTGCTTCAGTCGCTCGCTAGGCTAGATCTAGCGCGCTACTCTACTCGTGCCTATGACCCGCAGTTTGAAGATCTCTACTTTATGTTAGAGCATGCTCTAATGGAGGACCTGGGGCCCGATGTGGCGGGTAACGTGCATATTGCCTTTAGTCGCAATGACATGGACGCCACCATGTTCCGCATGTCTTTAAGAGACGATGTTCTAGGACTAGTGAGTCTGGTACTGGCACTGCGCGGTGTAGTTACTCGGGTAGCGGCAGATCATAGCCACACAGTGATGCTAGCGCACACCCACAACCAGCAGGCGCAGCCTACCACCTTAGCACATTATCTTATGGCGGTAGAGCAGCAGCTAAACCGCGATACCGAGAGACTCCTAGGTGTACTACCTCGGCTCAACCTGTCCCCCATGGGGGCGTGTGCCTTAGCCGGAACTGGCTTCCCCATAGATAGAGATTACGTGGCGGGACTACTCGGCTTTAATGGTTTAGTTATAAATACATACGACGCTGTAAGCACCGCGGATTACACCGCCGAGATTGTGGCGGTGTTGCAGGTGTTACTCACAGGTTTATCTCGGGTAGTGTGCGACCTGATGTTTTGGGTCTCTAACGAGGTAAACGCCCTAGAGCTTGACCGCAGCTTTGTGCAAGTGTCCAGCATTATGCCCAATAAGCGCAACCCGGTAGCTCTAGAGCATGTGCGGAGCATGCTCGGGCGGGCGCTAGGACGGGCACAAGGGGTAATGACAGCATTCCATAACGTACCCTATGGGGATATTAACGACACTGCCGATAATATTCAGGGTGATGTTGAAGAAATACTGGGGCAAACCCAGGGCGCTCTACAACTGTTGACCCAAATACTTGACACCGCGCGAGTCAATACGGAGCTGTTGCGCCAACGCAGCAGCAACAGTCTTGCTACAGCTACAGAGTTAGCAGACATGCTGACGCGCGAGTGCCAGCTCTCGTTTAGGCAGGCACATGGCGTGGTATCCGGCTTTGTAGACGGCGTCACACAGGCGGGTACTACCCCCGCGCAGTGTTACACGCACTATGTAAAAGCCAGCCAGGCTGTAGCTAAGGAGCGCATGTTGTTGACCCCAGAGCAATTCGCGGCGGCGCTCGACCCACAGAGTTTTGTGGCCAAGCGTACCGTCGCAGGGGGCCCGGCACCAGAACAGGTGCTAAAGCAAATTGTGCAGTCTCAAACAGCACAAGCCCAAGCCCAGCAGGAGGTGTTTGCGTGGCGGGAGCGCCTAGACAGCGCCCAGGAACGCGTGGCACGGTGGAGTGAAGAACTGGCCCAGTTAAGCAGGCAAGGGGGGTAGGCTAGTGGCCGAAGTTAAGCTTGTCAACGTATTCAAACGATTTGGCGATGTTACGGCGGTTAACGATGTCTCCCTAGAGATTAAGGACCACGAATTTATCGTGTTAGTTGGTCCTTCGGGCTGTGGCAAGTCTACAACACTGCGCATGGTAGCGGGGCTTGAAGACATCACTCAAGGGGAGATATATATTGGTGAGCGCTTTGTTAACGAGGTTGCTCCCAAGGATAGGGACATTGCCATGGTATTTCAAAACTACGCCTTGTACCCTCATATGAATGTATTTGAGAACATGGCTTTTGGGCTAAAGCTGCGCAAGCTGCCCAAGAAGGACATTGAGCAAAAGGTTAAGGCATCAGCAGCAATACTTGGCCTGGAGCAGTTATTGCACCGCAAGCCCAAGGAGCTCTCGGGCGGACAAAAGCAGCGCGTGGCTTTGGGCCGAGCTATGGTGCGCGAACCAGCCGTATTTTTGATGGACGAGCCCTTGAGTAACCTCGACGCTAAGCTCAGGGTGCAAATGAGGCTAGAGATAATTAAGCTGCATCAGCGGGTTAATACCACAACTATTTACGTCACCCACGACCAAATCGAGGCCATGACCATGGGCGACCGCATTGTGGTCATGAATAACGGTCTGGTGCAGCAGGTAGGCACACCGGATGAGATCTATAACCGGCCGGCTAACATATTTGTGGCCGGGTTTATTGGGTCGCCAGCGATGAACTTTTTACGCGGTAGCTACCGTGTAGAGAATGGACAAGCCTTTGTGGTTGATGAGCAGGGAGACTACAGCGTTCCGCTGTCCCCTGAAGTCGATACGCACGAGATCACCGCTGAGCGTGTGATATTGGGCATACGCCCTAACGATATTGTCTTGCTGAACGACGGGCAGGACTCTCCCCAGGCGCTAAACGCCGTAGTAGACGTGGTTGAGGCCATGGGTTCGGAAATTTACTGCTACATGAAAGTAGGCGCCCAGAACATTACCGCGCGTTTTTCGCCCGAGCACAAATTAACTACTGGGCAGCATGTGCGCATTGCCATGCGGCCCCACAAAATGCACCTATTCGACGGCACAACCGAGCAGGCCTACTGCCGTGCCCAAGTACCCCCCGCCAAACCCCGGTAGGGGCACGGCACTGCCGTGCCCATCGTACCACCGTACCCCCCGCCCACGCTAAACCCCGGTAGGGGCACGGCACTGCCGTGCCCATCGTACCACCGTACCCCCCGCCCCCGCTAAACCCCGGTAGGGGCACGGCACTGCCGTGCCCATCGTACCACCGTCCCCACGCCCACGCCAAAACCCCGGTAGGGGCACGGCACTGCCGTGCCCATCGTACCATCGTACCCCACGCCCCCGCCAAAACCCGGTAGGGGCACGGGCACTGCCGTGCCCATCGTACCATCGTACCCCACGCCCCCGCCAAACCCCGGTAGGGGCACGGCACTGCCGTGCCCATCGTACCATCGTACCCCACGCCCACGCCACCACGCCCCCGCCAAACCCCGGTAGGGGCACGGCACTGCCGTGCCCATCGTACCATCGTACCCCACGCCCACGCCAAAACCCCGGTAGGGGCACGGCACTGCCGTGCCCTCGTGGCCACCTAAAAGGGCACAGCATGCTGTGCCCCTACACGAAGTTGAAGCCCCATATGTAGGGGCACGGCACTGCCGTGCCCTCCTAGCCCCCCCGTTCAGGTTTCATCCGTTCAATGTTGCCATGTCGTACCCTTGTATTCGGCTTTAATCTGCGCGGCAGTAAAGCATATAACTTTTTTAGGAGGGGATTTAGTGAAGCGCATAGTATCTCTGTTGTTGGTACTGGGGCTCATGGCCGGGTTATTGGTTATGAGTGGCTGTACCGCTAAACCAAAGGAGACCGAAAAAATCACTATTGAGTACTGGCAGTACACTTTTGACACCAAGGTAGTAGCTATCGACAAATTAATTGCTCAGTTTGAGGCTGCCAATCCTAACATCAAGGTAGTGCATAACACTTACCCCTATGATAACTTCCAGCAGAAGCTCACCGCGAGCATTCCCGCTGGAGTCGGCCCCGATGTAGTAACCCTTTTCTATGGTTGGCTGCCTAAGTACATTACCGGCGACTACCTGCAACCATTGCCGGAGAAATACTTCCCGCTTAACACCGTTAAGGCGGAGTTCTCCGACGTAGTTAAGGCCAGTATTGTAGACGACAAACTATGGTCTCTACCGACCACCGTGCGCACGCTCGCGCTCCTGTGGAACAAAGACCATTTCACCGCAGCTGGACTCGACCCTGAAAAACCAC
This sequence comes from Bacillota bacterium, assembly GCA_009773495.1. Taxonomy (GTDB): domain Bacteria; phylum Bacillota; class UBA994; order UBA994; family UBA994; genus WSXW01. Next base: position 64,165 of record WSXW01000008.1, read on the forward strand.
CCACAACCTGGGCAGAGCTCGTCGAAATGTCCAAGCAGCTTACCAAGCGCGAGGCTAACGGGCAATTGACTCAAGCTGGCTTTGCCTATAACACCGCTGGTCAAGGCCATAACTGGCTAAGAGAAGTACTCCTGCCCCAAGCCGGCGTGCAACTTCTCAGCAACGACGGACGTACCGTTACCTGGAACTCTACCCCTGCAGCCTATGACGCGCTGCAATGGTTTGTAGACCTTGCCAAGAAAGAAAAGGTCGGCGAAATCGGTTTCTTTGACAACGATTCTAACGCCTTTATAAATGGCAAAGCCTCAATTACAGTTGACGGTTCATTCCGTTTAGGCACACTGAGGAAGAATGCCCCTGATCTCAAGTTTGGCGTGGCCGAGCTACCAGTTAAAGAAGCTGGCGACGACAAGCTGACTTTCGCTTCTTACTGGACCCACGCTATCACCAAGAGCGCCTCTGGTGCCAAGCTCGAGGCAGCAGCTAAGTTCCTGCAGTTTATTACCAGCGAAGCCTCGATGGAGCTCTACATGAAAGAGACAGGTGAATTGGCAGCTCGTAAATCCTTTGCAGCGCGTAAAGACCTGTCCGAAGATCCTAAGCTCGGCGGCTTTGTACGTGGCTTGGCTTATGCCGAAACCACCTTTATGCCAGACGAGTCTATCATTCGTACGGCTATGATCGACGCTGTAGACAGGATGCTGCTGCAAGGCGCCTCCGCCAAAGACTCCCTAGACCAAGCCGCCAAAGACGCCCAAGCAGCCTACGACGAATTCTACAAGGGCAAATAAACGACGAGAACAGGTAACTGTACCACTGATTTGTACTGATTATGGGGGCGGATTGACACTGATTCAACTTAAGGACCTAGGTCGCCTAGGGATGTCACAATTCCATATCCACAGCAAAACACCTACCCTCTCAGTGCCCTCAGAGTAATCAGGTCTCGTTCAGTGGTGCCGTATCCTCCCTCCCCACGTAATCGAAGGAGCTGGCTCTCGCGAGTCAGCTCCACTCTAGAAGGGTGGCGATAGCAGTGAAACCAGAGCTTAAACCCAGGCACAAAGGACTGACACTGCGTCAACAAAACAACCTATGGGCGTATGCCTTCATTGCTGTGCCCGTTATCTACTTCTTTTTAGTCCGGGTATGGCCCACTTTATCTTCATTTAACGTCAGCTTGCGCAGCTGGAACATCGTCTCTACCAATCGCCCCTTTGTAGGGCTAGACAACTATAAGCAGATGTATGCTGACCCCATATTCCGTAAAGCTTTGTATAACACACTGCGATATGTCCTAATCGGTGTGCCAGCACAAATGGTTATAGCCCTAGGCATAGCGCTCTTGATCCAGCGCGTAGTCAAGTTTGCCGGGGTATTTAGAACAGCCTATTTTATACCCTTTATTACCTCAGCTGTCGCCGTCAGCTGGGTATGGCGATTTATGTTTATGCGCCACTCCGGCTTGATTAATGGTATACTGCTTAAACTCGGATTCCCTCAGCAAGGCTTTCTCAACGACCCCCAACAGGCCCTGTGGGTTATTGCCGCCTCGATCATTTGGCAAGGGCTCGGTTTTCAGATTGTTATCTTCCTCGCAGGGTTATTGACCATCCCCCAGATGTATTATGAAGCTGCACAAATTGATGGGGCCAGCGAATGGCAGATCTTTAAGAACATTACCATCCCCCTGCTTAACCCCACCATTGTCTTTTCATCTGTATTGGCGACCATCCGTTTCTTGCAGACCTTTACCCAGATAGTTAACATGAGCAGCCAAGGTCGCGGTGGGCCCCTCAACAGTACCTTGAGCGTGGTGCTGCATATCTATCAGACCGCCTTTGAGCGCTTTAATATGGGCTATGCCTCGGCCATGACCGTAGTGCTCTTCCTGATTATTATGGCCATAACTATCTTTCAGCTTAAAGTGCTGACTAAGAAATTTGAGTATTAGGGGGGTAGAGATGAACGAGAGCATCTCCAGACGCAAGATTGTCCAGGCTGTAATCTACGCCCTCTTGATCATAGGGTCGATAGTAATGCTGTTCCCATTTGTATGGATGTTATCTACTTCGTTTAAGCTCCCATCCGAGGTTTACGATCTCAATATTGTGCCAAAGACCTTTACCCTTGACAATTACCGCACCGTACTTACCAGCAACATGTTTGGCCGCTGGTTCGTTAATAGTCTCTTGATTGCAGTTATCAGCACCGTCACTACAGTCTTTTTTGCCTCCATGGTCGGATACGCCTTCGCCAAGAAGAAATTCCCCGGCCAGAACTTCTTCTTCCTAATGATCTTGAGTTCTCTCATGGTGCCGGTAGAAATGCTGATTATTCCCTGGTACATCACAGCTGTAAAGTACGGCTGGACAGACAGCTACTGGGGCATTATGTTCCCCGGGCTGATCACGGCCTTTGGCGTGTTCTTAATGAAGCAATTTATGGAGGGCGTGCCTACAGATATGCTCGATGCCGCCCGTATCGATGGTATGAGCGAGCTTGGCATCTGGTGGCACATCGCCATGCCGCAGGTGCGCTCAGCTCTAGCGGCACTCGGCATCTTCACCTTTTTGGGCACGTGGAATGCCTTTCTCTGGCCAGTGATAATTATAGACAGCCCGCATATGCGTACGCTGCCGGTAGGCATCTCGCTCTTTGCTACGGAGAATGCCGCCAACTGGCACCTCTCTATGACGGCAGCGGCGATTGCCTTAATCCCCGTGCTGGTCGTCTTTGCTATCTTCCAGAAGCACATTATCGAGGGTATAACCATTACGGGGATGAAGGGGTAGTATTGTTGCTACTACCTACCAAAACGGCATAGGCATTGCCGGTGCAATTATCATGTTTCTGGTATCCTTCAACCCCTTCATAAAATTCAGTCCCTTCTGTTACCCGACAGCCAGCCTGCGAAAAGGGTGGCGATAGGGCGTGTCAACAAGAAGAATTAGCATCTTTTTTTGAAACGACTAAAGATGTGAAAAGAATTTTACAAAACTTAACGATGGTGAACGGCTCGCCAATTTTACCGGAAAAAACTTTAATTATATTTGATGAAATACAGGAGTGCAACAAGGCGCTCAATACACTAAAGTATTTCTGCGAGAAGGCACCGGAATATCATCTAGCTTGCGCAGGTTTGCTTTTAGGGATTGCCCTGTCTAAGCCCTCATCATTTCCTGTAGGTAAAGTTGACTTTATTACTATCAATCCAATGAGCTTTACTGAATTTTTAATTGCCAATGGTGATGAGAATTTAGTGGACTATCTGAAAAGTATTGATGTAATTGAACTAGTGCAGTAAAAGATGGCGCAAGGGCAAGGGAGTATGAAGATGCTGTTACCTGGCTGTGCAATGCCGGTATGGCCTATAAGATATATAGAAGTACAAAACCCGGACTACCCATGTCTGCTTATGATGATTTGACAGCTTTCAAATTATATGCCGTGGATACTGGATTGTTACGTAGATTGGCGCATCTTGATCCTATTGCTTTTAATGAAGGTATCCGTCTGTTTACTGAATTTAAAAGTGCATTGGCCGAAAACTTTATATTACAAGGTTTAGCGGACAAATATGAAGCAATACCGAGATATTGGACATCGGGAGGGCAGGCGGAAGTCGACTTTATCATCCAACGCGGTAATGATATTATCCCAATCGAAGTAAAAGCTGAGCAAAATATTAATAGTAGAAGTCTCACGTTATATAGACAAAAATATCAAGCTGAAACAAAAATACGCTTAAGGTTTTCACTTAGGAATCTGAAACAAGACGGAAACTTATTAAATATCCCGCTTTTCATGATCGATTATGTAGATAAGCTTATAGAGCTGGGATTAAAAAATAGCTGAGCCCCCTATTATCTATAGGGCGGCTGGAACCGTGACATTTAGCTCTTCAAGCTCTTAGCCTAGGTTCTCGGACGACTTCGCCTCTAGTGGGATAATGTTGCCTTGCCTGTCCTGGAACACGAAGTCTAGCTCAGCCTTACCCTCAGAGGACCAGTAGTACGTTCCATAAAGTGTAGTCACCTCACATTTATTATAACTATAATGTGATCGCAGCAATATCCCCATTTTGAGCCCCTTTCCTTGCAGAAGTAGCCAACGCTTTATGAGGATGTCCAGGCTGTAATCTACGCCCTCTTGATCATAGGGTCGATAGTGCCGGTAGAGATGCTGATTATTCCCTGGTACATCACAGCTGTAAAGTACGGCTGGACAGACAGCTACTGGGGCATTATGTTCCCCGGGCTGCTCACGGCCTTTGGCGTGTTCTTTGATGAAGGGATAACACACTAGTATAAAATCAGCTATGTCCGAACACATCTGCCAGTGTGCAGGTCAAAGACCCAGAGGCTGCGGAGTCCAATACACGGGATTCAGCTTTGAATAGTGGCATGATTCCCAATAGCGAGTTCGTCAGAAAGGCTTCGTCCGCTTGTTTGAAGTCCTGTGGAGTCAGAACTGTCTCCCTGACGGCTAGGCCCTTCTCTTTACAGAGTTCCAGCACTTTGCCGCGGATAATTCCCGGCAGGGCCCCGTCTGCAATGCGGGGGGTGAGGATTTCACCATCTTTGATCAGAAACAAGTTGGAGACAGAACCTTCCGCGAGGTGGCCCTTGGTATTTAGGAGGATAGCTTCGTCCGCGTTCCGGGATCGCGCCTCTTTTCTGGCGAGAATACTGTCCATGAAGTTGGTTGTTTTATGACGGGATAGGGGAGATTGTTCATTGCGGCGGGTGGTTTGGGCAATAAGGGCGGTGAGGCCCCGCTCGTAGAGACTTTGTGTGTACTGTTCACCACGGCGGAAGGTAATCAGGATGTTTAAAGTGCTGTCCGGAGCGCATAGGAGACCTTCGCTCTCTTGGGGGGAGATTGTGAGACGAAGTGCTGCGGCCTCTAAGGCGTTGGCTTCAATGACTTCCCGGACGGAATCAGTAAGCTTATCCTGAGAAGGTGCGTTGTAGTCGAACGCGACACAGGAGGTAAGGAGCCGCTGCAGATGCTCAGCAAAGTAGACCGGTTTTCCCCGGCGAACGAGCATGGTCTCAAAGAGGCCGTCGCCCAGTAGGTAGGAACGGTCTGTAACGCCAAGGCGGCAGTCGGTTGTGGGCAATAGAGCGCCGTTAAGATAGTAGCAGTCAGTCACAGGTTCACCTCCGGGAATTGGGAGACGCCCAGACTCTTCAGCAGCGCTTTAGCTTTATGGAGAGTCTCTTCGTATTCCAGGCTGGCCTCTGAATCGAAAACAATGCCGCCGCCAACCTGCAGATGTACATTTTCCCCTTTGTTAATGAGGGTACGGATAACAATATTTAAATCGGCGTGGCCGTCAAATCCAATATAGCCGATGGAGCCGGTGTAGATGCCTCGGCGGACTGGTTCTAGCTCTTCGATGATTTCCATGGCCCGGATTTTTGGGGTGCCGGTAATGGAACCGCCGGGGAAGGACGCTTTTAACAGGTCTATGGCGTCTTTGCCGGGGGCCAGTTCACCGCGGATGGTGGACACCAGGTGGAACACGGTGGCATACTCTTCCAGAACGATCAGTTCCGGAACGCGGACGGTGCTGTAAGAGCAGACCCGCCCCAGGTCGTTTCTTTGCAGGTCAATAATCATGACCAGCTCGGCGCGGTCTTTTTCACTGACAAGGAGTTCCTCGCGGTTGGCTTTGTCTTCTTCCGGCGTTTTGCCGCGGGGGCGTGTACCTTTGATGGGGCGTGACTCCACCACATTGTTTTCCAAGCGGAGAAAGCGCTCCGGTGAAGAACTGAGGACACGGAGATTATCGCCGCAGTCCAGGTAAGCGGCAAAAGGTGCCGGATTGGCCTGGCGGAGCCGCCGGTAGAGCTGATAAGGTGGCATGCGCAGAGGCGCGTCCAAGCGCTGCGTCATATTTGCCTGGTAGATATCACCGGCTACGATATAATCCTTAATAGTCTCCACGGCCCTGCAGTAGTCAGCATAGCTGAAGTGTGTGCGGATATCTGCGGTGTCGATAGCGGGCTCTGACCATGGATCGGATAGCTTGGGTGCGGGTTGTGTTAGTTTTTCTTTAAATAGGGCCAAGTCAGCTACTGCCTTGGCAGCAGCCTTTTCGCCCTCTGCGGGGAGGCCGGAGGCGATAATGTAGGCCCGGTTTTCCAGGTGTTCAACAGCAAGGATGGTATGATAGAAACCGAGAGAGATATCGGGGACGTTCAAATCGTTTGTAGTCCGGTCCGGTATGCGCTCCGCCATGCGGCCGAGGTCATATGAAAAAAAGCCCACAGCGCCGCCGAGGAAAGGGATGTTCAGGTCCCCCCGCTCCAGAGGGAAGCGGTTAAGCTGTGTGCGCAGAACAGTAAAGGGATTGGCCGTAGTTTGAAGGGTTACGCCCTTTTCTTCGATACGGATGTCCCGGCCAAATGTTTTCAGAACCAAGAAAGGGTCGCTGCCTATAAAGGACCAGCGGCCCATTTTACCGCCTGGAAGGCTGCTGTCGAGCCAAAACGGATACGGGTCGTCTGTAAATAAGGAAAATATTTCTTCAAGGGGACGATCCAACACCAATTCCTCAACAATAGGTCTTAGCCGACTCACTGGCTCCCCCCCTTTTCGTGCGCCTGGCAGCGCAGGAAATTAGCAAGCAGTTCCATGCCGTGCTCTGTGAGGATTGCTTCCGGGTGGAACTGGATCCCTTCCAGGAAGGGAAGATGTTTGTGACGGAGCCCCATAATATCTCCCTGCTCTGTTACGGCGGTAATTTCCAGGCAGTCCGGGAGGGTCTCCCGCTCCACCAAGAGGGAATGATAGCGTGTAGCCCAAAAAGGCGTGGGGAGGCCGGAGAAAACTCCTTTACTGCAGTGTTTGATGAGCGATGTTTTGCCGTGGACCGGCACTCCTGCGCGGATGATACGGCCGCCAAAAACCTGTCCCAGGCACTGGTGCCCGAGGCAGATGCCCAAGATAGGAATTTCTCCGGCGAAACGGCGGATTACATCCATGGAGATGCCGGCTTCGCTTGGTGTACAGGGGCCGGGTGAAATGACAATGCGGTCGGGATTCAGCCCGGCGATACCTTCCAAGGTAATGCAATTGTTGCGAAAGACGCGAATTTCAGCGCCGAGTTCGCCCAGGAACTGTACCAGATTGTATGTGAAGGAATCGTAGTTGTCGATCATCACAAGCATAAGCTCACCTGCTTTGGCGGTAATTGTTTAAAAGCTCTCGTATAGTCAAATTGTCGGGCGGGACAGGCACGTCCGGCCCGATTTCAGTCAGAGGCAGCAGGACAAATTCCCGTTCCTTCATACGCGGATGAGGGATAGTAAGATTGGGTTCATCCATTACCCAGTCGTCATATAAAAGTATATCGATATCTAGGGTGCGCGGCCCCCAGCGGATAGTGCGGATACGACCCGCCTCCTCTTCGATGGTCTGCAACACCCAGAGGAGTGTATACGGGTCTAGTATTGTCCGGATTTCTACAACCGTATTTATAAATTTACCCTGTTCCAGATAACCAACAGGGTCGGTTTCCAGGTATGGGGCGACCTGAATCAGTTCGATACCCGGGTGCTGACGCAGGCGGCATACGGCAAAATCCAGCTCATTTTTTCGCTCGCCCAAGTTGCTGCCAAGTCCCAGGAAGACTCGTGGCATCAGGTGCGGCTCCTTTCAATCTCCACCGCGGCATAATCCATTTGTCCGGGGATGGGGGGGTGGAGTTTTTTTACTCTGACGCGCACCCACAGCGCACCCATATCGAGGACATTGTCAGCGATGGTTTCCGCCAGCCTCTCCAGGAGTTTCACAGGAGTTCCTGCCATGATTTTTTTCACCGCGTCATAAACCTCGGCGTAGTTTAATGACAGGGCTAGGTCGTCGCTTAGGCCGGCGGCGCTAGTGTTCGTGCCGATAACCAGGCTGACGGCGAAGCGCTGGCCGAGGCGGTTTTCTTCCGCCAGAACACCGTGGTAACCGTAAAACAGCATGTTCTCCAGGATAATTTTATCCAATTAAAATCCTCCTCGCATCATGGCGTCTGTCATACGCGCCACCCTGCTCATCGCTTGGACGTCGTGGACGCGGACAATACTGGCTCCGAGGGCAATACCAAATGCAACAGTCGCGGCCGTCCCCTCCAGCCGCTGGTCAACCGGCAGGTTGAGAACCTTGCCGATCACCGATTTGCGGGATGTGCCCAGCAGGACGGGGTAGCCCAGTGATGCAACCTCATTTAAACGCTTCATTACAATAAGGTTGTGGGCCGGTGTCTTGCCAAAGCCAATCCCCGGGTCAAGAATAATATTTTCCTCGCGGACGCCGCTGGCGCTGGCCAGGGCGGCACTGGCCAAAAGATCGGCCCTGATTTCCGACATCAAGTCATGGTAGACGGCCTCCGCGCGGTTGTGCATCAGACAGATGGGCACACCGGCGGAGGCGGCCAGCTTCAGCATGTTATGGTCCCTGCGGCCGCCCCAGACATCGTTAAGCATAGCGGCTCCGGCGGCCAGAGCTTGTCGGGCCACCGAGACTTTGTAGGTGTCGATGGAGACCGGAGTATCAGTGGCGGCACAGATAGCGCGGATTACAGGGATAACACGCGCCGCTTCCTCTTCCGCACCAAGCGGTTTGTGATCAGGGCGGGTGGATTCACCGCCGATGTCGATGATGTCGGCTCCTTCGTCTACCATGCGGAGGGCGTGCTCTACCGCTTTCTTGGGGTCATAAAAAAGCCCGCCGTCGGAAAACGAATCGGGCGTCACATTGAGAATCCCCATAATCAAGGTGTTGTTTTTCAGGTTGTATTCTTTCCCCTTGATAATCATTTTCCTCGTCATAAGGCCTCCATTACCGGCCGCCCTTTAAGAGGGAGAACGCCTCCGCCCTTGTCAGATGGTTGGTGCGGAAGATGCCCCTGACGGCTGAAGTCACGGTAGTGGAGCCGGGCTTGTTCACGCCGCGCATAGTCATACAGAGATGTTCCGCTTCAATGACCACCAGTACGCCTTTGGCATCGAGCTTCTTGGTAATAGTTTCGGCAATTTCGGTGGTTAACCGTTCCTGTAGCTGCGGACGGCGGGCCAGTGTCTCCACAACACGGACCAGTTTGCTTAAGCCGGCGATTTTATCCGGGTTTGGGATGTAAGCCACATGGGCCCTCCCGTAGAAAGGCAACAAATGGTGTTCGCACATGGAATAGATGCTGATATCCTTAACCATAACCATTTCATCATGCTTTTCCTCATAGAAACAGGTCGCCAGATGATCGCCGGGGTCGCAGTGCAATCCCGAAAAAACTTCGGAATACATTTTAGCCACCCGGGACGGCGTGTCCTGCAGGCCCTCCCGGTCGGGGTCCTCACCAATCGCTTCCAGAATCATACGTACGGCCTTCTGGATTTTTTGCTGATCTATCATAATGCCTCCAGATAAAAGTATTTTTTACTGTAATTCTTCATCGCTCCCTCTTTCCCTGCCGTGTTGGACTGTTTTTTAAGGTCCCGGCAAGAGACTGGCTAGGTACAAGGTATTGTCGGCTCTATTACAAATGTTTTGCCATGGTGCTTGTAATAGGAGAATTGGTGTTCCGCGTCGAAAGCTATAGGGAGAATGCGTACAACGAACAGAATCAGGAGGGAATTAATTGTGCATGACGAAGCAGAAATCTCCTTGCGTGAAATTATCGAGGTACTACTAAAGTTTAAAGGGCTAATTGCCTTAGTCACAGCATCGGCAGTTTTAGCCGCCAGCATCGCTGTGTTCTGGGTAATAGAGCCCAAGTATGAGGCAGAAGCCAAATTGATCGTTGCAGACTTTAAGCCCAGCACTGAAGCCATTAGTACCGATTTAGTAGGCGGGCTTCCCATCTATCCTGATTTCACTATAGATAGCTACCGAGAGCAGTTAAAGAACCCAGAGGTCATGGAGAAAGTCCTAGCGGAACTTAATCTTAGTGAATTAGGTTATACCGTCTCCTCACTATCTAGGGCCGTCTCAGTCGAAGCGATTAGGGGCACCAATCTTATTAAGATCAAAGTAAGAGATGGCTCCCCAGAGCTAGCCGCCCAAATAGCCAATGCCCTTGCCTTAAACTTTACGGAGTTCATTACTACGCTAACCCAAGAACAGGCCAGCAAGACCTTGGACCTTCTAGAAGAGGCGTTGCTCATCCAAGATGCCAATCTTAATGCAGCTCAGTTAGCATATTCCAACTTCCTAAAACAACCTAATGGAGTAGCAGAGCTTGGGAGCGAGATATCGTCCAAAATTTCACAAATAACCTCCTTCAAGAGCATTCTTGCTCAGCTTGAGATTGACATAGCGGTCGAAACAGCCGCTCAGCTTTCCACCCAGGCACAGTTGGCGCAAACCGAGCGATACTTATATACTACAAAGACCATTGTAGACGATCCCGTGCTTTACAACCTGGTGCAAGGTCAAGAAACCACTGGTGGAACAGCCCTGCTTGAGGTCAAGAGCCAAGAGCACAATCCATTATATTTAAGCTTACAAGCAGGTCTCAGCACGAGAGTAACAACTCTAGCTCGTTTACGTGCACAAAACAAAGATACGATAGCTAGATTAACGCAACTCCAAGTCCGTCTGGAAACACTTCAGGTCGATCTAGCAGATAAAACCTATCAGGCGGAGTTACTACAGAGGAACGTAGCCGTGGCTCAGAAGAGCTTTAATACATACATAGATAGGCGCGAAGAAGTTCGTATCGCCCAATCTGCCAAGCTAGGCGAGGCGGCAGTAGTCATTTCATCGCGTGCTGTGGCACCCATAGTGCCAGTGTCGCCAAAGAAACTGCTAACGTTGGTCGTCGCAGCATTCGCAGGTATGATGATAGGTGTCTTTTCCGCTTTTCTCAAGGGTTACTGGGATGCCACGACTCCCGCTGGCCGTTCTCGCCCAGTGGTTGGCTAGCTGTTTCCATGTCCACTTTTTATCGCTAAGAAAAGCCCCCAGCTGTAAATGCCGCGAAGCAAACAAATTGAATGGAGTAGAAGTTGAGTATGGCTGATGAAGTTACCATAAGGAGAACAGTTAGAGACTACTTAAAAGTTAAGCGAATTATAGATATGGTTCTCTCACTGATAGGGTTAATAGTCTTGTCACCGCTATTTTTAATTACCATACTTGCTATAAAGCTTGACTCCACAGGACCTATACTGTTCACACAAAAGCGCATCGGGATACATAAGTGTCATTTTAATATATTAAAGTTCCGTACCATGAGGATAGATACACCTAAAGACACACCAACTCATCTACTTGAAAATCCAGAACAGTACATCACAACTGTGGGTAAATTTCTGCGAAAGACGAGCCTTGATGAGTTGCCCCAGATTATTAATATACTGTGTGGAACTATGTCAATAATCGGTCCCCGCCCCGCTCTATGGAATCAGTATGATTTAATTGCGGAACGAGACAAATATAGTGCTAATGATGTGCCACCAGGGCTCACAGGTTGGGCGCAGATAAATGGTCGAGATGAACTTCCTATTGAGGTTAAGGCCAAGCTTGATGGGGAGTATGTTGCGAGAATGAGCTTTATATTGAAGGTGGGACTGGAACGACAGGGAAGACGGATGTCTGCATGACGAAGGAGACTACGTCAGGATGAAGAAGATACTTGTGACGGGAGCAGATAGTTACGTAGGGACGGCTTTTGAGAGATGGCTTTCACAGTATCCTGATGAGTATTCTGTCGATACCATTGATATGAGGGATAATGTTTGGCAAGACAAGCCCTTTGAAGCGTATGATGTGGTACTTCATGTAGCTGCAGTTGTTCATAAAAAGGAAAGCCCTAAAATAGAAAGTATATATTTAAAAGTGAATGTAGATTTGCCAGTTGCCGTCGCTAAGAAAGCTAGGGCGGCAGGGGTAAGACAGTTCATTTTCATGAGTACGATGGCTGTTTACGGCGAAGAAGGTGAGATCGGTCATGAGGTAATTATCACTAGAGACACTACACCCAATCCTAAGACGTATTACGGGAAGAGCAAACTTGCAGCTGAATATGAGCTGAACAAGTTGGCTAATGAAAACTTCAAAATTCTGGTCTTAAGACCCCCTATGATTTATGGGTCAAATTGTCCTAGCAATTACGCTAAACTGGTGAAGCTAGCAAAATTAACGCCTATTTTTCCTATGATTGAAAATAAGAGAAGCATGTTGTATATTGATAAACTATGTCAACACCTCAAGGGGCACATCGATAAGGAATCTAAAGGATTGTTTTTTCCACAAGACAACGAGTACTGGAACACAAGCTTGCTGGTGAAGAAGCTTGCTGAGCAAAGTGGCAAGAAGATTTACTTGTCTGAATCAATGGGGTGGTTGATAAGGCTCATTGGTGCCCGATCAGGGGTAATAAAAAAAGTTTTTGGTAATTTGGTGTACGAGCGCGAAGAGGCGGAAAATGGCTAATAAAATGGCTCACTGTTATGACCATAGACCCTAGCCTTACAGGTTGCACTCCGCTAGACTTGATTAAGTCCCTAGAGAAACACAACATCGAATCCCGCCCAGTGTGGAAGCCCATGCATTTACAACCGGCTTGTGCCTACCTTCCGGGTCCAGTCTGACCATTGCCTACCCAGAGGGTCAAACGAATATCCTATACCGACCTAATGGAGGAGTTTCGTGACCGCGGTCATAAGGTGTGCGTAGTATGCTCGAGGGATAGGCGCTACAAAAATGCTACCCTGTTTGAAGTAGGGTGGTAGGGACTGGCGCGTGAGCACTCTACCACCAATAGCAGAGGAGGACCCACATGAAAGTAGTTATTCTAGCTGGTGGATTCGGAACTCGGATTTCTGAAGAAACGCACCTCAAACCAAAGCCCATGATTGAGATAGGTGAAAAACCGATCTTATGGCACATCATGAAGATTTATAGTTATTATGGTTTCAACGAATTCGTCATATGCCTAGGGTTTAAGGGGTATGTCGTCAAAGAGTATTTTTATAACTATTTTTTGCATAACTGCGACGTCACTTTCGACGTTCGAACACAGGGGATGGAGATACACCAAAACTCGGCCGAGCCCTGGCGGGTAACGCTAGTCGATACAGGTCCAGCTACCATGACGGGTGGACGTGTGAAACGGATTAAGCCATACGTCAAAAATGAGACTTTCATGCTCACTTATGGAGATGGGGTTGCTGATATAACTATCCCTGCCCTGCTAGAGTTTCATCGCCGCCATGGCAAGATGGCCAGCGTAACGGCTGTGCAGCCATCAGGCCGTTTCGGAGCGATGCATATAAGTGAAGACCAAATGGTGCAGGCATTTCAAGAAAAGCCTGAGGGAGATGGCGGCTGGGTTAACGGGGGTTTTTTCGTGTTCGAACCTGGCGTTTTCAACTATATCGATGGAGATCAGACCATCCTTGAAAGAGACCCACTTGAGAAGTTAGCTACTGACGGACAGCTTCAAGCTTATAAGCACGCGGGGTTTTGGCAGCCGATGGACACTCTGCGCGATAAAACTCGCTTGGAGGAATTATGGCAAAACAATAAAGCCCCTTGGAAGGTGTGGTGAGCAAGATGGTATCACACGCAAGGCGACAACTTTTTGATGACATCTACCGGGGCAAGACGGTCTTAGTCACGGGGCATACCGGCTTCAAAGGCTCGTGGCTAGCATTGTGGCTGCATTCGCTGGGTGCCAAAGTGGTTGGGTATGCATTGGAGCCGCTCACGGACCCAAGCATGTTCAACGCCATAGACCTACCCACGAAGATTACTCACATAATCGGAGATGTGCGTGATTTTGGTCACCTTTCTGCGGTCATGGAAACCCACCAGCCGCAGATTGTGTTCCATCTGGCAGCACAGCCACTGGTACGCTTGTCCTACCGTGAGCCTCAGCTAACATACGAGACTAACGTGATGGGCACAGTCAACCTCTTGGAAGCTGTCCGCCGCACATCCAGTGTGCGAGTCGTCGTGAATGTCACCAGCGACAAGTGTTACGAAAATAAGGAATGGGATTACAGCTATAGGGAAAATGATCCCCTGGGCGGCTTCGACCCCTATAGCTCCAGCAAGGGTTGCGCCGAGTTAGTGTCAGCGTCCTATCACAGGTCTTTTTTTAACAATCCAGATAGTGTACACATGGCCTCGGCGCGGGCCGGAAATGTGGTTGGCGGTGGAGACTGGGCCTCAGATCGCATCGTTCCGGATTGCATACGTTCGTTGCAGAGCAGCGCGCGAGTTGTTTTGAGAAACCCTCAGGCGATTCGCCCTTGGCAACACGTTTTGGAGTCACTTTCAGGGTATCTTTGGTTGGGGAATCTGCTCTGGGTGAAAGGGCATGCGTACAGCGGTCCGTGGAATTTCGGCCCCGAACCAGGAGGCAACATCACAGTCCAAGAAGTGGTGGAGAAGATTATCAAGCACTGGGGAGAAGGCGCCTGGGGTGGAGACGCGGACACGAGTCAACAACTTCATGAGGCCAAGTTTTTAAAGCTCGACTGTACGAGGGCCAATAATCTCTTAAAGTGGTTTTCGGTTTATGATATCGAACAGACTTTACGGGTGACAACCGCCTGGTACCGAGCATACTACTGCAGCCACGGTAAGATGTGGGAACACTCACTCAGGGACATCGAGGAGTATGTGGAAGCGGCATCAGTGAAGAAACTGGCTTGGGTTGGTAAAACACTTTGATAAGAATTTCAGGGAGGAAGACGATTGCAACGACTAAATAACGAACAACCGAACAGCCAGCATATGAGCCGAGAACAATTAAACGTGGCACAACTAAGGCAAGAGATTCTTGACAAAGTGGCGCACTATTACGACTTGGCGTATGCTACGAAAAACTTCTTCGTTCCCGGGCAATCCCGCATTCCTTACGCAGGTCGGGTTTTCGATGCGACCGAGATGGTCAATCTCGTTGATTCAGCCCTTGAGTTTTGGTTGACACATGGCCGTTTTGCCCAAGAGTTTGAAGCCAAACTAGCCACTTTTCTGGACGTAAAATACTGCTGCTTGGTCAATTCCGGATCATCGGCTAACCTGCTGGCTTTTATGGCTTTGACGGCCGACAATCTAGGGCGAAGAAAGATCGAGCGCGGAGATGAAGTAATCACCGTCGCGGCCGGTTTTCCCACCACAGTGACCCCCATTATTCAATATGGTGCCATTCCTGTATTTGTCGACATCGAACTTGCTACGGCAAATATCGATGTTACCCAACTGGAGTCGGCCTTGAGCAAAAAGACCAAGGCTGTGATGATCGCCCACACTTTGGGCAACCCCTTCGATACTCGGGCGGTAGTGGATTTTTGCCGGAAACATGATTTGTGGCTGATCGAAGACAATTGCGATGCCTTGGGGTCGACATACGAGGGTAAGTACACCGGTACATTCGGCGACATCGGAACCAGCAGCTTCTATCCTCCCCACCATATGACGATGGGAGAAGGGGGAGCGGTCTACACCAAAAACCCGCTACTTGCCAAGATAATCTTGTCCATGCGAGATTGGGGAAGAGACTGCGTCTGCCCGTCAGGCGTTGATAACATGTGCGGTCATCGCTTTGATCGGAAGCTTGGGGAACTCCCCCTCGGCTATGACCACAAGTACGTGTACTCACACTTGGGCTACAACTTAAAGGCGACGGACATGCAGGCGGCTGTGGGTTGTGCGCAGTTGGATAAATTGCCGTCTTTCATATCCGCCCGTCGAAGAAACTGGAGGTTATTGCGAGACGCTCTGACCGACTTGTCTGATGTGTTCATCCTTCCAGAAGCTACCAGGGGTTCAGACCCAAGTTGGTTTGGCTTCTTACTCACGGTGAGAGAAAATGCGGGTTTTACGAGAGACCAAATTGTGAAGCATCTTGAATCACGAGGGGTACAAACCCGAATGCTGTTTGCCGGCAACCTCATTAAGCACCCGTGCTTTGATGGGCTGAGATCCAGGGGTGAGGGATATAGGGTGGCAAGCGAACTCCGCAACACCGACGCAATAATGAATCAGGCGTTTTGGGTAGGGGTTTATCCGGGGATGACGGAAGAGATGGTCCAGTATATAGCTAAGAGTATTAGAGATCTTGCTTGGGGTGATTAAATGACATGCGCATCGAGAGTACAGTGATCCCTGACTGCTACGAAATGCATCCCGTGATCCACACAGATAAGCGCGGCGTTTTTGTAAAGACATTTTACGAAGACTTCTTCGCCAAGAACGGGCTGAAAACGAGCTTTGCGGAGGAATACTATTCGTGTTCATGGCGAGGCGTTCTCAGGGGGTTGCACTTTCAGGCCCCCCCCCACGATCATACCAAGTTGGTTTTCTGCGTATTAGGTGAAGTTCTTGATGCCGTTGTTGACCTCAGGGTTGGTTCTCCCACATACGGTAAGTTTGAAACGTTCAGGCTAAGTGCCCAGAAGGCAAACATGATCTACGTTCCTCAAGGGTTAGCGCACGGCTTTTACGTACTGAGCGAAAGTGCGATACTTATGTATAAAGTAACGACCATACATTCGCCCGAGCATGACACAGGCATCCTCTGGAGTTCAGCCGGAATACCTTGGCCGTGCCTAAACCCCATAATGTCAGCCCGAGACAGCATGTTTCCACCATTAGCAAGTTTCGTTAGCCCGTTCAAATATTACTTCGGTTCCGGAGGTGAGTAGCACATGAATCCAAGAAAGGCCCTCATTACGGGTGGCACGGGGTTTATTGGGTCTGCTTTATGTAGGCGCCTAGTGACCGATGGCTGGGATGTCCATCTGGTTGTGAGAAACGAATCTGCCTTATCTCAACTTGATGGTATACTCGATCGGGTAACCTTGGGTGTTCACGATGGATCGACAGAAGGGATACAGGCCATTCTCCGGAAGGCGAAGCCGACAACGGTCTTCCACCTGGCATCCTTGTTTCTCGTCGAGCATAAACCAGCAGATATTGAAGCTCTTATTAAAAGTAACATTGTTTTTGGCACTCAGTTAGTGGAGGCAATGGCGGCCAATGGTGTCTATGAACTGGTGAATACTGGGACATCTTGGCAGCATTTTGAGAGTCACGAATATGATCCAGTCTCCCTCTATGCTGCCACGAAACAAGCTTTCGAGAGCATTCTAACCTTTTATGTTAAAGTAACGCCTCTGCGTGTGATAACCCTAAAGCTGTTTGACACTTATGGACCTAACGACCCGCGCAATAAGCTCTTTAGCCTGCTACGACGCGCGGCGAAAACTCAAGTTCCTCTAGCTATGTCCCCTGGGGAACAGCTTGTGGATCTAGTGTATTTGGACGACGTAATTGAAGCCTATCTTGAAGCGGCCCGTAGACTGAGCGACCCAGAGGTGCAGCAGGAAGCTTACGCGGTCTCCTCGGGGTGTCTTATTAGGCTAAAGGAGCTAGTGCAAATTTATGGCAGGGTAACAGGGATCCCGGTACCTGTTGAGTGGGGTTCTCGTCCTTATCGATTTCGTGAAGTGATGATTCCGTGGCACAAGGGGCTACCCTTGCCGGGATGGTTACCGAGAACCAACATCGAAGAGGGAATCAGAAGAATGGAGGGGATTTGTCGGTGAAGTGCCTCAAACCGTTAGTTACAGTGGCCATTCCCACCCGCAATCGGGCTAACTACTTGCGGGAGGAACTCTGTCTTGGCCACCGTTCCCCGCAAAAGTGAAGCGGCACCCTTCTTTTTGAAGTATTTATGGCGGCACTACGATCAAAATTAGCACATTTTTGCTAAGGGGGCTCATTGCGCTGAAAAACAAAGACATTTGTCCACCCCAAAAATGGGGTTTGACAGACCCTAGAAACTCCTGTAAACCATAAAATGGTTATCCATTTTACTCAGGTTGAGAAAACCCTTATAATTAGAGCATGAGAGAATATCCAATGACATTTGGTGAGTCTATCAAGCAATTTATGACAGAAGAACAATGCCGGGACTATCTTTACAGTTTAAGATGGCCAGATGGGTTTGTCTGTCCAAAATGTGGACTGCATACAACGGCGTGGCCTGTGAGAAAAGTCTTGTATGAGTGTTCTGCCTGTGGTCATCAGGCATCTGTAATAGCTGGCACGGTTTTTCAAGATACCAGAAAGCCTTTGAGAGAGTGGTTTATAGCCATATGGTGTGTGTCCACGCAAAATAATGGGACAAGTGCAAATGGCTTACAGCAGGTTCTGGGTCTTAGGAGTTATCAAACGGTGTGGACTTGGTTGCACAAAATCAGAACAGCTATGGTCAATCCGAATCGTGCAAAATTAGCGGGTGATGTTGAAGTTGATGAAACCTATATTGGCGGGCTAGAAACTGATGGCAAACGCGGCAGAGGAACTGAAAACAAGGTTCTTGTTGCTATAGCTGTTGAACTCGTGACCAAAAACCTAGGGAAAAAGGAAAGAAGGACTATTACTGGAAAACGCTATGCAGATTTCTCCGACAACCTACAAAGACCTGATAAATCATGATTTTTAGCACTTACCTGAGTGAAGTGGATAACCATTTTAGCTATAATTAGCAAAAGGGGTATCCGCTTAGCTCCACCTCACGGACAACCGTGCCACCAAAAGGCGACTATTGCGGTCAAAACTGGTTCAATCTCCCACTTTCGGTGGGGTAGTCGCGTTTTTAGGAACACACGCTCCACAGGAGGAACTAAACGGATGATCCCCTATTATTGCTATTGGGGCTGTCTTTAAGGTTCATCAACTATTTTGTTGTTGGCTAGCGGCGTACTGCTTACGGGCTTTATCCTTGAATTCTTACAGGTACGACCTACGGTCCGAAAATGCTTTTCGGTGATATTTCCCTGGGTATGCAGAGATTGCGGGTTATCGGGCTTTTTTTGCCTGGTTTTCGTGGAGGAATATTCTGGATGCTTCAGACAGAGAGATGGTCTCCAAAGTGGTGCAATTTATGGCAATAGCCGAGGGAGCGCAGGTTAAAGTGCCTAAAGTAAGCGTGTGTATACCAGTCTATAATGGTGAGCTATTCATTGGCGAGGCGATTGATTCAGTTCTCAAGCAGGATTATGATGCTATTGAAATCATAGTGAATGACAATGCCTCCACGGATAAGACAACAGATATTGTGCGTTCTTATATTTTACTTCAGCCGGATAAGATTCGGCTATACGAAAATGAGAGCAATATTGGGATGGCCAATAATTGGAATAAAGTTATAAATAAATCGACCGGTGATTACTTTGTCCTACTTAGTGCCGATGACACACTTAGACTAGGCATGATCCGCAGATGCATGGCTGTGATGGACGCATCGGTTGATGCTGTCAGCGTAGACCATTTTATTCAGGAAAGCCATGGTCTCAGGCTGCGGCGAGTTAAAATAAAGTCCGGCGAATATACAAACTGTGCCTCACTTATCATGATGAAAAACCCATTCTCTATCAACTTTACGATATTTAACCGCTCCCGTGTGTGTGAAAAAATTGATTGCAGAAACTTTTTTTCTGTTACTTATCAAACATGTGATTATGATTTATGGCTGCGGTTGGCATTAAGCGGTGCTACCATAAAATATATAGATGAACCCTTAGGAGTATATCGCGTACACGACACAAATCTGTCACACGATAGACGAAAAATGAGACGGCAAACCTCGCTTGTTATTTTCAGGCACAGCGCTATTTTGCGTGAAAAAGCATGTCTGCCGTATAAGCTGACACTCTTTCGTTTTTTGATAAGAGTGATATATGATACAATATTGGTGAGGGGATTTGATAGTCGTCATTTCAAGATATTATTGCAAAGGCTGATATGGAGATAGTATGATACCGGAGGGGTCTGAAAAATGAGCATTAAGCTTTCTATTTGTATTCCTACTTACAACAGGTCGTCTTTTCTTACGTTTGCAGTAAATACAATAGGGCCGCAATTGACAGACGGTGTTGAGATAGTGATTTCCGATAACGCTTCGTCTGATGACACTCAGGCTGTGGTCGGGGAACTGATGCAGCGATGGCCGGCGATCAGGTATGTAAGGCAGGATCAAAATGTTGGCCTTGACCGTAATCTGCTTTATCTTGTAGAACAGGCCAGAGGCGAGTATTGCTGGTTTGTCAGTGATGACGATGGTTTTTGTGAGGGTGCTATCAGCACAATGCTTGGCGCTCTAGGCGATGGTTGTGATGTCTATATTTGCGGGACTAAAGGGCATTCCAGAGAAATGGCGTATATAGAAGACGACTTCCCTTTAAACGGCGATGGCAAGACTTTTGATCTTTCTGACCGGCGCCAGATGCTTGATTTTCTCAAATCTGCCAGAAGGCCTCCATTTTCTTTCATTAGTGTGCTGTGTTTCAAGCGAGAAAAGTGGCTGTCGGTTCTGGACAAAAATGCTATGGTCGGGACTGTGTTTAATCATGTTTATTGTGTATTTGCCATGGTTCAGAGCGGTCTTCTATTAAGATATGTCAATAAACCTTTGGTTATATTCAGAGCCGGCAACTGTGGATTTGGCAAAACTGGAATGGTCGAAAGATTTCTTGCTGATATAGGGGCATATATTCAAGTTGCAGAAAGATGTTTTGCACAAAAAAAAGATGTTCAAGAACTTCTCGTTTCCTTAGTTGCCCGTCAACATCCCATTTATAAATTGGCGTTTATGTTTTACCTTGCTAACTCCAAGCAAAAAGCACGGCTTAAGCAGGTTGTTAAGCGTGTTTATGGAAAGCGTGTGTATTACAGTAGCAGGTTTATGTCGCAGTTAGGCTCATTCTGGGTTATAATGTATTTTATAAGACAATGCGTTGTGTTGAAAAATGATGTTGAATTTGTTGAACTCTGGCGATCAGTTCGCGGCACTGCAAATAATCAAGGGTGGCATTGAACATAAAGAAAGAGGATAGGCAATATGGAGATTACATTAATTGGATTTATTTTAATGCCTTTTGGTGTCCTGTTGTTTTTATTTAAACCGGGCTGGCTATTTTATTCATTTATATTTTTTATACCGTTTTTTGCCACTGCTGTCCTTAATGTGCAGAGCATTTCCTTTGGCGTTACTCCCGCACATTTTTTTGCCTTGCTCTGGGTTACAAGAAGGATTATTGATAATTTAACGGGGAAAGCTTTTTATCTCCATAAGAAAAGCAACGTTGTCCTTGGCTCATTGCTGTTGTTTCTGTTTGTTATTTCTCTGTCCCTGATAATGCCGGTTGTAATCGCAGGCGAAACAGAGGTTTATAAAGGTAATCCTTTAATGCTTGCTCCTGTTGCTCATGAATTTACTTTTAGCAATGTTTCCGTATTTTTGTTTCTGGCGTTTGCTGTTCTGATGACGATATTTGTTTCTTTGGAAATAAATAGTCCAGAAAAATTTAAACGCTCCATAAAAGTCTTTTTAATATCAGCATTTACAGTAAGCATCTGGGGTTTCTTGCAATTGCTGACTCACTATGCCGGCCTACCTTATCCTGCTTTTCTGTTTAACAACAGCATCAGCGATGCTATTGTGTCAGGACCGATTGCTGAAGCGGAAGGAGCATCAAGGATCTTTTCCGTTACTCCGGAGCCCTCGGTGTTTGCCCGTTACTTGCTGGCGGGTTTACCTTTGGCTTTAATTCTGATGATAAAAAAGATAAAGGTTTTTAGCAGCGCTTTTATTTTACCTTGTTTTGTTTTTGCTTATATCTTGGCATTAATCCTCACCGTTTCTACCTCGGCCTACTTTGGTCTGGGTTTTATGGCCATAGCAGCATTTTTCTTTTTAAGAAGATATAAGGATTTAAGCCCTTTTTTAAGAATAGCTGCGATGTTTCTATTGGCTTTAGGGGCGGTTGTTTCTGTTAATCCGGAGATGTTTGATAATACTTTGCAAATGACTGTTTTTAAAGCACTGACTTTTTCAGGAATGGAAAGAATCTTTGCTTTCCAGGAGGCGTTAGGACTGTTTTCAGCATATCCTTTGCTTGGCGTTGGCTGGGGCAGCAATGCTTCATTTGACCTGATAAGTTATCTATTAGCAAATAGCGGCCTATTTGGCGCTCTTTGTTTTGCTTTGTTTGTGTTGTCAGCCTATAAGCACTTTCGTTGGTTACAAAAAAATAACAATATAGGATTTGAAACCAAAGCATATACAGACGGCATAGGTTTGAGTTTATTGACAGGTATATTTTTAAACTTAACAGGAGGACTTGACTTAGTGTTCTTACATCTTTGGTTTTTATTGGGGTTGATGCTTTCTTTGTCTAAAATTATAAGTCTGCAAACTACTAAAGATAGAGGTTACAATGAAATATAAGGTTGTTCTCATAACCGGGTCATATCCGCCTGATACCTGTGGAGTAGGTGATTATACCGCATCACTTGTGGCCGCCTTGCAAAAATGTGGGACCAATGTTGAAGTTCTGCACAATCATAAATGGCATCTATCCTGTTTAAATCAGATTATTAAACATTTAAATTCTCTCAAACCTGATATTGTGCATATTCAATATCCAACAGTAGGTTATGGAAATAGTTTAACACCCCATATATTAAGCCTTTTTAAAAACAAGGTAATTACGATACATGAAATCAGCCAAGCACATATTCTGCGCAGATTGTCGTTGTATTTTTTTTCCATGCGATCGGAACACTTAATATTCACCAATCAGTTTGAACTTGATTATGCAAAAAGATGGGCGCCATGGATATCAAGACGCGCAAGTGTTATACCCGTTGGAAGCAGTATACCAGCCGGTCACGCATCTAAACGAGATATTAAAGATATTATTTACTTTGGCTTGATAGGTCCCAAAAAAGGTCTCGATGATTTTTTGAGCCTAGCTACATTAATTAAAAAGGAAAATCTGAATCTGCAGCTTCGCATCATAGGCTTGCCAAATCCAAAGTGGCCTGACTATCTTGAGTACATTTATAAGAAAGCCGGCAATCTGCCTATATCACTGGAAATCGGTTTGCCAGAAAGAGATGTTGCTCAGTTACTATCACGTGCACAAATTGCTTATATGCCATTTCCTGACGGAGCGTCCGAGCGTCGGACATCATTAATGGCACTTTTGATTAATGGTGTAGCGACTATTACGACTTATGGGAAGCACACCCCTGAGAATTTTAAGAAGGCAGTTGCTTTTGCCCAATCTCCGGAGGATGCACTGGCGATAATTAAAAAACTCACTACTGATGCCCAGGAACGAGAAACCTTATCTATTAATGGAAAGCGGTGTGCTGAAAGTTATAGTTGGGATAATATTGCTCAGAAGCATATACAAATTTACGAAATATTTTTCTCGAAAAGTCTGAGATGATTCATAATTAACATGTGAAAGGATAGTCATAATATATGAAAGTTCTTCAGATATCCAAACTATATTTCCCTCATATCGGCGGCGTGGAGAAGGTTGTGCAGGACATCGCTGAAGGCTTGGCGAATAAAGTCGATATGAATGCCCTTGTTTGTCAACCAAAAGGGAAAGGAAAAAGGGAAATTACTAATGGCATCAGGGTTATACGAGCAGGCAGCTTTGGAATTTATTTTTCTATGCCTGTTTCTTTAAGCTTTCCGTTCATATTAAAAAAAATAGGCAAAGAATTTGACATATTACATTTTCATATGCCGTTTCCTTTAGCCGATTTATCTTATTTGTGGGCAAAGCCACAAGGGAAGGTCGTTGTTTGGTGGCATAGCGATATTGTGAAGCAAAGGAATTTGTTGAGAGTCTATAAGCCATTCATGATGCGATTCTTAAATAAAGCGCACAAAATCATTGTTGCTACACCTCGGCATATAGAAAGCTCCCCTTTCTTAAAAAATTTCAGAGATAAATGCGTAGTAATCCCTTTCGGAATAGATTTAACCCGATTCAGATTGAACGATAAGAACAGAGAAAAAATCATGAGTATTGGTGATATGTATGGCTCAAAAATAATCTTATTTGTTGGAAGGCTTATTTACTATAAGGGCGTGGAGTACCTTGTTGAGGCAATGAAGAAAGTTGACGCCAAATTGCTATTAGTTGGTGAGGGGCATTTAAAAGAGAGTTTAATCAACTTAGCAGATAAGATTGGGATTAGAGACAAGATTGTTTTTATAGGCAGGATTGATGACGAAGACCTCATTCATTATTATCATGCCTGCAGTGTTTTTGTACTGCCTTCTATTGCCAACAGTGAGGCATTTGGGATTGTTCAGCTTGAAGCAATGGCATGTGGAAAGCCTGTAGTAAACACTGAGCTTCCTACCGGTGTTCCGTGGGTTAGTGTTCATGGAGAAACTGGTATCACGGTTCCTCCAAGAGACTCATCGGCATTGGCTGACGCTCTAAACGTTTTGCTCAACGATGCAGATTTGTGTGAGAAATATGGCCAAAATGCCCGAAAAAGAGTGGAAGAAGAATTTACGATGGAATTGATGATGGATAGAATTTTATCAGTTTATAAGCAGGTGACAGATAATAAAACTAAGTGAGGTGTTATATCATGAAAAAGGCATTAATCACAGGCATCAGGGGTCAGGACGGAGCATATCTGGCTCAATTATTGCTTGAGAAGGGCTGCGAGGTTTACGGTGCTGACAGAAGAAGCGGGGATTCTGGCAACTGGAGATTGAAGGAACTTGGCATCGAAAAAGATGTAAAGATTGTTTACATGGATTTATTAGAGCTTACTAATATTATGCGGGTAATTGAAAAAATAAAGCCGGATGAGGTCTATAACCTTGCAGCTCAGAGCTTTGTGCAGACAGCCTTTGAACAGCCGATCCTCACATCCGATATTGATGCAATCGGGGTTTTAAGACTCCTTGAGACAATAAGGACAATAAAACCTGACGCTAAATTTTATCAGGCTTCTTCAAGCGAAATGTTTGGAAGGGTTCAGGAAACACCTCAAACTGAAAAAACACCATTTTATCCAAGAAGTCCTTATGGAGTATCTAAGCTTTTCGGGCATTGGATAACCGTCAATTACAGAGAATCTTATAATATGTTTGCATGTTCTGGAATTTTATTTAATCACGAGTC
Organism: Bacillota bacterium; assembly: GCA_009773495.1. Taxonomy (GTDB): domain Bacteria; phylum Bacillota; class UBA994; order UBA994; family UBA994; genus WSXW01. Next base: position 89,139 of record WSXW01000008.1, read on the forward strand.
CCCATTAAGAGGCTTAGAGTTTGTAACGAGAAAGATTACATATGGTATAGCAAGGATAAAATATGGTCTTCGTGACAAAATTGTTCTTGGCAATTTAGATTCTAAAAGGGACTGGGGATTTGCAAAGGAATATGTAGAAGGAATGTGGCTGATGCTACAGCAGGAAGGGCCAGATGATTATGTTTTAGCAACGAACGAAGCGCACAGTGTAAAAGAGTTTGTTGAGAATGCCTTCAAAGCTGCTGAATACAGTATTGCATGGGAAGGTGAAGGCGTAAATACAAAATGTATAGATAAAAAAACAGGAAAGATTTTAGTAGAGATTTCACCTGAATTTTACAGACCAGCAGAGGTGGATATACTAATCGGCGACCCATCAAAGGCAAAAGAAAAGCTCGGTTGGAAGCCTGTAACTAAATTTGCGGATTTAGTAGGAATTATGGTTGAGGCTGACTTGGAAAAAGTTGGTATGGAAAAAAGGACAGGCTATTTTAATGAAACTGGTGGGAATAGATAGGGATTGCACAGTCCGGCCGGGGGAAGCGCACTCCTAGGCTTAGTGCGGAGGGCGGTAATGAAACGAAGGCTGGCAGCAAGTTAGGAGGCAAAAAATGACGATCATAGCCGTGATCATGGCCGGTGGGCGGGGAGAACGCCTGTGGCCGAAGAGTACAGCCAACAGGCCTAAACAATTCCAGAGCTTTGCAGGGGGGAAAACTCTCCTGCAGGAAGCGGCTGAGCGTATCAGCCACTTGGTGCCTTGGAGCCAAGTCTACGTTGTTACCGGGCGGCAGTACTCGGCAACGGTTTACAGCCAGCTCCCTAGCGTCCCAAAGGAAAATGTAATCTTGGAGCCAGTAGGTCGTGATACCGCTCCTTGCATCGGTTATGCCGCGCTTCACGTAGAAAAGAAGTTTCCTGGGGCTACGATGTTAGTCTTGCCCGCCGACCACTATGTTGGTGATGACGAAGAATTTGTAGATATCCTCAAAGCAGCCACAGAAGCGGCCCAAAGGGATCACGCCCTTGTCACCGTAGGGCTTAAGCCCACTCGACCGGAAACAGGTTACGGATATATTCAAGTGGGTCTGGAGACATGCCGTTTTGGACATCGACTGCTGCATCGGGTTAGCCGCTTTGTCGAGAAGCCGCCTTTCGAACGGGCAGTGCGGCTGTACCAGGACGGGCAACACCTTTGGAATAGTGGGATGTTTATCTGGCGTGTGGAGGTGATCCGTTCAGCGATTGCCCTGTACCTGCCGGAACTTCACCAAGGGCTTGAGGAGATTAAAGTTGCAGTCGGTACACCAGCTGAACAGGCTGTGGTGGAACAGCTCTTTCCCCGTTTGCCCAAGGTCTCTATCGACTTCGGGGTAATGGAGAAGGCGGACCGGGTGCTTGTGGTTCCGGCATCGTTCCCCTGGGACGATCTAGGCAACTGGGTCGCCCTTGACCGCGCCTCTTCCCGGGGTGATGCTGGCAATAACCTGTCGGGCCAAGTCGGCACCATTGATACCCATAACTCTATCATCCATGATGACGACGGAATTACTGTGACGGTCGGTGTTAAGGATTTAATTATTGTGCGTTCGGGTGGGTCTCTGCTGGTCTGTGACAAGGCTCGGGCGCAGGATGTGAAGAAGGCTGCGGCCTTGGCCGACGAACTGGGAGGAGACCCAGACTACCCGGTGGACTACCGGATAGTCGAGAAACCATGGGGCCGGGAAATTTGGTGGGGCGTCACCGAGGCCTACGTTGGCAAGATTCTGGAGGTCAGGGCCGGGCACAGCCTCAGCCTCCAATACCATCGCCAGAAGCTGGAGACTATGTTTTTTCAGAAGGGCCGAGGTACGCTCATCCTTGACGAAAAGGAGCTGACGATTCAGCCAGGGATGGCGGTGACGATCCGGCCCGGGACTGTACACAAGATTGTTGCCGAGAGCGATCTTACCATCCTAGAGGTATCGACTACGGAGCTGGATGATGTGGTGAGGTTGCAGGATACGTATGGACGGGCGCAGACCGAAGTGCCGGTAACGCCCGAACCGCAAAAATAAGCAGTGAAGCAAAGCGGTGGGGACGGAGCCTATTGCTTTCAGGGCGGTCGCTAATCTGTTATATGAAATGCAGTTCGTTTTAGCCTAACAAGCATTTATAACATACATGTTCAATTATGATATTCCTCAAATACTTTCATCAAGCAGTCTCCATTTTCACGTTTGGCAAGACGAGAAGAGCAACAAGAAAAGCACACACGATACCAGCAGCTCCCACAATAAATACTAGTCTATGCGATTGTAGCCATAAGAATCCGACCAAAATTGGTACAAGAGTCGCATTTATCCCGTCAATAGATGAAAGCAAACCCAAGACAAACTGAGCGTTGCTTTCAGGGAAACAATCAAAGAAATATGAGAATGATATAGGGGCAAATACATCCTTTAATCCAGTAATAAGATAAGCTATAACAAAGAATACAGTGCTGCCCGTGAACGCAAAAGTCAAGGCAGGTATTAAGTCTATGAAAATATCAATAAGATATATCAGTTTCCTACTCCTCATATCAAAGAAGTACCCCAGTACCAGGCCCAAGATAGCGTTCACAATCGTTGTAAATCCCACCAAAGTCAACAGTCTTGAAACGTCAAATCCAAGCTGAAGGCCGAGTAACGGTAAGAAACGTACCGAGATGTTATAAATAGAGGTAAAAACGTTTATGAGAACAAACGCCCAGAATACTCTCTTCTTCAAAACAGCACTCAGTGTAAGCTCATCGCTTCCATTTTTCTTAACGTCATCTGACATAGTCTTGTCTGAATGAGTAGCATTATTATTTTCAGTTATCTGATCGGATAAAATGCTCTTTGTTCTCATAATAAAAATGACTAAGCAAGTTAGAACGAAGAGGGAAGAAAAAATGAAGTACAACTTCAAAATACTAAATCTCGTAGTCAAGAATCCACCAGCTAATAGACCAACCGAAATAGCACCAAAAAGAAAAAAATCACGCAGTGCAAAATATTTGCTCCGATTCCCACTTTCTATTACTGTGTTAATTTTATTTCCTATTGAGTAATTAAAGATTACCCTTGATAGTAAGATCATATAACAAAACACAAAAACAAGCCAAGCAGGTAGCAAATCCAAACGTAGCATTATCGCACCTAAGAATCCTATGAGTGAACCTAATGTTCCAAGTGCATATGCGCCGAACTTTTTTATTGAAAGGTAAGCAATTATCGTAGGAGCAAAAATAAAAGTAAATGAAACGATTGATAAAAAGATCCCGTAGGTCGCTTCAGACAATCCGTGATAGGCAATAACTAGAGGAACTGCTTTTTCGAGAGGCCCGCTTGCTAGGAAGAATAGCGCATACAACAAAAAGAAGTACTTATATCTTTTGCCTGCAAATACTTTGTATGAATTTATGAAGTTTGTTAACACATTTCCCCCTGCCTTTTTTACAGTATATTACAATAGCTCGTCAAAGTTTCTGTTCTGTGCTCTGGCAATGTTCCTGAGCCTAGCTCTAACAGAGGCTGCCATATTCTTGGGGTTGTTCATAATAGCACCTCGAAGTAGGTTTTTACTGGGCCGTAAATACGCATCTTCTTAGCATATTCAGTGAGGAGCTTGATGTTTATCTGTGGTTTGCCAACGTAATTGCCCAGAATCTCCTTCACTAGATCGAGTCCTATCCTATTTCTATGAACAATCGCGTCGCAGACGGTTTTCTCAAGGTCGTATACCATGACCACTGAGTTTCCTTCTTGAGCGGATGTAATACCCGTGTTGTAGCGCACATCATTATATTTCACGACCTTGATTTTGGGATAGGGTGGAAGGGATGGTATTCGCATATGTCGAGGGACTGCAAGGGTATGTTGCTTCGGAATATAGGTGCTGAGCTCCCAATAAGCAAACGCTGAGTAGAGGCAGAAGACACCGGCTGGGACAATCTGAGCTACTTCTGCCATTTCGCTATATTCGATACTGCTTTCTACCCATCGATAGAGGCCTCGCTTAATACGTTGTATTTCACCATCAATGATTAGATTACTTATGTCATAGTCGCTAAGTCCGCATTCTTTGAGAGCGCTGGTGGGCAAATGAACTATTTTATTCCTAAGGGCTCTGATTGCACGTAGTTTCTCGTCGTTCACTAGCCATCTTTCCTTTCTATTGATACGGTCATTATATCCGTCAATCTGCGGTCAGGCAATACAGTCAGCATTTGGCCACTTTGGGGGAGCGGAAACAATCAATGACCGCTGTGATCGAGAATTAAGGTGTCAAACAAGGTGTCAAGCTCTCTTCCAAAAACGTCGGCGGCACGGATGCTATTGACAGCTATCCACTCTATATGGCGATGTTTCTATAGGTCAGAGGCGTATGGTCATGTAGCACGAGGTTTCTGGGCGTGTACAACCTTGACTAAGCGTGCCCACGGATGTTAGTGTAAAGGTAATAATTGGTGAGCCCGAGAGGAGGAAAGTCGATGAGATTACGTGAGTTGCTCACCGTGGCGAGGACTCCTTTCGCAACGATGAGCTTATCTAGGTGTATGTAGTCCACAACCTGCAAATATTGGGCGAGGCAGCATACAAGCTCCCCTTGGAATACAAGGAGGCTAATCCAGACATACCGTGGCATAGTTTGGTGGGTATGCGGCACATCTTGGTACACAATTATTTCCATGTTGACCTAGATATTGTTTGGGCTGTGGTAACCAACGAACTACCAAGCCTAAAGGCTCAGGTCCAACGTTTGCTTAATCATTTGAAGAGCAGACTGGCAGACGTGTCTCAGTAAGTTTGTGGGAGAAGGCAAATGGCAACCTACACTGCAAGCCTGTGCGCGTGGGAATGTATCTGACATAATAGTGACAACCCCGACAAAATGTCGGGGTTGTCGACATATTTCGACTATTTTCGCGGAATATGTCTTGTATAATTGGTGATACCGCTTGCCCCTAGGGGGCTGAGCAGGATTTTTGGGCTTTGTCGGAGAATATTTCGGATATTAAGATTAGGAGGCGTCGAGATGCTTGAGCTTGAGCGACTGGCTTTCTTAGATGTGAATTTGGCCAGCGGACGAGTACAGTTTGGCAGTGGGTTACCTCAGGTTAACCCAGCCTGCCGGTACTTGCGGGAGGCACGGTATGCCTTTAGCGATGAGGGAGTGGAGGGCTTGGAGGAGCTCTACTATATGTATCGCGATGTGGCTAGGTGCGAAGACAGGCCGATTATCGCACAGCACGGCCTTCGTTTTGATATTACCCTCATCCCCGCGGGGTTGATTGGCCAAGAGTATAATAAGACTGTGGGGCATTACCACCCAGTTAAGCTGGGGACTGTATATACCTATCCGGAAGTATACGAGGTACTGCATGGAGAGGCTACATACCTGCTGCAGCGCCCTAGTGTATCTAGGGGTGAGGTGGATGATGTGGCGGTAGTTGTGGCGAGGGCGGGAGACAAGGTCGTTATCCCCCCTGGGTACGGCCATATTACTATCAATGCGGGGGTCGAACCGCTACTCATGGCCAACTGGGTAGCCTCGGAGTTTGATTCGATATATGGTGAGATTAAAGAGCTAAAGGGTGGGGCCCACTACCTAGTAGGCAGTGGTAGGGAACCCGAGTGGATTAACAACCACAGATACATAAAGGCACCTGACATAAGGAGGGTGGAGACAAGGGACTACCCGGAGTTGGGACTATTTAGCGGGCAGCCCATGTACAAGCTAATTATTGAAGCACCGGAGAAGTTGAGGTTTTTGACCCATCCTGAAGAATATCAATGGGTTAAGCTATGTCACCTGCACAACTAGGGGGAGTCATAAATGAAGAAGGCAAACCGCATGGTCTTTCTAGCGGCGGTAGACGGGATTTCAATATATGCTGCTGGATTGCTGGGGAGCACCATTATTCTTAATGGGGGTTTCTCTTTAGAGTACATAACCGTATGGACCAAACTAGCGCTGCTTATTTTGCCTATGCAGATTATGCTCAACTACTACGTAGGCCTATACTCCAAGGTGTGGACTTATGCTAGCATAGGTGAGCTTGTGAGTGTGCTAAAGGCATCTACTCTAGGTAGTGGGGCTTTGTTTGTTGTGTTGAGGTTCAATCCTAACCTAGGAATGGGGTCCCTGCGAACTTCTACGCTGTACTGGCTCTTAGCCACGGCGGTGATAGGGGCCTTGCGCTTTGCGATGCGAATACGGCGTGAAATTGTGGTAGACGCATCTGCTAAGGGCGTGAGAGCACTGATTGTGGGTGCGGGGGATGCCGGGCATATGCTGCTGCGTGAGATACAGAAGCACCCGGAGCTCAAGATTAAGGCGGTGGTGCTGGTGGATGACGAGCCCTCTAAACAAGGCATGAGCATTTGTAACGTGCCGGTGGTGGGGCCGCTAGCAGATTTAGAGATAGCCATAGACGAGCACGATATTAAACAGGTAATCCTAGCGATGCCTACGGCCAAGCCTGAGGTGGTGCGCCGGGTGGTACAGAGCTGCACTAAGCTTGGGGTGGATGTGCGGACCATGCCTGGACTGTATGAGGTTATTAATGGCTACTATACTCCTACTCGTCTGCGTGAGGTGCAGATTGAGGATCTCTTGCGTAGAGAAGTGACTAAAGTTGACTTCGCGGCGATAGGTTCGTACATAACCGGTAAGAGAGTGTTAGTTACGGGGGCAGGTGGCTCGATAGGCTCGGAGCTCTGCCGCCAAATCATGGGGTGCGGTCCAGCAGAGATAATACTACTAGGTCACGGGGAGAATAGCATCTTTAACATTCATCGTGAGTTGCTAGGCAAAGCGGGCGGTATTGCGGTGGTGCCGATTATAGCCGATGTGCAGAGCCCGCAGCGTATGAAGGGTGTGTTTGGCAAGCATAGGCCGCAAGTGGTTTTCCATGCAGCGGCGCATAAGCATGTGCCGTTGATGGAGAGCAATGCAGTTGAGGCTATTAAGAATAACGTGTGGGGAACGAGTAATGTAGCGGAGGCGGCCTCAGAATATGGGGTGGAGCGGTTTGTGCTTATCTCATCGGATAAGGCAGTAAACCCGACCAACGTTATGGGCGCTACAAAGCGCGCGGCGGAAATGGTAATACAAAAAATCAGCCTCGGTTCAGGTACTAAATTTATGGCGGTGCGTTTTGGCAATGTGCTGGGCAGTAGGGGGAGCGTTGTCCCCATATTTAAGGAGCAAATTGCCGAGGGTGGGCCGGTTACGGTAACCCATCCAGATATGGAGCGCTATTTTATGACTATACCTGAGGCCGTGTCGCTGGTGCTGCAGGCGGGTTCCATGGGGCAAGGCGGTGAAGTTTTTGTGCTCGATATGGGCAGCCCGGTTAAAATTACGGATATGGTTAGAGATCTAATAGCGTTATCGGGGCTACGGCCCGATGTGGACATTAAGATTGTGTATACAGGTATAAGACCTGGCGAAAAGATGTATGAGGAGCTGCTTACTGCCGAAGAAGGCACGGCGGCTACCAAGCATAAGAAGATCCTGGTGGCCAAACAAGCGGCGGTGGTAGTCGAGGCGGTCAATGAAATGCTGGCGAGTCTGTCGCAGATGGTGCACGGCGACTGCGCCAATAATGCAGAAGTGATAAAACTGACTCAGCTAGCGTTGCAAAGTAAGTCGTTTGAGCAGGTGGCGGCAGCTGAGACTCAGTGAGCAGCTCGGATTGGCAAGGGGGGAGAACTATGAAAAACAAAGTTCGTCCGGTTGTGGCAAAGAAAGCGGGTTGGAGCTTAAACCGTTATATAGACTACGTATGGTTTGCGGTGGTGTTTCTATTAGCTAGTGCATTACCGTGGCTTAGGGGCTTGTACTGGCCGCTGCATCGGCTGGGGGTGCAAGCGCTGCTGCTTGTTTTTATTGCATTCTGGGTGGTGGCTAAAACGGGCAAGGGACCCATAAAGGTTACACTGCTCGATGCCTTGGCGGTTGTGCTGGCCATGCTTTATGTACTGGGTATAATAACTCCGGCATCGATGAATGGGGCTATTCAGGGGGCTATTACTTGGGTTTCGCTTATGGCCCTCTTTTTGTGGGTGCGTTCGCTAAGGTTAGGGGATAAGGGCCGGGGTATTGTTGTGGGAGGCATTGCGGCGGCCGGGGTATTGTGGGCGTTGCTAGGAATGGCTGCGCATAACAGTCTGATTAAGTTTCCGATCTGGTTTCAGGGGGCTCGTCTAGCGGCAGGCTTTGAGTATCCTAATGCAGCAGCGGGCTTTTACCTTATGGCCCTAGTGCTGTGCCTGTACTCGGGCTTTGTGTCGGAGAGTAAAAGAGTCAAGTGGGGGTATGCTGCGGGGGCGGTTGTGCTCCTTGTTGCTTTGCTGCTTACACAGTCGCGTGGGGCGTGGCTGGGGCTCGCCATAACCTTGTTGCTCTCATTGTGGTGGTTGAGAGCAAGGGCAGTAGATTTTGCGGTGCAGGCAGGCCTGATTCTCGCTGTGGGGTTAGCTACAGCAGGGTTAGTAATGGCTAGGCCGAGTGTTCTGAGTATGGGCCTGTCCCTGTTAGCGGCGGTAATTTGCGGTGGATTGGTTTCATTGATAAGACCGCTGGGTGTACGCAAGAGTGTGGCTGTTATTGGCGGTATCTGCATATTGCTGCTAGCTGGGGTGCTGTGGCTAACGATGAGTCCAAACGTTTATACATTGAAAAATATTACAAAGGATGTAGTATGGCAAACAATTACATACGGTGCGGGCCAGCTACCTGCCGGGGATTATAGGTTTGAAGGAACGTTTAAATTGGCAGCACAGGGTGATCAGCCCGCCACCGGGCATGTTGCAGTGCAGGTTATAGGTGCAGATAACAAGGGCACCGCGGTTGGCTATGGAAGCTTCGCTGAGAGCGGTTCGTCAAGAGCGGTGAATTTTACTGTTCCTCCCGGGGTTAAGCGAGTAGAAGCTGTTTTTTCTTCAGGGCAGCCCCAGACTACAGTCACACTTGAAAATCCACGGATAGTCGGCGCAAGAAGTGTCACGTTAAAACACTACTTGCATAAAGCCCTTCCGCACTCAATTGCGGCGAGGCTTTCGCAGATGAGCTGGAGGAGCTTGGCTGCAGACGGACGCCTCGTGTTCATTGAGGATGGTCTTAAGGCCGTCAGGCAAAAGCCGGTCTTTGGCTTTGGCGGGGGTGCGTGGAATGCAGTTTATCATGGCGTTCAGAGCTACTTCTATGGCTCAGGGCGAGCCCACGCTGACTGGTTGGACATAACCCTAGAGGTTGGAATAGTGGGGCTTTTGATCTATTTGGCTATAGTTATCGGGTCGCTGATGCCGTTTGTTAGACGGGAGCAAGTGAATTCCAAGCTTGGGCTTGGCATGGCTTCGCTCGCGATTTTTGTACATTCTTTTGGCGAGGCCCTGCTGGCGTTTCCGTCTAGCTACTATTTTCTGACAATCTTGCTGGGGGTCTTATCGTCACGGGAGACAGAACGCCAGATAGTGTTTTTACCTAAGATTAAGGGCCTGAAAGCATCGACCCTCGTAGCAATCATGTTGTGCGCATGTGTTACAGTCGGATTTTGGCTAGCTGAGGTCGAACTACAGGCCTTGTTTAGCGAGAAAAAAGAGATGGAGAGTGTGAGCGCACTAAAGTCCATAGATAGAGTGCTCCTTTTTAACCCATACAGTTTTAACGCAATGATGACTAAGCTAGACTTTTTAAGCCAGTTGCCAAACAATCGCAACGAATACGGAGCAATACTGAAGCGTGCGCAATACTTAGAGCCGCACGATCCTAGGGTCCCAAACATGCTCGGATGGCATTACTTGCTGACCGCGCACTTTAGTGACGCATTAGTTCAATTTCAAAGAGGAAAGAGTCTGCAGCCCTACAATGTGCAAGGCTATGAGATGCTGGCTATAGCGGGGGCCCGCGCTGCTTTTAGCTCTGCCGCGAGTGGAGACGGTGCGTGGCAGGGCTTTGCGGAGACGGTTATTGATGTAGAGCAGGAGTTTTTAGAGACGCGTAATGCCGCTCGGCAGGCACTGCTTCCGCTTAGCATAGTGCCTTTTGAGCAGGGGCAACCGTTTATGTTTGCTGTTGGCGCGGCACACGCTTTGCTTGGCAACTTCGATGCCGCACGGACTTCATTTAGTAAGGCCTTGGAGGGTTCCGACCAAACCTTGCGGGATAGGTCGACATTGTGGCTTGCCTGGGGCCTGCTCAGGCAGGGTGACAATGTACAGCCTCTAACAATGATTGAGCGGTTGTTGTCGCAGGAGGCATATCTGGAGGAGTGGAATGCATTGCTTAAGATAAGCGGCGGAAAATAACGCTACAAGTCAAAATTTCTTTTGTTACGGTATCCTTACAAGAACAATTGAAAAATTGTTTGAGAGTTTTGGGCATAATATACTAATCATAGTCCAAGGAAAACAGGGAGTTGCTTTTGTTTGTACTAGGTAAGTTCCCTGTGCCTCTTGTGAATCAAGCTTTCTCCCGAGTGCCCTAACGAGGGGTGCGAGGTCGATCATCAGGGTTGAAGCTACGGGCGCAGGTTGTATCCGGGACGCGAACTGATAAACAATTCAAAGGAGGGAAACTTTACTAATGAAGAAGATATTTGCTCTTCTATTAAGCGTAGCGATGGTTGCTAGCTTGTTTGTAGGCGTAGCTTTTGCGGCTGGCGGCACTTACACCGTAGCCTACAAAACTGGCGCATCTACTGCGGCTGGCGCTAACTCTACTCTAGTATTTACTGTAACTCCGCCCGTAAGTGGCACAGCCACAACAGTCAAAGTCGACTTTGCGGCTAGCGGTTTCGTGCCCATCGGCGCTGCTACCTGGGCCGGCAGTACCAACGTTACCTCGAATATTGTAGGCAACGTTATCACCATCGCTCGCACCGAAAATATAACTACAGGCACTGTTGAAATCCCTGTTCGCAACCCGCTGACTGCTAAGGTAGTCAACCAAGCGGTTTCTGCCGATGCTTTTGTAGTTACCACTGGCACCCCACCTACTGCCCTCGTAGTTGCTACTTCTGTTAGCGTTCTTAATGTTAACTACACAGTTACCCCTAGCATAACCACACCCGTTATCGGTGGAACATCTACTGTTTCTTTCAATGTTACCCAAGGCGGGGCTGCTGTAACTGACGCCTTAGTTTACAATTTTTACAGAGGATTGACCCTGTTGACTCACGGCTCTACCTCTACTGGCAACTTCAGTGCAGCTATTTCCTTCACTGCTGAACCCGGTGCTTTTTCTCAAGAGTACACCGTTAACGTTGCAAAGGCTACTGACACTACTGTCACTGGCAGTACAAAGCTTACAGCTCTTTACAACCTCACTGTTGACGGCATTACCACAGTTAAGTATCTCGACGCTCGCACTCTCACCGGCAGGCTTACCAATGCTGCTGGCACGGGCATTGCTAACGCTCCCATAACTCTTCGCAACAAGACAAACGCTTCTGATGTAGCTAATGCTACCACAGCTGCTGACGGCTCCTTCGCTATGACCGCAGTGTTCGCTGATGCTGCTGTTTATGCATTCAACGTCGGGACTGTTGAGTATTCTACATTTACCGTTGCTGGACTTGACCTCACAGTAGCAGCAGCGCCTACCTCCATCGTGAAGACTCTCGGCACAACTGCTATGACCTTCACTGTGAGGCTTCCTGGCACCACAACCACTCCTACAAATGCAAATCCTGAGATCCGCATCCTCAATCCAGACGGCACTGTCCGTCTAGATTGGACCTCTACTTTGGTATGGTCCGCTCCAGCTGACCTAGCTACCGGTACCTACAAGGTAGAAGCTCGCTGGGAAGATACTGCTAACGGTAACACCCCTACGGTTTCTGACCGTACCGGTTCTACCACCTTTGCAGTAACGAATCCTTCCAAGCTCAACGTATCCTATGCTCCTACTGTCGCTGTCGACGGCGTACTCACCGTTGGTGCTAATGGCGTAGCCATCACCATCCGTGACGTTGCTGGCGCTGGTTTCGTGGGCGCTACTGCCACCGCAGCTCAAATTAAGCAGGTTCTTATCACTGTTACTGGCCCTCTCACATCGGCAGTAACTATTAATACCGCTGTTACTGCTCCTGGTGCGGCGGCTCCTTGGAATGGCTCCCTAATTACTGTAACCCCCACGTTCAACATCGAACAAGCTGGCAACATCGTTGTTACTGGTACAGTGACCTTCGGTGACAACTCCACGGAGACCTTCACCAGGACCTATACCAACAACGGCTGGATTGTTACAACTGAGAAGGTTCTCGGCACTGTTGGCGACGTAGTAACCCTCCGCGCAGTAGTTACTACCGCTGCTGGAGTACCAGTTAACAATGCTATCGTTACTTGGACTGGCGTAGCCAACGCCTTCTTGACCGCGAAGGACGCTGCCGGCGTCTGGATTACCCCAGCTGCCGCAGTACCTGTTGATGGGTCCATTACAAACATCAACAACGGCGTATACGAAAAGGAAGTTAAGCTCAATACGAACGGTGATGTAACAGTTGGTGTGACCACCACTGCCCTTGCCGCTCGCGCTTCTCTTGTAGCTAATATTACCGGCCAAAACGTTTACACCGTAACTCCTAGCGTCTCTTCCGTAATTGCAACGCTTGCTACCCAGACCGTCAGGGTTGCTGTTACTAACGCTTCCGGCGCTGCTATGACCAACCTCCAGGCTCTTGATGTAACTGGTTCTACCGGCGTTCTAGCGGCTCCTCTCGCTATCACTGATGCTACCATGTACGATGCAAATGCCGACGGCATTGTGGATGGCTACCAGTTCAGCGTTTCTCCGCTGGCTAGCGGTACCCTCACCATTACTGCTAAGACCGATAACGGCAACAAAATTGGCGTTGGGACCGTAGCTGTAGTAGCTCCTGGCGTTACCGTAACTGCTGCTGCTAAGGCTACTCAGAACGTAACTGAAAAGCTCAATGTTAAGGTTAACGACATGACCGGTACCCCTGCAGCAGCTCGCCCGATCTCCGTTAGGGTTACTGCAGTCGGCGCATTCATGGAGCTCAAGACTGACGTTGCCACACCTGTTATACTCACAAATGGTACAGTTGAGAACCAAGCCCACCTAGTAGCTGCAGCTGCCGCTGAGCACAAGCTTCTAGTTACCGCTTGGGACTTTGTAGAAGCTACCCCCGTTGCTCCTCTTGTACGCGTAGAAGTCAGCTACAATGGCACAAACTGGGTCAAGGCTGCTGACCTCGCTGTAACTCCTCTTGACATCACACTCAATAGCGACACCATTTTCGTAGGTGGCGTTAACAAGATCGATGCTACCGTTACCGACGCTCACGGCGTAGCTTACGCTGGCAAGGCTGTTGCTGTTGCTGGTTCTACCGGCACAACCGATGCTAATGGTAAGGTCAGCCTGTTTGTTAACCCAAGCAGCACTGGCACCGCTACTCTTACCGTCGCAACCAGCCGCACTGGTGTAACCGCTAACAAGACGATCACCATCACTGCTGACAGCGTGAAGCCTGCTGTGGCTATCACCTCGGCTCCTGTTTCCGAAAAGGCTACCTATCTGCTGACGGGTACTTTCTCTGATAACCTCGGCGTAGCCAATATCTACGTAAACGGCGCCCCAATTCCGTTTATCGCAGCTCTTGGTACATTTGAGAGGACAGTTACCCTCGTAGATGGCGCCAATGTGTTCACAGTATTCGCCTTTGATGCAGCAGGCAATGGTGCCACGACCTCAATTACCGTTTCTTATGCTGCACCAATTACTCCTGCTCCAGTAAAAGATACTACCCTGCCGACCATTGTGATCGCCGCTCCAGCTACCGTTGCCACCGACTTTACGGTTGTTACCGTGACGGCTACCGACGCTGGCGGACTCGCACAAGTTGTTATCAACAATGTGCCGAAGTTCTTCATCCCTGGCAACACTGCAGTTGTAACCGAGCGGATCTCCCTCAATGAAGGTCCAAACGTAGTGACTGTAAATGTTGCCGACGTGGCTGGCAACTGGGCTACTTCGACGAGGACTATCACTTATACTAAGCCTACACCTCCTCCTGCTCCAGTTCCTGTAACGCACGTTATCACCATCGGCAAGGCTGATCCTGCCTTCGGTCTTGACGTACCTGCAGTAGCTAAGAATGGCCGCCTCATGGTTCCCTTCCGTTGGTTCGGCGAACGCATCCTCGGCGCTACAGTTGACTATAAGGTAGTTGCCGGTGTTGAGATCGTAACCCTCCATAAGGGTGGCACCCATGTTGAGCTAACCCTCAACAGCGCTATCGCTAAGGTTAACGGAGTTGCTGTTGCTCTTGATGTAGCTGCTTACGCTGAAGCTGGCCGTACACTCGTTCCGGCTCGCTTCCTAGCTGAAGCATTCGGCTACAAGATTGAGTGGCATCCCGCTACCAACAACGTTACCATCACCAAGTAGACCCTCCTCGGCATAGCAAAGACCCCCGCAAGGGGGTCTTTGCTTTTAAGGACAGGGACTGGACAAAGGGGATGGTTCTTTTTGTTTGCTCTGTTGCTATTTAGAAGGAAAGAGCAGGGCTGAGGTAGAATAGGTAATGCTAGACAAGTATCGGGAGGTGCTCATATATAATGAAAGCAATGATTAGACTGCGCATAAGTTTGCACGAGGCCCACTATGGGGGAGGCCTTGTGGATGGGGCCAGAATCTTAGCCCTGTTCGGCGATGTGGCTACCGAGCTGCTGATCCGTCACGACGGCGACGAAGGCCTCTTTGTCGCCTACGATATGGTAGAGTTTAAGGCCCCGACCTTCGCCGGCGATTATATCGAAGTCCACGGGGAGATCACCAAAGTAGGGAATACCTCGCGGAAAATGGAGTTTGCGGCGTACAAGGTGATTAGGGCGCTTAACGACCCCGAGAATCCCTCCGCAGCGGAAGTCCTGGATGAGCCGATGCTGGTGTGTAGGGCGAGTGGGACGTGTGTGGTTCCGGCTGCGAAGCAGCGAATTAAACATGAATCATGAAACATGACCTTCACGGGGGAGTGGGTGCCCCATGCATACTCGAGCATGCCACTTGTGAGGCAGGCCCACAAACGCGCTAGCAGTCTATAAGTCTTCACTAAACTTCCCTAGGGAAGAGTTATATGGCATTACCAGTCAGCTTAGGCGTGCTGTTGTATCTGTGCCTACGAACATCTGCGAAGGTAAGGGCCATCGGAACGACCGCGAGCTGCATCGCTACCTTGGTATCGCAAGGGCGTCTTTATCTGAAGTAGTCTATCTAATGTTCTTAGCACAGGATTTAGGTTTTTTGCCGGAAGACCAATATAGATGCCTTTTTACGCAAGCAGATGAGATTAGCAGGATGATAGTGGGTCTACAGGGCTACATCAGGAAAAATGTTGCTAGACGCAAAGGCTCTGCCAAAGCTCCCTAGGCGGGTCTTAGGGCTTTTGGTCATGTTTCACGATTCATGTTTCATGATTACTAAAGGGAGGTGCCCCCATGTCCAAACTCATCATAACCGCCGCACTCGTTGGTGCAGAGGTTACGCGTGAGCAGACGCCTTATATTCCGTTAACGCCCGCAGAGATTGCCGACGCAGCGTTCGACTGCTACCAAGCTGGCGCAAGTATCGTACATATTCATGTGCGGGATAAAGATGGAAAAGCAACACAAGACAAGGCCGTTTTTGCAGAGACTATTAGGCTCATTAAAGAGAAGTGCGATATTATCGTGCAGATATCTACCGGTGGGGCTGTAACCGCAAGGATAGAGGAGAGGATTGCGCCTATAGGTCTTAAGCCTGAAATGGCCACCCTCAGCACCGGAACGGTTAACTTCGGGGCAGATATTTTCCTTAACACCCAAGAGTATATGGAGAAGATTGCCCGGGCCATACAAGAGAACGGTGTAAAGGCTGAGGTAGAGGTCTTTGAAGTGGGAATGATACAGAATGCTCTCAATCTAGTTAAGAAGGGCTTACTGTCTGAGCCGGTCCACTTTGACTTTGTGATGGGCGTGCCGGGGGCCTTACCTGGTACACCAAAGAACTTGATGCATTTAATCGAGAGTATCCCCCAGAATGCTACGTGGACGGTGGCTGGTATAGGCCGGGCTGAGCTGCCCTTGGCAGTGATGTCCATTGTCCTTGGCGGCCACGTGCGGGTGGGGTTTGAGGATAACATTTTCTACTCACGCGGAGTTCTAGCTAAGAGCAATGCGGAATTGGTAGCTCGCATTGTGCGGATAGCAAAGGAGTGCGGCCGCGAGGTCGCCACCCCCAACGAAACCCGCAGAATGCTTGGGATAAAGCAGTAAAGCAGTAGGGACGGAGCCTACTGCTTCCTAGGGCTCAGTGTTTTATCGGGCGCAGGTGTCTTTTTGCTTGTCCGATGTACAGGCATAAATTTGACATTAGGGCAGTATAGTCTATCAACAGCAAGAATTGGAGCAGCATAGCAGTTGAACTAAATAAGGAGGTTTGTTCAGTGAGAAAGAAGCTTGCCATCTTCGTAGTTCTGATGTTGCTGGTATCCGTAACTGCTGGTGCAGGAAACTACCCCACATTGCAGCCGCTGACTCCCGCACCGATCATGTGGTCCGGTACTATGATTGACGAAACCCCTGTAGCGTGGTTTGTTGAACTCTCCGGCTCGCCGTTAGTAGAGGGCGGAAATTATACAGCTCTTTGTAAAGAAAAAGATGCTTTCCGCTCTCAGGTGAAAGACGCTAAGCTAAAGGTCAAAGAACGATTTGCCTTTGATAGCCTATGGAACGGGTTTTCTGTGAGTGTTGCTCCCGAGGATGTTGACAAGCTCTCCCTGATTCCAGGGGTCAAGGCCCTATACCCTGTGGTCTTGTTCTCTCTTCCTCCGGTTTATCCTACCGAAACCCCAGAGCTTTTTACGGCCCTTGCTATGACTGGAGCGGACTATGCACAGAATGAACTAGGGTTTACCGGCAAGGGAATTAAGGTCGGCGTAATTGACACCGGTATTGACTATACTCACCCGGATTTAGGCGGCGGCTTCGGCCCAGGGTACCGCGTGTACACAGGGTATGACTTTGTGGGGGATGCCTTCGATGCAAACCCTGCCAATGCTACGTTTAATCCCATCGCCGCACCGAAACTAGACCCCATGGATAAGGCCGGCCATGGCACCCATGTGGCCGGAATTGTGGGGGCGAAGGGTAGAGTAAAGGGGGTAGCTCCAGAAGTAACCTTTGGTGCCTACAAGGTATTTGGCACCGTGGGTTCGACCACGGCTGACGTAATATTGGCAGCCATGGAGCGGGCTCTTGCTGATGATATGGATGTAATTAACATGAGTATCGGTGCTGCATTCCAGTGGCCGCAATATCCCACCGCTGTGGCCAGCGACCGCTTAGTTAGAAAGGGTGTAGTAGTGGTTGCCTCTATCGGCAATAGCGGCACTAGCGGCTTGTATGCTGTGGGTGCTCCTGGCGTTGGCAAAGACGTTATTGGTGTAGCTTCCTTTGATAACAGCCATGTATACTTGCCGTCTTTCACGGTTTCTCCTGGTGGGAACGCCGTGGGTTACACAGCTGCTACAGCCGCTCCAGCCCCACCAAAGTCGGGCACTTTCGCTATGGCCCGTACTGGTACAAAAACCTCACTGGCTGACGCAGCGAATCCTCTCCCTGCCGGCAGCTTAATCGACAAAGTCGCGCTGATACGGCGCGGTTCAGTAAGTTTTTATCAAAAGGCTCTCAATGCCCAAAACGCAGGGGCCAGAGGGGTGGTGCTGTACAATAACGCTCCAGGCAGTGTAAGCCCGACTGTGGCAGGTGCTGTTCCTATCACTATCCCCGTAGTGATGATTTCTCAGGTTGAAGGTGAACAAATCGACGATCTGTTTACTGCAGGCCATACTGTAGGAATTACCTGGACCGAAAATATGGTCAGTTCACCCAATGCTACAGGCGGTCGCATTTCTTCCTTCAGCTCCTATGGTTTAGCACCTGATCTCAGCCTGAAACCCGACCTAGGTGCCCCCGGCGGCCAAATTTACTCCGCTTACCCCATGGCTCTTGGCGGCTATGCTACTCTGAGTGGCACTTCAATGTCTTCCCCTCATGTAGCAGGTGCGGCAGCACTGTTATTGCAGGCCAGACCCGAAATTTCGGCCAAGGCTGTCCGCACGATTTTGCAGAATGCTGCCCAGCCTAAAAACTGGCAAGGAAATCCTGGCCTAGGGTATCTTGATCAGGTTCACCGCCAGGGTGCCGGCATGATTAATATTACAGACGCAATCTTAGCTACCACCAAGATAGAGCCATCCAAACTGGCTCTGGGGGAAAGCGAGTTTGGTCCGTCGGTAAGTACAATTAGCATTGAGAACGATGGCCCTTCAGCCGTCACCTATACCTTATCACACACACCCGCGCTCGCTACCGGTCCAAACTCCTTCTTAGTTAGCGCCCAAGCGGGCTTTGCCACTGTAGAATTCAGTGTGCCCAGTATTACTATTGCGGCTGGTGCAACGGCAACTGTACAAGCAACTGTTACGGCCCCTGGACTGGCGGAGGGTGCGTTATACGGTGGGTACCTAGTGTTCACTGGTAGCGACGAGAGGATCCTACGCGTACCTTACGCTGGCTATAAGGGCGACTACCAAAAGAGAATAGTACTTACCCCCACTGCTAATATCTTTCCGTGGTTGGCAAGCCTAGAAGGTGGTTCGTACTATAAGCAGGGTGATGCCACCTTCACTTTCACAAATGGAGACATCCCTTACTTCCTAGTACACTTTGACCATCACCCTCAACTGTTCAAGGCCGAAGTCTATGAGACAGGAACAGGCAAATACATGCATCAGGCCTTTGAATACAAATACCTACCCCGCAACTCTACCGCAGGTGGCTTCTTTGCATTTGCCTGGAATGGAGTTGTTACCAAGGGCAACAAAGAATCGATGATACCCAATGGTTCTTACGTGGTAAAATTGTCGGTACTAAAGGCGCTTGGTGACGCTTCTAATCCAGAGCATTGGGAAATGTGGACGTCACCTGTGATAAAAGTTGAAAATGGAGAGAACCCTGTGGATAAGCCCATAGGAAACGACAAGGCCGAGGCTCCTAAAGACAAGTAGAAGATACGAACTGAACAAGAGTAACTACTAGAGGCCCGGGCAATCCGGGCCTCTACTTCTTTGGCGCTACCATTAGGTTGGCTTTCACTTACTTTTGCGTAGCCTTACAAGGAATGCGCTCCTTAACATAGAATAGGTAATAGCTAGACATGCCATGATATTTCTAGAGTTGTCAGAAGGGAGATGGAATAGTGAAGGGTAAAATAAGGATAGCACAGGAAGCTCTCGCC
Source organism: Bacillota bacterium (assembly GCA_009773495.1). Taxonomy (GTDB): domain Bacteria; phylum Bacillota; class UBA994; order UBA994; family UBA994; genus WSXW01. Next base: position 108,456 of record WSXW01000008.1, read on the forward strand.
GGACTCAAAGACGGAATGACTGTTATGATCGGTGGGTTCTTGGGGGTAGGTGCGCCAGAGGGGCTAGTGACAGAGGTGTTGGAGAAGGGCACTACGGATCTCACCGTAATCGGAAATGATACTGGCTTCCCGGATAAGGGTATCGGCCGTTTAATCGTCGCCAAGAAGATTAAAAAGGTCATTGCCTCGCACGTCGGCACTAACCCCGAGACGGGGCGGCAGATGAATGCTGGGGAGACAGAGGTAGTCTTGGCACCACAGGGTACGTTGGCGGAGCAGGTTCGCGCTGCTGGTGCCGGCCTTGGGGGGATACTCACGCCAACCGGCGTAGGCACAGTAATAGAAGAGGGAAAACAGAAGATTACTGTAGACGGTAAGGAATACTTACTAGAACTACCTATACATGCGGACTATGCACTTATTAGGGCTTATAAGGCTGACGAAAAAGGCAACCTGGTATATCGCCGTTCCGCACGCAATTTTAACCCTCTTATGGCTATGGCCGCTAAGGTAGTTGTGGCTGAGGTGGAGCAAATTGTAGCGGTAGGAGAGATAGATCCTGACGAAGTCGTAACCCCAGGGCTTTTTGTGACCTACCTCGTGAAAAAGGGGGGCTCTGGCTGTGAGTAAGGATATTAAGCGCGAGCGCATCGCCAGGCGCGTGGCCATGGAGCTAAGCGATGGCATGGTCGTCAACCTCGGTATTGGTATACCGACCTTTGTGGCTAATTTTGTGCCTGAGGGTATCGATGTAATGTTCCAGTCGGAGAACGGTTTTGTGGGCTTAGGCCCGGCCCCGAGCCCGGATAACATTGACCCAGATATCACTAACGCCGGAGCCCAACCGGTAACCATACTCCCGGGCGGAGCCTGTTTTGACTCCGCTACTTCGTTTGCAATTATCCGCGGTGGGCACGTGGATTTAACGGTATTAGGGGCACTAGAGGTAGACGAAAAGGGTAACCTCGCTAACTGGATGGTGCCAGGCAAGATTGTCCCAGGTATGGGCGGAGCAATGGATTTGACCGTAGGAGCCAAGCGGGTAATCATTGCTATGGAACACACTGCTAAAGGTAACCCTAAAATCCTGCCGTTGTGCACGCTGCCCCTCACAGCGAAGGAGCAAGTGGATCTGATTGTTACGGATATGGCGGTGATTGAGGTGATTCCGGCGGGATTGGTCTTGAAAGAGATTGCTCCGGATACCACGGTGGAAGAGGTTGTCGCTGCCACAGCTGCGAAGCTGATAGTGTCGGCTCATGTAGCTGTCATGGCTGTTTAGGGGTAGCCAAAGCAGTTCCCCTTTGGTTGGTTTTTTTGATTTTATTAACTTCGAGGAGGTCCCCCACATGAAATTCTTCTTAGACACTGCTAACGTCGACGAGATCCGCAAAGCAGTAAAGCTCGGCGTTATAGCCGGCGTTACCACCAACCCCACCCTCATAGCCAAGGAGGGCAAGGAGTTTCATCCTACCGTAAAGGAAATCTGCGCCACCACACCCGGACCTGTGAGCGCAGAAGCGATCAGCCTAGACGTGGAGGGCCTGCTGCGCGAAGCCCGCGAGCTAGCCGCGCTTGCTCCTAATGTTGTCGTTAAAATACCCATGACCGAAGCTGGGCTCGAAGCTGTTGCTACCCTCACTAAAGAAGGCATTAAGACCAACGTGACTTTAATTTTCTCTGCCAACCAAGCCCTCCTCGCTGCCCGCGCTGGCGCTAGCTACGTATCTCCCTTTGTCGGGCGCTTAGACGATATCTCCAGCCCCGGCATGAAGGTAGTCGAAGACATTGCTGATATCTTCGCCATCCACGACCTCCCTACTGAGATAATTGCCGCCTCCATCCGCCACCCACAACACGTGCACGAAGCAGCCCTCGCTGGCGCGCATATCGCTACGGTGCCGTACAAGGTAGTGCAGCAGATGATAAGTCATCCGTTGACGACGAGTGGGATAGAGAGATTTATGGATGATTGGAAGAAAGTGAGTAAGTAGACTTTAGTTCTCAGTTCTCAGTGCCCAGAAAAGGGGTGTGATCTCATATGCCCAAAGGATTTGTGCAGTTGAAGGTGTGGCAGCAGGTCAGGATAATGGCTAAGGAAGTATATAACTTGACAGAACAGTTCCCCAATAGGGAACAGTACTCTTTGGCATAGCAGATGCGTAGAGCCGCTGTATCAGTGATGTCAAACATCGCTGAAGGGCAAGGTAGGTTTACACGGAAGGACTTCCGCCACTTTCTTTTTATGTCCCGAGGTTCTCTACTGGAGTTGCACAGTTGTCTTATTCTTTCTATCGACTTGGGTTATCTTGACCGAGACCCTGTATTCGCTTGTTACAAACACTGCAACCAGATTGGGCGTATGCTAAACGGCCTTATTGCATCATTAGTATAGAACGAAAGACGGGGATGCAGCAGAAGCCTAGGACTACGAGTGCTGGGATCCGAGCACCGAGAACTGAGAACCAACCAGATAAGGGGTGAGATTATGGAAAGAGAATTGGCTTTAGAGTTTGTGAGAGTAACGGAAGCCGCCGCCATCGCCTCCGGCCGCCTGATGGGTCGGGGGCAGAAGGAAGCGGCAGATGCCGCTGCGGTTGACGCCATGCGGGCGATGTTGGATACGGTGCAAATTAAGGGTACCGTTGTTATTGGCGAAGGGGAGATGGATGAGGCCCCGATGCTCTATATTGGTGAGCGCGTGGGTGGAGCAGATTTTCCGGAGGTAGACATTGCGGTTGACCCGCTAGAAGGTACTAGTCTTGTAGCCAAAGGATTGCCCAATGCCATCGCTGTATTGGCAGTGGCAGAAAAGGGGGGGCTACTACACGCACCCGATATGTATATGGATAAAATAGCTGTAGGTCCTGAGGCCAGGGGTTGTATTGATTTCGACGCCCCGATTAAAGACAACTTGGCGCGTGTAGCGCGGGCTAAGGGGCGCCGTATTGAGGACCTGACGGTGGTAATTTTAGACCGCGACCGCCACGCCAGAATCATCCGTGAAGTACGGGAAGCCGGTGCGCGCATTAAACTTATCACCGATGGTGATGTGGCACCTGCTGTGGCTACTGCCTTTGGCGAGAGCGGTGTTGATATGCTGCTCGGCATTGGCGGTGCGCCGGAGGGTGTGCTGGCAGCAGCTGCGCTCAAATGCCTAGGCGGCGAAATGCAGGCCAGGTTAGTACCAGGTTCGCCTCTGGAGGCAGAACGCGCCCTAGCTATGGGCTTAAAGGATATAGGCTTAGTGCTTACCCTCAACGATTTGGTAAGTAGTAACGACGTTATTTTCGCTGCCACAGGTATTACTGATGGAGATCTCCTGCGTGGAGTGCGCTACTTTGGCGGAAAAGCCTCAACCCATTCCATTGTCATGCGCAGCAAAACCGGCACCATCCGCCTCGTCGAAGCCACGCATATGCTCGATAGGAAGACGTTTGTAAAGCGGGGGTGCTAGTAGGGCCGGTACGTGGCACATGGCACTTAGCAGGCGGCTATTTCACACTTTTTTCACACTCCTCTCCCACTCTTGCGATAGCTTGCGGGTAAACTAAGAGTAGCAGGGGAGCAGAATCCAAAATAGTCTTCCCTTCGAAAAGGAGTGGTTCAATGTTTAAGAAGATTCTTGTTTTTACAGTGTTGTTCTGTCTGATAGCGCAGGGTGCGCTAGCTTCATCCGGGCAGGCTCTGACAGAAGAAGGCCTCGCAACCCTCAAGGCTAAACTCCTCGAACGCCACGAGGCCCTAGTAGCCAAGGCAGAAGAGGTCCTTGCTAATAAGGACAACCTGCTAGAGTACATTAAGACTAAGGCTGATGAGTCGCAGGCTAAGGCTCTGGAGCTAGCGCAACAAAGGGCGGCTGAGGCTACAGATCAGGAACTCGCGGCCAAGTGGCTCAACAAGGCCAACGCTAAGCAAGAGTATAGGACAGCTCACATTGAGAAGAACGCCGACAAGATGGCGGAGAACATGCTTAAGCGCGCCGAAGCAGTTTTAGAAAATGCGGCCGAGATTCGTACTAAAATCGAAGCGGCAGAGAATTTAGAGGAGCTCCGCGAATTGCGCCCTGACCGTGGTATTAAACGCCCCATGATGCGTCTTAAGGGTATCCTAAAGAGGTTCGGGAGATAAAGAGTAGCCCGATTGTAGGGGCATCATGCGCCCGATTGTAGGGGCACAACATGTTGTGCCCGCCAGGCGTTGTAGGGTTGCGCCCAGGGCACGATGCCGTGCCCCTACACCAAACCCCGATTGTAGGGGCACAACATGTTGTGCCCTGGGTCGAACTCCCACCCCTAGAGAGAGGGATTATATGCGTAGTATTCACGTGGTGGAGGATGAGCAAAACGTACGCGAGCTTTTGGGCCGTTACCTTGAGCACGAGGGCTACAAGGTCTATTTGCATGCCAGCGGCGAAGGCGTGCTTGAAGCCTTGCAGGTCAATGGTGCTGACTTAATAGTCTTAGATATTATGCTGCCGGGTATTGATGGCCTAGAGCTATGCAAACGCATCCGGGCCAAATACGAGACGCCGATTATTTTTGTTTCTGCTCGCAGCGAGGAATTTGACCGAATCCTAGGGATTGAGCTGGGCGGCGATGATTACTTGGTCAAACCCTTTAGCCCCCGCGAGCTCTTGGCGCGCATACGGGCTATCTTTCGCCGCGTAGACCAACAGCAGTCAGTGGCGGTGAGCGGGCTCAAACCCTTTAAGGATCTCACTATTGATTCAGCCGCAAGGCTAGTGCGCTGTGGACAGTATACTCTAGATTTCACAAACAAAGAGTTTGAACTCCTGCTCTACCTGATAGATAATGTCGGCCGCGCTTTTACACGTGAGCAAATGGTTACTGCGGTGTGGGGCTATGCCTATGTAGGCGATAGCCGTTCGGTAGATGATCTAATTCGCCGCATCCGCAAGAAATTAGACGGCGTATCGACTATCGAGATTAAGACTGTATGGGGCTATGGGTATCGGATTGATGGGTGATTTTAAGCTCGCTCGTCGCATCTCCTGGTACAATACGGTATTTGCCCTGTTTGCTTGCTTGTTGCTGGCCTTTAGCTCTAACTACTTGCTCAAGCACCACGTCATTCGTACCACACAAGATGAGCTCTACGAGGCGGCTACGTTGCTGGCGCAAACCATCGATATGTCCGACCCAATACAAAACGCCATTAGGATCCGCACTGCTAGTAGGTCTGTGGGCATGGATATAGTGCTGCTCAATACATCCGGACGGGTAGTAGCCAGCACCTTGCGCCATTTTCAGCCCGGGGGACTGCTTGATGTCCCTCTGAAAGACTCCTCGCGTTTGAGCCGTAGTGAACGTTCGCGTTTACAGGATAGCCAGCACGTGTTTGCCCTTGCCGCGGTACAGCGGGGGGGGACCAAGGCGGGGTATATACTAGCCGTAACGCAGCTGCAGGACCTTGCTGCCATCACTCGCGGCATCATGTCTATTTTGGTGCCTGTTTCGGTAGTAGTAGCGCTCATTAGCTCGATGCTTGGAGGCATTTGGACTAGGAAGATTTCGTTACCGCTGCAGCAGCTTAACCAGGCGGCACATGGTATTGCGGCCGGAGATTTTCAGGCTGTACCTACAATCTCGGGTGACGACGAAATAGCTGAGCTCAGCGCCTCGTTGCGTTCCATGGCTGGGCAGCTGCAGGCCGGTGAGCAAGCTCAGCGACAATTTGTGCAGAATGCTTCGCATGAGCTTAAGACACCGCTCATGAATATCCAGGGTTACGCCGAAGCTCTGCGCGACGGCGTCTATGTAGGCAATGAAGCTACCCACTGCTTAGAGGTAATTGGGCGAGAGACAGTGCGCATGCGCAAATTAGTCGATGACATGATTTACCTCTCCAAACTGACCTCTAAGGCCGAGGCCTTCAACGAAGAAAGTATTAGGGTGGGTGACTTAGTTCAGGCTATGGAGGAGTCAACGCGTGGCATACTGCTGGATGCAAATCTTGTGCTAGAGTGCGGGCAGATGCCAGACATTACAATCACAGGCGACTTTGACAAGCTGGTGCGTTCGTTTACTAACTTGATCGCTAATGGCGCAAGATACGCTAAGTCCACAATCCGTCTAGCTGTGGCGAGGGAAGCAAACGCACTTTTGTTCGAAGTGCGTGATGACGGCCCAGGAATCGAACCGCAGTTAATGGAAAAAGTCTTTGATCGCTTTACTAAAGGTAGCAGCGGCCAAACAGGCCTAGGTCTGGCTATCGTCAAGGCCATTGTTGAACGCCACGGCGGCAGCGTGAGTGTGCGTAATGAAAACGGTGCGGTGTTCGAAGTAAGGCTACCAACCTAAGAAGAGCTACGGTTGGGCTACGGTGCCACTGATTTTGACTCGGTCAGTGATACCGTTTACCTCCTCGTTCCTCTCCTCCTTACCTCCACATCCCCCAACACCTGCTCCCACCGCTGAACCCAGGTGTGGTCGCGCAGGAGCCGCGCCCGCGCATTTTCTGCTAAGGTAGTTAGCTTACTAGGATGAGGCAGGTAATTCTTCAGCTTATGCACTAGCTCTTCGAGCGAACTGTAACCAACTATCTCCGTACCGTACTCAAAGTACTTCTCCATCTCCGGGAATTCCTCCGTAAACACCGCGGTTCCGCAAGCCACAGCCTCAAACAGCCCAACCTTCACATTTATAAATCCAGCCACAGTCTTAGAGAACGAAATATAGGCCCTGCCGGTGTTCAGCGCCTTTACATGCTCCACTCCGTTTACCTGTCTACTGCGGGGAATGAGGCCCCACCGTTTCCACCCCTTGCCGTATAGGCCTACGTTAAAATGCTTATCTAACTCCTTTACAGCCGCCAGTCTATCTGCGCGGGGGTGGCCGACAATAATCACGTCATAAATCTTCTTCACACTAGGCATAGGTCTATGAAACTCGGGCGAGGCCGCAAATGGCAGCAGCCGTGCTTTCACGCCGATGGCTTCATACTGGGCTATCGACACCTCAGCGTTGGTATAATAGAGGTCAAAAAGACTAGCGTAATGCTGGCCTTGCGCAGCAAAGACGTCTGGGTCAGATAGAGCAATCCCGACGGTAACAATTCCACGCCTGCGTAACTCTCTATGCATATCGGGTGTTAGACTCATGCCGCCGGCGTTACACACTACGGCGTCAGGCGTATAGTTCGCCATTAATTCCAGCATCTTATCGTCGTTTATCCAGTTTACCGCCTGGTGCTCGGGATCACTATCTTTGTGTAACCAGGGCGATGGTCTACCGGTATAAAGCTCTGTATCAACAATCTTTGCCTCCGTTACGCCCTTCAAATCCTTGGCCATCAAGGCCACAATATCGTTGCCACCCATCCAATAGCTGCCAAAGTGTAGAACTTTCATTAAATAACACCTCATATCATGTCGCTTGTCGCTTGGGGATTGCCGCCCGTTAGCCGCCAGCCGCCAGCTTCTAGGCTTGTGCATCGTGGTAAACCACGATGTCTTCGGGGGCACAGCAGTCTTCTGCTACAGCATAGCACTTCTCATAAAACACGAAAAGAAAAAAGCTGTTTGCATAGACCTCGTTTAATGCGGCAAGAATACAAGAGAACTTGCCCGTAACAAAAGGCGAGGTGAAAATCTGTGTCAACATTCATTTCATATCTGCGTAAGGCCCTAGCCTTCTCCATCTTCGTGGCCGCCATGAGCACCCTACCCATCGGCGCCATAGCCCCCGAATACCGCATAGCCTACCTAGTCGCAGACCAACTATCCCTCGGTGGAAAGCCACCGCAGCAAGAACCACTCGTGGTGCCCAAAGCAGCTCCTGTTAAAGATAACCCTGCAGCTAGTATGCCCGAGATGCCCAAGTTAGTGGTTGCGTCAGCGGGCACTGCCGTACAGCCTGCAGCCACAACTACGCCAGCTCCCACGGCAGTGGGCGGACCTACGCTAACGCATGTGGTCACTTCCGGAGAGACGCTCTCCGGCATCGCTAATAAGTACAAGCTTACTGTGGCACAGTTATCGGCCTTGAACGGGATTACTAATCTGGACATGATCCGTCCCGGGCAGAAACTGCTTCTCGCCGCAGAACCACCTTTACCAGTAAGCCACACGGTACGCAACGGCGAGAATCTTTCTTACATCGCCGCAAAGTATGGAGTAACTGTTTCGGCGATAATCCAATCAAACGACCTACCGGACATCAACAGGTTGAAAATCGGGCAAGTGCTTAACATTCCTTCGGCATCCACCGGGGCACTGGCTTCACGCAGTGCGGTGAGCTCCGCTGGCTATATATGGCCACTCACAGGGTCAATCAGCTCTTTCTTTGGTGAACTTCGGGGGGCCTCACGTCATAGCGGGCTTGACATAGCTGCCCCGACTGGTAAGGACATAAAGGCAGCCAGAGCAGGTAGAGTAGATTCAGCAGGTTGGATGGGCGGTTATGGGTATGCGGTTATTATCGATCATGGTGAAGGTTACAAGACCCTCTACGCACATGCCTCGAAACTCCTCGCTAAGGCAGGTGATCGCGTGGTGCAGGGGCAGGTCATAGCTAGGGTCGGTAGCACCGGGAATTCCACCGGGCCGCATGTGCACCTTGAGGTGCGGATGAATAGCAAGTTCATGGACCCCCTCAAGTATCTTCCCAGGCGATAGCCAGAGCGGCCTCCGGGCCGCTTTTTTGTGCTATACTTTTAAAGAAAGTTACTGCAAATTGTAACCAAAACTTAAAAAGCTAATCCAATGGCATGTGGACCTAGGGCTATTATTGGCCCGGTTTTCTTATTGGGTTTTTGATTTTAGTTTCAAAGGAGGTCTCTCGATGTTCACCCTCGTCTACGCCGACAAAAACGGTCTCGTCTACGACGATCCGCAGTACGGCGCCGTCAGCCGCACGGGATCTCTCCTGATCGAGCCCACGGCCGAAGAATTTATACCAATGCCAAAGGGTTCTAGCCTGGTAGTACTGCCGGGGCGCGCTCCGGTTGCTCTCGATGATCAAGGCAACATCGTGCTCTACCCTCGCAGCGGCGCGCAGACAGTAGCTGCCCTGCTGCCGCAGGGATATCTTCGCACTTTGCTCCCCGCCTACAAGCGGGTCCAAGAGGTCCTGCCCCTGTTCGGCTACGCTTCTGTAGCTTGGCGCGAGGGGCAATTTTGGGTTGCGGCTAGTGCTGTGGCTGACACCGCAGACCTGTACCGCTGGGATCCAGCGCTCTTTAATACATATAACCTAGAGTCCTTAGTAGAGGAGCGCAAGAATGAGTTTGCGGGCAATAGGGTATTAGCCCAGTTGGCCCATTGTTCGCTGGAATATGGTTGCTTTACAGCGCAAAACATAATATACCGCCGTTTCGAAGCAGGACTACCCCTATCCCCCGTGTGTAATGCCAACTGCGTGGGGTGCATTTCCCTTCAGCCCTCCGAGTGCTGTCCGTCCCCGCAGAACCGCATCGACTTTCTGCCGACAGTTGAAGAGGTAGCAACTCTCGCTGTCAAGCATCTCACTGGCGGTGGCGATATGGTGAGTTTTGGTCAGGGCTGCGAAGGCGAGCCGCTAGTACAAGGGGAGCTGGCCGCAGAAATCATTGGTACTGTGCGCTCCTCAACCAAACAGGGCCGCATCAACGCCAATACCAACGCCGGTAATTTTGCTGGTGTTAAGGCTGTGGTGGATGCAGGCATAGACTCGCTGCGGGTAAGTCTTAACACGCCACGCCAGGAGGGATATAACACGTATTACCGCCAGCAGGGGTATAGCTTCGCCGATGTCGTTCGCTCAGTAAAATACGCTCGCGAGCAGGGTGTATTCGTATCTATTAACCTCTTAGTCTTACCCGGGGTATCAGATCGGGAGGAAGAAGTAGAGGCGCTGCTCAAGTTTATTGAAGAGACTAACGTCAACCAGGTACAGTTTAGAAATCTCAACATAGATCCGGATGTGTATCTAAACCTTATGCCCAAAGCCCAGGGCGAAATACTCGGCATGCTCACCCTGGTCGAGGCTGTGCGCAAGGCTGGCGTGCTTGTTAGGTAACTTATCCCAGCAAATAAAGGAACATAAACGCTGGGATTCTGAACATCCTGCTCGAATTAGCAAAAGGCCCATAGTCTCGGCTAGACTTAGTAACAAAGAACCCTTGGCATTCGGGCCGCAGCTCTAAAAACTCTAGCAGCGGGTCGCTGCCGAGTATATCTGGCCTGTCGCGGTATTTCACCTGGGCGGCCACTAGTGCTCTGCCGGGTACAAAGGCCACGGTACTTAGCTCGCGGCTCGTCCTGATTGACTTCCAGTGCCCTAGGGTAGGCCGCAGTCTCTCGAAATGCCCTGCAAGGTGAGAAAGCACCGCTGCTTCTACTAGGCTCTCTAGATAGCTGGCATCAGTAAGGGCATCTTCCCATTTAAGCAATACGGCATTGCGTAAGGCTGCATCGGCAACGTAAACCTTGGCCCTAGATTTCGGGATGCGGTTGCCCTTATGGTCAAGAGGGGGTGAGGTAAGGGTGAGGTAGGCGCGTTCTAAGCTCTGAAGGTGGCTATTAAGCGTGATGCGAGAGATATTAAGCTCGCGCGCCACGCTATCTTGCCCAATGAGTTGCCCGGAGTTGAGGCTGAGATATACAAAGACCTTCTCGAGGTCTAGTACGTTTCGTACTCCAAAGAGTGTCGCCATATCGCGCTTGAGGACTCTGTCTAGGCAGTCTTCGCGTAGGAGCTGCTGGGCTAGCTGCGTATCGTTGAGTGTAGCTGTCTCGGGGAAGCCGCCTACTAGTAGGTAACGCGAAAAGAAGGGTTCAAGCGCCGAAAAAAGGGCTAGGGCTTGTTGTTGCTGCTCTCGCGGCAGGCTAGGTAGGGTAGACAAACTAATCCCGCCGGGCAGGGGTAGGGGCCCCTGCCCGCGCACCCCCAAGTACTCGTAGAAAGAGAGGGTGGGTACGACTATCTCTACCCTGCGCCCTGTGCCCGTGTCTCCCTCCCCCGAGCCAACCGTAGCCGCTACGGAGCCTGTCGCCACCACTTTGTATTGGGGTGAGTAATCAGTGAGGTACTTGAGCCAGGTGCTCCAGTCTTCAGCATGATTTATCTCATCCAGCAATAGCAGCGCTGACTCGCTGCCGCCGAGGATGTTGGCACGGTAGATCTCCATAATGCGATTCATGGGTAGCATCTTGAGCATAGGATGATCGAAGGATATGTATAGTACTTGGTGGGCTTGCAGACTTGTCTGTATTGTCTCCTGAGCGAGCTGATACAGGATGGTGGTCTTACCCACCCGGCGTGCACCGGTTAGTAGCACTGTCCGGCGAATAGAATCGTTGTTAAGCCATGTGAAGGCCCTAACAAAGGCGGAGCGACGGAAGGACCTGGCGCATTCGGTGCTCACAACGCCTGTCTGCCACCAAGGGTTAAACCCGCGCAGCACCTGCAGTACTTGAGTGTCTTCAAGAAAACTCATGGAAATAACCCTCCTATACAACATTTTAAGATTATTGTATACCATAGTATACTAGTTAGTAAATAGGAGGGCTGTTTAGATGTAGGCGGCCTGGCGGGGAGGGGTGCAGTTGCGCTTAAATGCAAAAGTAAAGGGGATTTTGACAACATTCAGCATAAACTTGCATAGTATGCTGACTTTCGTGCGTGGGTAATATAAATTTCCCGGGAAAATGTCGAATGGAAGGTAACGAACCGAAAAGGGGAACGGTACGTAGAAGCCGGATAATCAGGCTTGCCGTGCTGTCCTAGTCGGCGCTACAACAAGAAGGCGTGGGGTTATCCCCACGCCTTCTTGACCCGAAGCAATCTTTCTACTGGCTCGCCTTACGCCGGCCTGCCCTTAGAATGGATGGCGATTGTTGTGGGGTAATCTATGGCATTCTCGCCTCTGGCGATAGCTAGGGTGCAAGCGAGGTCGCCGGTAACGTTCATGCAGGTACGGCCCATATCGATGAGACGGTCTACGCCCATGATGATGCCGATAGCCGATACCGGTAATCCTACGGACTCAAGCACCATGGCTAGCATGATCATGCCAGCGCCCGGAACACCAGCGGTACCAATTGAGGCCAAAGTAGCTGAAAGAACGATGGTTACCATTTGACCAATTGATAGGTCCACGCCGAGTAGCTGGGCTAAGAACAGGGCAGAAACACCATGATAGAGCGCTGTGCCATCCATGTTGATGGTGGCGCCGAGCGGTAGGGTAAAGGCACAGACCTCGCGTTTAATGCCGAGGTTTTTCTCGCCGCATTCAATGGTGAGTGGCAGGGTGGCAGCGGAAGAAGCACTGCTGTAAGCGAGGAGCATGGCTGGGGATACTCTCTTAAAGAAGTCTATGGGGCTGACCTTGCCAAAGATCTTGGCAATACCACCGTATACAACTATGGCGTGAATGATTAAGCCCACATAAATGATTATGATGTATTTGGCCAGAGGCATTAGTATAGCAGCACCTTGGTTTGTGACAGTTCTAGTCATTAAGCAGAAGACTGCATATGGAGCTGCTTCCATTACGAACATGGTCAGTTTCATCATGGCTTCGTTGAGGCCTTCGATTACTTTGAGAAGCGCCTTAGCGGGCTCTCCTACTAAGGATATCGCGATGCCCAAGAGGATGGCGAAGACGATGATTTGCAGCATATCTGCACGAGCGAGGGCATCGACAGGGTTAACGGGTATCATATTAAGGATGGTAGTCATAAATGGGGGCGCTTTGGCGGCGGTGTAAGTGACGCCCTCTGTCTTGATAGTGGTGCCGACGCCAGGGGTGAAGACGCTGGCAAGTAATAGCCCGAGTATTACTGCCATGGCAGTGGTGATGAGATAGAAGGCGATGGTTTTGCCACCAATGCGGCCTACCTTTCGAATGTCACCAAGGCTAGCAGTACCAACTACGATGCTGGCCAAGACCAGCGGTACGACGATCATACGAATTGCACGAATGAAGGCATCGCCCACAGGAGAGATAAGATAGGTGAGTAGGTTTTTGACTAAACCAGTTTCCGCGCCCACAGCCAGATTAAAGATTAGACCGACAACAATACCTAAAATGAGACCAATAAAAATACGCGTCGCCAGCTTCACAGAATCGTTCCTCCTTTTTTTGCTCCTAAGTAATCATATTATAATAAGCGCCCTACAATATCCTACAGAAAAATACTAAAAAATACTTTATAATTCAGAATATTATGTCATAGTGAGTGATAGAACAAATGAGCACATAGCACATGGCGCATGGAACATAGTGTGCGGGGCGCTCTTAGAAAGCGGCAAGCGGAAGGCGGAAAGCGCTAACGGCTGACGGCCACTCTACAAGAGACAAGGGACAAGCGACAAAATCCCACTCAATTCAAATCTTACTTGCCCACACCAATTTCCACATGATATAATAGCTGAGTAGTGCCAGAAAAGAGGTGAACCAGCGTGAAGGAGAAAATACATCCAAATTATAATACGTCGCTAGCAACCTGCCAGTGCGGCGAGACCTTCGAGACAGGTTCTGTCAAGAAACAACTCCGCGTTGAGCTTTGTTCCAAATGCCATCCTTTCTATACCGGTAAGCAAAAGTTTGCTGAGATAGGCGGACGTGTAGATCGTTTCAAGAAGAAATACGGTCTGGCTGAGACTAAATAGGGACACGGTGAAGCAGAGCAAGCGCTCTGCTTCTTGTGCGTAAGGAGGTTGCAGGATGGCAGATAAGACTGTGGGTGGACAGGCTATTATGGAAGGCGTAATGATGCGTGGCCCCAAAGGTCTGTGCATGGCAGTAAGGAAGCCCGACGGAACTATTAGCATCTGCAAGAAGCGACCAGCAACTTTATCATCGCGCTGGAAGATCCTAAAATGGCCAGTTCTGCGCGGAACCGCGGCCTTTGTCGATACATTAGTTATAGGGCTAGATGCCCTTATGTACTCGGCTAATGAGTCGGGTGACGAGGATATGCAACTTAGTAAGGGCACACTAGGTTTAACGATGTTCGCAGGACTTGCCATAGCGGTGGGCTTATTTATGATTCTACCAACGGTGTTAATTCGCCTCTTAGGGGTAGTTAACGTTGCGCCTATCGTGAAAAATCTACTTGAGGGTGCCGTCCGATTGACTATCTTCCTTATATATATTGTTGCCATCTCGGCCATGCCGGATATGCGGCGCTTATATCAGTACCACGGTGCAGAACACAAGGCGATCTTTAGTTATGAGGCCGATCAAGAGCTGCTGGTAGAAAACGTGCGCAGCAATTCGTGTTTGCACCCGCGCTGCGGTACAGCATTTCTGCTGATAGTAATGATCACCAGCATCCTCGTGTTTTCGCTGTTTGGTTGGCCTAACATGGTAGTACGCATTATAACGCGCTTGCTACTGCTGCCAATTGTCGCGGGTATAGCATATGAGGTGATTAAGGCGGCAGCTAGAGGCAAGAGCCCTTTGTGGGGAATTATAATCTGGCCGGGTTTATTGTTGCAAACGGCTACAACCCGCGAACCGGATGATGGACAGATCGAAGTGGCGATTGCTGCGCTTAAAGGGGTGCGAGAGCTTGAGGACGAGGCAGAGGAACTAGGGCTGAGAAATCGGCACCACTGAGAGTCACTGATCAGAGCCCCGATTTACACTGATAAGTGGTCTATCATACAAGGGGCACAACTGCGTTGCCCTCCATTCATATCCACATTTCTAACTGAGGTGTTTACCAATGCTTGAAAAATTAAGATTAATTAAAAACCGTTACGAGCTGCTTACAGATCTCGTCAGTGACCCTAACGTAATTGCCAGACAAAACGAATGGCGTGCTTACATTAAAGAGCAGGCCAGCTTAACTACCCTTGTTAATGCTTTTAACAGGTACGAGAAGACTCTGCAGGAGCATGAACAGTCTAAGCAGGCCCTATCGGGGCAGAATGACCCCGATTATAGGGAGATGCTAGAGCTTGAGGTAGATGAACTGGAAGAACAAATCGAGAAGATAGAAGAAGAGATAAAGGTTCTGCTGCTCCCCAAAGATCCTAAAGACGACAAGAACGTGATCTTAGAAGTGCGTGCCGGCACAGGCGGCAACGAAGCCGCTTTGTTTGCTGCGGATTTATTCCGCATGTACACCCGTTACGCGGAGCGCCAAGGTTGGAAGACCGAGGTTATGTCCGCATCACCTAGCGACTTGGGTGGCTATAGAGAAGTAATCTTTATGGTTGAGGGCAAGGGCGCCTATAGCAAGCTAAAGTTTGAGAGTGGCGCTCACCGCGTGCAACGCGTTCCGCTGACTGAAGCTAGCGGGCGTATTCATACTTCTACCGCCACTGTGGCGGTTCTGCCCGAAGCCGAAGAGGTAGACATCGAGATCGATCAAAATGACCTCCGTATCGATACTTTCTGCTCCAGTGGCCCAGGTGGGCAGTCTGTAAATACAACTTACTCCGCTGTACGTCTGACACACATACCCTCGGGTGTAGTGGTGAATATGCAGGATGAAAAGTCGCAGATAAAGAATCGTGAGAAGGCCATGCGCGTACTCCGTGCTAGGCTGTTCGACTTGGAGCAAGCCAAGCGCGATGCCGAGATGTCCGAAAACCGCCGCGGACAAGTGGGTACTGGTGATCGCAGTGAGCGTATTCGTACTTTTAATTTTTCGCAGAGTCGTGTATCGGATCATCGCATTAGCTTTACTACTCACCGATTAGAGGCGATTCTTGACGGTGACCTCAACGAACTTATTGATGCTCTGACGACTGCTGACCAGATGGATAAACTGCAACGGGCGTGATATGCATTATTTGGGGAGATACGTTCCTTGTTCCTCGTAACGAAGAGCTAGGAACGAGGAGCTAGGAACGAGGTTTACCATGTCCCTTCATTCTTTATGGCAGTGGGGTACTGCGGAGCTTGCAGCTGCGGGCCTTGAGGACTCCCGGTGGCAAGCAGAGCTACTCCTGCGGGGTATTGTCGAGGTGACTCGGGCTAAGTTTATGACCTACCCGGAGTTACAAGTAACGCATCTCGACACTGAGCGCTTTCGGGACGCAATCCGTAGGCGCTCTTTAGGTATGCCCGTGCAGTATATCCTTGGCAAGCAGGAGTTTTATGGGCGGGAGTTTATAGTGACCCCCGATGTATTAATCCCCAGACCTGAGACGGAGGTGCTGGTGGAGGAAGTGTTGAGTAAGATGTTGCCTTTGTGTAGGGGCACGACACTGTCGTGCCCCTACACAAAGGCAAGCGGTTCTCAGTTTCCAGATCGCTTACGCCTCCTCGACCTGTGCACAGGTTCTGGTTGCATCGGTCTAACCCTGGCTGCAGAACTACCGCAGGCTAGGGTGGTGGCGACGGATATTTCGCTGCAGGCGTTAGGGGTAGCTAAACAGAATGCACATAAAGTAGGTGTGGCCAACCGGGTGGAGTTTAAGCAAGGGGACTTGTGCTCTGCTCTACAAGGTGACATTTTTGATGTTATAGTCTCTAATCCGCCGTATATCGAAACGGCTGCTATACCTACACTAAGTAGGGATGTCCAGAATGAACCTATTGGAGCCTTAGACGGCGGGGCAGATGGGTTAGAGTTTTATAGGCGTATTGCAGATGGGCTCGGGCAACACCTGGCCCCTGGGGGTCTCGTGGCGGTAGAAATCGGCCACGGACAGGGCCAAGATGTAATGCAGTTATTCGCCCAGGCTGGGCTTATCGACATAACCCTAATCCTCGACCTAGCAGGCAAAGAACGCGTCGTGATGGGGAAAATGCCGAAGGCAGAAGGAGCTTGTACTTTCCCCGTATCAGTGTAAATCAGCTTTAAATCAGGTCTCGTTCAGTGGTACCGTTTCCCTCCCTCGTCCTCCCGGATGCCCGCTAATTTTCCCCTACATTTTCCCCCCAATATACGTTGACATATTAGACCGGTGGGCGTACAATTAACCCGAGGAAAATACTCGGCTTTTTTATAATCTTAATACTGAGTAATTTAGTCGGATATAAGGGGGTATTTTATGAGACTTTCAACAAAAGGCCAATACGCGGTCCGAGCTATGGTTGTGGTAGCATTACACGACAGCACGGGTCCGGTGCCGTTACGCTATATAGCTGAGATCGAGGACATCTCAGAACAGTACTTAGAACAGATTTTTATGGATTTGCGCAAAGATGATTTGGTTACCGGTCTGAGAGGTGCGCGGGGGGGCTACGTTCTGAATAGGCCTGCTGAGGAGATCACTTCTGGTGACATTGTCCGTGCTGTAGAGGGTCCGATTGTACTAGTCGATTGCGACCATGATGGCGCCTGTCAAAGGGCCCATGTGTGCGCTACTAGGGCGCTGTGGGCGAGGGTATCCGAGAGTATGAGTCAAGTGTTAGATGGAACTACCTTGGCTGATTTAGCTAATTGGGCTCGAGAGAAGAGCCGCTAAAGGAGGTTGATTTTAATGCGTAGGATTTATTTAGATCACGCAGCTACTACCCCGGTTAACCCCGAAGTAATTGCTGCCATGCTGCCATACTTTCATAATAACTTTGGCAACCCCTCTAGTGTTCATGGTTTTGGTCGCGAAGCCCGCAAGGCTGTAGATGAGGCCCGCGAAAAAGTAGCCAAGGCCATAGGGGCTGACGTGCGGGAGATAGTGTTTACCTCTGGGGGTACAGAAGCTGATAATCTTGCTATTCAAGGAATAGTGCTGGCTAAGCAAGACAAAGGTAAGCACATCGTTACCAGTGCCATTGAGCATCATGCTGTCATTGATACCTGTGGGTTTTTAGGGACCCAGGGGTTTGAAGTTACTTATCTACCGGTGGATGAGTACGGCCTAGTTACACCAGCGGACGTTCTAGCTGCCATCCGTCCGGACACCATTCTTATAACTATAATGCATGCGAACAACGAGATGGGCACGGTTCAGCCTATTGCGGAGATTGGTAAGATCGCTAGAGCCCATGGTATTACTTTTCATACCGATGCAGTACAGTCCATCGGGAGTATCCCAGTTGATGTCAATGAGCTTAACGTCGATTTGCTATCACTCTCGGCTCATAAATTTTATGGTCCTAAGGGTATCGGCGTCCTGTATATACGCAAGGGCACTAAAATTAAACCCGTAACTCACGGGGGCGGCCAGGAGAGAAAGTATAGGCCGGGTACCGAAAACCATGCTAGCATCGTCGGTCTGGGTAAGGCCATTGAGCTAGCCACGACCAACTTGGTAGAGAAGCAAAGCAAAATCCGGATGCTGCGCCATAGACTGATAGCCGGACTGCTTGCTATACCTGAGGTTAAGCTAAACGGGCATCCGGAGCAGCGCTTGTCCGGCAATGTTAACGTCAGCATTCGCTATGTAGAAGGGGAGTCTCTGATTCTTAGCCTGGACATGAAGGGTGTAGCCGTCTCTAGCGGATCGGCCTGCACATCGGGATCGCTCGATCCCTCTCATGTACTGTTAGCAATGGGGCTCAGTCATGAGGAAGCCCATGGCAGCCTGAGGTTAACTCTAGGACATGACAATACAGAAGAAGAAGTTGATTACGTGTTGAGCGTATTGCCGGAGATAATAGAGCGGCTGAGAAAAATGTCACCGCTGTACAGCCAGAGGTACAGTATCCCCGTCAGGACATAACAGCGGAGAGCGGAAAGTGCTAAAAGGAGGACTTAATAATGAGTGTATATAACGAGAAGGTTTTGGAGCATTTTCAGAACCCCCGCAACGTAGGCACGATGGAAAATGCCGACGGGGTGGGCGAAGTAGGTAACATTAACTGCGGTGATATTATGCGCATCTATATTAAGGTAGATGGTGACGAGCGCATTACGGATATTAAGTTCCAGACCTTTGGGTGTGGAGCGGCAGTCGCTACTAGTAGCATGGTTACGGAGTTAGCCATAGGTAAGACGGTTGATGAGGCTTTAATCATGAACAACAAAGATGTAGCTGAGTCCTTGGGTGGGCTTCCGCCTATCAAAATGCACTGTAGCAACTTAGCTGCAGATGCTCTCCACGCTGCAGTAAAGAATTATCGGGAGAAAAGGGCATTACATCAACGGTAGTACACTAGCTTCCCTAATGTTCTTCAATCCTAACAACTGCATGGTAAGCCTCTCGGCGCCGATGGCGAAACCGCCATGTGGTGGCATGCCGTATCTAAACACCTGTAGGTAGAATTCATATTTCTCTGGGGTCAGGCCTCGCTCGCGCATACTATCGAGCAACAAATTTAGCTGGTGCTGTCTGAGCCCGCCTGTGGTAATCTCTTGGCCCCGGAATATTAGGTCAAATGACTCCGTTAGGCCTGCGTTTTTAACCCCAGGCAAGGCATAAAAGGGGCGAATATGCCGGGGGTAGCTATGCAAGAAGGCCGCCGGCACGCCATGCTCCCGCTCTGCCCACTGACAGATAAGCCGCTCTCCCTCAGGGTCGATGTTGCCGTCCTCGCTGACTTTACCATGCTCCCTATGTATTATTCCTAGGGCTTCACCTAGGGGGAGACGCGGAATTGTAGGTAGCTCTGGCGCTATTGTTATTGTACTAAAGCGCTCATGGAGATCTTGGAGAAGTGAACGCAGAAAGCTTTCTTCTAGGTCCATGAGGACGTTAACATCCTCTACAAAGCCCATTTCGATGTCTAGGCTAATAAATTCGTTAAGGTGGCGCGAGGTATGATGCGCTTCGGCGCGAAAGACAGGGCCCATTTCAAAGACTCTCTCAAACCCCGCGCCTACTAACATTTGCTTAAAGAATTGCGGGCTTTGTGCCAGATAGGCGGTCTCTCCAAAATAGTCAATTTTAAAGAGCTCGGCTCCACCTTCTGTGCCCGTGGCTACCATTTTGGGAGTGGATACCCGCGTGAAGCCTTGTTGAGAGAAAAACTCTGCAAAGTGAGCTAATAAGCGGTGTTGAACCCTAAAAACATCTTGGTAGAGGGGGTGGCGGAGGGCTAGGGGGCGAAATTTATCCATAATATCGAGTCCTACTCCTAGCTCAGCTTGATTGATAGGGAAGGGGAGCGGTTCTGCTTGGCTGAGAACTGTTAACTGGTTTGCAGCCAGTTCATGGGGGAACACGCGGGACCGCGAGGTCTGCACTACGCCTGTAATCTCGACTACGCTTTCTACTGTCGGGAGTTGAGTGGTCAGGCTTCCGCTTAATACTACTTGTGTCTCGCCGCCTCTGTCCGCGACAATGAGAAAAACCAGCCCGGCACTAACTTCGCGGATTCGTCGCACCCAACCTTGCAGCGTGACTGCCTGCCCTAAGCTACCTAAGAGTTCGTTTGACAGTGTTCTTTTAATCATGGCGCACCTCCAAAATAAAGTAATCCCCTCTCGTCTAGGGACGAGAGGGGATTACCCGTGGTGCCACCCTAATTGGCGTGTACACGCCCGCTTGAATCTATAACGGGATATCCCGCCCTGATTTTACAGGGGGCTCAGCAGGTGTCTCCACTCTTTTTCTGCGCATCGGCTTTCACCTAACCCGATTCTCTAAAGCGCAGCCAAAGAAGCTCTCCTGCGTCAGTGCTTTGATATATTTTAATGTGCGAAGGGCAACGGTGTCAAGGGCGAGTCATACGCCCTCTGCCCCCTCCATATAATGTGCAGAATGGGGGGCTTTCTGTGTCTTCGAAAGTGTGGTCGGTAGTACTCTGCTTGGTAGTGCTAGATGCCGTTATCGCCTTACCGCCTGCGCTGATGCTGTTGCTCGGGGTTGCTAAGCTTGACCTACAGGCAGAGGGCGTCGTGGTGGTGCCGAGCCTGCAGGGTGGCGCTTTTTCCTTGGCCTCAGTCTTGATATTGGCCGCATTAATGCTGACGGGGGCAGATCTCTTGCGCTGGGTCGGAGGTAAGAGCGCTAGGCGCGCCAAGCCTACGGGCACCCGCTGCACATATGGTGTTCTTGTAGGGATAGGACTGTTTATGATGTTATTATTAGCTTCCCGTGGTGTTGTCACATCTACTCATATTCTGTTGTGGGGGTTCACGGGCTCTGTCAATGCTCTGAACAAAATGCTCTATATCCTATCGCTAGTAATTATTGCTCCCTTCGCAGAGGAGAGTTTATTTCGCGGGGCCATTGAGGAGATATTAGGCACAACCTTTAACCCTATCGCAGCGGTTTTTTTGTCGGCACTGACTTTCTCCATAGCTCATGGAGCCCGGTCAATGCTGCTGTTCTACTTTGTCGCAGGGACCCTGTTTTCCATGCTTTCGTATAAGTCTCGGCCGCTTCTCCCGGCTATGTTGGCCCATGCTACGTTTAATGGGTTAACGCTGGTATATGTCTTGATTAAATAGAAAAGCCTGGCGCGGCGCCAGGCTTTTCTAAACAAAAATCAAAAACTAGGAACTAGCAGCTACGAGCTGGAAACTGGGAACTGACAACTGGAAACTGCCATGTGCTATATGCTATGTGCAACTCCGTCCCTAATCATGCAAGGCCTCGACTGCTAGCAATGACTCTCCGACTCTATGTATATCTCCTGCGCCCATGGTAATCAGCAGATCGCCCGGCCGCAATTTGTCACTGAGGTAAGCCGCGGCATCTTCCAGTCGGCCGATATGTCTAGTATTGGGGTGTTTATCCTTCATCCTGTTCACTAGGTCGATGGAACTGACACCATAAGTGTCTTTCTCGCGCGCGGCATAGATATCCGTAATAATAACTTCGTCTGCATCGGTAAACGCTTGAGCAAAATCGCCTAGCAACGCCTTGGTTCGCGTATACGTGTGAGGCTGAAACGCGACTACTAAGCGGCGCTGGGTTATTTCTTGAGCCGCAGCTAGTGTGGCCCTAATCTCGGTGGGATGGTGGGCATAATCGTCGACTATAGTAGCGCCGTTGTAGGATCCTTTGTACTCAAAGCGCCGATGTGTGCCTACAAAGGACTCTAACGTCTTGCACATAGTGGCAAAAGGAATGCCAATGGTTGTGCCGACAGCTAAGCTCGATAAGGAATTGCTAATATTATGTCTGCCGTTGAGGTTGAGGTGAGCACGCCCTAGCAACTCATCCTCGTGATACACGTCAAAGAGGCTACCGCCTTCCGGTCGCATCTCAATGTTAGTAGCCCACCAGTCAGCTCCTTGGGTAAGTCCATATGTAATCACGTGGCAATCTAAATCGGGGAGTATTTCTCTGACGTTAGCATCGTCATTGCAGGCAATGAGAAAGCCTTTTGCTGGTATAAGTTTAGCAAAGCGCCTAAATGCTGCAATTACGTGCTCTAAATCACCAAAGTAGTCGAGGTGATCTGCGTCGATGTTTAGGACTACGCCAATATAAGGCCGCAACGCTAGGAAGGTCTCGACATACTCACAGGCCTCAGCAACAAAGTATTCGCTTCCGCCAACCTTAACATTGCCGCCTAGGGCGTCAAGCTCGCCTCCCACTAGGACGGTGGGGTCTAAGCCAGCATTTTCAATTATCACACCGATTAAAGCGGTAGTTGTGGTTTTGCCGTGTGAGCCGCTGATAGCAATGCCATACTTGGCCTCGCCCATAAGCGACCCTAAAAACTCGGCGCGACTTAGTACTTCAATGCCGATCTCTCGAGCCTTGCTCAACTCGGGGTTATCTGGTTTTACGGCTGCAGTATACACGATCAGGTTAGCGCCTTTAACGTTATCTTCAGCATGCCCGAGATAAAACGTGGCCCCTTCCTTGACTAATTTCTTGGTCAAGGACGATTGTTTAAGGTCACTCCCTGATACCTTCCAGCCGCGCTTGAGCATGACAGCGGCAAGCGCGCTCATGGAGATACCATCTATACCAATAAAGTGGATATGACGCGGCCTATGTAATTCGTTTTGTTTCATAATGGGTAAAACCTCCCAAGTTTCTACGCTTTATGTTACCCTCGCTAGAACATAGAATATACTATGCTAAAGAGAGCTAGGTTGCCAAGAGCAATCTGGCGGTGCTATGAGGTCCTAGACTAGATTTCTGTAAAATGCACACAAATCCTTTAATACATATGAGCAAAGTTTGCTTGGGTTGGACAGGCCGAAATAGTGGTGAAAGGACTACCTGCTGAATAGACTGAATTGGCAGGGGGTGATATTTCTGGCCTTGAGACGGAAGATGCTGTTTATGGGGACTACATGGGGGTTACTATCGGGTGGTTACCAGACAATTTTTCCCGGTGATTCCATGCCCTTGGGTTGGCCGCCCCTAATTGGTCGGCAGGTGTTCTACTCTCTCGGTATTCCTGCAGTCTCCCCTGTATATTTCTACACACTCGGGGTAGCGATATGGGGCTTGATGTTTTACGCAGTGGGGTTGTTGTTAGATATACTGTGGCTGGCTAAACTAGGAGGGGGCAAGAACAGTCAGCGACCAAGGATGCTAGGGAGGAGGTAAGGCTATGTGGAAAACATTCCTCACAACTTTTTGGTTGGTATTTTTGGCGGAGCTAGGGGATAAGACGCAGCTTGCTACGATGCTCCTAGTTGCTCAGCACAAATCCCCTTGGGTAGTTTTTGCCGGAGCTGCTATAGCCTTAGTTTTTTCTTCGTTACTCGGAGTATTATTCGGCTCTACCATCGCGCGCTTTGTCCCACAAAATTATATCCAAAGCGGCGCAGGTGTAACGTTTATCATTATTGGGGCATTGCTTTTGTTTGGGAAGTTCTAATTGAAACAAAAAACACAAATCAAAGATCAAAGGGTCCCATTGGATTTTTAATCTTTGATTTTTGATTAGAGCTCTTACCTTCAGTTGCTTGACTTCCCTTCGTCAACACGCTAATATATTGCCCAAAGCATTGATTAGGACAGTGGCTTGTCTCGGATAGGAGCTGCATCACCAAGGGAATCCTCGTCTCTTAGCTGAGAGGGGGGATTCTTTTTGTTTTTGGATATGACTAATTCACTCTCATCCCATTCCCACAAATAAGGAGGTTCTCCCTAATGGAAAAGTTTAAACTGCAGGTCGCCGAACGACTCGCTCCCCTTATGCAAAAGACACCACAGGAGGTTCGTGCTCTTATGGAAGCGCCCCCGAACCCGGCCTGGGGGGATATTGCCATTCCTTGCTTTTTTTTGGCTAAGGTTTTGCGCAAGGCTCCGCCGGCAATTGCTGATGAGCTTGCGGCTAAGGCCGAGTTACCTGGGTTAGCCAGCAAGGTTGAGGCTATGGGCGGGTACTTAAATGTAACTCTCGATAGCATTCTTGTTGCTAAAGATATCCTCAGCGGTATTTTGGAAACAGGTGCATCTTATGCCTACACAAACGCGGGAGCGGACAAGGGGATAGTGATCGACTTTTCTTCCCCCAACATCGCTAAGCCTTTTGGAATTGGGCATTTGCGCACTACTGTTATAGGCAACAGCTTGTCCCGCATTTTTAAGGAGTTAGGTTACAACGTAGTGAGGGTTAATCACTTGGGCGATTGGGGCACGCAGTTTGGTAAGCTCATCGTGGCCTACCAACTATTTGCTAACGGCGACCCCTTAATCTATGACCCTATTGGCACATTGTATCGAATATATGTAGAGTACCATAAAGAGGCAGAGGCAAGGCCTGAGCTTGAGGACGAGGCCAGAGCTTGGTTTAAGCGGTTAGAAGATGGCGACGCCGAAGCTAAGCGTTACTGGAACCTCTTTGTTGAGGTGAGCCTTAAGGACTACAAGCGCGTTTATGATCTACTGGACATTGAGTTTGATGCCTATATGGGCGAGAGCTTTTACGAGCCTCTGCTAAATCCCACTGTACAAGAGATAGAAGACAAGGGCCTAACTCAAGTATCTGACGGTGCAGTAATCGTTGATCTAGAGCCATACGGCATGCCGCCTTGTCTACTGCGCAAGACTGACGGCTCTACTCTCTATGCTACCCGCGACTTAGCAGCCGCGCTTTATCGTGAGCGCACCTACAGGCCTGAGCAAATGCTATATGTAGTAGGGCAGGAGCAGACGCTTCATTTCAAGCAGGTCAAGCAGGTTCTCGAGCTGATGCAAGAGCCAGCTGGAGAAAAGCTTGTCCATGTTTCGTTTGGATTGTTTAGGTTCCCTGAAGGGCGGATGTCGACTCGCCGCGGCAAGACAATCTTCTTGGAGGATGTGCTGAATAAGAGCATTGAGATGGCGGCAGAGATTATTAATCAGAAGAATCCGGAGTTAGACGATAGGGAGCAAGTGGCGCGCCAAGTAGGCGTAGGCGCCATAGTATTTGGGGACCTCAAAAACGGGCGTATTAAGGATGTCGCATTTGACTGGGAAGAGATTCTCAATTTTGATGGTGAGACTGGGCCTTATGTTCAGTACACCCATGCACGGGCGTGCTCGGTACTACGCAAGGCAGGCGGGTCTGTGGCCAACCTCTCTAACGAGAGTGTGCTGACCGACGAATTTGCCCTACCCCTGATTAAGCTTTTGGGTGAATTCCCGCAGGTAATTGAGCGGGCTGCTTTACAATACGAGCCATCCGTTCTTTCTCGCTACGTTCTGGATGTAGCACAGGGCTTTAACCGTTTCTACCACAATTGCCGCATCATCGGGCAAGAGGTGAGTGTTATGCAGGCGCGCCTAGCCTTAGTAAAAGGCACCCAGCAAATCCTTGAACGCAGCATGTACCTGCTAGGGATAGCAGCGCCGGAGAAGATGTAGACGCGAGGGCGCATAGCACAGGGGAGACCGGCGCATGGGCGCTCTCCGCTCTCAGCTATCCGCTCTTTTTGGCACCGACTCGCAGCAATGTCATCGTACTAAAAAGCGGAAGGCGGAAAGCGCTTAGCGTTCACAGTTCATGTTTGTAATCACGCCGAACTACACATGCTACCGAAAAAGGAGGTAGTGTCTGTAATGGAGAAAAAGAAGAGTAAGAAACAGAAGCCTATTCCTCAAATGTTTAAATGGGGCAGCACAACTCCCGAATGGTCAGACAGCGTTGATGCTTTGTTATGTCTTGAAGGAGAGGAAGAGAGCTGTCGGGCTATGGAAAGGACTGATTCGCGTGAAGAGGAGACGCCAAGAGGATGCGGCGTGACAACCTAGTTCAGGAATGGAGTGCTGGAGGAATTATATTCTACGGTGAGCGGGTGCTTGTGCTAAGCAACCACCGCGGGGATACTGTTTTTCCCAAAGGGCATTTGGAAGTTGGGGAAACTCCGGAACAAGCGGCCCTCCGTGAGGTCGAGGAGGAGGCTGGCATTAGACCAGAGATAGTTTCTCCGTTGGGAACTACCGAATATGAGTTTTACTTGCCGGTAGATCGCACGCGTCGGCATAAAACGGTTCACTGGTATTTAATGAAGGCTAGGGACGCAGTAGTGAAGTGCGACGGGTACGAGATTAGATCAGGTAGGTATATTTCTGTAACAGAAGCGCTGCGGTTATTGACCTACGACCTCGATCGTGAGAAACTTAATATGGCGCAAGAAGTATGGTTGCGCAACCGTAATATAAATTGAGCCGGGCAAATTGCCTGGCTCTCAGGTTTTTTTAAAATTAGATAAAGCCGGGGGAGACAAAAATGAAAGTTACTCTGGAGCAAGCACGATCACAGCCAAAAAGTTTGGCGCAGTATTTCCGACTGACTATGGCGGTGTTAGGGGTGTTAGCGGGCTCCGGCCTCGCCCTTACCACGCCGCCAGTAGGATTAACGCCTAAAGCTATGCAGGCCCTAGGTTTATTGGTGTGGGCCATTTTTTACTGGGTTGGTCATGTATGGGATGATTATGTCGTGGCACTGGCTATGGCGGTGGGCTGGATTATGCTCGGACTAGTGCCATTTGAAACTGCATTCGCTACTTTTCATAGTAAGACGTGGTGGTTGATGCTAGGGGCGTTAGGTTTAGGAGCTGGTGTAGCTAGGTCTGGTTTGCTGCGGCGCAGTACTCTGCTGATGCTTAAGCTTTTGCCCCCGACTTATGTCGGTCAGACCCTCGCTTTGTTTGCTACGGGAGCAATTTTCTGCCCAGCTATACCGAGCGTTATTGCCAAAGTCTCAATAGCGGGCAAGTTTATCCCTGAACTGGGTAAGGGCATGGGCTTTGAGGAACGCAGCCGGGAGAGTGCGGGGTTATTTTTGGCCATGTATCTTGGTTTTGTGTTGGCGGCACCAATGTATCTCACTGCTACTAGCACTAACATGACCCTAGTTGAGCTCCTGCCAAAAGCTGAGGTGGCCCGGATGACCTGGGGTTATTGGTTACTAGCAGCCGCTCCTACGACCTTATTGGCGGCAGTGCTAGGGTATGTGGCCTTGCTAGTGATGTTTAAACCTAAGAAGGCTGTGGTTGCTGATCGCGGTAGCGTGGAGCGGGAGTTGGCAGCCTTAGGTCCTGTAACTCAGCCCGAGAAGATCACCCTCTGGGTTTTGGTAACCGCAGTCGTGTTATGGATTACCGAGAGTGTGCACGGGCAGGTGCCCGCCACAGTGGCCTTGCTGGGCCTAACTGTGTTACTCATGACGGGAGTGGTCGATAAGAAGACCTTTCATAACGACGTGGGCTGGTCGTCATTAGTTTTTATAGCGGTTATTTTAAACCTCGGTACGGTTTTCCCGGCCTTAGGTATCGATAAATATTTGGGTACGCAGGTGCTGCCGGTGCTAGGGCCGTTGGCGCAGAACATCTGGGTGTTTGTGCCCTTGCTGTTGCTATTGACCTTCGCTTTACGCTTTGTGATAGTCTCCATGAATGCACTATTAGCAATTTTGCTGTTGGTGTTGTTGCCGGTAGCCCAATCCGTGGGCATGACCGGTTGGGCCTTGGGTATGATTATTCACTTTGCCTCGCATTGCCTGTGGATTTTACCGTATCAAAATGTTGTTTATGCCATAGGAGTGGAAGCGGCCGAGGGCAAAGGTATAAGCTCTGGTGACAGTGCACGGTATTCTTTGGTGTTTTCTGCCTTGACTTTTGTAGCAGTCCTGGCCAGCATCCCGTATTGGCGGATGTTAGGGTTGCTGTAAGGGCACAGCATGTATTACCCGCAAGCATAGCAGAGCTATGCGATAGTGCCGTGCCCCTACACATGGGACTCTAACTTCGTGTAGGGGCACAGCATGCTGTGCCCTTTTAGGTGGCCACGAGGGCACGGCAGTGCGGTGTTCCTACACATGGGGCTCTAACTTCGTGTAGGGGCACAGCATGCTGTGCCCTTTTAAGTGGCCACGAGGGCACGGCAGTGCCGTGCCCCTACCGGGGTTTAGCGTGGGTGGGGACGGGGGTACGAGGGCACGGCAGTGCCGTGCCCCTACCGGGGTTTAGCGTGGGCGTGGGGACGGGGGTACGAGGGCACGGCAGTGCCGTGCCCCTACCGGGGTTTAGCGTGGGCGTGGGGACGGGGGTACGAGNNAGGGCACGGCAGTGCCGTGCCCCTACCGGGGTTTAGCGTGGGCGTGGGGACGGGGGTACGAGGGCACGGCAGTGCCGTGCCCCTACCGGGGTTTTGGCTTGCGATAGGGCTGTGCCCTTTTTTGCAGACAGGCACAAGGAATTCGACAATCTAAAACGAATAATATTGTTAAGGGTAGGGATGGTTTTTTGTTACTGGGGGCGTTTCAATGGATGAAACTAAACCATATAAGCGGCGATCGATTCGTTTACCTGACTATGACTACTCCACTAGCGGTGCATACTTTGTGACTATATGTAGCCACAAAGGCCAATGTATATTTGGAAATGTAGTCGATGGAGCTACAGACCTGTCCCCACTTGGGAAATTGGTAGAGAATTTCTGGCTAGCTATACCAGAGCATTTCCCACAAGCTTACCTTGACGACTACGTAATCATGCCTAATCACATCCACGGAATAATCGTTCTAGAAGAGAGTTCGTATGCCGGAGCGGAGTCTTTCGGACGTCCTACTAAGGGCTCTCTGGCTACAGTGCTGCGATCTTTCAAGGCTGCAGTAACGAAAGAGATAAAAGGACAAATGAGAACCAATGATGTCTGGCAGAGGGGTTATTATGAGCACGTGATTCGTAACGACAGAGCTATGTTGGAAATAAAAGAGTACATATTAACTAACGCGTTGAAGTGGGAACTCGATGATATGCACCCAACAAAGATAAATGAAAGGGTAAGGATGTAACGGACAGTTCATGACATGTTCCATAGCTAGAAGGAGGTTTTTTAATTGAACGCCAAGCGTATTGAAGCTTTACAACATAATCTTACGCAGAATGACATTACTGCCGCAGCCATTCTTCCCAGTGCGGGATTGTTCTACCTAACTGGCATGACCGCAGGTCTTAGTGAGCGTCCCATGTTGTTTATTTTTACGGCAGATGGTCAAAGCCTAGGTATCTGCCCCTCTTTTGAAGCAGAGCGGGTTAGAAGAGATTCAGGCGTGATAACCTTGTTTACCTATACTGACGTAGAGGGTGCAGCTTTTGGGTTTAGGCGCTTGTTTGAAGCAGTGGGTAGCCTCGAGAGTGTGGCCATGGAGTATCAGGCGGCTAGGTTGCTTGAATATACTTTACTGCGCGACTACTGTAACGTCAAAAACCTATTGGACCTACGCCCAATCCTAGCAGAGCAAAGAATGGCTAAGGATGCTGAGGAGATAAACATTATGCAGCAGGCCGCAGATCTAGCTGATGCCGTGATGGCTAACGTTGAAGCTAATCTAAGGTCAGGGGTTACGGAGCTGGAGGTAGTGGCGACGGCGCAGGACTTTATCAAGTCTAGGGGTGCACGCATGTCCTTTATTTCGGTAATTGCGGGGGAGCGCTCTGCTTTGCCACACGCCAGCCCTAGCGCTAGGCCGATCCAGTTTGGTGATACTGTTGTTGTAGATCTTGGCTGCAATATAGAAGGGTATACATCAGATATTACCCGCACTTTTGTTGTCGGCGATATTGATCCGGAGATTGAGAAAATTGGGCATATTGTACTCGAAGCTAATAGGCTAGCTCGAGAGGCGGTACGCCCTGGTGTAACGGCTGAGTTCATTGACAATGCGGCACGGGATTACATTGTTAGTCAGGGCTATGGGCAGTATTTTACGCACCGCACTGGTCACGGATTAGGATTAGAGGTGCATGAGGAACCATATATTGTAGGTGGGAGTAATTTCGAGCTTCAAGTTGGGCATACATTTACTATTGAGCCAGGTATCTATCTACCGGGCAAGGGTGGGGTACGCATTGAAGACGATGTTTGCGTGATAGCAACTGGTGCTATTAGTTTTACTAGGTATCCACGGGCAGTGAAGGTGCTTAAATAGCCATCAAAAATGGAAAAACAAAAATTCAACCCGTAAGGCTGATCTTTGAGGTATGTTTTTTGTTTTGTGGACTAGAGGAGAGGTTACATGCTAGATAAACTTAATGAGTTATTGGGTGGGGCTCTAAGGCTTGACGAGCCTATGAGCCGTTACACCTCTTTTCGTATTGGTGGCCTGGCGGATGCTATGTTAATTCCCCGCGATGTAGTTGAGCTTAAGGCTGGGTTGCATAACGCGCGTAGGCTAAACATACCTATTACCTTCATCGGCAATGGCAGCAACCTTTTGGTGCGCGATGGCGGCATCAGGGGGCTTGTTATTAAGCTATCCGGTACCCTTGACTGGGTACACATCAACGGGAATGTTGTGCGAGCGGGTTGTGGTGTCTTGCTGTCTACACTGGCTCATCGTGCCGTGGATGCAGGCCTCAAGGGGCTTGAGTTTGCCGCGGGTATCCCCGGCACATTAGGTGGGGCTGTAAATATGAACGCAGGTGCCTATGATGGTGAAATGAAAGACGTTGTCACCTGTGCACGTGTGCTAGATTACGCTGGTGAAGAGATGGAGCTAAGCTATGACGACTTGGGCTTTGGTTATCGCAAAAGCGCCCTACAGCAAAAAGGGTTGTTAGCCGTAGAGGTTACATTGGAATTGGAAGTTGGCGATAAAGAGGAAAGCTTGGCAAAAATAACGGAGCTTAATCGCCGTCGACGCGAAAAGCAACCTATAGCCCTACCCAGCGCCGGGAGCGTGTTTAAGCGCCCCCCCGGGCATTATGCCGGCCCTCTGATTGAGCAAGCAGGCCTTAAGGGCTGTCGCATTGGTGACGCCGAGGTTTCAACCCTACATGCTGGCTTTATAGTTAATGTAGGTAACGCCACTGCTAATGATGTGCTGGCCTTGATAAAGCATGTACAGTCCACAGTGCAAGAAAAGTTTGATGTCACTCTGGAGCCGGAGATCCGTATTATAGGCGAGGATAAGGGGGAAGATGAATGACTAAAACTGCAGCTGATAAAGCTAAAGAGTTCTACTTAGATGATGGCTATAACTGCGCAGAAGCGTCTTGGCTTGGTTTAAGCCAAGACCTAGATAAGAAAGAACAGGCACTAGGGGTTAAGATGGTCTCTGGATTTGGCGGTGGTGCCACAGTCGGCAGTCTGTGCGGGGCCCTCTCTGGAGCGATTATGGGCATTGGGCGCTGGTATGGTAGGGAATTGGGTGGTCCACGCTCTGAAGAGGCTAAAAACCTAACCAAGGCGCTTGTGGATGCCTTTGTGGCTGAGTACGGCTCCCTCGATTGCCAGGGCATTAAGCCCAAGAGCGACGATTACCGCACTAAGTGTGCGGAGTATGTCGCGTTTGCTGTTCGCAAAGCTGAGGAACTAATGGACCAAGGTGCTAGCGACGACGATTGCGGCTGAAAATAGAGCATTATGATGGCGCGGCGCGCCACAGTGGTACCGTATTCTCCTTCCCCATGCAAAAGAGGCTGCTCGAGCGAGCAGCCTCTTTGTTATCTATGATGGTCGGGGCGACACGATTTGAACGTGCGACCTCACGGTCCCGAACCGTGCGCTCTACCAAGCTGAGCCACGCCCCGATGTAAGCGTCATTTATTATACCACACGGAAAAAAAAAGACAATAAATATGCTTTTCTAGCAGGAATTCCGAAACAGTTGTCAAATTTTTCACCAATAGCTGTATTGTGAGGGGGGAAGTGTGTATGTTTAATAAACTGTGCCCGCACTGCAACAGACGATCGTTTTCTGCTTCTGCATCTGGTATATGGCTTTGCCCGTACTGCGGCGAGGATATAACTAGTGTATTAGCAATTTCTGGGAATCAGCACCCAGATGATAAGGGAAAGGTGGAAAAATAGTGAGGGTATTCACCGAGAAGGGCCCTGTTAATACCACAGAGACTCTAGATCTTGCGCTAGCTACTGCGAAGCATCACGGCATCAAGCATATTGTAGTAGCCTCGAACTCAGGCGCAACGGTGCTGCCTCTGATTGACTGTGGCCTCGACATAACGTGTGTTACGCACCAAGTAGGGTTTAGAAACTCCGGTGAAGATGAGATGGAAAAGGCGATGCGAGAGGAACTCTCTGCAAAGGGCGTAAAGGTTCTTACGACCACCCATTTGTTTGGCGGAATTGAACGTGGATATGTGAACAAGCTATCGGGATTCGGGCCAGCCTATATAGCCGCTGCTACCCTCCGAATGTTCGGACCGGGCGTTAAGGTAGCGGTTGAGGTAGCAGTGATGGCGTTAGATTCAGGCATGATACCCTATGGCGAAGATATTATTGCCATAGGCGGTTCAGGTCGCGGCGCTGATACGGCGATTGTGCTTCGTCCTGCGCATTCACACAAATTTACGGAGACGGCAATCAGGGAAATTATCTGTAAGCCTTATACAGCCTAGTTTTAGGCAGACAAATGGGAGCTGACTCGCACGAGCCGGCTCCCATTTGCGTGTAAAACGTACAACGATGAAGTGGGGGAAGTGGGGGAACGATAGGAAACGAACAAGCCTGATATACCTGATCTAACTGATTCCGTCTAACTTATTGCGTTGCTTCCCATCCTTCGCGCAGTATTTCCATGATGATTTCGTCGTTCCATTTGCCCTCTAAGAAGCGATGTTGTTTCATTTGACCTACCTGCTTAAAACCGCATTTTTCATAACAGCGAATCCCACGGGTATTCTTAGCCTTTTTCGCAATGGTCATTTCTTCTGGTATACTGTAACGATGAAGCAACGAGGCAAGCTGTCTCAACACAATAAAGGAGCCAACATATGAGAATTGGGAATATCCAACTAGATGTCCCCCTTATCGCTGCGCCTATGGCGGGAATAACCGACCAAGCTTACCGGCTGTTAGCGCGGGAGTTCGGGGCGGCATATGTAGTCAGCGAGATGGTGAGTTGCAAGGGACTGATGTACGACCAAGCAAAGACTTGGGAGTTACTCGTTATGGATGAGCGGGAGCAACCTCTAGCAATACAACTCTTTGGTTGTGTTCCACATGAAATTGCTAAGGCCGCCGCCGTTGTTGAGGAACGCACTAAAGCTCGGGCCATCGATATTAACATGGGCTGCCCCACTCCCAAGATAGTAAAGTGTGGCGAAGGGGCGGCGCTCATGCTAGAGCCACAGCTCGTGGAGAACATTGTGCGTGCGGTAGTAGCCGCGGTGAGTATCCCTGTGACAGTCAAGACTCGCAAAGCATGGGATGCGACCTCTCCTACGGCTGTAGATATAGCTAAGCGAGTCGAAGCAGCCGGAGCAAGTGCTATTACAGTGCATGGGCGTACCCGTGAGCAATTCTATGCGGGCAAGGCGGACTGGGATATTATTCGCCAAGTGAAGCAAGCGGTGAGCATACCCGTTATTGGTAATGGCGATGTCTTTTGTGCGGCAGACGCTCATCGCATGATGCAGGAGACAGGTTGCGATGCCATTATGACGGGACGTGGCACACTAGGGAACCCTTGGTTGTTTCGGGATATTGCTCGTTCGTTTTGGGGGCTTCCTCCGTTAGCAGCACCAGACGTAGAGGAACGCATAGTTTTAGCGAAGCGACATCTGCAGATGGCTATTGAGCGCAAGGGGCTATACACTGGCATCCGCGAAATGCGGCCCCACTTGGCATGGTATACCAAGGGTTTGCCCCGCGCGGCACGGCTGCGCGAGGCAATAAATCGGGCCGATACAACTGAGA
This sequence comes from Bacillota bacterium, assembly GCA_009773495.1. Classification (GTDB taxonomy): domain Bacteria; phylum Bacillota; class UBA994; order UBA994; family UBA994; genus WSXW01. The sequence goes on from WSXW01000008.1 coordinate 142,313, forward strand.
AGATAGACCAGATATTTGAGGATATTCTTCAGGGGGTATAGCTATATGAGGTCTCTACCGGTTTTGCCTGTTATGAATGCTACCCGTAGGTTATTTGTTTGCCCCTTGACATAGTTCTAGGGTTAAGTAATAATGAAGTTGTGCACAAAATCGTGCACAACAGCGGAATTCAAAAATATTAGATGCGGGGGGTGCTCCTTGTTTACTGCATCTGTCACTGGAACAGGTATTTACACACCACAACGTATAATGACGAATCAAGAACTAGAACGTGTCGTTGAGACTACGGCCGATTGGATAGTCTCACGCACGGGCATTAAAGAGCGGCGTATTGCTGCTCCAGAACAGGCCACGTCAGACCTTTGCCTAGAGGCCGCACGCGGTGCGCTAGAAGATGCTGGCATCACGGCAGCTGACCTCGATTGCATTATAGTTGGAACAATCACCCCAGATATGGTTTTCCCATCTACGGCGTGTATTATTCAGGGTAAACTAGGCGCAACACGCGCTGCGGCCTTTGACATTAGTGCAGCCTGCACGGGTTTTATCTATGGACTACAGCTAGCCAAGCAAGGTATTGAAGCAGGTAGTTGGGAGCACGTCCTCGTAATTGGCGGCGAAACGATGTCGCGTATTTTGGATTGGCAGGATCGCAATACTTGTGTGCTCTTTGGTGATGGCGCCGGAGCGGCAGTGATCAGTCGGTCTAACGGTAAGGGAGCTCGCATTCTAGGTGTCCATCTCGGTGCAGACGGCTCAGGTGGGGACTGTCTAATTCTTCCTGCAGGTGGCTCTAGGCTTCCAGCCAGTGCGGAAACCGTAGCAGAGCGCAAACATTACATTGCCATGAACGGTCATGAAGTCTACAAGTTTGCGGTAAGAATCGTGGAAGAGGCTGCCGGGCAGGTGCTTAGTAAACTGGGCCTAACTTTCGCTGATGTAGACTATCTCGTGCCACATCAGGCTAATCTCCGTATCATCGAAGGATTTGCCAAGCGACTTAAACTCCCCGTGGATAAAATTGCTATTAACCTCGATCTTTATGGAAATATGTCTGGAGCCTCAATCCCTGTTGCACTGCATCAGTTTAAACATAAGCTCAATACCGGGGATAAAGTTTTACTCGTAAGCTTTGGCGGAGGCCTTACCTGGGGGTCTTGTCTGCTGGAATGGTAGGTGTCAGATGGATAGACTACGTAATTTACTAGGTATAGAATTTCCTGTCTTGCAAGGGGGCATGGCCTGGGTTGCTACTGCTAAGCTAGCTGCCGCTGTTTCTGCGGCCGGGGGCTTAGGTATTATTGGCGCGGGTCACGCCCCAGCCGAATGGGTGCGTCAAGAAATTCGTAAAGCCCGTTCAATCACTTCAAAGCCCTTCGGCGTAAACGTGATGCTTATGTCCCCCTGCGCTAGCGAAGTTATGCAGGTGGTGGTCGAGGAACGGGTTCCTGTGGTCACTACTGGCGCCGGTAGCCCTGGCCCGTTTATAGAGGCATTGAAGTCTGTAGGGTGCAAGGTGATTCCGGTAGTGGCGTCGGTGGCCCTAGCTAAACGCTTAGAACGTATGGGTGCCGATGCTGTGGTTGCCGAGGGCTTGGAGTCAGGTGGTCATATTGGGGAGATCTCTACGATGGCTCTTGTACCACAAGTTGTTGATGCCGTAAATATTCCTGTCATCGCAGCTGGCGGGATTGCCGATGGACGGGGCATTGCAGCAGCGCTAATGCTTGGGGCTTCTGGCGTACAGCTTGGCACACGCTTTATTTGCGCCATAGAATGTGAAGCCCATAAGGCCTATAAGGATGCCGTTGTTGGTGCGGGCGACCGTGATGCGATAGTATGCGGCCTTTCCACGGGGCATCCGGTTCGTTCTCTTAAAAATCAGCTTACCCGAGAATATCTGCAGCTTGAAAAGCAGGGAGCTAGTGAGGAGGAACTGGAGCGCCTTGGCGTCGGTAGGCTTAGGCTAGCTTTTGAGCAAGGCGATGTTCGCAATGGATCACTTATGGCGGGGCAATCGGCAGGTTTAGTCAAAGAAATCATCCCTGCACGGGAGATTATAATCTCTATGGTCAAAGAGACGGAGAGGCTTATGGGGAGGCGAATATGGACAAATTAGTGTTCTTATTCCCTGGGCAGGGGAGTCAATATGTTGGCATGGGTACGGATCTGGCCGCAGAGTATGAGGAAGCAGCGGATGTTTTTGCAGAGGCAGATAGCGCATTGGACTTTGCGCTGCGCGATGTAATGTGGAATGGCCCGGCTGAGCATTTGTCGTGGACAGCGATAACTCAGCCAGCGATCGTTACCATGAGTGTTGCGGTACTGAGAGTCTTGGAGCGACACGGAATTAGGCCTGTTGCCGCGGGTGGTCTCTCTCTAGGAGAGTATACTGCGTTAGTTGCAGCGGGTAGCCTTAGCTTTAGGGAGGCAGTACGCTTAGTACGTGAACGCGGCCGTCTTATGCAAGATGCGGTCCCCATAGGTAAAGGGGCAGTCGCTGCAGTTATGGGTTTAGAGGCTGCCTTAGTTGAACAGGCCTGTGCTGCCGTCATAGGTATTGTGTCTGTGGCTAACTACAACTGCCCCGGACAAGTAGTTGTGGCTGGGGAAACTGAAGCTGTTGATGCTGTGGTAATAAAATGCTCAGAGTTAGGAGCTAAGCGGGCGATAAAGCTCCCGGTAAGCGCACCGTTTCATACCGTACTTCTCCAAGGAGCGGGGCAATTACTGCGACCCTATCTTGAACTGGCCAACATAGGGGACCCTCGTATCCCAGTGGTGAGTAATGTAACTGCAGACTATTACACGCCGAAACATGCTGTCGACTTGTTGGTAAGGCAGGTTAGCTGCCCTGTACGTTTTGAAGGATGCGTACGTCGCTTCCTGAATGATGGGTATAAGAACTTTGTGGAAGTTGGGCCAGGTACGGCATTAACCTCCTTTATTAAGCGCATTGATAAAGAAGCAAATGTTATAAGCGTAGAGAATAAGGCCGGAGTTCAGAAGCTTTTGGAGGTGTTATCGTGAGGGTCGCATTGGTAACGGGAGGTTCGGGCGGCATCGGAAGCGCTGTGTGCCGGGAGCTTGCTGAGCAGGGCTTTGCTTTACTAATACACTACATCGGTGACCCCAGCCCGGCGGATCAACTAGTAACGGAGCTTCGCGCGGCAGGAACTGTGGCTGACACATACATGGCGGATGTCTCACAAGAGGCTCAAGTTGAAGCTATGTTCGCAGAGATTATGTCAGATAAAGGGCGCATTGACGTAGTTGTTAATAATGCAGGTATTACCCGTGACGGGTTGGTTCTGCGCATGAAGCTTGAAGACTGGCAGAAGGTGCTTGATGTCAATTTGACTGGCGCTTTCTTAGTTAGCCGGTCTGCGGCCAAAGTCATGCTTAAGCAGAGAAGCGGAAAGATTATAAATGTTTCCTCTGTCGTGGGCATCGGTGGCAACGCAGGCCAAGCAAATTACGCAGCCTCAAAGGCAGGGCTGATTGGTTTTACCAAATCCTTAGCCAAGGAGCTTGCTGCCCGTGGGGTAACCTGCAACGCCGTAGCGCCTGGTTTTATTGAAACCGCGATGACAGCGGTATTGCCCGAGGAAGTTAGACAAACGTTCTTATCAAGAATCCCGTTAGGCCGCCCCGGTCTACCTGAGGATGTTGCCAAGGCCATAGGCTTTTTAGCGAGCCCTAAGGCCGATTACATTACAGGTCAGGTACTGCGCATTGACGGCGGCATGAGTATCTAACTTGAAAGGAGGTGGTAGAGTGGAGATTTTAGAGAGAATGCGTCCGTTAGTTGCAGATAAGCTTTCTATCAGCGAAGGCGAAGTGATCGTTACGGCTGCTTTCAAGGCCGATCTTGGCGCTGATTCCTTAGACCTCGTTGAACTCGTAATGGGCTTAGAGGAGGAATTCAATATTTCCATCCCTGAGTCCGATATGGGTAAAATCGTTACAGTACAAGATGCAGTGGATTATGTTACTGCCAAGTTAGCCTAGGGGGAGAGCGTATGAGAAGAGTTGTAATTACAGGCCTAGGAGTTGTATCCCCTATTGGGATAGGACAGAGTAGCTTTTGGCAGGCAGCGTTGGCCGGAAAATCTGGTGTAGGGCGCATTACGCGTTTTGATACTACTGGTTTTGCCACTCAGATAGCGGCCGAGGTCAAAGATTTTGACCCCGGCCGCTACATGGACAAGAAAGAAGCCAAACGCATGGATAGGTTTGCTCAATACGGCGTGGCGGCTTCACTCCTAGCTTTGCAAGACTCCGGGTTGACTATCGATGAATCCAACGCGGAAGACGTAGGCGTATATGTTAGCGCTGGTATTGGTGGTTTAGAGACCCTTGAGAATCAGTGTTTAGTTCTCAAGGAAAAGGGGCCTGGAAAGGTTAGCCCTTTCTTTGTACCGATGATGATCGGCAACATGGCAGCAGGTCAAATAGCTATAGCTTTCGGTCTTAAGGGACCCTCGAGTGATATTGTGACAGCCTGCGCTAGCGGTGCCCAAGCCGTGGGCGATGCCTTCAGGGTGATTGAGCGTGGCGATAGCGAGGTTATGCTAGCTGGCGGCGCCGAAGGGGCGATTACTCCGCTGGCAATCGCTGGTTTTAACTCTGCGCGTGCATTAAGCACAAGAAATGACAGCCCGGAAACGGCTAGCCGGCCCTTTGACAAGGAACGCGATGGTTTTGTCATGGGTGAAGGGGCAGGTGTGCTAGTGATCGAGAGTCTAGACCATGCTTTAGCCCGTGGCGCGAATATCTACGCCGAAGTCAGAGGCTACGCCGCGACAAATGACGCTTTCCATATAACCTCGCCAGATCCCGAAGCGCGGGGAGTCATCCGCTGCCTGAGAAAGGCGCTTAAGGATGCTAAACTTGAGCCGCAAGATATTGACTATATTAATGCCCATGGCACCTCTACTGACCTTAACGATAAGCTTGAGACTAGAGCGATAAAAGAAGTATTTGGCGACCATGCCGCTAAGCTTGCCGTTAGCTCCACTAAGTCAATGGTGGGTCACTTGCTAGGTGCAGCAGGCGGGGTGGAACTAATAGCTACGGCCCTGTCAATTCACCATGGGAAGGTTCACCCGACAATTAACTTGATGAACCCTGACCCAGAGTGTGATTTAGACTATGTTGCCAATAGAGCGCGTGAACTTCCTATTAGGGCAGCTATGAAAAACTCGTTAGGTTTTGGCGGGCACAATTGCACAGTTGTGCTGGCAAAGTATAATGGATAATCATTGGAAAAAAAGCACGTGTGCACGCGTGCTTTTTATTGTACATGGATTAAATCGTGATAGAATATATATGTAAACAGAGTTGTGCACAAAAGGGGGACAGCGTATGCCCTATACGCGAGTTGGAGAAAAACTAATCAGTCGACAGAAAATCATGCGAACTGTGGATAAGGTATTAGAGCGCAGGGCAGCAGGGATGTCGCAGCAGGAGGTTGCTACCGAACTGCAGCTAGATCGCAGCTTTATCTCCAGGCTAGAGACGCTTGGCGAGCTACGCAAAGGCGGTAAGATTGCGCTAATTGGATTCCCAGTGGCTAACAGAGAAGAACTAGCTGCTGTTGCGGATGATTTTGGGGTGGATTATGTCTTTCTCCTCACCGATGAGGAACGTTGGCGGTGGATAAAAGAGAAGAGTGGTGTGGAGCTGCTCAATGAGATTATGAACCTAGTAGGAACGGTGAGGTCGTTTGACTCCATTATTCTCATTGGCTCTGACATGCGGATTAAGCTTACAGAAGCTCTGGTAGACAAACAGGTCATACCCATGTTTATTGGCGAGTCTCCCATACTTGGAGATAAATTTGTGGACCCCGAAGAACTAAGACAACTTTTGCGAGGCCTTAGAAGTTAGGAGGGTTTAGAGTGAAACGGGTAATCAGTGTCAGCCTAGGGTCATCTAAGAGGAATCACAAGGTAGAAGTGGAGCTTCTGGGAGAACAATGCGTGATAGAGCGTATTGGTACTGATGGCGACTTGGAGAAGGCAGTGGCTTTGGTCAAGAAGTTAGATGGTACAGTAGATGCTTTTGGGATGGGCGGGATCGATCTCTATGTTCAAGCTGGGGGCAAGCGCTACATCATACGCGAGGCTAAAAAAATTGCCCGGGCTGCTAAACTTACGCCGATGGTTGATGGTACGGGGTTAAAAAATACATTAGAGAGAAAAGCAGTCAAGTATTTAAATGATATATATGGGCTGAAACTCTGTGGACGCAAGGTTTTGATGATGTGTGGAGCAGACAGGTTTGGTATGGCGGAGGCCTTTGCTGAATGTGGTGCCAACTTGACTCTTGGCGACTTAATCTTTACTGTTGGTATCCCGATACCGCTTTACAGCCTTAAGGCCTTGGGTACTGCAGCCAAAATTCTTGCACCTATTATTACGCAACTGCCGTTTAAATGGCTATATCCTACTGGTTCAGAGCAGGAACAGGGCCGGCCGAGAGGAAGCAAGTATTTTGACGAAAACGAAATAATTGCAGGTGATTTCCACTTCATTCGCAGGTATATGCCGGCATCAATGCAAGGGAAAATTGTACTGACAAATACGGTCACTAAGGACGATGTTGCGCTGCTTAAAGCACGTGGTGTACGATTATTGATCACAACAACTCCTGAACTGAACGGCCGGTCCTTCGGAACCAATGTGATGGAAGCGCTTTTGGTAGCATTGTCGGAACGACGCGTTACCGGTCTTAGCGCCATGGAATATGAGGTCATGTTAGACCAGTTAGGGTTTAAGCCTAGGATAGAAGAACTTAATTAGGTAAAAGGTATAAGGTTTAAAGTATAAGGAACACGAGTTAGCGCGTTCCCCTTTACACTTTTCTCATGGTAAGGAGGTCTATATGCGAAAGTTTGCGTTTATAATACATCCAGTTGTAGCTGACGACGTGGCGCGCAAATTTAAGTTTACGGCTAGTTGGTCTGACGATTGGAAAGAAAGATTAGTGCGCTGGATGCCGTCGCTTAAGGTCTCGCGCATTACTGGAGTACTCTCTGAGCATGCGGAAGTAGAAGGGTATTTTATAGCCTGTCCACTTACGTCGCGCCAACTATTGGGTGGGATGTCCGCCAAGAAGGCTACGGAGAAAATTATTCGAGCTGGGCGTATAGCAGAAAAACTTGGAGCGGAGATCGTAGGCCTAGGCGCTCTTACTTCTGTTGTGGGAGATGCCGGGATAACGATTGCCGAGCAGCTAAATATTGGAGTTACGACAGGTAATAGTTACACCGTGGCTACGGCGCTTATGGCCTCTCGTTTGGCTGCCGAGAAAATGGGTGTAGATATTGCCGACGCGAATGTCGCTATTGTGGGGGCTTCGGGGTCAATTGGGCAGGTCTGTGCTCGATTGCTGTCTAAGGAAGCTGGCTCGATAACCTTAGTCGCACGCAACGTAGAAAGATTACAGCAGCTAGCACAGCGCATCAAGGAAGAGAGCGGTGTAGTGGCGCGCGTATCTTCTGATGTTCGGGCTAGCTTAGCAGCTGCAGATATAGTAATTACGGTAACTAGTTCTATAGATTTTGTGGTTGACCCCTTGGTGCTTAAACCTGGAGCTATAGTCTGTGACGTGGCGAGACCGCGAGACGTGTCTGAAGAAGTGGCTCGTCTGCGCGATGATATTCTCATTGTAGACGGTGGTGTGGTCGAAGTCCCTGGGGACGTTGATTTCCGCTTTAACTTTGGCTTCCCGCCACGTATGGCTTACGCCTGTATGGCAGAGACGATGATACTCGCGTTAGAAGGAAAGGTTGGTGACTTTTCCTTAGGTCGCGAAATCCGCTTAGATCAAGTCGAGGAAATCACTCGTTTGGCAGAGAAGCATGGATTTAAATTAGCCGGATTCCGCACGTTTGAGCGTGCTGTTACCGACGAGAAGATAGCCGAAATTCGCTCACGCGCAGAATCCAGGCGCAAAAAGGCAGCAATAGCGGGGAATTCGTAGGGACGGCACATGGCCCGGGCGCTCACCGCTCTCAGCTCTCCGCTCTTTTAAAAGCGGACGGCAGAAAGCGCTTGCAAGTTCCCCTAATTTATTGACAAAGGAAATACTCGTAAATATAATAGATTTGCGTGCAGAGCACTGTCGGAAAGGCAGTGCTCATCTAATATTTATGTCGTCAGGAAGATATTGGTATGGGAATACGCAAAGTGCATCGCATAAATTCAGTTCTTATAACATAAAATCATTCAAGTACACTAGGAAAGAGGAGAGAAAAATGAGCGAGAAGGAAGTATTGTTCACGGCGGAGGGACTCAAGAGACTAGAAGACGAACTAGAATATCTTAAGTCAACAAAACGGCGTGAAGTAGCAGAACGGATTAAGGGCGCAATAGAGTTCGGTGACATATCCGAGAACAGTGAATACGACGACGCAAAGAATGAGCAAGCGTTTGTAGAAGGACGTATTCTGACTCTTGATAAACAGCTTCGTAATGCGCGGGTGATAGATATTAAGGATTTAGATACGAGTATCATTGGCATTGGCTCAAATGTTACTTTGCATGATTTTGAAACAGGTGAGGACTTAGAGTACGCGATTGTTGGTTCTGCTGAAGCCAGTGCAATGATGATGAAGATGAGCAATGAATCACCTGTTGGCCGGGCTTTGCTTGGTAAAAGGGTTGGAGACATAGTAGAAGTCATAGTCCCTGTTGGGTTTTTACAGTATAAGGTTAAGGCAATTAGGTAATAAAACTGGGCTCGGTCTTGCTTGACACCCATTTGATGCTGTGCTAAGATAAATCTCGTCGCCGCGCGTAGATAGTTTAATTTTAGAGCGAGATGCGGGGACGAATCCAAAATTTCATTGTTGCCAAAACACGAAGTTTTGTGTTAAGATAAAACTCCTCGACACACGGTCGCAGGTGTAAACATCTCCTTGGCGACGGAAACATCTCCCTTGATCCTTGAAAACTAAACAGTGCAGACGAGCAGTT
>WSXW01000009.1 GCA_009773495.1 Bacillota bacterium
ATTCATTTTTATTTCCGCTCTGTAGGAGCGTTTGGGCATGTAAACATGGCTTAAGCAGCCATCTTTCGATGCGCGGGGCCACCTATTGAGACAGCCCCTGACGTCCTGCCGCGTGCTTGACGTAACTTAAACGTTAGGTCTGTGAACCGCCAACGTTATGCAGGCGGATACATAGACTCATCAGAGCCTACCTTAATGCTGGAGTCATGGCCAATGGAGTGTGCGTAAGAAGCGAACAAGGGGTTCCGCAGGGTGGGTTATGCACGAATTCGCATAAGTCGTCTTGTGCAAAGAAAGTTATTATGCAAATGAAGCCATTAAAGAATTTACTCTAGGACCTTTTACCAGCCAGCCATGCCTAGCGATATGGGCATTGTAGTGCGGCGCAAGGCCTCTGGCAGGGGTAGACTGCTGTCTTTAAATCAAAACTTCCCCCTCCGACCTGTTTAGCAAACCCATAGACTGTACCCATGTATAAGCAAAAATCGCCCTGTCCATTTAAGTCCTGATCTTCCCAATAGTACTTATAGTAATCAGTCTGCTCCCTAGTTTCAAGCCAAGTCCATACAATAGTGTGCTTCTGCCCTGGCGGAACAGTACTTGTAAGAGAAATAGAGCATTCTTGTGATATGGATGAAGTCCAGTTAACAGTGACGGATGGCCAAAAAATATCTCCAGGTACGGTATATGAAACAGAGCCGGAAGCAGTGTGTGTACACTTTTGCGAACAGCACAACACATTGCTCACTGCATTATGTTCTGGCACAGCCAGTGAATGGCAATCCTTGCTGCAAGGGACATTCCATTTACGATATTGATATTGAACATATTGATACCATGAATAAGCGCCAGGGTAGGGCGGTGTCGATTGAACTCCCACAACATCCTTTCTTTCTACAACCTTAGCATGTTTTCGCTCACTAACTTTTGCTCCCTGTAGAATCTTTACTAGACCGCTAAGGTCGTCCGGGAACTGACCCGCATCAATAAAACGTACCTTTCCATTTACGATCGTGTAGTTCTCTGGGTTCTCTAACATGACTGTCAACAGCTTACTGACGATGGCTTGCTGCGATTCTGTTAGTGCCAGGTATTGTGCAACTTCAACACCGATTGATCCGTCGGGAGTAGCGTGCAAGTCCAGTTTTGCAGCCCAGCTTACCCCTTGGCTAGCAGCCATACCTCCTTGTAGAAGCAAAATGATGATAGTTACCATAGCTAACAACTTAATCCTTAAAGTCATTACTAAACCCTCCTATTCCTTTAATGGTAATCACCTAACCGAACGTCAAGTTCACTATAACGTTAATCATCTTGTTCCCAGAATAGCCTGAGAACTGAAAGAGCAGCATAAACGCCGACAAATACCCATAAATACCAAAGAGTGTTATTTTTAGCGGTATTTTGTGGGATAGTAAGAACAATTAATAGGAGCAATGCAGATGCACATAAATTTGCATTTTTCCTAACTGTCTGTCCTGGGGCAGCTAATACCCGAAGCCAGCAGGTCAACAATAAGGCGCTAGCGGCTATAACAGATGAACTTAAAAAATCAGAAAATCCTCTATAGGAGTTATTTGCAGGAAATCTTCCCGCGACTAATTGCATTCCGATAAAAGCCCCTATCCAAGGAATAAGACGCCATGCAATCTTCTTCATTTTGAATCACCTCCTCTGGTTTAAATACCCTACAGTATTTAATTCACAATTGCTACTCTTATTCCTTTTATTCATATCCAATTATTTTCCGACAAAAATCGACATTTGGCGACGATGGGGTGTCACGAACTAACAATAACAAACCTCAATGCCGTTCTCGACAATCTCCCCTTACAAAGGGATCGTCTAACACAAAGTCTTCGGGTCTAAAGGGCATAGGCTCAATTCTTAAATCTATGCCCTTCTCACTGGGTCTACAGGGCGGATGGTCAGCGTCTTCCTCTGAAAATCAACACGAGACTGCTCCGCATGAAGAGGAAAAACGACAGTTCCAAGGAGAAGCGCGGCTAGAACAGGATACGCAGGACAACGTCAAAGTTGTTTTTCAATAAGGTGTGACAAGGATATTAAAACGCAGCGGGTCTTTTTATCATCGGACTGCTAGAATGTAGTTAAGTATATTGTTCAGTCCGATGAGGAGGATTCATGCCAGCACAAATTGAGTTGCAGACTTTAGTTGTCCGTCCAATTCAGCCTGAGGAAGAAACGCGATGGAATCGTCTTATGTCTGAGCACCATTACCTTGGCTTCCGCACTCTCGTCGGGGAATCTATGAAATACGTCGCTGAGATGAAGCAACACTATATGGACTATGAAGGTATGGTAAACATAGTCAAAAACCTCGAAGCACTTTCGACCTCAATCATGACATTTAGAATTAGTGGTATACGTGCACCTCTGTTTTCGGCCCGAACCCATTCCCAAGCTTCGGTTACCTCCGTTGGCGTGGGTGCTGGATATGGCAAGCTCAGTGGCTTGACCATAAGAGAAGGCAGGTTCTTGGAGGAAGGCGACGAAGGGCGGGAAGTCTGTGTCATTAGCGAGAACATCGCAAGTAGGCTACAGGTGCGAGTCTTAGATCGTGTGACCTATGCGGGGCGAGAGCTTGAGGTCGTAGGTATAGTGGCCGACAGAAAGCCCTTTGACGTCAGTTTCCAGGTGTCCAGAGACCAAATCTATCTTCCAGTAGCCCTAAAGAGGGAGCTAAGCGCTGCCTCGCTTACGAACGACTTGGTGCCGTATGTTCGGGCGAACCTGGTCTTCCCGCAGGGCTCAAGAGACCTACTATATGAGGAGCTTAAAGAGGATCTCCGTCACAGGTTTGGGCATAGTATGAACTATGCCGTTCTTCTCTTAGCCGTGGTTAGCGGAGTGGGTCTCCCGATTTTTATCACAGAGACCAGGGCGAAGATTCGACCCCATGTCTAGTAGCTTAACTCCTAGGAGCGTATGCCTTACTGAAAGCGTCAACGCAAATGAAGTCTATTTGTATCAACATATATGATTTTTTGCTCAGGCAGGTAAGATATTCAATGGTGTAGAATTTAGTAGTAATTAGTCTAGTTCGATAGGAGGTGCACAGGATGAGCGATGAAATTCAAGAAGCCATGCTTGAACAGCTGGCAAAGCTAACAGAGTCAGTTCAGGAGATTGCCCATGGACAAAAACGCCTAGAGGACAAGGTAGGTAGCCTAGATGGCAAGGTAAGCAGCTTAGATGAAAAAGTCGGTCGCTTAGATGACAAGGTCAGCAACTTAGGTGAAACAGTCAGTCACTTAGATGACAAGGTCAGCAACTTAGGTGAAACAGTCAGTCACTTAGATGACAAGGTAAGCAGCTTAGATGAAAAAGTCGGTCTCTTAGATGACAAGGTCAGCAGCTTAGATAAAAAAGTCGGTCGCTTAGATGACAAGGTCAGCCAAGTTGAGGAAAATGTCAGTTGTTTAGGGAAAAGTTTAGGTCAAGTAGACGAAAAAGTAAACCGAGTCGAGAAGACTGTTGCACGGATTGAGAACGTACATGGCGAGAAGATCGGGGCATTGTTTGATGCTTTTCATCTCAGAGGGGATCAGATAACAGAGCTCAAGGAGCATCTCGACGGACGGCTCGACTCACTGCAGACCTCGATTAATTTCCTAATTCACCGGACAAACGAGCACGATAACGAGCTCATGCGCCTAAGGAAAGTCAAGTAATTTATTTTCATTACAGCACTAAGCCCTAGGCGACAGGCACTACCAATAACGAAGGGCTGGCCCAGTTCAGTGAACCGGGTCAGCCCTTTTGAATTGTTATGACATATGCCCGGATGTCACCCACATTGGATCCCCCGCGAACTTCCATGATGACTTATAGTCCCGTGGTAATTCGGTTTCGCTGAGATTTGCCCGCACCATTTCTATGGGCATCATATTACCCCGGATTATGCGATCATGAAAGTCTTTCTCCTTGAGTTTGCCGGTTAGCACGAGCTCGGCATAGAGCGCCCTGACTTGGATAGCACCTAGCATATAGGCCGCCTGATAGAGTGGGGGATAGTTGCCGTTAAAGGAGCGACGCACCTCACCTGTCGCGGTGTGCCGACTGTGACCGACTTGATCGACTAAGAAGTCGATACACTCTTGTGGCGTCCATTTGCCGATGTGAAAATTGAGAGAGAAGATTATTCTCGCAGAGCGGTGCGTGCGCCAAAAGAGCATGCCGCCGCGGTTTTCTGGAGTCTGGGGGAAGCCGAGGTCCCACAAGCGGAACTCCCACCACAGGGCCCAGCCCTCAATCCAGAACGGGGTGTTAAAGAATTTGCGGTGTGGATTATATCTATCGCGGCAAAACCCCTGCAGATGGTGACCGGGAATAAGCTCGTGATGAACCGTAGCGCGGGCCAGATGGATGTTGTTGGCCAAGAGGCTGCTAGTTTTCTCACCATGACTCATGGAGTCCGTCGGGAAGGAGACTCGGAGCTGTTCACCACCGAGGAAGAAAGGATTGGTCTTCTGCGCTTCCGGGGTCATCATAGTCATGCGCCAAACATCAATGGCTAGCGGCGGCACGGTGAGGAGGTCGCTCTTGATCATGTAGTCGATGGCCTCGTAGGCCTGCCAAGCAATAATGTAGGGCTGTTCGCCCGGGGCCAGGTGGTCGCTCATGGTGCGTTCGAGGGCAGCTCTCCAGTCATCACCTAGGCCCATATCTTGGGCTACCTTCTTCCATTCGGCCATGCACCAAGCCAGCTCTTTTTCGGCTATAGTAATCAGCTCATCCGGCGTATAGGGGATCATCTCATACTCTAGGTCAGCCGCTAGACCACCCGCACCGATAGGGTCACCGATAATTGGTTCGTCCTCCCCAAGGCTTACGCCGACTATCTTTTCGCGCAAGAACTTCTCGTGCTCGTCTAACGCGGCTACCAGTTTGGCGTAGGGGGTGCGGTTCCACCAGCTAAACTCCGGGTCGTAACCATCGTAGAACTTAAACCAATCGTCTAAGACTTTTTTGAGTTCGGCGATGCGGATAGCCGCCCGCAAGGCTAAACTTTTTGTCGCGACATTCTCAGAACCCCCGAGCCCGGCAGTTAGCTCCCTGCGCGTTGCAACTAGCTTCTGTTCTATCTCGGCAAGCGTCGCCGCAACCTGCATTGACTTAACCGGTTCAAACTGGCGGCGTGTTTCCTGTAGGTGAGCAATGCCATCAAGAGCCGGCAGCACTATAGACATCTCAGCGTTTCGCTTCTCATCGCGGTCAATGAGTACTAGCAAGTACTTGAGCTTCCCCTTTAGCAGTTGCCAGTCAATGCGCGCCCCGACGCTCAGTGATTCGTAGGGAACGTCAGCCAGCTTGGCATCCCATGCCTTATAGAATTCCTTGAGACGATTGAGTTGCAGCTGTGAGCCTGGCACGTCGTAGAAACGCAGTAATGCTTCGCGGTCGCTAGAGAATCTCTCTACTAACTCTCGGAGTTCACTCGAAGTCGGCTGGCTCAACGCTACAAGGTCCGGAACATAAGCGCTGGCGTCACGTTTTGCTTGGGTGGGTTGTCCGTGGCGGAAATCAACGACATCAATGATTGAAGTTACATTTCTCATGCAAAAACCTCCTCGGGTCATTTTAAACCACCCCCTATTCAAATGGCAGGGGGTGGTGGGAGCGGAGTTTAACTAATTAAACCTAGCCAAGTGCCCAACAAGCTTTTTAATTGTCCTAACAAGATGGAGATACGCCCAGCAACTACGTTACCGAATGCTACGCCAAAGGTTATCATCATCACAAAACGTCCAGCCTGAGATACCAACCGGACTGGTCCCTTTTGCGGTATGGAGAAGATAAAATATGTTAGAACAGCTAGAAGTCCGACCACTGTAATAATGTTATTCAAGGTAACACCGATGCTGATCTGACCCCCAACGATAGCGGGGATCCTCACCATCGCGCCCTCCGCTTGGGCGATTACTTGAGATCTCAGCATGGTAAACAGCGACACACCGGTGCCTACACCGACCAAAAAGGCGATGGGCCAGCGACTCAACCAGCTAACCTTCTTGAAAAAGCGAGTGTAGAGCATAAGGCCGAGTAAAAAGGGGATCACCAGAAGATACTGCCCCTGTTCAAACAGAGGTTTCCAGCCGAAGCGATGGATGCTGCCCACAGCAATGCCAATAGCGTGACCGGCTGCAGAGCCAATGAAGATGTGCTCGGCTGCGCGGTACACCGGATTCTCCTTATACAGAAATGAGAGTATGCCTAGGGTACAGAAGGCCATCACCCAAGTCCAAATACTCGTTGAGATGTTCACTTTTTTACCTCCTTTTGCCCCATAGGAATGCTACGTTGCCGAGCACGATGAAACCAATCATGACTAAGTGTCCCATTGATTGCGCATCCATCATCGATGCAGCGGCGCCAGGAGCACCAATAAGGATTTCATACTCAGCTGCACCCCTGAGACCTGGCAGCAAACCCTTGATCTGACCTGAGTTGACAAACGGGGTTGCGATAGGAACGCTAACAGTTACTAAGCCTAGGACGTAGCGAACATTCATAGGGTCTGCAACTTGACGAACATAGGCTTCATAGAGTTGGAACCCTGATATCTGGAAGATCAGCGCAAAATCCTTTGCCGTAGTTATGCCTTTCATAACTGGGAGATCGGCTGTCTTGTTACCACGCATATCTACAGGAATGGATAAGGTGTCGAGGGCGAATAAACGGATAGCGTTTTCACCACCCGGCATGTAACCTAAAGTAGCGAAGTCAGTACCATACTTTAGACCTTTGCCCTCAAGAAAGCTGGCTACTCTCTCCATCATCATCGGGCCGTCCGGCATGAAGGTGACGCCAACCCACTTGATACCGCGATTAGCCAAATGCGTGACTACGGCGATAGCCTGCGGGTGTAACTCAGCTATGCCAGCTGGGTCATAGTCTAGCGAAAGCATGACTACATCCGTGGCTGGGTTGAGGTTCTCGATAATATTATAAATAGCGCGAGTTTTTGGATTGACCGCTAGGGGAATGCCTATCGGCCTAAGCAAGGGTATCGCTAGGGCAATCAACAGAACGCAATATATTATTCTCCGGTCAATGTTTTGTAGTTTAGTTACCCAATTCACGATAAGGGCACCTCCTTTCTATTCGCCTCCCCCAAGGTACGAGCGATCTTGACCTAGCAGAATGCGAAGGCTAGCGGCAAAGCCGCCGATGGCTGCGCCAATCATAATAGCGCGCTGTCCAGTCATGTTGGGAACGGCAATTAGCCACTGTTGGATTGCGGGGAACTTGTTCCACATGAGTGCGCCTACAGGGGCTGCACCTAACATTACTATTACGGCTGAGATTAGTAGCATTGAGGATTCGACGCTCCTCGCCCGAAAGGCGCGATAGGATGCAGATGCTATATAGAACGCTATTAACGCAAAGATAGTTTGGGATAGAGGGGTGCGGATGTTGTCGTACAGCAGGGCATAATTCTTTGCAGCTACTTGGTTTGTCAAATTTAGCTCAATATAACTGCGGAAACAAGCAAAGAGGGCCATGCTGCTAATAAGCAGTACGCTGTATGCCCAGCCGGACCTTTTGCGAGAGATCGAGAATCCGTGCAGTCGCAGTAAGTTTACAGCGGCTAGCCCGACTGCAAAGGAGGATACTATCCTCATCCACGGACTGATGTGCAATTGATATAAGCTCACAAATGACGTCTCTGTGCCGGGAATATTGCCGGTAGTTACAGAGCTGAGCACAACAATTAGACCGATTACTAGAGTGATTATTAGGGGGACTTCTCTACGCACGAGTTACACCTCCTTCTGTTCTAATTAGCGTAGTCCTCACTTAAGAATGAGTGTCTTAAGAAAGGTGTTACCAAAGGACACCATTATTACACCTGCAATAGTGATAGCCATTACAGCTAACTTAATGTAATCCTGAGCAACAATAGTGCCCAATTTGTCCTTCTCTTGAGATAGGTAGGCACTGCCCGCGTAAATTTCCTCACCGATGAGAGTGTAGTCACACGCCGCTACCAAGAACGGCAGTTGGTGCATATTTGCTGTACCACCGACTTGAATAGCACCTGCCTGAGAACCGGCTTCTGCGATAATGAGCGACTCAGCCCACCAAGCACCAATCATGATGTTCGCAGCAACTTTCTCGCGCTGTAAAATACCTAAGACGCCCGCGGCATAAGCGAAAGACTCAGGAGCCATGAAACGTACGTTATCCTCCTTAAACGCGTCGGACTTACCTGCAGACATGTAACCCTGGCGAACAACCTCTTGAGCTAACGGAAATACGTTTGGAATTTGGATAGTGACTATCAATTCTGCGTTGTACTTCGCGCATAAGCTCGTAACATAAGAGAGTATCGCTAACCCTGCAAATGTCTGTGGAGCTGTATCAGTAGTAATATCTGAAATACCCGGGGAATAGTGAACGGGCCTACCCATTTCAGTCGCACGACCAACAGATTCCTCTATGGCATCTAAGCCAGCAATTCTACGTAGCACTACTACGAGCTTGCCAGTCTTGCTGCAATGGACGCACCCAAGGATAGTAAGCGATGCGGCAATCATCATCCAGAAACTAAAGATTCGACCTGCAGCTAATGTCATCTTTATTTCACCTCCTTTACTTTATGTTACATACTAGAGAATAACGTGATGTTCTTGCTTGAAACTATTAACCATGCTCTTGACTGGCTTAATTATATAGACTATAGTCTACATTAATTATAGAACGTACCAAATGAGCTTGTCAAAGTAATTGCGCGAATATTTCCAATAATTATTTCGACATAAAAAGACACCCTTCGCCATGGCGAACAGGTGCCCTGATTAAGACGCTCATGCTTTTTGAGTTTTCATCCTACTTTTCATTAACTAAACCTCGTATAAATACATCTGCTACTGCGTTACCGAAGGGGACAATGTCGAAACTGCATTTCTTTATACACCATCTGGCCTCTACACCCGTGGTTACGGTTAAGAGATACTCGGTCAGTTCCGCGACAGATAACGGCGATTTAATCTCACCTGAACTCAGCCCTGCTTCGAAGATAGGGTGTAAGAGTTTGTAGAGGTATCTGTTATTATCGAGAAACATTGCGGATATCTCGGGATGATTTATGTCCATGGTCAGAAGCGTCGCAGATAACTCTGGCGTCTCGGAGAGCAATTTGAAGAGATTATTTGTAAAGTATTTTAGTTTGTCAGCCGCTGTGTTGAGCTTAGCGATCTCTTCATTCAGTGTGGCATACCTTTCGTCCTTGTCCTTGATATGTTCATAAATGAGTAGATCCTTAGAAGGGAAGTGATTATAGAAAGCGCCCTTAGACGATCGGGCTTTCTTAACGATCTCATCCACAGTTACATGCTTATATCCTTTGTCAGCAAAGAGCTTGAAGGCAACCTTCAGGATTCTCTGCTTCGTCTTTTGAGCACTGGCTGATTTCTTGTTCATCTGCATTGAGCCCCTCTTTACATAATTTCTCTGAGCACTTAGTCATATTATATAAACATAAAACTGTCACTTGGCAAGGCATACAGAAATAAGGAGGCGTATGGTTGTGACTAAAATATATCGGGTAGGGTTATTGATTGACGGCCAAGGGGGTAAGCCCTTGGCTAAAGCCGCCCTATGGGTAGAAAACGGGAGAATCAAAGAAGTAATACCTGCGGGTTCTGATCTGCCCGCAGGTATAGATGTAGTCGACCTTGCTGAATACACGGTTATACCTGGGCTAATAGACATGCATATGCATGTGGATTATTGGCACAGCCAGCCTAATGTCGCAGAGTTTGCCCAAGGGGAAGGGTTAGTGGCCTGCCTAGCAGCCCGTAATATCCGCTCAACCCTCGAGAAGGGAGTTACGACACTGCGCGATGTCTCGAGTACCTTTGGGCTGCAAATGCGACGTGCCGTTGAGCTCGGCTTTATACCAGGCTCTAGGATATTCTCTGCTGCCAAGGGTATTTGCATGACTGGCGGTCACGGGCATGACACCCAGGGAGTCGTGCAAGCAGACGGTCCGGAGGAGATTCGTAAGGCTGTGCGCCAGCAAATAAGGGCCGGAGCAGACTTAATCAAGATCTTAACCAGTCACCGCTCCGAGACCCCCGAGTATCGTCAAGAAGAATTAGACGCCGGTGTTGACGAAGCCCATCGTTTAGGCTATCGCGTAGCCTGTCATGCCGCCATCATGCCAGCCGCTAAGATGGCAGTGCTAGCGGGCATAGACACCCTCGAGCACGGAACTCACTTAACCGACGAAGTCCGTGAGCTAATGGCGGAGCGCGGCACCTATCTTGTCCCCACCATGATTGCCTACCATAGCATGGGGCAGGCGGCCCGCAGTGTTATAGCCGATCCACTCAATTCCGGAGACTACCGCCGCACTCAACTGGCTAAACACGCCGATTGGTGGATTAAGACTGATGAAATGCTCGAAAGCCAATTCCGCAAGGCCGTAGCAGCTGGGCTTAAGATAACCACCGGCACAGATATCGTTATTCCCGACGTAGAGTTTGCCTCGTTACATACTGAGCTCGAGTTGATGGTTAAGTTTGGCTATAGCGAAATGGACACCATCTGCGCTGCTACCCGCGTAGCCGCCGAGGCTCTAGGCAAATCAGCCGATCTCGGCACTATCACTAAGGGTAAAATCGCTGACTTTGTAGCAGTTCGGGGCAACCCTTTAGAGAACATCTTTGCCTTGCGCAACCTTCGCATGGTGGTCAAGGACGGAAGTGTAGAGATACCTGTACCCGTGCCTTACTTTAAGTAGGAGTAAGAGCGATGCTCCGTACGCGCAATAATCTCGTCTTGCAGCCCCTTGTTGAGGTTATTGAAATAGTCGCTATAACCTGCGACCCGCACAATCAAGTTCTTATAGTTCTCAGGATGCTGCTGCGCCTCGCGCAAAGTCTCAATGTCGATCACGTTAAACTGAATGTGGTGACCGTCAAGCTTAAAGTAGGACCGTATCAGTTGTGTTAGCTTGTCTAGCCCATCCTCACCTGCCAATACATCGGGGGAGAATTTCTGGTTAAGCAAGGTGCCCCCGGTACGCAGGTGGTCCATCTTCGATGCTGATTTTATAACCGCGGTAGGCCCTAATCTATCCGTCCCCTGCACGGGGGAAATACCCTCAGAGAGAGGTAAACCAGCCTTGCGGCCGTCCGCCGTGGCACCGACGACCGAGCCAAAGTATACGTGGCAAGTCGTTGGCAGCATATTAATACGATAGGTTGCCCCACGCGGGGTAGTTCGGCCATTGACCTCATCATGGAAGGCATTGAATACCGTGACCATAATATCATCGGCAAAGTCTAAGTCGTTGCCGTAGCGAGGCGTCTTGTTGTGGAGCATTAACCTCACATGCTCCTGCTCCACAAAATCGCCCTCTAGTGTTCCCAACAACTCCGCCATAGTAAGGGTCTTCTCCTCGAATACATGGTACTTAATAGCCGAAAGCATATCTGTAATGGATCCAATGCCTACACCCTGTATATAGCTGGTATTATACCTCGCGCCTCCGGCATTGTAATCCTTGGCATTCTTGAGGCAGTCGTCAATCACTAGCGAGAGGAAGGGCGCAGGCATGTATTTAGCATAAAGTTTCTCAATAATATTATTGCCCTTGATCTTAATGTCGAGGAAATAGCGCAGCTGTGCCCTAAAAGCAAGGAGTACTTCTTCCAGCGATGAAAATCTAGTTGCCTCACCTGTGGTCAGGCCAATCTGCTTGCCCGTGCGCGGGTCGATACCATTGTTGAGGGTAATCTCTAGTACTTTGACTAAGTTAAAATAGCCGGTGAGGATGTAGGCCTCCTTGCCAAACGCCCCTGTCTCCACGCACCCGCTAGTCCCCCCACAGCGCGCATCTTCGATAGATTTGCCTTGGCGCAGTAGTTCTTTGACCACCGCATCGGCGTTAAACACCGACGGCTGGCCCCATCCTTGGCGTATTACTTCCCCGGCCTTGCGGATAAAGTGGTCGGGGTTTTTTCTACTTACCTGAATATTGGAGCTAGGCTGGAGCAGGCGCATCTCGCCAATGACTTCAAGCAACAGATAAGATACCTCATTAATGCCATCCGAACCGTCTGGCTTGAGCCCACCCACATTAATATTGGCAAAATCTGTATAGGTACCGCTTTCCTGCAGGGTGATCCCTACTTTAGGCGGCGCGGGTTGGTTGTTAAATTTCACCCAGAAACATTCTAGCAATTCCTTGGCACTGTTGCGGGTTAGCGTGCCGGTGGTAACCCCCTTCTGGTAAAAGGGGAAAAGATGCTGATCCAGCCTGCCAGGGTTAAAGGCATCCCAGGTATTTAACTCTGTAATAACACCAAGATGCACAAACCAGTAGGCCTGTAACGCCTCCCCAAAGGTCTGGGGGGCATGGGCGGGTACGTGGGAGCAAACAGCAGCAATTTGCTGTAGTTCGGCCTGCCGCACGGGGTTGCTCTCTATTTTAGCTAGCTCTAGTGCTTTTTCAGCATGGCGCTCTGCATAGCGTATAATAGCCCGAGCGCAAATAGCCATAGCCTTAAGCTGCTCGGCCTTATCTGTTGCTTCGGCATCTTTTAAGTAGTCTAAGGCGGTCAGTGCTACTTCGATTTCCTGTACCAGGTCAAGGAATCCTCGCCCGTAGATCTTGTCATCAGCCACCGTGTGCCCAGGGGCTCGCTGTTCCATAAACTCTGTGAATATACCTGCAGCATAACAGTCCTGCCAAGACTCATCCATGAGATTAAAGAGCAGGTCACGTATTGACCGTCCCTGCCAGTAGGGGATGATCTTCTCCCTCTGCAGCTGTGTGGCCTCTGCGCTGACCTTAAATGAGATCTTGTCCCTATCGTTCATAATCTGCATATCATCCAAGGTATGGCAGCACAGCTCGGGGTAGGTAGGCGCTACTTGGGGCTCTTCGCCTCGTTCGCCTACAATCAGCTCTCCCGGATTAATGCAAATAGTCTTGTTCTCCAAAATGTACTTAAAAGCTAGGGCCCGCATCACCGGGATCGATACTTTGCCCGCATATTGCGCGTAAGCCTCCGTCATGAGTAGTGCTCTTTCTAGACTTATTCTTGGTACAGCCGACTCGCTTTGTTCCCGCAGGGTTCTAACCCTGTCGTTCATTCCGCGTAAGGTTTCACCCATCAAAATTCACCCCCCTATTTTCACCTTTAACCCCAGAGTTCGTAACTCTGCTGCAATTTGTTCCATGCGTAGAGGAGACGGTGCCACTAACTCAGGCAGGCGATACACCTCTCCTACACGGGTATATTTATCTGCCCCTATGCCATGGTAGGGCAGGAGATGCACCTGCGAAATACCTAAGTCTACCGCCAGACGACCAGTCATCAACAGGTTCTCTAGGTCATCGTTTAACCCTGGAATAATCGGCAGGCGCAAGATTATACCGTGGTGAATACGCGATAAACATTTAAGATTTTCTAAAATCAACTCATTGGACACGCCCGTAAACTCATGGTGCTTACTACTATCCATATGTTTAATGTCGTAAAGAAACACATCTGTCAGTTCACTGACCTTAGCCATAGCCTGCCACTGTGCATGCCCACAGGTATCCACCGTCGTATGAATGCCGCGCTGGCGACAGCCTTGGAGCAGCGCACATAAGAACTCTGGTTGTATCAGAGGCTCCCCGCCCGAGACGGTGACGCCGCCACCTGACTCATCGTAAAAAACTCGGTCCTTCTCAATCTCTGCCAGCACCTCCACCACGGTCATTTCTCTACCCACCAGTTCTAAGGCCTCAGCGGGGCATCGCTTAGAGCAGCGGCCACAGACAACGCAACGATTGCTGTCGAGAGTAGGGATGCCCTTGTCAAAACTTATAGCTCCTTGGAGACACGCTTTCGCACACAGCCCGCATCTCAAGCATTTTGCAGTATCATAAACCACGGCGGGTTCAGCCTGCTTGCTTTCAGGGTTATGGCACCACAAGCATGAGAGGGGACAACCCTTGAGAAATACGGTAGTCCGTATACCTGGACCGTCGTGGGTGGAAAACCTCTGTATGTCAAACACAATACCGCTAGTCAAAGCCTCACCCCTCGCATTCTGTAATTGGTGCACAGGGTAAACGAACCCGATCACTAGGTAAATACGTTGCTTAAGGCGAATGTAACGGCATACTTGATTTAACTGATGACGCTAATCAACCTGATTCCTAAGGTTTTGTTATGTTCTTAAGTCAGGAAAATCAGGTCCATCAGGTAAATACGTGTTATGATACTCCATCATTCCCATGCAGAATACAAAGTACCATCAGTACCACTACGATAAAGTAGGCCACGCATCGGGCTATTTGTGCACGAGGTACCCTTTATGAGTCCTAAAACACTCGACATCCTCGAAGAAAATAATGTTATCACTGCAGAACCCGGCATGTACATCCCTGGCTGGGGTGGCGTCCGTATCAAAGACATGGTGTTAGTAACGAAAGACGGCGTTGAGTGCTCAATAAGATCTGTAGGGATTTAATCGTTCTATAAAAGTTGAGGACCTCATGGGTAAATCCCTTGGGGCCCTCAACTTAGAAGCTATGACTCCAGTTGCACACCCAGTCCGTCAGCTATTCGGTTTACATAGTTAAAATAGGCCGCAATCTGGTTGATGTCAAAAATGTCCCGATCTGAGAAACCTGCCTTACGGAGTGCCCCAATATCTCGTTCCTTGATGCTGGCAGGTTCCGTGGTAAGCTTCTCTGCATAATACAGCATCACCTTTTCGCTAGGCGTTATGGTTGCACTGCGATAGTCTTTTGCCACAGCGAGCATCAGGTCACTGTCACCACTGACCGTACGGAGCGCCGCTCCGTGATGTTCAGTTCAGTAGTGGCAAGCATTAGTGGCCGACACGACGACAGCAATCATCTCACGTTGGGCACGGTTTAACCCTGACTCGCCAAACATAATGGTGCGATAAAGCTGTAGATGAGCTTCCAGGGCATCCGGATGCAGACTATGTACCTTGAGAATGTTGGCGACCTGTCTGTGTTGTCCCCCACCAAGCTGTTGATACAACTCCGCCAGCTTGCCTGTTGCTTCGCTTTCATCTATCTGTTTAATCCATGGCATCAGTATCACTCGCCTTTACTGTGGCTTTGGGCTGTAAGTTTCGTCTGACTGTAGCATCGTTCCTGGGGCTTTGGCCGAAACCACTAGGTCGAGCGCTTCCTGTAGGACCCGCAACTGCTGATCTATGTCATTAGGCGCACCTACTGTGCAGCCAAAGGGCACCTTAAGGTTCAGTGCCCGCGGAATGCCAATGATGCTCACGATCTCTGGAATAAGGTTAAGGGTAATGGTCGGAATGCCTGCGTTTTCTATCTCCCGGGCAACCAGTCCACCGGACTGCTGACAAATCGGTCAGACAGGGACAATAAGGGCAATGTCAACTCCCTGCGCTAGCATAGAAGTAGCGATGGTCTTACCGGTCTGAAACAACTTATCAGGGTTGGGAATGTAGCCGGAGATGCTATAATTAATCTCCGCAACTCCTCCGATATAAAACTCCTCAACTAATGTCTGCAGCCGCTCTATAGGATAGATGACATTCATGTCTTGCGCTGAAAATGCCTTGTTAAAGTGCTCGTGGGCAATCTTCAAATCCTGTAGGGGGACGTCGTAGGATATCTCTCGATGCGACTCGTCGACGTCAGCGGAGCCGATAATATTAAAGGGCTCATCGCTCGGTGCATATACCCCCCCGGTAGAAACGAGCGCAATCTTACAATCGGCCAGGTCCTTGGTCAGTTTGGCGAAGGGAATAGCATTGCTTCTTACCCAAGGGAATCTCGCTATGAACTGCTCTAGTTTTGACATTTTCCGCATCCTTTCAAACTATTAAGTTTATGTGCCACTACTCTACAAAGTTAAGTGTACACTACTTTTGTAAAAGCAAAAAGGGCGTGTCGCAAAACGTTTATTCGTAAACGTAGAGTGGCACGCTCATTTTTGTTCGGATCAGGGAAAGAAC
Source organism: Bacillota bacterium (assembly GCA_009773495.1). Lineage (GTDB taxonomy): Bacteria > Bacillota > UBA994 > UBA994 > UBA994 > WSXW01. The sequence goes on from WSXW01000009.1 coordinate 16,003, forward strand.
CACACCTTTGCAGAAACATTTACTGATTAGGAGGTTGTTATCTTGCTTGTGCCTCTTGTTGCTATCGCATCAGCAACGCTCCGAAGGTCAGCGTACTCACCACAACAAGGCCCGGATGGACATTAAAGTACTTCATAGCCACAAAGGTTACTCCGGCGATAATATAATGTGAAAACCCCTTAAATGTCGCAGGAAACATATCCAGGATCAACATCCCCAGCAAGACTACTACTAAGGGCTTTACGGCACTAACCATGCCCTTTACATATACATTGCCTTTAAAGACGTCTACAAACTTGTATAGAACTATCATGGCAATAAACGTAGGGCCAACCATTCCTACTAGAGCCAAAATTGCGCCAAACAATCCTGCGACCTTGTACCCTATATACCCAGCCATTTTGGTTGCGATAGGACCAGGCAAGGCATTACCCAATGCCAGAACTTCAGCGAACTCCTCTAGAGTCATCCACCCGTAGTTATTGACGGCTTCAATTTGTACCAAGGGTATAGATGAAGGTCCTCCGCCGTAGCCAAGAATCCCGACCCGAATAAATGCAATTAGTATCTGCCAATATACCAGCACAATAATCCTCCGCTCTCTGTGAAATCAGAACAAGTATAACATAGCGGTTATTATACACACAGAGCGCCCGTGCGGTACGGCGGTACTTGCGCTTTCTCCTCTGGTCTTCTTTCATCAAATAGTGCCCTGCGTTTTCGTCTCTGTCGCGGGCGTTCCTGTACCTGATTCTCACTGTCGGCATACTTCCTCACGGTGCGCCAATCTAAATCTGTTCTCTGGGCTATTTCGCTAATGTTAAGCCCTTCATCATCTCTTAGGTGTTTGATATACTCAATTTGAGCCACCTTTAGCATCCTCTCTCTACCTCCTGAGTTTCAGACCTCAAGAGGGTATTGTTCAGGACGCTAGTAGGTGGCTCCTTCTTTTGGTGCTACCACTCTGCATTCTTAACTGCCACACTCTGTACTTTCATTTTGTCAGACACAATTTCGTTGGCGATAAATATATCCGCAATTCCGTTGTCAGCCATGGCTTTTGCTTCTCCAACTTTAGCTACTGTAATCCCACACGCACCTTCCTAGCCTGCAACTGGGCCAGTTCCGGCATCTTGTGGGTCTTAGTATGAGGCCTCAGTCTAACCCCAAAACGATTAGCCTTGTCCTGCATAGCCCGTACATTCACAAAACTTGCCCTATGCAGAAAACTGACCAGCAGTGCTCTATGCAAACCCAAATTCGAAGGTCTGAACTGTGGTACAAGTGGGCCGGTTCCAAAAGGGTTCACCTGCGACGAGAGGCGGCAAGCAACAAGTTATTTGACAACGTGAGGGACCATAGTGTATTATTATTATATCCCCTCTAGGGGGATGATATAAACAAAGGAGGAGTATGTTATGCATGAAGGACATCATGGGATTTTGGACAAAAAGAAACCTCAAAAGGGAACTGCCCACGACCACGCTCATCATGACCATTCGCATTCTCAACAGGAAAAACATATCAAGTTGATGAAGATGTTGGCAGGAGGCATTGTCGCTGTGATGGTGCTTGTTTTTGTTATCTGGAAGTTGATGTAGGGGGTACAGACATGCACGAAGGACATCATGGTATTGTTGAGAAACACGAGAAGAAACATTCTCGCCATAATGAGACAGAGGTAAGCTTGTTTACTCACTATCGCAAGTGGGTATTTCCCGTCTTTTTGTTGTTGACCATCCTCGCGGCGCTTATCCCCGGTCAGGAGAGGCTGCTGGGGCTCGACATTGCTGTAGTCCCCAATCTACTAGGTGGTGCGTTTATTTTCTACAAGACGATCGTAGCGACACTAGAGACTCGACGCATCACCGCTGGGGTCTTGGTCGTTATAGCTCTTATTGGCGCAACCTACATTGGTGAATACTTGGCTGCAGCCATCGTTGCTTTTATGATGATCGCCGGCGAGTTTCTTGAGGAGATTACCCTAGAGAAAACCAGGAACGCGGTGCGAGAGCTAGTTCGTCTAGTACCCGAGACGGCTTTGGTGCTTCGAGATGGTCAATGGGTTGAGCTGTCAATCGACGATCTTAGCCCAGGTGATCGGGTATTGGTTCGTTCCGGCGAACGCATTCCGGTAGATGGTAAGGTAGTGTCCGGTCAAGGGTCAGTCAACCAGGCTACGCTTACCGGAGAGTCAATGCCAGTGGATAAGGATATCGACGCCCCTGTCTTCGTGGGCACGCTGTTGGAGGCGGGAGCTCTGGAAGTCAATGTTGAGAGAGTGGGCGAGGATTCTGCCTTGGGACGGATTATCCAAGTTGTTTATGAGGCTCAGGAGAAAAAGGGACAAACACAACGTGTGGCAGACAAATTCGCCAGTTACTTTACCCCTGTAATCCTACTCCTCAGTGTCGTTGTCTGGTTTGCGACACAAGATCTAATACGAGTGATGTCTGTACTGGTTATCGCTTGCCCCTGTGCACTGGTCCTCGCCACCCCTACAGCAGTAGTAGCAGCAGTGGGAAACGCCGCCAAACGCGGTGTGATGATCAAGGGAGGCGCAGTGCTCGAGTTAGCTGGTAAGATAAATGTACTGCTGCTAGATAAGACCGGAACCCTGACTCGCGGGCAGCCAGAGATTGTACATGTGGCTTCGCTGACAGGTCAGAGCGAGGCTCAGATCATAGCAGTATCTGCTGCCGTTGAGGAACTGTCCGAACATCCCATTTCCAGAGCGGTCATCCGATACGCCCGCAACATGGGTATCGCTTGGAAGCCAGCCAGCGAGTTTCGACAGGTTTTTGGCGTAGGGGTACAGGCGGTAGTGGAAAACAATCACATTCAGGTGGGGAACCGTCGCATTCTTGATCAGCACTCATTTGTGAACAAGACCGATGGACAACGATTTGCCGACGAACAGGAAAGTCGAGGACGAACTGCCCTCTTGGTAGCTCAAGGCAATATCATAATTGGAGGCCTGGCCGTCGCCGATACCATCCGACCCCGAGCCGCCAGTGCCATTCGGCGCATCAAAGAGGTTGGGGTAGAGAACATTATCATGCTAACCGGGGACAACAAAATGGTGGCGAGTGCCATTGCCGAACAGGTTGGCATTACATCATTACGCGCCGACCTGCTGCCCGAAGATAAGCTGCAAATAGTTTCTGCGCTTAAAGCAGAGGGTAAGACAGTGGGTATGGTCGGAGATGGTATAAATGACGCCCCCGCCCTGATGCTCTCTGATGTGGGGATCGCCATGGGTGCCGCCGGGACTAGAGTGGCTATGGAATCTGCAGGCATTGCCCTCATGGGTGACGACTTGGAAATGGTATCTGAGGTGTTGAGTCTAAGCCGGAGAACTTTAGGGATCATCCAGCAAAATATCTGGGTATTCGCTGTGGCGGTCAATATAGTTGGCATCGTTCTCGCGTCCGGGGGCTGGCTTACGCCGATTGGAGCAGCAGTCGCGCACAACGTGTCATCCGTTTTTGTTGTGCTAAACTCTGCGCGACTTTTGACTTACCGCATGAAGGGACAAACAATACGGGACAATCAAGTTCCCCACAGTCATGGAGCTTAGTTCAGCGGTTAGTTTGGGGCTAGACCTGCTACAGGGACTTATACGGATGGATACCAGCGTTCAGGCAGGCCGTGAGATAATTGCGGCCCGCCTTCTTTATCATCACGCACAGGAGAATGGCCTATCCGGACGCATCTACGAACCTATTATTGATAGAGGCTCGTTTCTAGCTCAACTTCCCGGCTCCGAACCAGCCTCTTTGCTTCTGCTATCGCATCTAGATACCGCACCCCTAGGTGAAGGAGCAGCTTGGGAGCATCTCCCTTTATCAGGAACAATTGCAGATGGTCAGATATGGGGGCGGGGGGCAATAGACTGTAAAGGGTTGGTAGCGGTCTGGTATGCGGTTATGCTGATGCTCCGGCATACCCCGCTACGCCGGGGTGTTGTATTCTTGGCTGCGGCTAACGAAGAAGGCGGGGGGCAATGGGGCAGCGGCTGGTTAAGTGCAAATCTGCCAGAGCTGCGCCTCTGTCGGTGGGCTCTATCCGAAGGCGGGGGCTGGAAGTCGACTTTCGGAGATCGAACCGTGGTCACATGCCAAACCGGGGAGAAAGGGATAATCCGCCTGCATCTACCGCCTCCGCAACAGCTGAATCCCGAGGCATTTACGATCACTGCTCAATTACCTCCCTCTAGCATTCACCTTCTTGAACAAGCGATAGGATTGCCAAAACAATTAGTTAGGTTTATGAGGGGGAGACTTGCCTACAGTGCGCTGGCGTTGGCGCAGAACCAAGCTACTCATGCCGTCGAACCGCTAGAGCAGGTCTACCATACCTGCTCTATTAGAGGTTTTTCTGAGACTGTCTTAGAACTAGAGTGTCGGGTATTACCAGGCTACCGACTCGCTGATATCATCAAGATAGTGGCAGATCGATATGACATTTCACCACACCAGATAAAGATTGCCGAGCTAGTCGAGCCGACGGAGTCACCACTCAACAGCGAACTGTTCCAAGTGATTTGTCAGACAAGCTCATTTCCGGTGGCCCCCCTAGTAACCCCCTCATATTCGGACAATCGCTGGTTTAGGGAGACAGGGGTCGAGGTCTTTGGTTACTTCCCGGGGCCAAGCGCGCGCGAGATCGCCCTACAGCACTGCGCAGGCGAACGCCTTTCGCTAAACGCCTTTCGCGAGGCGACCTCCACCTTGCATTCTTTGATCAGGCGCTTTTGTAGCTAATCTCCAATCCATCAGTAAAACCCAGAAGAGGGGATTAATTGTAAGAGTTCCTCGCAAAATTCTGCACGTATTCACGCAACCCTCCATATAATGCAGCAGACAATCACAAAGGAGGCTGCAAAATGGAAGGTAAACTCAGGCATATGTTTCCCGGTGGCAATACGTCGCAGGGATTTCATTCTTTTTACGAGTACTTGATCCCGGCTGACGCCAATAAGATATTTATTTTCAAGGGAGGCCCTGGGGTAGGTAAATCTAGCTTTATGAAGCGCATCGGCGAGGAGATGCTCTTGCGGGGGCACAACGTGGAGTATCATCACTGTTCGTCAGACGGTAATTCGCTTGACGGTGTGGCATTGCCTGATGCCGGCATTGCACTATTAGACGGCACAACCCCCCACGTGGTAGACCCCAAGCACCCGGGTGCCATTGACGAGATTATTCACCTCGGCGACTATTGGAATGAGCTAGCTATTAGAGCCAACCGTGACTCGGTGCTGGCCATGACTAAGGAGATTGGCCGCTTGTTTGGCAAGGCCTATGGCTATTTGCACGGAGCTAAAGTCTATCAGGATGAGTACATTAGCTACTTTAATGATGCGGGGGCTCTAAACCAATCGGCTCTAAACTCTATCGCTTTGGGGTTTGAGCGCCAAGTACTGCCCAGCAATGCTAGGGCAGCGGCCCCACGCGAGCGCCACTTGTTTGCTACGGCTATTACTCCGACCGGGCCTGTTAGCCATGTAGGGAATTTAGTAGGGGGTAGTCAACAGATTATAGTGCTCCAAGGGGGGCCGGGAACGGGAACCGGGTTTGTGGTTTCGCACCTGCGCAATGCACTGGCGGCACGAGGATTCTATGTCGAGGTGTACCACTGTGCACTCGACCCGCAGAGGATTGAGCATCTTGTTGTTGCGGAGTTATCTCTTGCCGTTGTTACTAGCCGCGAGCCTCATGCCTATGTTGGCAAGGCATCGTGGGTAGAGGATCTCAATGTCCTGGTAGACGATAAATGCCTATCGCTCTATCGCCAGGATATGGAGCGAGCTTTCGCAGATAGCCAGTACGCCTTTAAGACGGCGATTGGTTTCATATTGCGCGCTAAGTCTTTGCACGATGAGCTAGAGACATTCTACGTGCCTAACATGGACTTTAAGGCCATTAATGCCCGCCGCGATAAGACTTTGCGCCGCATCATCGAGCTTACCCGTTGCTTTGGGGGTGGGATTACTGCTGCTTCTAGCGGATAGATTTATAAGCGGCATGGTATATCTCATAGGGGGCCTAGTCGGCCTTGTGTTGAAACTTTTTTTTGAAATAGTTTTACACAGAACAGACAAAAGGGACGGTTCTTAGCCAATCGTCCTGATTAGCTCAAGTCTCTTCGTTCCATGAGTATGTAGGTCAGGCCTATTGATACCGTTGCTACCGCCAGCAGTATATAGAGGTCGGTCCAAGCTGAGGAGGCTTTAGTAAGCGCGGAGTGTGGCGTTAGGTAAGTGAAAAGCGAAAAGGTTTTGAGGGGTTCTATGGCATCCCATAACCCACCCACAAGTTCTATGGTGTACATCGCCGCAAAAATACCCCCCACAGTCGCTACAACAGTTTTGGCATCCCGCACAAAAGCTCCAACTAGGTAAGAAATGCCTAAGACTGCAAGAGCAAAAACAAAATACTGTAGCCCGGCTACGACAAAGGCGCTTAGCGCCGGGGGGTTTAAGGCAAAGAACTGTGCTCCGAAATATAGAGTTAAAGAAAAAAACATTGTACATGCAAATAATAAGGACGCAGCAATCAAGAGGTCGTGCCAGAGTAGCTTAGCCCGCGACATAGGCCGTGCGAAGAGTAAGTCGGCGGTTTTTTCGCCGATTTCTTTTGCTGCATACCCCGACCCCAGTGACGCCGCCCAGCCCACCAGCATTACGAGGATAATCGGGTGCCGCCAAGCCATGGCGAGGAAGGTGCCGATGTCCCACATCAGCACACCCTTTGTTCCAAGCATAGCCCGCATTAAATCCTCACTTCCTGGAGGCATTTCACCCATCATGCTTTGCATATCAAAGGCGTTATACGCCGCGAGCATCATTAAGCCAAAAACAAAGAACCCAAGTGTGACATAAGTCGCCGTGCGATAGTTTTGACGTAATTTGAAATAAATCAATCCGCTATTCACGGCTCTCGATCCCTTCTTTAGCGTAATAATGAAGGAAAATGTCGTCGAGCTTGGCGCGCTCACAAACAATGGAATCTACAGGTTGCTGGGACAAGTAAGACAAGAGCGGCTCCAGATTTCCAGAGGTTTCAAAAGCATAACTGTTCTCAAACTGTCCATTGAGGGATATTTTCACCGCAGTGATATTGGGGGGCTGTACTGGCCGGCTGAACACAACCTCTAAGCGGTGAATACGTTGCTTGCGGATATTGGCAACCGATTCAACCACCAACAGTCTGCCCGCCCGAATAATCCCAACGTTCGCACACAGTCGCTCCACTTCGGTCAGCACATGGGTCGACATGAAGATAGTCGTGCCGCGCTTGTTAATGCGCTCCATTAGTTCAAAAAAATTGCGCTGAATCAGCGGATCGAGGCCCCGCGTCGGTTCATCTAGAATTAGCAGGGGTGGTGCGTGTTGTACGGCTTGGATGATGCCTAGTTTTTGCTTCATCCCGGTGGAGTACTCCCGAGTTTTACGCCACAAATCGGCCTCGCTCATCTCCATGGCCTCACACGCTTCTTTGCGCCAGGAAAGCGATTTATAAAAACTCCCGAGCATATCAAGGACCTCTTGCCCAGAAACATTAGTATAAAAAGAGAGTTCCCCTGGCAAGTATCCTACCTGACTTCGTAGCTTTACTCCTGCCGTTTGCGCATCTAACCCAAATATCTGTGAGCTCCCTGACGTTGGTCTAATCAGCCCCAATAATAAACGGATACTGGTTGTTTTGCCGGCCCCGTTAGCTCCTAAAAAACCAAATATGCTGCCTTGCTCTACGGCAAGACTGAGATCTGTTAGCGCTTGTACGCCGCGGTAATGTTTTGTCAGATTATCTGTCATGATGGCGAGACTTTTCATAAATTTTGCCCCCTTACTTCTTCTGTAGGAAAGAAAGTGGCTTTTAGGCAAGCTGTGGAGTCGTCATGAATTGCGAATGAGCCACGCATCGTGCTCGCGATCTCGCCAAGGAGTGCCTCTGCTTGCTTCAGCAGGGAGATCGACGCAGGGTCGATGTCGGCTAGAACAAAGGTCAGGGTAACCCCTTCTGCGCTGACCGCCTGGGTGATGGCTAGCTGGGGGATGTGTTGTGGTGGCGCGCTAGCCTGTTGAATTAGGGCGCAAATCAGTGCAAAAAGGAGGGCATAGTTGCCCGTGATGTTACATTCTGTAGCGGAGGCAGTAATATTAGCTAAGTGCTTCGTAGGGTGGCTGAGGACATACCGTAGCTCGCGGTAAAGTCTTTCAGTGGAAAAGACTGTTGTCCGCGTAGGGATGGTGTCTACATAGGCTTGCCATAAATTAGCGACAAGCTGGGCATCTGATTGACTAACTGCGTTGATGAATTGCCCCGCCTGTTCTACCACTGCCGAAGAGACTGCCGATAAGTTGGCAATTTCTCTAAGATACAGGTCTAGACGTTCTTTAGCAAGACGCAATATGTCGTTGAGGCGAGCATGAGTTTCTTCGGCTTGGCTTTTCTCCAGTTGTTCATCTTTATAGCGTTGATATGCGGCAATTCCTTCCCTAACCCCCGAGAGCAGATCCCCTTCGGTTTCCCAGGGCTTAGGGATGAACTTAAAGATTTCAACTTGGTTTACCACGGCTAGTATCTGTGGAACTTGGGTATATCCCGAAAGCACCATCCGCACTGTATGGGGGTGTCTCTCTTTTATTTCGCGCAGCAGTTTCAACCCATCCATGCCAGGCATACGCATGTCGGCGACTACCACGCCTACGTCATGTTTTTGCATGATAGCCAGCGCGTCTAAACCACTACTGGCATATTCGCAACGATACGGTTCGTGTCTGAACATCCGCTTCAAGGCGTTGAGGATGTTTGCCTCATCGTCTACGAATAAAACAATGAAGTCCTGAGTCAACTGTTTTGTCATTATTTGGCTCACCGCCCTCGCAAGCTAATGGGCTTGTAGACGCCCACCCACTGGCAACTTAATCTTGAAAGTGGTTCCGATGCCGGGGGAGCTCACGACGGAAATTTGTCCCTTATGTTTGTTGACGATAATATCGTAAGAAATACTCAACCCCAGACCTGTACCCTTACCGGGGGGTTTCGTAGTAAAAAAGGGATCGAATATCTTGGAGTAGTGTTCTGGGGGTATTCCAGTCCCGTTGTCAGAGATATCTAAGGAAACAAAAGCCCCGTCACTGGCTGTTGCGATTTCTATGATTCCTCCATCTCCTCGGTCGGCCTCGGTGATGGCCTGCGCACTATTTAACAGCATATTGAGGATTACTTGGTTAATCTGCCCTCCGTTAGCTCTAATAGTGGGGATGTTTCCTAAGCGTTCTATGACGCTGGCCGCGTACTTTAGCTCATTTCTGGCTACAAGGAGTGTAGTTTTGATTCCAAGATTGAGGTCGTAGTCGTCTATCTCATGGAGGCTGTCGATCCTTGAGAACAGCTTTAGACCCTTGACTATTTGGTTAACGCGCTCAATACCTTCGTGACATTCAGCGAATATCTTCGGCATGTCTTCGAGGATGTAGTCGATGCCCGGGTGTGATTCGGCTTGTTCGATGCCGAATTCACTAATCTTGCGGTATTCACATAAAACTTGCTGCATCGTCGTCATATACCGTTCGAGAGAGCGCATATTGGAGTCTATGTAGGCCAGAGGATTGTTAATCTCGTGGGCGACGCCTGCAGCTAGCTGCCCAATTGCCGCCAGCTTATCCTGCTGCAAGAGTTGCACTTGAGCTAATTTGAGCTTGTCTAAAGCCAGACTAAGCTCAGTATTGCGCCGTGTCAGGTCATGTTCAATGTGTTTGCGCTCAGTAATGTCGCGAATGATACTGAGCAGCACTATCTTGCCACCCAGCATTTCACCGCGTGAACTAACCTCGACCGGGAAGACGCTGCCATCCTTCCTACTATGCCATGTCTCAAACACAATGCCCTGTAACCCGGCAGTATTCATCTGCGCAGTTACATCCTCTAGGGTATTAGGACCCCTCAGATCGCTAATGCTCATGGTAAGTAGCTCGTTGCGTGTGTAGCCGTAGGCCTGCTCAGCCGAGCGGTTAGCCTCGCTAATTTGTCCATTTGATTCCACAAAAAGTATGATGTCGCGCGCGTATTCAAAGAGAAACTCATATTTTTTGCTAAACTCCGATATCTGCAAGGAGTTTTTAGAAGCTGTCGTTGTGCTAATTACCTGTAGGGGCTTATTTCCTGCAGATGTTTGCATCGTTTTGACCCTCCTAATCAAAAAACAGTGGCCGCGAAGTTTGCTTAAATAACTCTTGCCCCCGTATAAGCAGTTTGATGGGATCAATCACAATGATTAGTCGGCCCTTGATGCGTGCTACAGCCTTAGGGACTGAGAAGGGGCTACTGACTATGCTCGGTACAGGCTCAATTGACTCGGGAGGTAGGTTGAGTACATCGTCTACGTCGTCAACCATGAAGGCAGTAACAAAGCCGTCGCTTCCCACGACAATGGCGCGCAAGCCTTCCTCTGCGGCGCTAACCGAAAGCATGTGCCCTAGGTGAATCAGGGGAATACTTAGGCCGCGAAAGTCCATTAAGCCGAGGATATGCCGGGGAGCTTCGGGCAGGGTGGTATACTCAGGGCGACGTATGATTTCTTGAACTGCGAGAGCCTCAACAGCGTATGTAGATTGGCCTAGAGAAAAAACAACAACTTGCATTAAAACACCTCCGTAATTTAGCAGGAGAACGCACGTTCGGGGGAGAACGTTAATCATAACTCATAAATCATAAGGTAGGGAGGCGCGCGGCATCGGTGCCCCACTGTGCTGGGTTTTGGACCTCCGCGTATCGATGCTACGCGGCTACACCCGTCCGGTAAGCTCCCTAGTGAGTAGTGTTTTGTGATTAGTGACTAGCCTCTTAGTTAATGTTGATGTAACACAAGCTATTGGGTTTTTGATTTTTGTTTACATCTCAAGCCGGGGACAGGAGGTCACCTATGTTTATTGCTATTGTAGGAAGCCGGGCGTGTAGTTCGTCTGAAGCTAAGGCGGCCTTTGCTCTAGCCTATAACCTGGCGAGACAGGGTCATGTAGTCGTCTCTGGTTTAGCGCGCGGTATTGATACAGCCGCGTTATCTGGCGTGGCAACCGCAAAGGCTGTGGGGCTTGCAGTCTTACCTACTTCTCTAGGGGAGGGAATGTATCCCCTAGCTAATGCGCCGCTAGCTCGCACACTGCAGGGATACGGCGGCGTAGTTATGATGCCATATATTACCCCTAGCGAAGCATTGTGGCGATTCAAGCTTCGTCTCATAGAACGCAATTTTCTGATGGCACGATGGTGCGACACATGTATAGTAGTATCTGACCACTATAACATCAGTGGTGGTACTGCATGGATGGTTAAATTTTGCCACACTCTGGATAAAACTGTGCTACGGCTAGACAGTGATTACTCGCTTCATCTCGATGTTCCCCACATACACCGGAAGATTACATGGGAACCAGAGCTTGTAGCTTTAAAGGAACATATTCGCCGAACAAAGGCTTAAGTCCTGCTATTTAGAGGCTGCTAAACATAGTTGCTTTTGTAGCAGGATTTTTTATTTCTGTGGCGAATCAGTTAAAATTGAAAAGTAAATTTCATATTATGAAACGAGGTGTGTGTTTTGTCCATTGCCAATACCTTTGATAAGGGACTAAAGCTGCTAGATCTATTTTCAGCAGAAAGGTCTAGGCTAACACTGCGTGACGTAGCAGAGATTTCTGGGCTGAGTAAACCGACTGCTCTGCGCTTGCTTAATACGCTAGAGACCAACGGCTATCTAATGCGCGATCGGAGCAAAGCCTATTGTTTAGGCCTAAAGTTCTTGGAGCTAGGTAATTGTGTAGCAGAACGCCTAGATATTCGTGCTGTAGCTCTTCCACATATGGAGGAACTGCTGATTCGTGCTGACCAAGCAGTGAACCTTGTAATCCGTGATGGCCTAGACGCGGTATATATTGAAAAGAGGGAGACCAGCCACCCGGTGCGCATGTATACCCGCATTGGGCGTAGAGCACCTTTGTACGCTGGCGCTTGCTCGAGAGCCCTTATTGCTTTCCTGCCTGAGAAGGAGACGGCCGAGATAGTCTCGCAGCTAGTGTTTAAGCCTTATACAGCGGCCACACCTACTACTGGTGAGGATCTCCAAGCGAGAATAAACCAAGAACGAGCCTGGGGATATTGCTTTAGCAAAGGCGAACTCCATGAGGGGACAGGCGCTTTGGCTATGCCTGTGCGCGACTACAGCCGTAGAGTAGTGGCCTCTATCAGTATTTCGGGTCCAGAAGGTAATTTTATCGATGAAAGACGCGAATATCTCCTAAATGCTTTAACGCGGTGTGTCGACGGCATCTCTAGGGATCTCGGTTACCCAGTGCAGAAAGTAAATCTCCGTGGGTAAAATGCAAGTAGACCTCAACTGTGATATGGGTGAGAGTTTTGGGGTGTACAGCATAGGTAGTGATGCGGCCATCATGGCCCACATTACCTCTGCTAACATCGCCTGCGGCTTTCATGCCGGCGACCCAACAGTGATGCGTAAGACTATAGTCTTAGCTAAGCAGTTTTGTGTCGGAGTAGGAGCTCACCCAGGCTATCCGGATTTAGCTGGTTTTGGGCGTAGACCTATGTCTCTTACACCGGAGGAAGTCTATGATATGTGCGTGTACCAGATTGGCGCTTTTCTAGGAGTAGCGTATTCACAGCAGGCACATGTGACCCACTTTAAGGCGCATGGGTCGCTTTATAACGCTGCCGCTGTAGACCTGAAGCTAGCTTCAGCTATGGCGCGCGCAGTGCGAGCGGTAGATAGCAGCTTAGTCTTTGTGGGGTTAGCAGGCTCCAAGATGGCAGAGGCCGCAGAAGCAGAAGGGCTACAAGTTGCTCAGGAGGTTTTCGCCGACAGAGCTTACCAAGCTGATGGCAATCTAGTACCACGTAGCCACCCTCAGGCTGTGCATAAGTGTACTGATATAGCGGTCGCTCAGGTGCTAAGCATAGTGACTACTGGTACGGTTACAGCCCTAACGGGGGAGAGGGTATCGATTAAGGCCGACTCAATTTGTTTGCATGGTGACGGCGCGCATGCAGTAGAGTTTGCCCAAGCTATCAATAAGGCTCTGACAGACAAGGGGATAGAAATTACTGGGTTTAAGAGGAGGTAATCTCATGGTGAGATATCTCATGGCCGGCGATAGCCATTTAGTGGTGGAGTTTGGCCAGAATATTAATCCTACTATTAATCAGCAGGTGCATGCTTTAGCCCGCTGTCTGACAGAACAGGAACTGCCCGGTCTAAAGGAGGTTGTTCCGACCTATCGCTCGCTCTTAGTCTCCTATGATCCTCTGCTATTGTCGCTACATGACCTTAAGGAATGCTGCAATAGGTGCATAAGCAGTATAGCCGACATCTGCAAACAGATCCGTGAAATTGTCACTATCCCCACCTTGTATGGTGGGCAATATGGTGTGGATTTGGCAGGTGTGGCGCGGGAAGTTGAGCTTAGTGAACAGGATGTTATAAAAATTCATACTGCAGTCATCTACCCAATATATATGATTGGGTTTATGCCCGGGTATCCGTACTTGGGTGGGTTGGATGAACGGATTGCTGTGCCGCGGCTCAAGACTCCACGTACTCAAGTTCCCGCCGGTTCGGTGGCTATGGCTGAGAGGCAGACAGGTGTTTACCCTATTCCCAGTCCGGGCGGTTGGCGCCTAATTGGGCGCACTCCGCTTAGATTGTACAGACCGGAGCAAATGCCCCCGGTTTTGTTTAGGGCGGGACAATATATCCGTTTTTGTGCAGTGAGTGTGGAAGAATACCTGTGTTTAGAGGAATTGGTTAAGAACAACGAATATGTTCCTGACATAATGACAGAGGAGGTACTTTAATGCCTGACCTCGCAGTAATTCTGCCTGGCATGTTTACCACAGTGCAGGACTTGGGTAGATGCGGGCTGCAGCAATATGGTGTACCTGTTTCTGGTGCTATGGATGAATATTCGCTGCGTGCAGCTAACAGTTTGGTGTTAAATAAGGACACAGCTGCGGTTCTAGAGGCAACGCTGCAGGGGCCGACCCTCAAGTGCAATGGCACTGTCGCTGCTGCTGTCACAGGGGCACGGGCTCCTGTGACAGTTAACGGGCTGCCTGTACCAATGTGGCAGGTATTGCTTCTCAAGTGTGGTGATGTACTGACTGTGGGAGTCACAGTGTCTGGAGCCAGAGTGTATATCGCAGTAGCCGGGGGCTTTGATGTGCCAATGGTTATGGGTAGTCGTTCTACCTTTGTGCGAGGCGGCATCGGTGGAGTAGAAGGGCGCCTTGTTCGCAGTGGGGATGTGTTACCCCTTAGCACTCCGACCGCCCCGTTAGCAGATGTCCTCGGAAACTACGTGCCACGAGCTAAGCAATGCAGGCTCCCGTGGGCGGTTACTGCTATTCGCGTTATTCTCGGCCCGCAGGATGAATGTTTTCCGGAAGACGCACTCTATATATTTAGTCGTGCTGAGTACACCGTGACCAACGAGTCAGATCGCATGGGCTTTCGCCTAGCGGGACCTAAACTAGTCCATCGCGATAAAGCCGACATAGTCTCGGACGGTATCGCCCCGGGGAGCATACAGGTGCCTGGTCACGGGTTGCCCATAGTAATGCTTGCCGACAGGCAGACAACAGGCGGCTATGCTAAAATTGCTACCGTTATATCGGTTGATCTGGCACTAATGGGACAGATGAAGCCTCAGGATAAAGTGAGATTTGTAGCCGTATCACCCGATGACGCGGTGCAAGCACTACGTGAGCAGGAGAGTGTACTTAGGTCTCTTCCTTGTAGAAGCGTCTCGGCGCGGAAGTTCCGTATCCGTATTGGCAGCGAGTCTATTACGGCTGAAATACGCGAAGTAGTAGAGGAGGGTTAAAATGGATTTTGCATCTCTAAACCCACAAGCAATGCGCGAGAGCATAAGAAAAGGGCACTACACCCGTCCGACCGCCGGAATTTCTGCGGGGTATGCCCAAGCAAATTTGGTGATACTCAAAAAAGAGTTAGCCTATGATTTTTTATTATTTTGCCAACGTAACCCTAAACCTTGCCCGGTTCTAGAGGTGTTAGATATAGGTGCAGTGGAGGCACGCGTAACTGCACCTGGTTCAGATATCCGTACCGATATACCCAAATATCGTGTCTATAAACAGGGCGAATTAGTAGATGAACCTTCGAATATTCTGCCATACTGGCAAGACGATTTTGTGAGCTTTCTACTGGGCTGCAGTTTTAGTTTTGAATCGCCATTACTACAGGCTGGCCTAGAAGTCCGGCACATTACTATGGGTAGGAACGTGCCCATGTACATAACCAATATTGAGTGCGAGCGTGCAGGGCAGTTTAATGGCCCGGTTGTGGTCAGCATGCGACCATTCCCCGCTAAAGACGTAGTTAAGGCAGTGCAAGTAACGAGCCGTTTCCCTGCAGTACATGGCGCGCCGATTCACATAGGAGACCCTGCTGCCATAGGTATTAAAGACATTAACAACCCAGAGATGGGCGATCCAGTTGAGATTAGACCTGGGGAGATCCCCGTATTCTGGGCCTGTGGTTGCACTCCGCAAGCAGCTATTATGCGCGTTAAGCCCGAGCTAGTTATTACTCACTCACCAGGGCATATGTTTATTACCAATGTGAGGGATAGGGATTTGGCAATTTTATAGACAAAGCGCGGGTCGTTCCTAGTTCTTCGTTCCTTGATCCTCGTATGACGAACTAAGAACTAGGAACTAAGAACTAGGAACTAAGAACTAGGAACGTCTCCACCGTTCTCCCCCAAGCCTCCTGCCACGTGCACCAGTTGTCAGTGCTCGCCGCTAACCGGCATGACCGGGGGCCTGGCTCCATATGAGGATAGAGAGGAGTCGCAACATGAGAAAATACGCCATAGTCTTAATGTGTCTAGGTTTACTTGCCACACCCTTGTTGGGGTGCCAGAGTGATACTACATCACCCGAAGTTATTTCTTCATTCCCGGCCTACGGTCAGTTTGACGTAGAGAGAGGCGTAGATATTACAATCAGTTTTACTGAGCCTATGAATAAGAATAGTGTTGAGAATAATTTTAGCATCACACCTGCCGTGGCAGGCACCTTTACCTGGTCGAGCAACACAGTTAAGTTCACTCCCACTGAAATACTGCTGTCGGCCACTGGATATACCGTTAGTTTTACGCAGCCAGTAACAGATGTAGCGGGCAATGAGTTGGCTGAGTTTTCCATTTTGTTCACAACCCATACTCCTATCACTAACACTTATAATATTCTGTCATACGATTGGATGCCCGATAGCAAGGGCCTAGTCATGGCAGCGGATATTGAGGATGCTTATCAAATATATATGCTAAGTACTGATGGAAAAACCCAGTACCGAATTAACCCAAGCAGCGGGCAACAGATGGACCCCCACGCGGCTAGTGATGGCAAGGTAATCGCTTATGTGGGCGACATTCCCTCAGAGCTGTTTATTTACGATCTAGTTCAGCAAAAAACTGTCCAATTTTCTCTGGACCCGCAAGGTGACTTACCAACGCGGCCCATTATTTCGCCCGATGGCACAAAAATAGCTTTCTTGAGCGTGCTTGGATTTGCTGACGCACACTCTGATTTGTACCAGAGTGTGTGGGTTGTGGATAGAAATGAGCCGAACTCAGTTGCGATGCAGAGCCCTCCCGGGGATACAGACTGGTTACTAGGCTTTAGCTCTGATTCGAGTAAACTCTATGTTCTAGGCACTTATGAAATGTACAACCAAGGTCGTAATTTCCGTTACGACGTGTGGGAAATAGATGTTAACAGTCGACAGCAGACCCGTCTCTCTGAGACTGGACCGATCCATAACTTTTCGAGTGGCGACTTGCACCCGCATATTCCCCAGTTCGTGTATGGAGCGTGGGAGCCTGTGGAGGTGCAGGAAAACATTATCGAGTCTGCTACCGACATTTATGTGGTAGAGATAGCTTCTTTTACGCAAACCAAATTAACATCTTCCGGTCGCAATGCCTACCCTGTATTTTCTCCGGATGGCACCCGTATCGCCTTTGCGAAAGCCTTGCTTGGTACAGGCAGGCAGTGGGAAATCTACACCATGAGCAGTGATGGTAGCAATGTTATACAGTTGACTTCGACTGACGCCCCTAAGCTGTACCCCCAGTGGTCGCCCGACGGTAGCATGATATCATTCATTCAAATTGAGGGGGAAGCTTGCGTATTGTATGTCATGAATGCTGACGGGTCTCAACTTAGGCGCCTAACGCACTAAAAAACAGAGCTGGCTTAAGAGCTAGCTCTGTTTTTTTAATGCTATCTACTCGGCCTACGCTGTTTGGCTTGTTCCCTTGGCTTAATAATCGTGTGCTCAGGGTTGGTGGAGGTTTGCGGAGGATTCGGGGCGTTCTCTTGCGGTCCTTCCTTTTGGCGCCGTACTAACTCATCTACCATCTTCCCTAGGCGCCCCCGATACTCTAGGTAGCATTTTTCTTCGATGTTCTGGGCGCTCTTGGCTGCCTGCGCTTCAAAGGAACTAATCAGCTCGGTGACTTGTTCAGCAATACTCTGCTTAGCCATCTCCTGCCAGCTCTTCAAAGAGCGGCTTATATCTCTAGTGTTTTGAGCATTAAGCTCGGCCCTCAGCTCGTTTAGGCGTTCAGCATGAATACCTTCGAAATCTTTCAGTGCGGCGGAGAGATATTCTTCTAGAGTCCCTGCGGCTTTCTCCGCCAAGACCTGATAATACTTTTCGCGCTCTTTTCCATCGGCTAGCGCTACAGCTTGGAGCTCGCGGCGGTACTCTTGCCCAAAGGTGATCTTTAGCTTATCGAGCTGCTGTTCATGCGAGGCAGCCATCGTTGTGAGCAAGTCGCCTATAGCCGCTTCCGTGGAGTTTTTCCAGTGCGTTTCTAGTGTCTCTAGCTGTTTGTGGTGTTCGTGTAGCATGGCTTGTTTTTGCTGCTCAAGTTTTGCAGCGAAAATCAGTTCCACCTCTTTGGCTACTCCTTGCAGTTCATTGGCGTAAGTTAGCTTGAGCTGCTCCCGAGCAATATCGGTTTCCTTAACTAAGTCTCCCCGCGTTTCTTGACCCAGAAGCTCAAGCTCCTGTTGGTGTTGCAGGGTGTATTTATGGCTGAGCTGTGCAAATTGAAGATCTAGCTCGCCTTGCCAACCGCGGGCATATTGTTCAAAATCTTTATGAAATACTTGGCGGAGAGTGTCGATTCGCTGTGCGATCTCTATGGCTATTTGTTCGCTGAGCTTTATGCTCATTTCGCGTAGCGCTGTAAAGTGTGCTTGGGAGGTTGCTTCCTCGTATTTACTCATCTGGCCTTGCAGGGAGTGCCAGACTGAAGCGGACATGTCTTTCATGAGACGGCTCTGCTCGCTCTGCCACAACTTTTGTTGTTCCTGCAGCACTTCGGTATACTTAGTCTCCCATTTATTTACTAGTGTAGCGTATTCGCGCTGTAAAGCCTTGAGGCTATCACTAAAAGTAGCAGTGAGCTGTTGCTCAAGTTTACTCTGAGCCGATGTGTTCGACTGTTCATTCTGGGACTGCAATATACGAGCCCCTTCACTAGCACGGCTTTGCAGAGCTTCAGCTTCTCTTCTGAGGGCCTCTTTTAATATGAGATCCCACTCAGACTTAAGCTGTTTAAATGTAGCTTGAGATTTACCAGCTTGCTCTTCTGTAAACTGTAGTGACCACTGCTTAAACATATTAGTAATGACTTGTGTCATTTGCGATTCCAAAACAGTCTTCAGTTGTAAGAACTGGCCCTGCACAGATCCTTTCATTTCAGCGGACAGCTCAATAAGCGACTTCTTCTGTTGGTTCTGCCATAGCTCCTTCTGGGACTGGAGAGCTTCAGCATGCTTCTTTTCCCACGCCGCAGCCAAAGCGGCATAATCGCGTTGCGTAGTCTTTAAATTCTCACTGCTCAATGCTGTGAGTGAGGTAATACTCGAGGTGATTTCGCTGTTTAGTCGTTGCGCAACTTCTTTACGTATGGAGGAGGTAGTCTGTTCCAGTTCTTTGCGCAGTGTGTCGTGCAATAGAGCATCCCATTCGGCCTTAGTTTGCTTAAAGAGTGAACGTGACTTGGCGTCCTGTTCTTCTATAAGCTGTTCCGTCCACTGCTTGGACAGCTTAGGCAGCACTTCACCGATGTGTGCAGCTAACTGCTGGATTTGTGCCTGCTCAAACTCAGCCCGCCAGATCGCAGTTAATTGTTCCAGAGTAGAGCGCTGTTCTGCCCGCCACTCGCCTTCCATGCGTCGCAAGTAGATGCGTTCCCGATGCATGATTTCCTGTTCACGCCAGTCTACCTCGAGTTTCTGTAGCTCCCTGCGCCTTTTTTCACTCCAATTCCGCTCTAGCTGGGTTAGCTCCCGACGCATTTCTTCAGCATGGTCTTGTTCGCGTAAATCAAAGTCCTGGCGTAATTTTTGCATCCCGGCTTGGAGCTGTTCTCGTAATACTTTTTGCTGCTCACTAAACCAAGCAAAGGCAGTAACGGCAGAGTCAGTCTTGCGGCGCAACTGCCACTCATCTTCTACCTTGGCTTGACGTTCAGCCAGCATCTCTAGCAATCGCTGCTCTCGCTGATCAATTTTGGCACGTTCGGCTTTGCGCCATTCTTGCTCACGCTTGTCTTGCTCGGCGCGCAACTCACTGATTAATTGGGCCTCAAGCTTATCTTGTTCCTGGCTCAGTTGTTCGCGGTAGTCTTTCTCTAAGCTGTAGCCGGGCTTGCCCTGAAGAGAATTGGCGCGTTCTATTTGGGCTAACGCAGGGTCACCCCGCAACATAGTAGCCATTTCCTGCTCAATGCCAACTCCCTGTTCTTGGTATTGTTTAATTAGGTTGGATAGCTGGACGCTCGGCTTTTGAGTATACTTGCGTTCCAGCAGCTCCAATTTACCGTTAATATCTGCAAGCTTAGAGTCTAATTCTTGAAAGACAGCTTCAGGCTTGATGGAAGATACCAGTTTGCCGCTTCTTGAGGTTTTTTGCCTAGTAGGCATGGGTGTTGTCCCTCCTTAACTCGGGATATGTCTATTCCACTATATGCACCCCTCAGGTTCGCGGCGCGTAATGGGTTAAAATTACGCTTTTTACTACATGGCAAAGGCTGCCTAAATAAAAGACAGCCCTTGAAGTCATTTGGTGAGTTTTAGGTAGTTGCGGTAACGAGCTTGTTCAATTTCACCGGTTTCCACCAGATATCGTACTTCACAGCCTGGTTCGTGTGAGTGCGAACAGTTGCGGAACTTACACTTGGCCGCAGTCGCCTGTATTTCTGGAAAGGAAGAGATAACATCATCTTCATCGCTGTTCCTGTCTTGCCATAACGCAATTTCACGTAGGCCTGGGGTGTCTACCACCATGCCACCTTGTTCTAACATCACAAGCTCTGCCGTAGTAGTGGTGTGCTGACCTTTGAGGAACTTTTCTCTTAAAACCTGTGTCTTAAGGGCCAAGTCGGGCTGAATAGCGTTAATGAGCGAAGATTTGCCCACACCGCTAGAGCCGACAAAGGCCGAAACATTATTCTTAAGGAGTTCTTGGAGTGAATCTAGGCCTTGCCCCGAAGCCGCGCTGGTGTAGAGCACGGTAAATCCCAGTCGTTCATAGACAGCCATTTCGCTGCGAATGTAGGCCTCATCTACTAGGTCAATCTTATTGATACATACGATTGGCCTGATATTACCTTTATTGCTAGCAGTAATGTAGCGGTCAAGGCGATTCTTGTTAAAATCCGGGGCGATAGCTGCCATAACGATAATGGCGTAGTCTACATTCACTGCTAGTATCTGCTCCTTGGGCTCACGTCCGGGTGAACGGCGCGAGAGCTTGCTGCGGCGCTCGTTAATGCGCTCTATAACGGCCTGGTCTTCAGAAGTAGGGGTTACCCAAACTTCATCACCCACGGCAAGGAGGTTGGTTGTAGTGGCTTTGCCCTTGCGCAGCTTGCCGCGCACGGTACATACGAAGTCTTTGTTGTCGGCGTGGACATGATACTGCACGCCTGAGGCGCGCATGACTTTACCTATGATTATTGTTGATCACCTTTGCTTTCATAAATTTAGGGGAAACGCTTTTTGGGGTTCTGTCCTCAGTTCTGTGTTTTGCATACGTTTCGGTGGATTCTGTGGTGGTAACCCCGTTCTTTTTTCGGTCCCTCTGTTTTCTATGGCTGGTGCTTCATTTTTGCGCAGCAAAAAAGCCGTGGGTGTGAAACCCACGGCTATACAGACCCTGACGGTACTAGAAGGCAGCACCTAGGGAGGCGTAGCGGTCGGTCTCATGTCCGTCAACACACGCAGCACAAAAAAACACATGGCTACTATGCATATATCCGCCTCCTTTGCTCAATTCACAACTATTATATCACCCATACCAAAAGCACGTGGGTAAAGAACAGCTAAAAAACATCTCGACCTTAAAATTGACTAAAGAATTGCAGCTCGGTATACTGAATTGTGAATACCTGTAGGGGTATGCTTGTATAGAGGGGTGTTTCTCAATGATTGATAAAGAAAAAATGTCGCATGAACTTAAAAATCGCCTTAACCGCATCGAAGGTCAGGTACGTGGTGTGCACAAGCTGATCGACAACCAGGCCACGTGTGAGGACGTTTTGATTCAGCTAGCTGCTATTAAGGCTGCAGTGGAGCAAGTTGGCATGAAAGTTTTGGGCTGCTACATGGCCGACGCGGTCGCGGCACAAGTTCAGCAAGGCCAAGACCCCACCTCATCTATTGATCAGGCCATCAAACTATTAGGCAGACTAGGCTAAGGCTAATCTTCATAATTTCTTGATAAGTTCTCCCTTGGTTTTTGACTATTGTGGGCTATACTGATTTCAAGCTCAAAGACAGTGAGTACCGGCAAGTGCTGTCGACGTGACTTAAGTATAGGAGGCGATTGTTTTGAACAAAACATTGCGTAAATTGTTAGTAACAGTCTTAGTCGCAGGTATGAGTGTAATGCTACTTAGTGGTTTTGCAGGAGTAGCTACAGGGAATTCCCGAGGGTTTAAGACCATGGCAGGTCTCAGGACTGCAGTTGCACAGGTGCTAGGTTTGGAGACAGATGCCATTTTTCAAGCTCAGCAAGATGGTAAAACGCTGCGCGAACTCTTGGTTGAAAAGAATATTGACGTTGAAGCATTCGTTCAGGAGCAAGTTGCAGTACGTGAGGCCGTTGTGGATCAGCTTGTAGCCGAAGGTAGAATGACGGCAGAGCAGGCCGCAACCTGCCTAGCGAATTTGGAACAAAACCTCGATAAGAAGCTCGATTCCACTAATGCATGTGGCTTAGGTCAAGGCGGCATGGGTGGAGGACAAGGTCGTGGCATGGGCAACATGATGCGCGGTGGTTTCGGTTGGGGCAAGTAGGATAAAGAGGTGAGGCTAGCCCTCACCTCTTACTCATATACGCGGGGGTGGTTTACCAATGAAAAAAATACTGCTTATAGAAGACGAAGAGAAAATCGCTAAGCTAGTAGCCGAATATTTAACCAGCGAGGGGTTTAGTGTCGTCACCATGGGCGATGGGGAGGCTGGGCTAGCTGGTTTTAATCAGGAGAGGCCTGATTTAGTGCTGCTTGATGTTATGCTACCCAAGCTCAGCGGTTTAGAGGTATGCAGCCAATTAAGACAAAAAACCAATATACCTATCATCATGCTCACTGCTCGCAGTGAGGAGATTGACAAGTTACTCGGCCTAGGGTTAGGAGCAGATGATTATATTACAAAGCCATTCAGTCTGCGTGAACTAGTGGCGCGTATTAAGGCGGTGCTGCGCCGTGGCACTTCAGAGCAGGCTGCTACTCGGCTTGCATTTGAAGATATGACGCTAGACACTGAGCAACACACATTAATAACAAACGGCAGTACAATTCTTCTGACGCCTACGGAGTTTCGTCTGTTGGAGATATTTCTGCGCTCACCGGGTCGCGTGTTTACCAGAGCTCAATTGCTCGAAGGAGCTATGGGTGAAACCTTTGAGGGATATGAGCGGTCCATAGATACTCATATTCGCAATTTGCGCCGTAAGCTAGAAAAGGAAACGTCAAAGGACTATATTACTACCGTATTTGGTATTGGCTATAAATTGGGAGCGAGCCGCGCATGAGCCTACAAACAAAGGTATTAGCAGCTTTTTTGGCGATAGCTCTGCTTGTAACCCTAGTACTTAGTGGCATAGTGTCGGCGCTACTTGCTAATCTGTTCTCACACTATCTCGAAGCTACGCTGAGCACCCGCCTTACCGGGCTAAAGTCCACTCTCGAAGAACACTTCGAGGCAAAAGGAAGTTTTCAGGGTGCAGAAGTATATATGCTTGGTCGGTCCATGATGATGGGCGGATATGGCTATATAGTTGCCGATAGTGAGGCTATCGTGGTAGTAGGGCCAGGGTCTCTGATCGGACAGAAGCTCACTAAAGCGGAGGTATCTAAAGGTATTTTCCTGCTCGCACGCGGCAAAAGAGTAGGCACACTCATAGCTAACTCTATGATGGGGCACATGTATGACCTGGCGCCGCTAGAACATGATTTCCGCAGGTCGTTTTATCAAGGGGTTGTGGCTACCGGCGCCTTAGTCCTCCTTCTCTCGCTTGGAATAGGCATCATTATTTCCCGCCGACTAGTGGCACCGCTCAGGGTAATTGATAAGGCCGCTAGCACGTTAGCTGCAGGAGAGCTGTCCTATCGGTTGCCCGAAAAATACAGTGAGGGTGAGCTAAATAACTTAGTCAAATCCTTTAATGAGATGGCCTCACAGCTGGAGCAAAACGAACGTTCCCGGCGTAACCTAGTGGCGGATGTAGCACATGAGCTGCGTACCCCTATAACCATTGTGCGTGTGGCTCTTGAGTCTATGCTTGATGGTGTAGCTAAGCCCGATGAAGCGCAATTAGCCTCGCTCTACGACGAAGTCAGTCGCATGGGGCGCCTCATAGCTGATCTGCAGGACTTAAGCTTGGCGGAAGCAGGTAAGCTCAAACTGAGTCTAGTAGAACTCGATTTGGAATCCTTCCTAGTCAAGCTAATAGATCACATCCGACCTATAGCCGAAGACAAGGGCCTTATATTTACGCTCACTGTTGCGGAGCCTATGACAGTTACCGCCGACAAGGACCGTCTGGCCCAAGTGTTATTTAACGTAGTATCAAACGCTCTACAGCACTCGCAAAAAGAGAGTGTGGTTTCAGTTACGGCGATGCTCTCAGAGGAACACGTCCGGGTTGGTGTGACCGACTCGGGTCCAGGCATCGCTCGGGAGGAGCTACCCTATGTATTTGACCGCTTCTATCGGGGCGATAAGTCGAGACACCGCGAGGGTGGCACCGGGCTAGGGCTGGCGATATCCAAAGAGTTTGTTCAAGCTATGGGTGGCCGGATAGAAGTAACAAGTGTATTGGGCCATGGTACCACGTTTACGGTGTGTATCCCTGCCAAACCTATAATTCCTCCGGGCCTTAGGGCTAGCGGTAACGACGTAACACATTCTTAACCATCCTTTAATGGAAATCAACTCCTTACGAGCTTATAATAAGTCGTAAGGAGTTGATTTATTTGAGGCGTTATTTTTATGCGCTTGCACTGAGCATGACTATACTAGTTCTAACCGCTTGCAGCTCGGGGGTTAACTATGCTGTGATTGAGAAGTACCAATCCAATATCACTGAAGATGTCGCGCTAGTCCAATCTGTTCTAGTTAGCGAGAAAGGCTATCTGCTTAACCTTCGCGGCTACTACGTCTTTGAGCCGGAAGCATTTGGCATCACCGATACCTATTTGTGGATTAACGGCGGCGGACCTCTTGCGATTAAGTCTGTCACTAAAAAAGATGGAGTAATCGAGGTGCTCCTAGGTGAAACAATCACCGCTGGATTGCCGGCGGACCTGTTAATCAAATTCCCTGGAACATATAAGTCTTTCAGTGTTAAGACAACAAAAGCTAGCTTTGACAAGATAATTATTGCGGAGACACGCAGTGACTTACCCGGAACTTTCCTTGGTCTTATCGACGCCAATTCTATCGAGGTGCAATTTGACGCGGATATGGCGTGGCCGGGTAACGACCAACCTACGGTTTTTCGGCTTTCAGAGGGGGTAAAACCCTTTTTTCACACTTTGGAAAACAAAGATAGGATATTGCTTACGTTTGAACGCACCAAAAACGGGGATTTGGTGGTTATAGACGCAAAGTTACCCTAAACCTGATGCGGAACGCCTCTTAGTTTCGTTTGGGAAGTGCTTGTCTCGGCAATGCTTTTTGGTAAGATAGAGATATATGACGGTTGGGGGTATGCAACTATGGAAAGCTTCTATGCAAATCCGGAGAAACGTGTCGACATCGAGGTTAATGGCAAGCGGTATTGCCGGCACTCTATCCGGACACATTTCATTACACCTAAAGAAGATTATATTGAGATAGTTAAGCAATATGTTGCGCCCCTCTATCAGCTGGGCGATGTATTATCTATTAGCGAAAAGGTTATTGCACTATGCCAGAACCGCGTTCTAGATATGCACGACATTAAAGTCTCTTGGTGGGCGCGTTTTCTGTCCCGGTTTGTAAAGATGACCCCGGCCGGAGAATCTGTAGGGAACCCCTATAAGATGCAAATAGCCATCGACTCCGCAGGCCTGCCGCGTATTCTTTTGGCAGCAGCAGTGGCAGCGGTCACTCGGCCCTTTGGCATTAAAGGAATGTTTTATCGCGTAGCGGGTCATGGCATAGCAGGCATCGACGGCTTCTGTACTGATGCATTTGAATGGTATTTGACCAAGGGAATTCTGGTGCCAGATAAGCCGCACGAGGTCTGTAATGAGATCAAGACAAAGCTTGGTATCAATTGTATGATAGTAGATGCTAACGATCTCGATGTAGAAATCCTAGGGCATTCCAAAGACTTGCCTTATAGTATTCAAGACCTTAAGGCACTCATTCGCGACAACCCAGCCGGGCAGGGCAGTGAACAGACCCCGTTAGTGCTCATTCGCCCCGCAACTCAATCCGCATCCGCCTAAACCAAAGGGCTGTTGCAATAACATCCCCTAGGCAATCACCTACCGAGGGTGCGAAACCGTTAGAATGGATGCTTCTCACGACTCTACCAATCAACACTCTGGGAGATGCCTTGCGGTGTTTGACCAGGTATACCTATCGTTGGAGGGTCGAACGGTACCATTACATTCTAAAAAGCGGTTGCCAAATACAGAAACTCCAATTGGAAACTATAGACCGTCTCATGCGTGCAGTGGCGGTCTATAGCATCGTGGCTTCACGCCTGCTTTGGCTTACCTATCATGCTAGACAAACTCCAGCTCCGGAACAACTCGCACTCTAGCTATCTTCCACAACAACCGCTGTTGATCCTGGCATGCAGTTTGCCGGTGCATATAGCAGGTGGACATTACCTGCTTAAATTTTGGAAGGCTCTTGAGTAGTTTTCTCAAGAGCCTTCTTGCGGCCATATAAGATGGAATAATCGTTATGTGTAGCAGCTTTGCGCTTTAACGATTACATAAAAAATTATATTTTCAAATATGTCATGTTATAATTGATGGATAGTAGGAGGAGTTAAAAATGAGCAGGTACGAAGAAGGAATAAAATTAATCGAGGAAAGGTGCGGCAACGGAAAAGATAATATCATCTCTCTCTCAACCATCGCAATGGAACCGAACGCTGACGGAAAACCCCGTCCTTATGTCCGTGATGTGGACGCTTATTATGAAGACGGCGTATTTTATGTTACTACTTGGGCGAAATCAACTAAAATGCATCAGATAGCTCAAAACAAAGAGGTTGCATTTGCGGTTTGCTTCGAGTGGTTTTCCGGAAATGCAATTGGCGAAAACCTCGGATGGGTTTTAGACCCGAAGAACGCTGAGCTAAGGACTAAACTTCGTGAGGCATTTGCCAAATGGTACGACCACGCGAACAATGAACAGAATGAGAACTGCATTATTTTGGCACTCCGCATCACGAGAGGCACGGTAATTAAAGACCACGGTGCTGTGCGTTACAATATGGACTTTGTGAATAAGGTAGAGACCGAAGAAGGAAAGATCAGGTAAACCGCCCTTGTCCGGCTTTTAAGGGGGAAAGAGTCCAGTACGACTTAATCTGTTAACGCTAGTAGTGCATAAAGTAGACCAGACCTCCGGGTAAGCGGGTGGACAGATACCACAGGCGCAGGTCGAAGCGCCTGTGCAGGCCCTCATCGGAGGCGTCGGCGATGAGGCTTTTTTCCTCTATGGATGCTGCTGTAATGGTTATCCAGTGCCAGCTCTGCAGATTTTTCACCCTGCCCTTTGTCAGGTTCAGAAAACCAATCGGGCAGTCGGATTCGAGCCCAGCTTTAACAAACTCCGCCAGTGCAGCTGCGGGCGCGCGGTTCGGTGCCATATTGGTGGTAACACCGAAAACGTGCGGCTTCAACGAGATACCCCGGCTGCGGGTAAAGTCAGCGACGCCGTCAGTAAACATCTCCGTGCGGTTAAGGCCCATGTTTCCGGGCGTGACAAATTTATTAACGTCCTCCATGTGCTCTGCAAAAGCGGCCAGGCTCATGTTTTCAAAGCCGTACAAGGCTTTGAGCTCAGGACGGGTTAAGGCGAGATAGGCCAGAATATTGGCCGCGCAGGTCGGCCCGCAGCCGGCTCTGCGGCTCCACTCCTCTGTGTACCAGTCCTGGTTGCCGCCAAAGAACACGTTCGTCGTCTTTTCATCTATAATGTTAAACAGTTCAGGGCGGGAAATCGAGATATCCATGTCATTCTCCTCTTGCGTTGATTAAGAAAAGTATAGCACTAAGATTGATTTAGTGTAGCCTAGATTATTTCTTGTCCAACTGGCAGGAATTTGCATATTGTCTCCCGAATCATCACAGCATAGGTTTTTGATGTAAGGAGTGAGTGCATGTGTCTGGGAAACGCCTTTATGGGATAAGCGTAGTCTTAGTCCTGCTTGTTGTGGCTCTCGCTGGTTGCAACCCTGGACCACAGCTGAGTCGGGAGGAAAGGGTAGCCGACTTTGACTACCTGTACAACACAATGAAAGAAAACTATCCCCTTTTTGGCGTACAAGAGAGGTTGCACGGTACTAAGTGGCTGGATAACTATGATCGTTATGTGGGAAAAGTGCGTAACGCCAAAACCGACATACAGTTTGCCAAGGCGCTTGGCGAGATTTTGAGTGAACTAAAACAAGGGCACACAGGTATGTTATCCGCCGACAGTTACCATCTCTTTGTTGCTACGTTCAATGAAGAGTACCTGGGTGAGAATTACTCACTCACTGGTTTGGCAGAGATGTATGGAGAGTCAGGTAAGGAAAAATTCATAGAAAGCTATCGGCCCTGGATAGAAGCCCTGCGGGACGAGACAGTCAAAGCCCGGTATGCACAGCAGGGCGCTTCCCCCGTTAGCAAGCCACCAGACCCAGGGGGCAATCTTATAGGCGGACAGCCGTTTTCCTTGGCCAACCTGCGTGCAGTGCGCCAAGTCTGTGATGAGAACCAGCTCTTGTTAGTGCTTGATGCCAGCCTCTTGGCAGATGATCTCTATTTCATTAAGCGCCGGGAAGAGGCTGGCGCCGCGCTCAGTATCCGGGAGATTACCAGACAAATCAGTTCCCTGTGCGATATCTTCTACTTCTCCGGCCGCAAGCTCGGCTGCGCGCGCGGTGGCGGGATGAGCGTGAGGGATGAAAGGCTGTTTTGCCAACTGAGGAGCCTACGCGTACAAAGCGTAGGCTCCTCAGTTGTTATGGTATAGCCCGAGTAGACACACCCATGGTCATCTCAAAGGTCTAGTGCTCTTTAGGAGACTAATCAATCCTAAGGTAAGACTTATAACCATTTCCGCCATATAAGAAGGAGATTTCTTCATATCTTCATCAAGCCATTTTTGAACGATACCCACGCATCCAGTTATTGTAAAGGCGTAGACATACTCAGCATCTTCCTTGGTAATTGTATTGCCACCAGTTATTTCAGCGATGATTTTATCATATACGAGCACCATGACCCTTTTCTGAAAAGTGAAGTCTCCGCGCTCGCTTAGCAATAGCTTACATAACTCAGCGTTTTCTTTAAGATAGTCAAAGATTTTTTCTGCCAGCGCGACAGCGTTGATGTTACCGTCTATCTGATCGAGATGAGCACCTATGTTATCCAGTAGTTCATTCTCTATCTTTCTCAACAAGTCGTATTGATCACTATAATGGGCATAAAAGGTCGTACGGTTGATGTCGGCGTCCTCGCAGATTTCCTTGATGGAGATTTGCGAGATATCTTTCTTTTCTAGTAGTTTTATAAAGCTCTCCTTCAATACCATCTTAGTATACTTGACACGTCTATCGTCCTTGCCGCTGCTCATGCCTAACCCTCCGTTTTCTTAAGATTTGTCGAATAATCAACGTTTTGTCCATTTATGTTTAGCAACAGACATCTAGAAATCATCTGTCTGTTGAATTGTGGTGTCAGTGTCATTAAACTATGTAGTATAACAGTTTGTCAACACAGTGTATGGTAAATCAGGAGGGGTATGAGTGGACAGATTTTCGCGGGCCCTAATCAACTATAAGAAGATTGTCTTAGTAGTGTTCTTAGTGGTCGCAGTATTAAGCGGTATTCTGTTGCCGCTGGTTTCGGTTAATTATGACATGGTAGACTACTTGCCTAAAGACGCACAATCCACAACCGCCATAAAGATAATGGAGACCGAGTTTGGTAGCGAGATGCCCAATGCCAGAGTTATGCTCACAGGTGTATCACTACACGAAGCATTGGAATACAAGGAAAAACTCGCCGCTCTGGATGGAGTTACGGCCATGAGTTGGCTTGATGACGTAGTAGGTCTAGATACACTTAAAACGATTCCGCTTAATTTCTTCTCGAGCTCTCTGATTGAAAGCTATTACAAGGACAACAATGCTTTAATGAGCTTGTCTATTGAAAGCGGAAAAGAGAAGAGTACGGTTAGGGCCATTTATGAACTCATTGGTGAGCATAACGCTGCCGCAGGCGATGCGGTCAATACCGCAGAGACACAAGCAATGTCAGTTTCAGAGGTATTGAACGCCATGGTAATATTGCTCCCCATCATAATCCTGATTCTGGTAATCTCAACAAGCTCCTGGATCGAGCCCTTGTTGTTCCTGATTACCATAGGCATTGCAATAGTCATTAATATGGGCACAAATATAGTATTCGGCGAGATATCATTCATCACGCAGACAGTCAGTCCTATCTTGCAACTTGCTGTCTCCCTGGATTTTGCCATTTTCCTGTTGCACAGCTTTAATAACTATCGCTTATCCCATGAGCCAGAGCAGGCCATGATACTCGCTATGAAGCAAGCCTTGCCGACAGTTGCGGCAAGCGCGGCCACGACGATAATTGGTTTTGGAGCACTAATCTTTATGCGCTTCGGGATCGGTGCAGATTTAGGCCTTAACTTACTAAAAGGGGTAATACTCAGCTTTATTTCGGTTATGGTATTTTTGCCCGCTATAACATTGATGTGTTATAAGGCTATTGACAGGACTAAACACCGCAAACTTATGCCAGACCTTAAAAAGTCAGGAAAATGGCTGATGAACGTAAGGGTAGCATTTCTAATATTTGCCCTTGTTGTTGTCATACCTAGCTTCCTCGCTCAATCTAAAACGCAGTTTTCCTATGGTATGGGTAGCGTTACAAGCGCCTCCCGAGCGGGCGAGGATGCCTTATACATTGAAGAGAAATTCGGCAAGGAAAATGCCCTGGTCTTACTCGTACCAAAGGGCAATGTGGGTAGGGAAGCCGTGCTTTGCGATGCGCTTTCCGAGGTCCCTCATGTGAAAAGTGTTATCTCCTTCGTAACAGCTGTAGGAGCCGAAATACCGCTGGAGTTTGTTCCGCCAGAGGCGACTGATCAGTTCTATGCAGAGAATTACTCGCGCATTATCCTTTACACAGACACAGCGGAGGAAGGTGCAGACGCTTTTAATACAGTCCAGACTGTTTTGGATACAGCGGCACTGCATTACCCCACATATTATCTTGCAGGACAAAGCGCCACACTCTTTGATATGAAAAACGCTGTTTCGATAGACACAGAGCGCATTAATCTCATAGCGCTCATAGGCATGTTCATCGTGTTACTTGTGACGTTCCGTTCGCTGACCGTGCCATTGTTTCTGCTATTTTCAATTAAAACGGCAATCTGGATTAATCTGTCCTTTCCCTATTTCGCTGGGAAGCCCATCAGTTTTATTGGGTATTTAATACTTAGTACGGTGCAGCTCGGGGCAACAGTGGACTACGCTATACTGCTCACCAATGCCTATCTCGGTAACAGAATAATACTTCCGAAGAAGGACGCGATGCGAGTAACCATTGAAGATAACTTGGTGGCGATCCTTATTTCTGCTATCATCTTGGCGACAGCAGGATTTGTGTTGGCCGCTACTACCAGTAACCCGATTATCGGTGAGCTTGGAACATTGCTCGGCAGAGGCACTCTGCTGTCATTCGTAATGGTAGTCTGTGTCCTACCAGCTTTGCTAATAGTGTTTGACGGGGTTATCCAGAAGACCACCATGAGAGATAACGGTGAGTTAATAAATTCTAAGGGAGTGGATTAAGATGAAGAGGATATTATCCGGCCTTTTGATATTAGGACTGTTATTTGCATCGGGTATATCGGTATTAGCGTCGAACGCTCCTTCACCCAAAGAAGAAGTCATCTACGGCATACTCAACCTAGACGGCAGTGTGAAAGACCTTTATGTAGTCAACATCTTTGCCGGCGGTGCAATTACCGACTATGGCAATTACTCCGATATACGCAACATGACCACTTCTGAAAAACTCCATCAAAATGGAGATCTTATTACCATAGACACGGCTGCAGAGAGGCTTTACTATCAGGGAACGCCTGACACGAAAGAGCTGCCTTGGGATATCGCCATAAAGTATTTTCTAGATGGCAAAGAAACGTCAGGTGCGGAGCTAGCCGGAAAAAGCGGTGAGCTCAAGATAACGATTTCGGTAAAGCAGAACGACAATAGCAACAGTACCTTTTTTGAAAATTACGCCCTGCAATTTGCACTCTCCCTTGATAACCAGCTATGTTCCAATATAAAGGCCGACAATGCCACCGTTGCCGAGGCAGGGAGCAACAAGCAGCTTACCTACACCGTCTTGCCAGGCAATAGTATCGACATTACAGTAACAGCGGATGTGCGTAACTTTAAGATGGATGCAATATCAGTCAATGGGATCAAGCTCTCCCTCGGTATAACAGTTGACAGCGGTGAGTTTACGAAGCAGATTTCGGAGCTTGCTGCCGCCATAAAAGGACTTGATGACGGTGCTGCTGAATTATTGGGCGGCCTTAATCAGTTATCCGGCGGAATGCAAAGATACATCGATGGCATGAAGTCTTTTAAAGACGGTCTTGAAGAGCTTGCAGTTGGTGCAAACCAGCTGCATGCAGGGGCCACTGCCTTGAAAGAGGGTCTATCAGAATTAAGTAAGCAGAACGACTCATTGATCCAGGGTGCTCTAGCCATACAACATGCTACCTTCGCTTCCGTTAATGCACATCTGGGCTCAATGGACTTAGGGCTTCCTGTTCTTACACCCGAGAATTACGGAGCCGTACTATCAGCCATTCCTGATCTTGATGCTGTCAAGCAACAGCTGGACGGTGCGGTGCAATTTACACAGGGATTAAGAGGCTATACCGATGGTGTGGCGCAGCTTGGTCAAGGCGCTTCTAGCTTGGCAGACGGTACATCAGGACTTGCTTCTTCCTCATCCGTTATAGTATCATCGGCAAACGAACTCTATAGCGCAGGAGTAGAGCTAAATCAGGGGATAAAGAAGCTTCGGGACGGTCTTGCTTCATATCAAGGCGGCACAGCGAGATTACGACAGGGAACATCGAGCCTGGATTCGGAAATAAGTGATCAAATCGATGAAATGCTTGGCAGCATTTCCGGCAAGAATGCCAAAGTAGTATCTTTCGTGTCGGACAAAAATACCAATGTTTCCGCCGTTCAGTTCGTGTTAAAGACAGATTCAATAAATCTCCCAAAAGTCCAAAAAGCTATCGCCCCTAAGCCTGTCCAGTTAAGCTTTTGGCAGAAGCTGCTGCAATTATTCGGGCTTTGGTAGACGGTCTTCCTTGACGCATATCATGATAGAATGCGTAAAGGGAATCTTTTGAAAAGGGGAGAGTCGGTTGAAAAGGGTAGCGATATTTTACTTTTCGGGGACCGGCAACACCTGGTGGGTCTCTAAGACTTTGGCCCGACAGTTGGGTACTGCCGGTGTTGACGCTTCGGTCCACTCTATTGAGAAGTTAAGTCCTTTCGAAGCAGACGCGCTGGTGCACGAGGCCGATGCCGTGGCATTTGGTTACCCTATTTATGGCTCCGACGTGCCAATACCTATGAAGGAGTTTATGGGTGATCTCAGTGCTACGAAAAGCAAAGACACATTGGTCTTCTGTACGCAGTGGTTATGGTCCGGCGATGGGGCAAGGATTGGGGCCACTTTTGTTGGGGATAAGGGCTTTAATGTGAAGTGGGGCGAGCACTTCCACATGCCCAACAATCTTTGTGTGCCTTTTCCCATAGCCATTCACAACAATGACTCCGTCAAAAAGGAAAAGTATCTGCGCTTTTCACAGAGGAGGATTGAGTTACTCACAGAGAAGATGGTTGCCGGGAGGAGCTTTCGTAGAGGGTTTAGTTTCTTAGCCGAGCTAAATGGTCTTGTGCAAAGAGCACCCTATCGTCGATATATGGAGCACAGGCGGGATAATATTAGCATTAACCAAGTAACCTGCACCAAGTGTGGTCTCTGTACAAAACTGTGTCCCGCAGGCAACCTCGCCTTAACGGGGAATGTGCTAGAGACAAAGGGGCTTTGTGTTACATGCATGCGCTGCTACAACTTCTGCCCCGAAACGGCCTTTCTGTATAGGGGGAGGGCGCACAAACACCATCACGGAGAGCCTTACAAAGGGCCGATACCAGGTTTTGACCCGCAAATTCTTACGCGATAGTCTCTAGATAGAAAACCCTCTTGGTGGACTCTTTGTCCACTAAGAGGGTTTCAGTTTACCTAAACCCGAGCCAATGTGTTAGCGCTTGTAAATATGTTCCTAATTCTAAACTGAGCGGGCGATTCCCGTAAGAGAACTAGGCGCAGTTCGTTCTGAGCATTATTGCTGAAGTAGGGCTCATCCAGAAAAAAAATCATCGCGAAATATCCACAATGGTTTTCTGACATGGTAGTCTTCGCATAGTTTGTGAGCCATCCCTGCAATGAACGCCTTGTCTCTCTCAGAAATACTATCCGAGAAAAGGGGTTGATCCTCAACCATTCTGCATCTTTCTGCTTGAGAGGTGGAGCATCTGTAGAAGTTGTCGAGGAAGTTACCGAGGAAATACCAAAGGGTTTCAGAACAATCTTCACTGGCTAATTCCACGAAGATATCTTGTAGAGTAGGATGCTCCTTTGTTCTGTTATCCAACGCCTATCTCCTCCATTAAGGTGGTACTCGGACTGGTAGGTTTGGTGGCAAGTATCGTATGGCATGCAAGAGGACTTGGCTAGGCACGGCACAAATTCAGCTTTGGGGCAGCAGGCTTTGCAGAAAAGTCTTCAGTATTATAATAGTGAGCTTGATAGTATGCGGAGGCTACACGAAATAGGGGGCAATGAGAGTCAAGAGTTGAAACAACTCGATATACAGCTAGCTAGTGCGAGGGTCGAGTTACTCAAGTTTAAAAATGATTATCTCATTGGCATAGACAGTACCATAGAGCAAAACAGGCTCTCCCTAATGGAGTTAGCAGCAACCTTGGAGAAGGCGCAGGCAGCTGTAGACGCCTATCAAAAGAGGGCAGAGACGGTAACTACTACTGTATTGGACAAGCTAAGGTTCGACACATTGGTGAGTATTTACGAGCAGGAGAGTGCCTATCAGGAGAGGATGCGGGACATCGACGATAAACTCAAAGCTGTGAATTTAACCATGTCCGAAGCCACAGTTGTAGCACCCACCGACGGAACGGTTAACATTATCGCCGACATAGCTCCGGGAGAAGTGCTCAACAATAGTGTTGAGGTAGCTACCATTGTGCCGGATACAGATACCGAGTTTAAGATTGTGTTCGATGTTTCTAACAAAGATATTTCCGGAGTCAAACCGGGGCAAGTGTGAGTGACCCGCACTCTGTAGACGGCACTGACATGAGATCCGCCTAACAACCCCTCCCTGAGTCTAGGCAGATGTCCCTGCGGGGGGGATGATTTCTCGGATTAAACAAGCCATATTGGGCCGGGATATCATATAAAGCATCTCCTCGTTTTTATCAGTGCCGATCAGGTGCGGCTGGGCAAGGTCGTGTTGCATAGCGGGTGCCCGCCGGGTAAGGTCTAGCCTACCGCCCGTAGTTAGCCTTGGAGCGTAGAAGAAAGTGTACTACATCGTAGACGCAGACATCAAAGGGTTCTTTGACCACGTAGACCACGACTGGCTCCTATCATTCCTAAAAGAGCGCAAACAGTGGCTGGTGAAGAACATGCACACCCCGACAAAAGAACTCATAAGCACACTGCGAAGCAAGGTGCGCGGCCATTATAACTACTATGGTCTAACAGATAACAGGGATTCACTCAGCAAGTTCTACCAAGAGGTCATTAAGATGCTGAAATGGACATTGGGTCGCCAGAGCCAGAAAAGCAGGCAGACGTGGGAAGACATCATGAAGTTTTTGCGCAAGTACCCACTCCCGTACCCAAAAATCTACCACAGCATCTTCTACTCGAAAGAGGCGTGAGCCTCTACTCTACTCTACTGGGACCGTACTCCCCGTTTTCCTCCCCCTAGCGCCGCGAAGTCGCGCACAAAGGCTATATCTACCCGGTCCAAGACTTCCCCCGGCTTACCATCGGCCACAATCTTCCCCTCGCTCATTACAATCAGCCTATCTGCCAAGTACGATACCTCGGCATAATCGTGACTAACGAGAATAGCGGTAGTCTGAGCTAAGTGCAACCACTCTCGCATATTCCGCAGCACATGCATTTTAGACTCAACATCCAGAGCACTAAATGGTTCGTCCATCAGTAACAGCTTAGGCCTTACCACAAAGGCCCTAGCCAATCCCACGCGCGCAGTTTCACCACCCGATAGGGTGCGTGGGTTACGGTGCGCTAGGTTGCTTGCTTGTACAACATCTAACCACCGCAGTGCTTCTATTTCAGCCGTCTTCCTTTTTTCGCCTCGTAAGCGCAGGGGGAGTGCCACATTATAAAGCACCGAGCCACTCAGTAACTTTGGTGTCTGAAATACATGTGCCATCTGGCGCCTTAATTCTAAAGCCTGTTTGCCGACCTGTAAGTTTTCTCCCGCTAGCGAGTAATGCTTGAAGACTGCCGGCATTAGGAGCCCTATGGCCCTCAGCAGACTGCTCTTGCCCGCACCGTTTCTTCCGATTATTGCGGTGGTCTCGTGAGGGTTAATGGTCAAGTCCTCTATATCCACAATCGTCTTTGTACCGGCCCTTAGCGTGAGCCCATTTAGTCTCAGCATTACATCAACCTCCTGCGCTGTAACACAGTCAATGTCAGGGCGACGAGATAGGACAAGCTCAGGAGAATAAAGCTAAGGGCAATGGCAATATCAAAATTGCCTTTGTTTATTTCAAGCACAATTGCTGTACTGAGGACGCGCGTCTGCCCGCGAATATTGCCGCCTACAGCCATAGCAGCTCCCACCTCGGCTACCACTGCGCCAAAACCAGCCATGGAGGCAGCTATTAGGCTCAGCCACGCCTGCTTAAGTATGAGGTAGACTTGTTGGACACGGCTAGCCCCTAGGCTGGTAATTTGCTCGGCAATACCGTTCTCTACCTGCATTACTCCCGCCATCGTTAATGCCGCCACCCGTGGGGTCGCGATTACCACCTGTGCCACGACTAAAGCTATAGGAGTATACATTAAACCAAGATTCCCTAAGGGACCACTGCGCCACAATAACAGGCTAATCCATAGACCTACTACAACCGGTGGTAAGCCCATGGCGGAATTTACTAGGCTTTGTAGTAGGCTCTTGCCGGGAAATTTGCCGAGCCCCAGCACAGCACCGCAGGGTATTCCCAATAATATGCTTAATAGTGTGGCTACACCGCTTACCCTAATAGTCAGGTAGGCGATCTGCCACACTTCTCTATCCCCGCTAATTAGTAGACGAAAGGCCTCAGTCAAACCTCTCCACACAAGTTCCATTATTTTCTCCTTCGTTTATATCTCTACTCAAATTATAACAGGAGTTGTCTGTTTTGGTCGCGAATATTGCTATAAAGCGGAGGTGTTGTTATGTCTACCAATGAACAGGTGCGGGGTTATTTACTTGTGTGTACTCGGGCCTTTTCTGGCAAACGGGGACGCACTGGTTTGGTAAGTTTTGTGTTAGGACAGGCGGGCCCAAGTACCTTGGCTTTGGCTGAGGAACAGGGGATAGCAGCTCTGCATGGCATACTCTCTATGACTCCGCCAAATGAGATCCACCTCGCGCTCAATAAACTACGGGAACAGGGCTGTGTGGAGGTTAGGGACACCCTTATTCGCGACCGCGCACTGCCACTCCTGTACCTGCTTGATAAAGGTAGCTTTGAATTAGAACGGCTCCGCCCAATTCTAAACCTCCCTGCAGCGAGATCTGCCCGCACCACCGAAAAAGCTCTACTAGTCTTGACTAGGTTGGGTAAACTTATGGAGGGGCTTGCTACTCAACCCAAAGAGAGTTTGCCTGAGCACATAGCCCTCGGTGTGCAGCAGTTTGAACATTACATAGAACTCTTGTGTAAAGCTCTAGAGCTAAAAAAAGACGTGCCATTGTCATCCCCACAAGCGCAGAGGCATTTCGCTAATAGGTTAGAGGTTTGCTTATGCATGAGCGTTTTTGCCGAGCTCCCCGAAGTAGAAGCGCAGGCCCTCCGTTTGGCAACTGGTATTGGGCTAAAGCATCAGCTTAAGGAGGCGGACTTTGCGGCCTATTATCCACAAACCGATATGCATGACAAGGCCCGCATAGCCGCAGCTCGCGTGCTCTCGCGGGAGTGGCAAGGGCGTAGCCCTTTAGCTTCAGTGATTGGTTTTTTGGTTCTGAGCGAACCGAACTAGAAGGAGGGCAGTTGGAGGTATGAGTAGCAAGTTTTGTGGAGCCAGCTAGGGCATTTTTTCTTTTGGTTCAAAACGAGTGATGTGTATGCCGATTCTCTTTATACCGAGTTTAACCTCAATGCTGAAAGTCGCGGTCTTGAGAACTTCGGTCCACATCTTCGGGTTCCAAAACGTGGGATATTGCACGCGCACGAACTGCCCTAGCCCGATAGGGTCGCTGCCAAAGGATGAGACTGTAAGCAGTGCATCCGTGATGCCTTGCTTCAAACTCTCCGAGAGTATACGCATGAATTCCTCAGAATTCTCGTCCTTTGTCAGATCAACTCTTCCCTGGTAATTGACTAGGCTTACTAGGGTGTCGACCTTAAGGCTAAAATGGGGGACACCCGCGATGATTTGAGTTTCCCAAGATGGCTTGGCTCGCTCAATGGCAATAATGATGCGACTGGTCTCTGGTACAAAGCGTGGATCCGGCTTAAGCAAGATCTGCACCAAGAAGTCGTGTGAAGTCCCTTGAGCAAGGGAGAAGTACTGCTGTTGCGATAGAGTAGTAGTCCCTACCAGACGATCCCCCTGCCAGGAGGCCATGCCGACTATCTGTATATCTTCGGCCGTTGTTCCTTGACCGGTTCCACCTCGATCGCCACCACCGCCATCGGCCCCTCGTTCTTCTGGAGGCCGGGGATCAGTACTGCCAATGGGTGTAAGCAGCGTTGTGCTGGCGTCCATGCCGGGAGTCATCATGCGCGACGAAAAAATCTCCAAGGTAGTGGGGGGACTATCCTGCTGCATTTTGGCGCGGTCCAACATATCCTTCATGAATAGGCCAACCCGCTGTCCTTCGGCAGGAATGGTCGTCAATAGTTTGCGTGCTGTACCCAGTGTTACAGCGACGTAACTTTCTACCCGCAGGTCGGTATGCTTAAAAAGGTCATTCATTACTGCTGAAACTCCTTGGCGGGCTGCTTCTTCTCCAAAGACTACCACCAGCAGCTTCCCATAGGAGTATACATGTGCATCCGCATGGCTGGCTATAGCAAATGCCTCAGCTAGGCTGGTGCTGCGAAAACTCTGCACACGCGACGACTGGGACCGATCTTCGTCAGCAATCGGTGCTACAAAAGTTACTAGGTAATGAGGGGACTCGGGTAGGTAATCGACTCCTACAGCTACCACGAGGTTCCTGCTCTCTACGGGCAGGGAGTCCCAGCAGCCGGAGAGCAGCATCATTAGCAATACTATGAGGGACAGTTTACGGCTATTTTTCAGGGCTGGTACCTCCCTTGCCTTTGCGTAATGAGGCCAAGAACAAAAACAACAGTAGGCTGGAGATAATAAATGACAAGTCGAAAACACCAAACATGTCGGAGAAAGCGACCGCCTGCCGAATTGGGATGTCATTTATGGCCATAATTAATAGCAGTCCACTGAGAAGCGCAGCCGTCTTGGCAAAAGAAAGACGACTCGACATCCCTTGGGTAAGTCGTGTAGCAGTGTACAATTGAGAGGCCGCCGTTGTAACAATGGTGGACAACCACACAAACATCATCAGACTATCTATGCGCTCAAAGAATACCACTTCGATACCGCTGAGTATGGAGAGAGTTGGCAAAAAGATAATATTTAGTTTTTCTATTCCAAAAAACATAACTGCGGTAGCTGTTACAAAAGTGTACACGCCAGTAGCCAAAAGCACGGCTCCTGAAGCCCATAGCTTTGAGGACGCTTTATGCTGGAGGTATGGGTAGACAAACCACAGGAAGTCAAAACCAGAATAGCTATATGACGCGGCTAGCGCACCCTTAAAAAGGTCTTCTGCTGGTTTGTCACCAATTAATGGTAATAGGTGGACGCTGTTGCCCTTTGTAAAGGGAATAACCACAAACAGAATGAGCGGCATGGAAAGAAAGAAGGCAGCCTCTGAATAGCGGGTGAACCCTGGAATTCGTGCCAATACAGCCATAAGAGAAAGGGTCAAGATTATAATAGCAAAGACATAAGTAGGCGTTTCGTGGAGCAAGCGTAAGGATAGATTGCCGGCATATAGTTGGGCAGTCAGCAGGCAAAGGGCAATTGCTCTGAGCCCATACACTGACATCCACACGCGGCCAAGGATCGGCCCTAGCAATAACTTGGGCCACTCGGCGGCATCCTGCGATGGGAACTCGCTGGCCAATTTATCTGCCAAGAGGGTTATACCGGACATCACAAGGCCGACAGCTAGTACCACCAGCCAAGCACTTCGCCCGGCGTCAGACGCCACGACTCGCGGCAAGGACATAATACCGTTGGCAAAGAGCACCCCAGATATAACAGTTAGGTACTGAAACGAAGTAACAGAGGGCTTAGGTTCCTTGTTCATTGTCCTTGCTCCCTGTCGGTTTGTTTATATAAGGTCTGCGATAGATAAAATCTCCCATGCTCGCCATCCGTAGCGGAGCTAGCGGACGTAAGTAGGGAACGCCCAGTACCTCAATAGAAGCCATGTGAATGATTATTGCGACCCACACAGCCATAATACCAACCCCCGAAAGGACACTGCCACCTAGCAGTAGAGCATACCGCAGGATGCGCACGAGTCCAATTACCCTGTAATTGGGCATGGCAAAGGAGCCGATAAGCGAGATGGCGATGGCGATAAGCAACAGTGGGCTGACCAGCCCGGCCTGGATGATAGCCTGTCCCAATACAAAACCCCCTACCACACCTACCGTCTGCCCTACCTTAGTGGGCAGTCTAGTAGCTCCTTCCTGTAGAATATCTACTATCAGGAGCATCAGAAAGACCTCAATGGCTGGCGGAAAGGGAATTCCTGTTCTAAAGGATGCCACCGGTATGGTCAGGTCTGTGGGTAAGATTTCATAATTAAAGCTGACCAGAGCCGCATACAGGGCAGGAAGGGTAGTGGCTAAAAAAAAGGCGAGGACCCGCAGTGCTCGCACCAGCGTAACCGATAGAGATCGTCCGTAGTAATCGCCTGCTACCTGAAACAAATCGGCGAAACCAACAGGCAGGACCAAGGCTTCTGGTGACCCGTCTACCAGTATGGCTACTCTACCTTCGAGTAGGTTCCCCGCTACCCTATCGGGGCGTTCAGTGTAGAGAGCCTGAGGGAAAGGCGAGAGGGAGCCAAATCCCATTAGCGACTCTAAGTAAGAACTGTCCATTAGCTCATCAACCTCGACCTGTGACAGGCGCTCTCTGGCATCGTCCACCATGTTATCCGGCGCGATTTCGTCAATATATATCAGAAGAACTTTAGTAGTCGTTTTGGTTCCCATAGTAAAGGCCTCTACCTTTAGTTTTGAAGTTTTGATTTTTTGCCGCAGTAAGGCTAGATTGATCGCGGATGTTTCCACAAAGGCTTGCTTGGGTCCGAAAATCGTGGTTTCTGTTTCCGCCGTAGAAACTGCGCGCCCTGGACTGGCATGGGCAACAACGGCTAGGACAGGGTTCAAGCCTTCGATGAGTATGAGCGCCCAACCATCGAGCAAGAGGGTTTCCGCCTGTTTTAGGTCTGTGATTTCCTTGAGATCTGAAGACGATAAGAGTTGTTTGGCTAACGGGGGACGAGACTTTGCCTGAGGGCTCTCTGCCATATTTATAAAGCTAGCCATAGGCATAATTACTTCTTCGGCAATTCTAGATGGATCTGCAAGGTGATTGATGTAGACCACGGAGACTTTATGGCCATCGCCCCCGAGACGAAACTCTCTCACACAAAAATCATGGGCGTTTCCAAAGGTCTCTCGCAGGAACGCGAGATTGCCTTTGTAGCCTCTCATACGGATTTCAGGTTGTTGGTTGTTATTTGCTGGGTCAGCCTCTCCAAACAGACCTATAATCTTATCCCACAGGTTATCCATCTACCCACCCCCTTCACCACATTAGTGTCTCCATGGATGGAGTTACCATGCATAAAAAGGAACACCTCGCCCTGCGTCGAACAAATATGATGAGGTGGTTTTAATGTACAATCCTTTATCCCCAGAGATATTACAGTCAAGAATTTATCCTCGGCAGACCGATATGCGGGGGGATTATTTTCGCGATGTTACCGCCGTTATTCACTCCACTCCTTTTCGTCGCCTTAAACATAAAACTCAAGCATTTTATGCGCCCCGTAATGACCATGTGTGTACGCGCATTGAGCACGTTTTACATGTGTCGACTATTGCAGCTACCATCTGCAAAACCTTGGGGTTAGACGCAGATATGGCGCAGGCTATTGCCTTAGCACACGATCTAGGGCACGCCCCGTTTGGGCACGAGGGGGAGCGGGTGCTGAACCAAAAGACCGAATCTATAGGTGGATTTATTCATGAATTGCATGGCTTGCGCGTGGTTGAGGTATTGGCGAGCGATGGGAAGGGCCTCAACCTTACCTACGCCGTACGTGACGGCATAATTTCGCATTGTGGAGAGCGCTTTGAGCAGCGTTTGAGCCCTGAGCCTGAGGAAAAAGAATTGCGCAAAATTAGCGACCGTGGGCGTAACCCTAATACTTATGAGGGCTGTGTGGTGCGTTTGGCTGACAAAATTGCCTATCTCGGGCGCGACTTAGAGGATGCTATTACAGCCAAGTTTGTAACGATAGGCGAGGTCGATTCTCTCGTGCGCAAGGCCTTAGGCTCATCTAATGGCGAGATTATTGGGACACTCGTCGCAGATGTAGTTAAGGAATCGCAGGGGAAAAACTACGTAGGCTTTTCCGATGAGAAGAATGAGCTCGTACTCAGACTGTATGGCTTTAATAAGGAGCGCATCTACTTTAACCCGCGTATGGAGCGATACCGTGTTTTTTGCCAGAGAATGATTGAAGGGATTTTTGACTATATCTTAGGGCTTTATGTTCAACATGGCTGGGATTTTGCGGGCTATGAACGGGGAATTATTCGTTTGGATAAACAGTTCGGAGGCTATCTTAAAGAGATGCAGCATACGTACGAGGGCGAGCGAGCCCCCGCTGTGCGCATCGTGGCAGATTATGTAGCTGGCATGACCGACGAATATGCCATTGAGTGTATTAAGCAGATAACCATTCCTGAACCGATCGATTTTGCGGATAATGATTGATCCCCGAAGTCGGCGTCCTGGCCCCGCATCCTGAAGAATGCTCGTGCTGTGACGCCGCTACTAGACTTACCTCTCCCGGGGGAGTATACTGTATACGACCTTGCCTAGCAGATTGTGGTAGGCGGAATGTGCTTATAGCAGGAGGCTCTATGGTATACTTTCTGACTTTCTTCCATCTCATTGTAGGTGTGGCTTTACTGCTTGCTTTTCAACGTAAGACCACTCGCTTGTACTTGCATCTTGGCTTAGGGTCATTAGGCATTGGGGCAGGCATGCTGGCCATTTTAGTCTGGTTAGTACTCGCTAATCGGTAAAGAAATAGAAGAGCTGACTCACGTTGCATGAGCCAGCTCTTCTATTTACATTATTTATTGTCGCTCTCGTATTCATCCTTGAACTTTTGCAGCATTTCTGCCCACTCAGCCTCGGTTATCCTGGTCTCTTCTTTCATCTTTTGCTGCAGCGCTAGAACTTTTTCGTCCAGATACGGTGTGCGCGCAAAGGCTGCAGCAAAGACGCTTGTAGGCCTAAAGTCGCCTGGTACAGATACCTTGTTTTGCATGTAATCACAAGAGCCGCACTTCGCTGTGCGCAGTACAATGGGAGGCACGCCGTCGCCATTATTACTAATCCCCCCGGAATACAGGGTAAGGAACTCAAACCCTAAAGTGTGGCGGCAGTGCGGGCAGCGCGAGCGCAAGAATTTACCGGAAAAAGTTACGATCGTATAGGCAAAAAGTGTACAGCCTAGTAACAGTGCTAGTACTGTGTTTACGGGGTTTGGTCCTGCATAGCCGACAGACATGCCTTTCTTCTGTACACTCATATTTTCATCAATCTCATAGGTAAAGGTCACACGGCGACCATCAGGATGTACTTCGGTCACGTGCACAGTGTATACAGCGCCAGAGCGTCTCGCGTCTATTAACCCTTGGTCGAGCCTATCTTGTGGCACAGTTTGCCGAAGAGCGTCAAGGTG
Source organism: Bacillota bacterium (assembly GCA_009773495.1). Taxonomy (GTDB): domain Bacteria; phylum Bacillota; class UBA994; order UBA994; family UBA994; genus WSXW01. The sequence goes on from WSXW01000009.1 coordinate 60,297, forward strand.
GGCCTGTGGCAGGGGCACGCTTCGGTCGGTAATCTGAATGTAGATAAAAACAACCGCTACAACCACTAATATAACCACCAGCGCCTTGCGGCCCTCCTGTAGTTGCTTATCTAGATATGCCATGTTGCATATCGCCTCCTGTTTAGACTTCACCTTAGTAATACGCTTCTAGGCTAGTAAGGTTTCACATTATTACATTAGCCTACAAATACTCCTCGGTGTCAGTCGTAGACAGCTACTCAGCTATGACTACCGACAGTAGCTTTAGGAAAAAAACCTGCAATTATGCGGGTTATTCGTTGTCGCCTATTAAATATGCGGTAACTGACTCTGGCTCAGTCAGTGATAACGCTAAGTCACAGATTAAGTCAGGCGCAGAGGACTTTGCCTCGCAAAATAATGGCACAACCATCAGCGAGCTAGCGGGAGTGACGCTAGGTAAGTTCTTAAGCAACCAGCGACGGTAAAAACTAGCTGATTTCTCGCGTAAAAGCCCCAACGGAAAAGCATGACACTGCAGACCGCGCCGATTGATTTCACAACTGGCCTGTTCAAAAGATATTCTGTTGTGAAATGTAAGCACTATGGCCGTCATGTTGATGCCCCTTTACCCATTTTTGCGCACTGAACCATAGTACAACGGGCTCTGTGGTTTTACAAGGGGTCGCAATCACTCACCTATAATCTTACCGAAGGGTAATCGGCTCACTCATATAGAAATATAACCGAGGGGATGTGTGTGAGGATGTCAATGAGTAGCCG
>WSXW01000061.1 GCA_009773495.1 Bacillota bacterium
CCGATGGTACTTGGGACGCAAGTCCCTGGGAGAGTAGGACGTTGCCGGAATTAATTTAAAGAGACCTCAAAGCGAAAGCTCTGGGGTCTCTTTGCCATACTCATGCAGAACTCCGGTTTCCACTTCTACTGGTACCAAAGGGAGGAAGCAGTGACCTCCTAAGTCCTGTCTTATAAACATGAAACATAGCATTGTCCTCTCCGTATAGTAATTAAGAACATACAATGGAGGAATGATTTAATGAGTGCAAAGCCAGTATCAATTAAGGGCATTGATTTGGTATGCCCAGTATGTGGCGGTAAGGACTTTTACCAAAGGCAAACCCTTCTGAACACTGCTGGAGCCACGTTCTTGGGTTTTGATTGGGCAAATGCCAATGCTGATAACTATGTCTGTAGCCATTGCTTTTACATGTTCTGGTTTCACCCCGAAAATCACAACTTCAATGATTAGCTAGCGTGTGGCAGAAATACCTAGCTACTGGCACTGCGTCCGACAAGGCCGCAGGAAACTATCGTCGCAGCAAACACAATTGCAGTAACTACGCCAGTAACGGCGAAAATAGAACCTAACAGCACCAGACTAAAATTAGTGTTTGTCATCCCAAATTGAACTCTATACGGGTCAATCTATTAGTTTCCCTTTAGTCCCCCTTAATTTGCTGATGCAATTATTATCGGACAATGAATATGACGACTCTTGCTTAATTCGTAAATAAACTCTACCGCAGCCTTAGCAGGAATCTCCAGTAGTCTTATCTAATAGATTAACTAGATGCCCGATGATAGGAGGTAGCAATTTGAAGGAATTACTGACTAACGCCCTAAAGGCCGCTCAGGCAGATTATTGTGAGATCAGGGTAGAGGAAACCCATACCTCACTAGTCCTGTTCCGCGGCAAGAACCTAGATCAGCTCTCGCAGACTATCCAATTCGGTGGCAATGTACGCGCCTTGGTGGATGGTGGTTGGGGCTTTGTATCTTTCAATAGCCTAGATGACCTAGCAGACAAAGTTCGCGCAGCTTGCGCGCAGGCCAAGGCTATTGGCGCAGTTAAGCGCGAAGCAAGTATGTTGGTTCCGGTGCCAGTAGTAGTGAAGGAGATTAAGGCTGAGGTGAAGCTAGACCCTCGGCAAGTGAGTCTTGAGGATAAGGTAAAGTTGTTCTCAGGCTACAATGATCGTATTCTTAGCTTTAGTCCTGACATAACAAGTTCGCAGGTATACTACTACGATAAGTACATTAACGTATACTTTGCGAATAGCGAAGGCAGTTACATAGCCCAGGAAAAGTTCGACATAGGGTGCAACATGCGGGCTATCGCCACTCGCGACGGTGTTACGGTTCAAGAAGGCGTAGGTATGGGTAGTAACAATGATTTCGGGTGTGTGCTTAATAAGGAAGAGGCCTTACTTAAAGTTTGCCAATTGACATTAGATTTGCTGGATGCGCCGACGGTTAAGGGCGGAGAATACACCATCATCCTCGACCCCGAGATGGCTGGCCTGTTTGTTCATGAAGCATTTGGGCATCTTAGCGAAGCCGATGATATCACCGAAAATGAAGCGTTGCGTAGTGTTATGACTTTGGGCAAGCGCTTTGGGGGTGATATCCTAAACATTTATGACAGTGGTCTCACGCAAGGCAATAGAGGCAGCTCTATGTTCGATGATGAAGGCGTGGCCACCGAGAAGACTTACCTTGTCCGGGAGGGAGTTTTAGTCGGGCGGCTTCATTCCCGCGAGAGCGCCGCTAAAATGAACGAGAAGCCGACTGGCTCAGCACGCGCCTTGGATTATCGTTTCCCGCCCATTGTGCGCATGCGCACCACCTGCATAGAAGCTGGCACGAGTTTATTCGAGGATATGATTAAGGATATAAAACTCGGCGTCTATGCGGTCGGTGGGTATGGCGGAGAAACCAACGGGGAGATGTTTACCTTTACAGCTGGATGTGGCTACATGATACGCGACGGCAAAATAGCAGAGTTAGTTAAAGACGTCACCCTTACGGGGAACGTGTTTACTACCCTCGCTAACATCGACATGATTGGCCAAGACTTCACTTACGAGAATAGCGCGGGGGGCTGTGGAAAGTCGGCGCAATCACCCTTAGCGACTAGCGATGGTTCGCCACACATACGCGTGCAGAAGGTTGTTATAGGAGGTGCTAAGTAGTGCAGGAATTACTGAATCGAGCTAGGTGTGTTGCAGACCAAGCGGAGGTATACAAGAGCCAGACCAAACAAGAGTCGGTTAGTTTTCAGGCTAGTAAGCTTAAGGAGATTACTAGCACCGAGGAAGAAGCATGGACCTTGCGACTAATCAAGGATAAAAAGTTAGGCGCGGCAACTAGCACCAAGCCTGGCGCAACAGAAGTATTGTTACAATATGCCACTAATACAGTGAGCTTTGGCAGCCCTATTAATTACAGCCTTCCCGGTGCAGCTGAGCTTCAGGCGCCGCGCACTTTTGACCCCCGGGTTACTTCTGTATCGCAACAAGAGATGTTAGACATTGCAGGCGACTTAGTCAGTGCTCTCAATAGTTTTGATCCCATGGTAAAGGCTATGGCTGCAGTGCAGAAAGCAACTGGTTCAAGGAGTCTCCTCAACTCAGCAGGGTTTTTAGGTACTACTGAATTTACCAACTGGACCGTCTACTTTGGTGGAGAACTCGTCAATGACGACGGATTCCTGAATGTTTACGATGGTTTCTCTGGTACCGACTACACAACTGAGACAACGAGGTTAAAAGAGAAGGTCATTGAGTCTTTCCGTTTGGCACGTACGGTAGCAACCATTAAATCTGGACAGTACCCTGTTATCTTTACCCCCGGGGAGGTATCGTGCCTCGTAAGCCCTCTCCTGGCTTGTCTTAACGGCAAAGCTATCTCGCGCGGCTTCTCTCCGTTCAAGGACAAATTGGGGGAGCAAATCTTTGACCCCCGCTTTAGCGTAGTTGATGATGCGCAGGTTGATGGGGCTGTAGGTAGTAAGAGTTTTGACCGCGAGGGCATAGCGACGGCACGTCGCTCGTTAATTACCGCTGGAAGAGTAAATGGATACTTGCTAGACTTGCAAACATCCCAGGAACTTGACATGTCTCCTACCGGGAACGGCTCTACCGCGGGCCCTATAGCCAATAACATTATCGTACCGGGTGGGGAAGCATCATTTGCGCAAATGCTTGCTAGCATAGACGAGGGTGTATTGATAGACGGCACTATGGGCGCTTGGGCTGGCAACCCTTACGGTGGGCAGGTTAGCGGCAACATCTCCCTAGGTTATAAGATTGAGAAGGGGAAGATAGTCGGGCGCATTAAGGACTGCATGTTCTCCGTCAATGTCTTCACTGATCTCAGAGATAACCTTGTTTCACTCACTAGCGAGCAACTGTGGCAGGGCAATCTTTGCTTCCCCTATGTGCAGCTGAAAAACATCAATATCACTACCAAGAGCTAAACAAAGAGGGTATAAGTTCCATGGGAACTGATACCCTCTTTGTTTAGGTTCTGTGATGAGGGAGTTCTCAAAGCGGTCATTTTGCCGTTGGGGCAAGGGTCATGTAGCCTCTCTAGATAATGCAGGATAAAATAACACTGCTTACGTAGCTCTAGATGTGGAGGAATGGAACACAGATATAACATACATAATTACAATAGTATACATAACTCACAATAAAAATACATATCAGAAATAATATCCAAAGAAAATATTGACAAGAAGGGGGGGTGAAATATAATAGTGCAAATTGAGTATTAAGAATGGAGGTGTCCTTGTGTTTAAAAGAATGATTACGATTCTAGTCACTATGATATTGCTGATAACAGTGTTTCCCCCTTATTATGTTGCCACAGTTAAACCAAGCAATGACGCAAAACTTTTCGTCTGGGAGCAAGCGCCAGACTACTACTCGAAGGAGCATCAGAGTCATATAAGCGAAGTTAACAGATTGGTAGATGCGTATATGCTGGCTAAATCAAAAAATATCACTATCAAGTCAGCTGGAGGCAAACTTCTTTCGGTGCCTTTGTACCAACAAGAAACTAACTTCTGGTGTGGCCCAGCCAGCGGTCAAATGATGCTTAGTTTTGTTACTGGAACGTTGCATACTCAAACTTATCTAGCGGGGCTCATGGAGACAACACAGGCCTCGGGTACGTTTGTATGGAAACTAAGACGTACACTGAATCAGGAAATTGGATCTTCCGCATATCAAGAAGTTGGAACATGGCAGGCAACTTTCGGGAATGATTTAGTGTATAGCATAGATAATAACAAACCAATTGTATGTCATGTAAATACTCGTAAGTTGCCTAACTATGCAACGTTGCCACCCGGCAATCCGGGGTCAGGTCACTATGTTGTCGCTATAGGTTATCAGTGGGGCACACAGGGTCTAACCGGATTTTCCAATGTGAATTATCATGATCCTCATAATAGTAGCCTTCACTTTGGCACATACACTACTTCTGTCTCCAATATGGTACTTGCAATTAATGACAATGCTGGCTTTTACATCCGAGCGACTAGATGATTCTCCCGAGCATCAGGGGTACAATTAGATGTGAGGGTGTCATTATTAGGGGTGCTATATTTGGCAACCTGAATGGAAGGATGTAAAGTAGTGAAGAAAGCTGGGTCTTGTTACGGTTTTTTATTTTCCACCGTATGGGTTATTTTACTGCTACTCTGTGGTTGCAGCCTTGTGCTTCGACCTACTGTAGAGAATCATATTACTGTAGAGCAATACGATGAGACACGCCTTAACTACAAGGTGACAAAGGTGGATTTCTATGCTCAACTTCAACTAGAGACCAATGAAGGGGACGACGTTTTCCTACACGATGTGGCACATGATGCATTTGCGTTTTCCCTTAGATATGATGATTCGTCAACCGGGAATGCACCCGATAAGGTCCGCGGAGTTGGCGTTTATAATATGGGCACCGGAGACGTTCGCTTTTTTAATAACATACCTATGTATCTCTACGATGTTATCTTAGACGGGTCGGAACAAGTCTTCTACAGCGGCTATAGCATTGGAACGAATAACTGGTACATCGCTAGCACTAAGAATAGGGGAGAGAAAATCCTCGATAGCGGGGAGTCGCGTAACTATCTGCCCGTATTTGCTAGGTTTGGAGATAGAATTGCATATCTGTATGAAAAACAGACCACCAAAGAGGGTTTGGTAGAATACGAGTACGGAGTTAACGCCGTCGCGGATGGCAAAATCTTTCCTCTAGTCACGGTAAAAAAGGAGTTTCGCGAGGGCTATAAGAGCAGTGAGTACTTAATTGGTGCGCAGCTAATGACAAATGGCAATCAATATGCCTTATTGATTGAGAGGGATGGCAGAGCGGTAGTCGACATTTATACTGAAAAAATGAGGGTTGCCAGCGTTGTTTTGCAGGATCGAATATATAACATGACACTGCTCAGGGATAGTATCTTTTTTTCTGTGCAGGATAGGGATTCTAGCAACCCAAAACTCGCAGTACAGGCATTTGACGGTTCAAAATCCATAATGAAGACAAATGAGTTCTCTCCCTCTTACCGAATGGTGTCTAACAGAGATGGCTATTTACTTGCTATAGATATGAGCTTTAATATTTGTATACTTGGTGTTGCTGATAGAACCTTGCTCCGTAAAGCAGTGAATATTGCTGGCCAGGAGGGGCAGGCGGTCGAATTTCATTTTGTGGACGAGAAGCGGTGGCTAGTGCACTATCCTTTTCGTGATGGGAAGCGAGCAAAAATGGTGTATCTGTTGGAGATTACTGACTAAGTGCGTTGATAAGATTAGGGGCGCAATCACCCTTAGCGGCTAGAGATGGCTCGCCACACATACGCGCACAAAAGGCCGTTATTGGGGGGCTAAGTAGTGCAGGAGCTACTAAACAGAGCTAGGCGCGTTGCAGACCAAGCGGAAGTATACAAGAGCCAGACCAAACAGGAGTCGGTTAGTTTTCAGGCTAGCCCCCTAGGCTTTGGCCTTATCATTACCTGTTGGCACTCATCTTACCTGTCGGTAAGAGGGTGCTTTTTTGTTGCCAAAGATGACGGTCATGAAAGATAATGGATGGCGTGTGCATAGTGTAGGCAC
>WSXW01000002.1 GCA_009773495.1 Bacillota bacterium
ATTAGATTGTGGTAATATTATATCATAAAAGCACATACATGTCCACATGTTCTCATATATGTTAATGTATGCACGGGCTTTTGAGACAGCCCCCTACAACGGGTCGGCGCGGCGTTCTTTGTAGCAACGCGCTATAGCACGTTGTAAGCATCCTGCGGCGTGCATACCTATTAACCATCGGACCTCAAAACCGACAACGTTGTACTTGGTGTTTAGAACAAGGAGGTCGAGTAATGAGTTCATTACGCTTGACTAACGGCAAGATCTTTACAGGTAACCCGACTGCCCCTTGGGCGGAGGAATTGCTAATATTGAATGGCCGCATTGCCTGGGTAGGCGACGGGGAAGCCCCTTCGCTCCCCGGGGTCGAGACGTTAGACCTTGGTGGTCGGCTTGCCCTGCCTGGGCTTGTTGATGCTCATGTGCATTTTCTGTGGTACGCTTTAGGTTTAGATAGCGTGCGCATGGTGGGGGTTGAAAGCCTTGATCAAGCGCTAGCTCTAGTGGCAGAGCGAATTCGCAACTCCGGTCCAGGTGAGTGGATAGTGGGTGACAGCTATAACCATAATGTGTGGGGAATGGAGCGTGAGCCCAATCGCTACGACCTCGACCGTGTAGCACCTGATCACCCCGTGTTTATTTCTAGCAAGTGTGGACATACCGCCTGGGTGAACTCCAAGGCTTTAGCGTTAGCAGGGGTGACAGCTGTTACTCCCAACCCTGAGGGTTCCAGGATTGACCGCGATTCACAAGGAGAACCAACTGGCTTGCTCCGCGAATCTGCACAAGGGCTCGTGGGTAGTGTTATACCCGACCCCGACCCTGCTAAGGCCTGCATGATGCTCAAGCGGGCTATCGGCATTGCCCACAGCATGGGGCTCACAGGCATACATAACTGTGAAGGGCGCGATTCCTTGCGACACTTTGGTAAGTTAGCCCGCGAGGGTGAACTCAATTTCCGCGTCGTTCACCATGTCCCGGCCGACTCCCTAGACGAAGCTATCACCCTGGGCCTCACTTCTGGTGTAGGTGGCGAATGGGTAAGAATAGGCGGGGTGAAGCTCTTTATAGACGGGGCGCTAGGTTCACAAACTGCGTTGATGTTTGAGCCTCACGAAGGCTCCGAAAACCTAGGTATTCAAACCATGGCAGAGGACGAGCTTAAGGAGCTAGTGTTGAAGGCGGCTCAGGGGGGTATATCTTCGGCCATTCACGCCATTGGCGATAGGGCAAATAACATGGTACTTAACATGTACGAAACAGCACTTAAGGACGGGGATCCGATTCTTCGCCACAGAATTGAACACGTGCAACTCCTTACAGAACATGATGTTGCACGCTTGGGGAGCTCTAACATCATCGCCTCGGTCCAGCCGACGCATGTTTTAGGGGATATTGACCTAGTGCATAAGTACTGGGGACAACGCGGGCGTTACGCCTATCCCTTTAAGAGCCTCTTAAAAACTGGCGCAGTATTGGTGTTTGGTTCTGACTGCCCAGTTGAGAGCATGGACCCCATTCTTGGGATTCATGCTGCTGTTAACAGACAGCGTCCAAGTGGTTACCCCGAGGAAGGCTTTTATCCAGAAGAGCGTCTCACAGTAGCAGAGGCAGTCCGCGCCTACACCTTTGGACCAGCGTACGCATCCTACCAGGAAGATACATGTGGAACTCTCGAATGTGGCAGGCTAGGTGACCTTGTTGTACTCGAACAGGACATTTTCACTATTCCTCCACAAGAGATACACACAGTTAAAGTCAGAGTTACTGTTGTGGGCGGCAAGGTAGTCTACCAGTCTTAGCACCTTGGGAGCGCCGTATTTGCGAGTGAGAGTGTGCCGGGAGGAGTAGCTAATGAGAGAAACAGACTTATTTCCGCCAGTGGCGGAGTATCTGCTGCAACTGGGGTTTACTGTTAGGAGCGAAGTGCGCGGCTGCGATATAACTGCCGTCAAGGACAATGAGCTTGTTATTGTGGAATTAAAAACGAGCTTCTCTATAGATCTACTCATCCAAGCCACGACACGGCAGCGAGCTGCCGACACGGTCTATGTCGCCATACCCCGCCCGGCTAAGGGACTAAAGGGCAAGCATTGGCAGGGAGTTGTCCACCTTGTCAAACGTCTGGAGTTGGGGCTATTGTTGTTAAGCTTCACTGGCAGCAAAGCCCGGGTCGAGGTTGCAGTGGACCCAAGTTCTTTTACGCGAAAGAGTGGAGGACAAAGTCGCAAAGCCATACTATCAGAGATCGCTGGCCGTTCTCAGGATTATAACCAGGGCGGTAGCACGCGGCAGAAGCTGATGACTGCCTATCGTGAGAACGCCATACAGATTGCCTGCCTGCTAAACGACTTGGGCCCCCTCACCACAAGAAAGCTGCGCGATCTTGGCACCGGTAGTAAGACTCAAGCAATATTGTACCGAGACCATTATAAGTGGTTTCGGCGTGTGGCTACTGGGACGTATGACCTCACAGAATTGGGCAGGCAAGAGCTAGAGCGCTACCCAGAACTCGTGGAGATGTGCCGAAGAACTATACAGCTACCCTAATGGCGTGGTATAATCCCATTAGTTGGGAAAGACCGGGAACTAAGGGTCTATTTTTGTGGCAAGGGGTGAGATAATGGCAGATACTCTGCTCGAAGTAGCTAGTCTACGGTTCGCGCAGCTAGGCTATATTATAGTCTTTTTTGGCAGTTTGGCAGAGGGCCTGTCTCTTCCTTTCCCGTCTATAATACTGCTAATTATGGCCGGTGCTGCCGTGGCTACAGGGCGCATGTCCTTCTGGGCTGTGGCCATGCTGGCATCATTAGCTTATACCATGGGGGCAGTCATCCCTTACTCTATCGGGTTAAACCTGCCCCGGCTCAAAAAGTATGCTTGGGCGGCTAGGTTCGCAGAAAGAACGACGAAGCCGATGTATCAAATGGACGAGCTTTTTGCCAAACACGGCAGTAAGATAGTTGCTCTTAGCAGGCCGTTCCTCATCGGAAACTGCATTTCCTATGTAGCGGGTCTAGCTCATATGTCTCCTGTTAAATTTGTTTTGTACACATTTGTTGGCATTCTTCCCTGGGCCACAGCCGCTACTTTAGCAGGTTTACTGTTTGGTTCTAATCTAGATAAAGCAGTTTCGATGTTCACGCATTACTTCTTCTGGGCTTTTGGCGCTGTAGTTGTTGCTGTAGTCCTCTACGCATATGCTAAAAAACGGTGGTTTATTTAACACCCCTAATACACGAAAGCGGCGCGCCCTATCCGGGCGTGCTTTTTGTTGTTGAAGTGGAGACAGGGGTCTTGGCCTCTTTGGGATTATTTTCATATGGCACTGTCAGGCAATGCGCGCAGGAATCAGAGGGTTGGGTGACGTAATTACATGTGTATAGTGTACTGTGTTCGCCTCAACACACGAGGAACCAGGGACGAAGAACTAGGAACGACTAGGTAAGGAGTTGACTCTATGCGCATTTTACATACCTCCGACTGGCACTTAGGCCGTACCTTAGAGGGTCGCAGCCGACAAGCAGAGCAGGAACAGTTTATAGATGAACTGTGCCGTATTGCTGAAGAGGAAAATATTCAATTAATCCTGGTTGCAGGAGATGTTTTTGATACATACAGTCCCCCCGCTTACGCCGAAGAACTGTACTGTCATGCTTTAGAACGCTTAGCACAAGGTCGTAAAAGGGCAGTAGTAGTTATTGCAGGTAATCACGATAGCCCAGAGAGACTATCTGCCGTGAGACCATTAGCTTTGCGACATGGGGCTTTCATAGCGGGAAGGCCTGGCGAAACTATAGTTGATAATTTTGTCGATGACGGGGTAAAACTGATACACTCTGGCCCTGGTTGGTTCGAGCTTGCCTTACCCTCTGTAGCATATTCCACCATTGTTTCGATGTTGCCATATCCGTCTGAGTCTAGATTGCAGCAAATTTTCTCACAAGAGCTAAACGAAGTGAAGATAAGGGGAGCATATTCTAAGACAGTAAACGACATTCTTCTCAGGCAAAGCAGCGCCTATCGTCCGAATAGCGTTAACATAGCCATGTCCCATCTCTTTGTTATGGGGGGGATGTCGAGCGAGTCCGAGCGGCCTATAGAGATTGGTGGAGCTTGCACGGTTGATGTGAATCATCTGCCTGCACAGGCTCAATATACAGCCCTAGGTCATTTGCATCGTGCGCAAGAAGTGAAGCATGCGCCAAGCAGGGCCTTTTATTCTGGTTCACCCCTCGCTTATAGCTTTTCGGAGGCAGGTCAGGCCAAGGCCGTTTACATTATTGATGTTATGCCGGGCGGCCCCGCCCAAGTGAGTGCAGTCCATCTCACCTCCGGTGTCCCATTGGAGCGGTGGCGTTGCATGGGAGGGATTGATGAGGCTTTAGCACGGTTAGAGGATCTTGGGGGTAGACCTCTCTGGCTTGATTTAGAGGTGCATTCCTCTAGATTCCTAACCCTTGAAGAAACTGCACGCCTCCGGCAATCCCATAGCGGGCTCATCACTATCAGATGCGTTGTTCAGGGAGCTGAAATTCAAGAACAACCGGTCTCGTTAGCAAGCTTATCTGTATCCGAGTTATTCGTGCGTTACTATAAACACCGCAAAGGTGGAATCGAACCTACGCCTGAGTTGGTACAGCTGTTTACAAAGCTTGCTAATATGGCGGCAACTGGTGAGGAAACAGGGGTGATTAACTAATGAGGCCTCTGCGTTTGGTGGTATCCGGGCTGAACAGTTTTAAGGAAGAGCAAACGGTAGACTTCACCTATCTATGTGATGGAAATGTCTTTGGTATATTCGGGCCCACTGGTAGCGGCAAAAGCACACTAATCGACGCAATAACTCTTGCCCTCTATGGGAGAGTGGAGCGTGCTCCAGGTAAGGTCCAGGGCATTGTTAATAAGGGAACCGACTCAGCTTCTGTTATGTTTGAGTTTGAGCTCGGGGGCGTGGAGAATAAAGCCTATAGGGTAGAACGCAAGTATGTGGTCAAGGAAGATAATATCTCATGCCGCTTGGCGCGCATCAGTGAAATAACAGCAGAGGGCAGCATTGTGCTCGCAGACAAAGTCACTCAGGTGGATGCCAAAGTTGAAGAAATATTAGGCCTGACAGTAGACGATTTTACCAGAGCTGTGGTCTTGCCCCAAGGCAAATTCGCTGAGTTTCTGAGCCTCAAGGGTACCGAGCGACGGGAAATGCTAGAGCGCATATTTAACCTCGGCGAATATGGAGAACGCTTGGTCAACCTCACCTCCACCCAATACAAAGAGGTAGATTCAGACGTGCGAAGCTTGCATAGTGAGCAAGCCGGTCTCGGCGATGCCTCAAAAGAGGCGGTCAAAGTAGCTGAAGCAGCTCTTCGACAGAGTGTCAGCGAGGTAACCGCAACCCTTTTTAGACTAAATAACCTCCTAGCAGAGAAGGAACAAGCTCGGGTTGTAGTTGATCTCCAACACGCACTCGGGGCAGCAGAGAGGAATCTGTCGGTTCTAGATGGTCAGCAAGATGAAATGTCACTTCTCAAGCACAAGCTGCAGCAGCTGACCGCAGCGGAGACAGTAGAGCCGCAGGTGCGCCTGTATGTCGAGAGTGAACAGGTGTACACAGAGGCTCGGGACAAGCTTAGCTCAGCCGAAGTGCAGTTAGAAAAGCACCGCTTACTGGAGAGGGAGCGGGCAGTTGCATACCAGAAAGCTGTTAACGACAGGCAAGTTGGGGAGCCTGCCTTAACTATGCGGTTGAGTGACCTTAAGCAAGCGGTAGCTATCGAACACAAGGTAGAGGAGTTAAGGGCTATAGAAAAACGGGAGTCAGAGGTGCTGACTCAGTCGTGTGGTACTTTAGAGGCTCTACGGGACCAACTGAAAGATATTGGTGTCAGTGAGCGCACCACAGAGGATAGCTTAGTGGTGCTTAGTAGAGAGCTGGCCCTTTGCATTGTCACTCCTGAAGATCGTGCAAGTATAGAGCGTGCGACGGTGAGCGAGAACAATTGGAAGCAGGCTGCCACACAAGAACAGGAGCTAAAATTGGAGTTAGACCAACGTCAGGCGTCATTATCGCGGGCCCAAGATACTTTGAACGAAGCAAAGGATAAGGCTGCGCTTGCTAATAGCGAGCACGGCCGATTTGTACTCTCGTGTCAAGAACTTGAAACTAAAGTTCCGCTAGAGGTCAGCGCCGAAATGCGTGAGACGGTGAGTCAGCAGCGAATAAGGTTACAGCAGGTGAAGGCTCTCGCTGGTGAGCATGAGCGCGTCAATCTGCGTAGAGAGACTGTCAGACATAAGCTGATTCAGCTAGAGGCCGATTCTGTTACAGAACAGAAGACTATCATACAGTTGAAGAATAGGGGAATTGCCCTCGTGCAACAGGTATATGATGCCGAGGCTGCCCTCGAACGGGCCAAGCAGCAAACAGCCGCAGAAACATTAGCTGCTAGCCTTGAAGTGGGGCAGGCGTGTCCTGTCTGTGGCTCCATTGAGCACCCTGCCCCTAACAGAGGTGCAGAGGCAAGTGACTACGGACCCTTGGAGCATGACTTGCGCCTAGTTCGCGATGAGGCGCAGCGCAATATGCAGGAACTGGCCTCATTGCAGGCGAGAGCTACCGCAACTGCGAAAGAAAAGTCTGACGTAACCCTGAGCCTTACAGAAATCGATAGTGAGTTAAGGCGCCTTAACAAGGAGCTAGAAACGAGCCGTAGCATATTCCCTACGGCTTGGATCGATTTGTTCCTAGCGGAGCTAGAGTATCAGGTGTTGTCCGACGCAGAACACCTTGAACGCGCCACTCTGGAACGCAGCCTGTGGTCAACACGGCTTGAGACAGAGAGACAGGGAGAGCGGGTCACGCGTGATAAACTCGGACTAGCAAACCAGGCGTTAGCTTTAGCAGAACAGCATGCGTCTACCCTTGCTAGAGAAGTTGGAGCGATAATGGACAAGCTCAAGCGCGCTGAGGAGAGGGCGTACGAGTTAAGGCGCTATTATGACCGCGACCTGCTGGAATTAGGAACCGAAGACTTAAATGGTCTGAAGACCGAAATAGCAGGTAAGGACCGCAGATATAGGGGACACAGTCAAACGCAAATAGAGTTAGAACAGAGGCGAGGCGAACTGCAGCAGTCGAGCCGTGAGCTAGAGCGAAGGCTTGCCGTTGAGCAGGAGGCTGTAGCCGTTCAGACTACGAAAATAGAGAGTCTGCAGGTTCAGCTTTCTGCCCTCGCCCAAGATCTTTATAGTATTACTGAAGGCATCTCAGCCATAATTCTTTGCCAAGAAGTAGAACGGCAACTCATAGAATTCAAGGAGGCCGAGGCCTTGTGCCAAGCGGACTTAACGGAAGCTCGTGCTCGGCAAGAAGAGGCAGGCAAGGCGATGGCTGCCTGCCTTGCCGCACTAGAGGCGGCAGAGGTAAGTTGCGAGAAGGCTCTGCTACAGATGGAGCGAGCGCTGGAGTCTGCGGGTTTTGCCTCACGAGAGCTGGCCTCGCTAGTGCTCTGTGACCTTCCCTATAAGGCTCAGTGGCAGCAAGAGGTGCAGGAATATATGGAGCGAAGAGCAGTTGCCACTGCAGATGTCACTAAGCTACGCAGTCAGCTCGCTGGGCGAGCCATTACTGCGCTAGAGTGGGAAGGGTTAGAACAGCAATGTTTGGAGCAAAAGACTAAGTACGATAACGATCTGCAGCGGCAGGGTCAGACGGAAGCTCGCCTATTAGATGTACAACACCGTAATCTGCGTTTCGAAGAGCTAGAAACACTACGCTGCACACACGCCCGCCAGCGAGACATGCTCCAAGAAATAGTATCGTTGCTCAGAGGTAACGCCCTAGTAGAGTTTATGGCGTCAGAGCACCTGCATTCTATTGCTGGGGCAGCGACAGAGTGGTTGCGTGTTCTTACTTCACACCGTTATGGCTTAGAAGTTGACCCTGATGGTGGCTTCTTAATCAGGGATGACGGGAACGGGGGGCTTAAGCGCCCCGTGCACACCCTGTCTGGTGGCGAGACATTTATAGCTTCATTGGCATTAGCTTTAGCGCTTTCGGCACAAATACAGCTCCGCGGTAAGTACCCGCTAGAGTTCTTCTTTTTGGATGAGGGCTTTGGGACTCTCGACCCGGATCTCTTGGAAACCGTAATGGCCTGCCTAGAGCGAATGCAGGGGCAACGCATGTCTATTGGTATTATTAGCCATGTACCTGAACTGAGGGAACGCATCCAACGGAAGGTAATCGTTACGGCTGCAGAACGCGGGGGTAGGGGTAGTAGGCTGAGGGTGATTTAGGGGTTAGCGCTTTCCGCTATTGAGTTAGTTCTTCAGTACTATTTTAATTTAGGTGGCCACGAGGGCACGGCAGTGCCGTGCCCCTACACTGGAGGGCACAGCACGTCGTGCCCTTTTAGCGTAGACGTGGGGACCATGGGCTGTTGCATCATTCGGGAGTGTATATCAACTAGCAATTCCGATGGATATTGGTGCAATGATCCCGGAGGATGATTCGGTGAGGCTGCTCAGTGCCGTGCTAGAAAGGATGGATTATTACCCAACAGCCTCCTAATCGGTAAATGTTCCCGCAAAGGTGTGGTTCTTTCCCTGATCTGAACAAAAATGAGCGTGCCGCTCTACGTTTACGAATAAACGTTTTGCGACACGCCTAGCGTTATTTACAGCCTCCAAAGAGTTCTGGTGTGCTAAGATAGCGTTCTCCGCCATCCGGTAATATCGTAACTATTACACTGCCTTCAGGCAGGTGCTTGGCGATTTCTAGGCTTGCGCAGACGTTAGTCCCGGAGGAAATCCCCACAAATAGGCCTTCTTCCTGCGCTAAACGCCTGGTCATCTCATAGGCATCAGGGCAGGTCACGGTTATTACTTCGTCATAGACGCGTGTGTCCAATATATCGGGTATAAAACCATCGCCGATGCCTTGCTGCTTGTGGCTGCTTACTATACATCCGGACAATATGGCCGCGTTCTTAGGCTCAACGGCAACCACAGAGATATTAGGGTAGGCTTTTTTGAGTCTGTGCCCAGCGCCAGTTATGGTGCCTCCAGTGCCTATGGCAGCAACAAATGCCTGCGGTGTTATCTCCCCCAGCTGCGCTATAATTTCCTCAGCTGTACCGTTATAATGGGCCTGACAGTTAGCCTGGTTAGTAAACTGCCCAGCCAAAACATAACGAGGGTCACTAGCTAATAGTTCCTTGGCCTTAGCTTCTGCCATAGCAAATGTTTCGGTGATGTCCTTACCAACAGGAGTCAGCACAATATTTGCCCCATAGCTCTCTATAATGTGGCGGCGTTCTTCGCTCATGCATTCAGGCATGATGATGGTACATTTGTAGCCTTTAACAGCAGCCACTAGAGCCAGCCCAATCCCTTGATTGCCGCTGGTAAATTCCAAAATGATTGAATCAGGCCGCAAGAGGCCTTGGGCCTCAGCGCCTAGTATCATGTTGAGTGCTGTCCTGGTTTTGATGCTCCCACCTGGATTAAGTCCCTCCACTTTGACCAGTATGGTCCGACCTAAATCAGCTGTGATTCTATTAAGCCTGACTAGGGGAGTATTACCAATAGTCTCTAAGATATTGCTCGTAATAAACATGCTCACCCTCCATAAAAGTAGTATCAATAAAAGTAGTAGTTGCTTACTAGTATCTTCTCTGTTATCGAGACAAATCCTTTAGTGCAATTTATACTTAACCGATATTCCCTGTAGGGACAATGAGTGTTTGACGTGGTAATTGCAAAGTGATATTGTATAAAGTAATAGCCGAGAAGGGGAACAGCTTATTCAACATGGTTTAGAGAGCCGATGTTTGGTGAAAATCGGTCCGTGTGAATGTGCAACCCACCCCAGAGCTGCAGGCGTTGAGCCGTGCCGGACCCACCGTTAACGGGGCTTGAGTGGGCCTATTATAGGTCAATCAGGGTGGTACCACGGGTTTAATCCCCGTCCCTAAGTTTTTAGGGGCGGGGTGTTTTATTTTGCTGACAAGGACGGGTGGTTATGCGCGCTAGTAGATTATTTGGACGGACGCTGAGGGAAGCCCCTGCAGATGCTGACACTCAGAGTTATAGGCTGATGGTCCGGGCTGGTTTGCTTAAGCGGATTGGTTCGGGGATTTTTGCTTATTCTCCTCTCCTTTGGCGGGTGGGGCGCGCTTCTATGCAAGAATCGGGCTAAGCGTATCAATGGTGTCCTCAGATGTAGGGATGATGGGTGGGGCAGAGGCACATGAGTATCAATACCTCACGGCAGTAGGTGAAGATCATGTGGTGGTCTGTAAATCTTGTGGTTATAATGCTAACATCGACGCGGCTAAGCATAAGCTCTCAAGCGTTTCAGAGCCCACGAGTCAGCGTGTTGAAGAGGTGTACACTCCAGGTTGTAAAGACAACAAAAATGACCACCATCTAAAAAACGTTGACCCAAGAAGTTTTACTGGCACGTGCGTAGACGATCTCTCATTGCCCACTGAACAAAGCTTATGTGTGGTCTGTGATTCACCTCTTAGTCAAAGCAGGGGCATAGAAGTGGGCAATATCTTTAAACTAGGTGAGAAGTACTCGCGTCTCATGGGAGCCACCTATCTTGACAATAGGGGTACGGAGAACTTCCTGGTGATGGGGTGTTACGGTATTGGGATTGGGAGGACTATAGCCTGTATAGTTGAGCAGCATAGTGACGAGCGAGGAATTATCTGGCCTAAAGGCATCGCACCCTATGCCATTCACATCCTGGCTTTAGGTAACAAAACAGAGGTTACAGAGCTAGCTGAGTCCTTATACGCCGATCTACAAAAGGCTGGCCTTGAGGTCTTATACGATGATCGCGAGCAAACGCCTGGAGTAAAATTTGGAGACGCTGATTTACTAGGCATGCCTATTCAGGTGGTAGTAAGCAAACGTTCTATTGATGCAGGTGGAGTGGAGGTACGCCTGCGTAAAGAATCAAATTCTAAAGTGGTGCCCTACGGGGCTGTTCTTGAGGCGCTAAAGGCACATATAAACGTTGGAGATTAGAACAGGAGGAATTTATTCATGGCTGAAGATCTAAAGTTAACTCCCCAGTCCAATGACTTTTCTGCGTGGTATTTAGAGGCTATTCAACGCGCGGGTCTGATGGATTACGCTCCCGTTAGGGGCTGCATCGTGTTCAAGCCTGATGGTTATGAGCTATGGGAGCGCATCCAAGCGGGGCTTGACAGCCGCTTTAAGGCTACTGGCCACCGTAACGCATACTTCCCCATGCTTATCCCTGAGAGCTTCTTCCAGAAGGAAAAGGAGCATATCGAAGGCTTTAATCCCGAGCTCCCCTGGGTGACTGAAGCTGGCGGTGAAAAACTCGAAGAGAGATTAGCGCTACGTCCTACCTCTGAGACGATGATTGGCTACATGTACAGCAAGTGGATTCAAAGCTACCGCGACTTGCCGTTACTCCTGAATCAATGGTCAAATGTATTCCGTTGGGAGAAACGTACTATGCCGTTTCTCCGAACCTCTGAATTTTTGTGGCAGGAAGGCCATACGGCCCATGCCGACGAGCCAGAGGCTCGCGAGGAGACCATGCGCATGCTAGACGTATATGCGGACTTCGCCGAGAACGAAATGGCTGTCCCGGTTTGGAGAGGGCAGAAGACTCCTTCGGAGCGCTTTGCCGGTGCAGTGGATACCTATTCTATAGAGGCTATGATGAAGGACGGCAAGGCTCTACAGGCAGGGACGTCGCACTTCCTTGGCCAGAATTTTGCCAAGGGTTTCGATATCAAGTTCTTGGATCGCGACAATCAGCTTAAATATGTTCATACTACTTCGTGGGGCGTATCTACGCGTTTAATCGGAGCCCTAGTAATGGTACACGGCGACGATAAGGGTATCGCCTTGCCCCCAAAGCTAGCTCCCATTCAGGTTGTGATGATCCCCATTGGTCCTCCGAAATTGCGAGAAAAGGTCATGGAGAAGTTCGGGCCAGTCTACGATGCACTTAAGTCAGCAGGCGTTCGTGTAGCGACTGACCTTAGGGATGAGACCCCGGGTTGGAAGTTCAATGACTGGGAAATGCGGGGTGTGCCAATCCGGCTCGAACTAGGACCGCGTGATGTAGAAAACAATCAGTGCGTACTAGCTCGCCGCGACACAGGCGACAAAACAACCGCCAGTCTAGAAAATGTCATCTCACGCGTCAAGATGCTAATAGATGAGATTCAGATTAATATGTATAAGAAGGCACTAGCCTTCCGCAACGGAAACTGTCATCTTGGGATTGAAACTATGGATGACCTTCAGGCTCATATCGCCAAAACTGACGCGAGTGGTGAGCTTGTTGGGTGGGTGCTTGCTGGTTGGTGTGGGCACCCTATTTGCGAGGCGAGGATTAAGGAAGAGACTAAGTTCACATCGCGCAATATTCCGGCTGAACCCCCTGTGCGTAAAGAAAAGTGCATTGCTTGCGATAAGGAAGCAACCCATACTTTCTGGATTGCTAGAGCGTACTAAGGCGTAACACAAAGGAGCTGACGCAAGTCAGCTCCTTTGTCGTGCAAAACGGAAACGGCAAGTGTCTACCGCGGCCTTCAGCGACTTCCGCGTCAACGTATCCCGGCGTTTTCACTCAGTCTGTCGTGCCAATCGCGCCACACGTCTTTGATTAATATGACCTGGGGATGATGTATTCCCTGAGGAAGTGCATCACGAGCGAAGAGACCCCAATTATCCACTTCAGGACTGGGTATAAACGTGCCTCCAATAAACCTCCCCACCATAATAATATCCATACGTGAGCGGTCAACGTCTGCCTTGTACACGCCAATTATTTCTACTTCCAGCCCAGACTCCTCTTTGATTTCTCGTAACAGGCCGGCACTAGGCTGCTCAGCTCGATTCAACCCACCCGTGGGAACTCCCCAGGGAATTGGGCGGTAGGTGTGATGAAAGCATAGCACCTTGCCATCGCGATCAAAGAACACGCCCACTAACCCCACGTTAAAACGGTGGCTAAGTAGACGGGAAATATGGCACTTGAGTTTCTCTGGAATGACATGCTTCCAGAGAGTTAAGAGGCATTTTTGCATAAGTCACATCCTTGTGGTTTGTTGTGAGTCATAAGTCATAAGACATGAGTCATTAGGGGAACGCGACTTCAGGCTATAGACATCAGACGTCAGCCATCAGGGGACCGTCTTCTGAAGCCTGACGACTGACGGCTAACCTACTGGGAACTGGGAACTGAGCACTGAGAGCTAGGATCGAGGAGCTAGGCACACGCTATGCGCTCTCCACACTCCGCGCCATGTGCAAGTGCTCTTCTAGAATGCTATAATCTCACTAATACATATAATTACGGAGGTGCTCCATGATTAGTATACGACGGATTTACGACAGATTAGAGAAATTGGCGTCATTCAACGCTACACCGAATCAGGGTATTACTCGCTTAAGCTTCACGCCAGAGGACAAGCAAGCGCGCGAATGGTTCATGGCAGAAGCAAAGAGAATGGGTATGGATGTTCGAATTGATGGGGCTGGCAATACTTTTGCTCGCCTTGGCGGCAAGGGTAAAGCCATTTTATGTGGCTCTCATTTAGATACTGTTCCCCATGGGGGAAAATATGACGGAGCCCTTGGGGTTGTGGCAGCCCTTGAGGTTGCTGAGACTCTGCACGAGTCGGGGTTGGCGCTCAAGCGACCCTTCGAAGTAGTGGTATGGTCTGATGAGGAGGGCGGCCGATTCGGCACTGGGCTGTTGGGGTCACGTGCTGCCATTGGTTTTCTCACCGAACAAGAATTAAGTACTATTAGAGATAAAAGTGAGATTCTGCTTGGCGACGCCTTGCGGCCCTTCGCCGTGGGGCAGCTAGAGAGCGCGAAGCTTGATGTCGAGAACTATGAGTGTTACCTCGAAGTTCATATAGAACAAGGCTCTCGCCTTATGGACGAGGGATATCAAGTTGGTGTTGTCGAAGGCATTGTAGGAATTTCGCGTCTAGTTGTAACTATTAAGGGGCAAGCCAACCATGCTGGTACTACGCCCATGAATAAGCGTCGCGATGCTCTTTTTGCGGCAGCGCAGGTGGTATTGGGAGTGCGTGGTATCGGTCTAAAGCATATGCCGGGTGTGGCAACAGTAGGGCAAATCAAAGCTCTGCCAGGTGCCGTAAACGTGATACCGGGTGAAGTGACCCTTTCGATTGAAGTGAGAGACCTTAGCCAAGACACTATTGATACAATGGTACAGGAAGCCCGTAAACTAGTCGCAGGGGTATGTCAGGAGGCGGGTATGCAGTGGGAGGACGTTCTCCTGAAAAATAGTGAGCCTAGCCTGACTGACGCAAATCTAAAGAAGCTCATGTGGCAAGAAATTGAGGCACTAGGGCTCAAGGGTCTGAGTATGCCTAGTGGGGCAGGGCATGACGCACAGTCACTAGCCCTAATCATGCCTGCAGCCATGCTATTTGTTCCCAGCATTGATGGCATCAGTCATAGTCCCTTAGAGGAATGTAGACCCGAGGACATAGAAGCTGGTGTGTCGGTCCTCTACAAGACGGTGGAGAGGCTGATCACCTAAGTGGGCATTGTGCTTTACCCAGTTGTCTGGTTGCTGCTAATTCCCTTCCGACTTCTCGGTATCGGGGTAGAGGGAGTACTAGCACTTATCAGGGCTATCATAATGCTACCTGCAAAACTATTAGGATTTTAAGCATAAAAGTTGGGTGTCTCAAGCTGAGACACCCAACTTTTGCATGAACCGGGACACGAGGGGACCCGAGGCACTACGTCCCATCCTCCTGTACCGATGATCCAATAGGTCCTGTGAGTCCCCGCTTAATTACGTCTTCTGCCTATCCCGCCCCATCCCGCTGAATGTCTTTTATTTCACCTTACAAACCCAATCCCTGCGTTGTATGTCCTTCGTCCAACGCTTTAGGCCGGGCAGCAGATCTGCCTTTGATCATGGTCAACCATACACCACTAATTATTAGTACTCCACCGACTATCATAGCTGGCGTCAGTACTTCTCCGAGAAGTGCTACAGACCATATTATTGAGAACACGGGGATTAAAAAGAGTGTGACCGCGGCTTGTGAGGCTTGAATGCGTTGTAACAGATAGAAATAGGCCACAACAGAGACAGATGTGGGGACGACGCTAAGATAAGCAATTATTAGTTTGTGGCTTGTGGTTAAGGTCCCCCAGCTCTGACCTCGGTCTAGGATGAGCGCTACTACCGCTAACCCAAGCGCACCTATAGTCGTAGTCCAGGCTACTACTATGGGGGGCTCTTCATGATGAAGCACTTGCTTACTGAGGATCGTGTAAATGCTGTAGCTCAGGGCGGCGCCAATTACCAATAAGTTGCCGGAGCTTTGGCCCCAGTCCGTAAACCACTGACCATTTGTTGTAACGAAATACACACCGATAAATGCGGCGAGCAAACCCAAAACCTTGCGTTTGGTTAGGGGCTCGCCCAAAATTACGGCAGACAAGAGGACTGCGAAAATTGGGTCCGTCGTGCCCAGTAGGCTAGTACTGCTGGCTGTGCTTAGATTGAGCCCTAGGTTTTGCAGAAAGTTATTCATAAATATACCGATAAAGCCGAGGACTAAGTAGGTTTTCCACCGCCGCCTTAGCGAAGCAAATACTTCTTGTGAAGAGAAAACGTAAACTGCGTAGCCTAACAAGCATACAGAGCCCACGCTAAAGCGCAGGGCAGCTAATGATGTAGGGGGAATAGCCCCAAGAACGAGCTTAGATAAGGGAAATACAGTAGACCATATGATAACAGGGGTAAGTAGGAGGACGCTGAGATGTGTTTCACGCTTAGGTCGCCCTTGAGAGGCCGTATTTGACATGTTCAAGCTACTACCCCTTTCTATTTATCGAGCGGCATCCCCAAAAGAAATCCAGCCACGAGAGCGCATGAACTGGTTTTTTGATCATTGCCTCTCCACTTTGTAAACTATCATGCCTCATTATACAGGATTATTACAGAAGAGGCTTATTAGAAGCAACAATACCGGACAGGCGTAGTTTCCTTCAAGTGAAGAAAACTACGCCTGTTTTTCTTGGTGCTACGCCTTGGCGTCTCCCAACATTTCTGCCATATCGTCAGCAGCGTTGCTGATAAGCTTGAGGTTGAAGTGCGTCTGTAGGGCATTGAGCACGCCTGGGGTGATGAAGTCTGGGGGAGTAGGTCCGATGTAGATATTCTTTACACCTATGCTGAAGAGACCTAAAAGGATAGCTACTGCCTTTTGCTCAAACCATGAAAGCACTACGCTTACGGGTAGGTCATTTACGCCACAACTGAAAGCATCTGCTAAGGCTGCGGCAATCTTGACGGCAGAACCGCTGTTGTTGCACTGACCTAGGTCAATGTAGCGAGGAATGCTTGTCCCAGGTACCGAGCCGAAGTCTACGTCGTTAAAGCGGAACTTACCACAAGAGGTAGTAAGGATAACACAGTCCTGCGGTAGCGAGGTTGCTAGGGTTCTGTAGTATTCCCCACCCTTGCCGGGAGCATCGCAGCCCGCAATTACAAAGAAGCGGCGGATCTTGCCAGTCTTTACTGCCCCGATAATTTCTGGGGCAATAGATAGGACTGTCTGGTGGTGGAAGCCGGTAGTCAATGTCTTGCTACTGGCAACGTTCGCAGCAGGAAGCTCTAGGGCCCTATTGATGATTGGCGTGAAGTCATTGTTTTCAATCTTTAGCACACCTTCGAGACCAGTTACATCGTAGGCGAAGAAGCGGTCGGAGTAAGTACCTTTGATTGGCATAATGCAATTGGTGGTGCCAAGAATAGAGCCAGGGAACTCTTCGAATACCTTGCGTTGGTCATACCAAGCCTTGCCTACGTTACCCTTCAGGTGAGCATATTTCTTTAAGTGTGGGTAGCCGTGGGCAGGCAGCATCTCGGAGTGGGTGTAGATGTTAATGCCCTTGCCTACGCTCTGCTCTAGAAGCATCTCGAGAGCGAGTAGGTTATGACCAGTTACAAGAATGCACTTGCCCTCAACCTTATCCTGGGAGACTACTGCAGGTTGAGGAACACCGAGACGGTCTAGATGCGCTTTGTCTAAGAGATCCATGACCCTAAGAGTAGCGCCACCGACCTTCATAGCTAGCTTAAGATGGTCGTCAAGGCTAAAGTTTACATTAGTAAGGGTAGTGTAGAGTGCCTCTTGAGTAACTGCATCCACTTCGGGGTCAGTGTAGCCGAGTTGACGGGCGTGAGTAGCATAAGCAGCGATACCCTTTAATGCAAAAATGACTGTGTCTTGGAGGCTGGCGATGTCCTCATTTTTCCCGCAGACACCTATCTTGGTGCAGCCACCTTTGGGGGTTTGCTCACATTGATTGCAAAACATCATGTGTAAAAGAACTCCTTTCAAACTTTCAAATTTAACCGTGTTACATAAATACTATAGCTATGGGTGGAGTATAACTCTGTGACAAATGTCACAAAGCGTTTAAAAATTAAAAAAGCTCTAACAGTGACTCCATGTAGCACCATCCTTTCCTATAAAGGATGAATGACATAGGGGGGAAGGACATCACTCTAGGAGCGTACATTCGAGGAGCGGGTTTTTATGCCTAGCTTCCAAATCATCAGTATCATGCCGCCTAGCCTGAGCAAAGTGGCAAAGGTGAATACTGTAGCCATGTTTGTGGTCTGGTAGAGGGCAACCCCTAGCAGGGGAGTCACAAAGCCAGTGATACCCATCATAGTGTTAAAAACTGCGATGTAGCTAGGTCGGGTCGTTTCATCAGGCGAGATGTCAAGCAGCACATTGAAGAGCACCATACCAAAGCCAGCTCCTGCAAAACCATTCAGAATACTTAAGGGTATCAGCGGCCACGGTCGCACAATAAAGTTGTGTAGCCAGGGTTGGGGCATAAATAGTCCAATGCTTAGGAAGAGCGCCAGCTTAGGTCCGAATTTGTCAGCGAAATGGCCCCACCAGCGGTACGTAAGGACACTTACTAATTGGCTAATTACCGTAATAGCGCCGATATACGTTTTACTTAGCAGTAGTACCTTGACGTGTAAGATGGTCCACATCGCAGCCGAAATGTTAAAGCCCAAGTGCACTACAAATAGGGCTATAGCAAAAAACAGAAAATTCTTATCCCGAAGTGTCTGACGGATGCCACTCCATCGATTTACGAGCGGCTTAGCCGTAGTAACGGCAGGGGGATTTTCCTTTATCTTAAGCAGGTACCACGTTGAGATCATAAGGGCAGTAAAAGACAATACAAGGAGGGTCACAAAATTATAGGGGTACAGTATTGAGTCGAGCAGGGGACCAGCGCTAAAGGTGCATAGCATTGTCACAATTCCGAGCAACATATTGCGGTCGCTAAAGATGCGCCCGCGAAGCTGAGTTGGAAATATGTCGCCCATCATGGCAGCCCAGGAAACGTTGGCAACAGTTCCCGGAAAGTTAATAAGGGAGACTAAGGCAATAAATACCCAGGCTCTCAGTGTTGGGGTGAGCGGTAGAAAAGGTATGAAGGCAAATAATAGGTAGCCAGAGCGAAAAGCTAAGCTGAAAGGCACGAGGACCTTAAGCCTTTGTGGGTGGCGTTCTGTTATTACTGCCGCGGGAATTTGCGAAAGCAGGGCTACTAATGCGGGTAGGGAGGATAGCCAGCCTAGCATCGCATCGCTCGCACCTAAGCTTATTGCATATACTCCCATGAAAGAGGCGGTAAGGCCTGTCATGACTGAGTACCAAGCTCCATCCCAGATGCTATTAAGAATATTATGGCGCGTGCGCTCTTCGCCGGCATAGGCGGTAAACATATAGTGAAAACGGAAAAGTATATTCCTCATAGCTGTGTCCTTCTTTCGCGCTTAAAACCACCCCGCTACTTAGGCGAGGTGGTTTTAACTAATAACCACCCTTTCTTGTTGAGGGGAGTGCCCTTATATATACGTACCGCACTGGTACACAAAATTCCTGCTTTACAGGCTGATTTAACCAAGGTCCACCTTCAACGCCGTGTCTGTGTGGTGTAGGATAAGGTTAAGAAGAAAGGAGGGTGCAGGTTTTCAGTACTTACATATTGAACATTCTAGCACACGAATAACAGGAGGTATCATACATGAACAATCTTAAAGTATTTATCTCTGTCGACATGGAAGGCATAACCGGGGTTACCAAGTGGACTGAGACCAATGTAGGCCAGCACGATTATGAATACTACCGCACTTTAATGACACAGGAAGCAAATGCAGCCATCGAGGGGGCTATAGCTGCCGGGGCTACAGAAATAGTAGTGCGCGATGCCCACGACTCCGGCTGTAACCTAATACCTGACAAGTTACACCGTTACGCAAAGCTCATTCGGAGTTGGTCGGATGGACCGCTCAGTATGATGGAGGGCATCGACCGCGGCTTTGATGCCGCACTATTAATTGGGTATCATGCCAAAGCTAATACGCCTAACGCAGTGCTAAAGCATACCATGAGCCTATGTATCTCTGACCTACGAGTAAATGGCGTCTCGCTATCCGAGGGAGCTTGGAATGCCTTGATCGCAGGTTATTACGGCGTGCCTATTGCCTTTGTTTCGGGAGACGAGGCCGTTTGTGATTATTCGAGAGAACTCTTAGGTGACATAGAGACAGTAGCAGTTAAAGAGGGCTTGGGAGTTGCCACTTTGAACCTGCACCCGAGTGTGGCCCAAGAGCAGATTCGTCAGGGTGTAACGAAGGCTCTGTCACAGGTAGATAAGTATAAGCCGTTTACCTTTGCCCCAGAGTATTTCTTAGAGATTACTTTCACCCAAGAAGATCGTGCGGCGCGTGGCCAGTGGTACCCAGGGGCCGAAAGGGTTGATGCCAATACGGTAGGCTTTAGGTCTAGCGACTTTTTCGAATGCATGAGGTTCTTTCATCTCGTAGGCTGAGGAGGAAGAGGCAACTGTACACTCCCTCGCCGTTGTGCTTCGACTTTTCTGACTTGTTGGACCTGTTTAAGGAGAAGCTAAAACTCAGTAACAACATGGAGTGATTTCTTTTGAGTGGATTATTAAAGGTGACATCAGAAGTAGGCGCCTTAAAAAAGGTCTTAGTCCATAGGCCGGGGATGGAACTTCGCAACTTAACGCCCCGTTACTTAGGAGACTTATTGTTCGATGAGATTCCTTGGCTTGAAGGAGCCCAGGAAGAGCATGATGGTTTTGTAGACGCAATGCGCAAATGTGACGTGGAAGTGTTCTATCTAGAACACATGTTAATCGACCTGTTAATAGATCAACGCCTCAAGGAAGAACTGATTAACGAGCAGTTAAGCTTTAGCCCTCTGATGCGACCAGATGTGTTGCGTTATGTGCGGGGTTACTTGAATAACCTTACTAGTAAGGACCTAATTAGCACGCTTATGGCTGGGATCAGGAAGACTGATATTAAGCATCTCAAGCCAGAGCAGACGCTGAGTGATTTGACGGTCGGGAGTTATCCTTTCTTGTTAGCACCGTTACCTAGTCTCTATTTTACGAGGGACCATGGTACCATGATCGGAAGCTGCCTTATGGCTGGCGAGATGTACAACTTTTCGCGGCGTAGAGAAGTAGTTTTTCTCAAGTTCTTAGAGCGCTATCACCCTGTATTTGAGGACACATATCTCTGTTTTAACCAGGAACTGCCGACTGGCCTCGAGGGTGGTGATGTACTAGTATTGAGCGATAAGGTTTTGGCGTTAGGCCTCAGTGAGCGTACTACCGAAGAAGCAATCGAATCAGCGGCTGAAGGATTGCTGATTGATAAGCAAACTGTGGAGACGATTTTAGTCATTGCTATTCCTGCGAAGCGGGCTTACATGCATCTCGACACCGTTTTCACTATGGTCGATTGGGATAAGTTTTTGATCTACCCTGGTGTCGAGGACGCTATATCCGTATACCGATTAGAACGAGGCCCTTCAGGTAAGGTAAAAGCTACCAGCGAGATTTCTCTTGCGCATGCGCTGGCGCAGGTATTAGGTCTCTGCTCCGTACAGCTAATTCGCTCAGGCGGCGATGACCCCCTTACCGCTGCGCGTGAGCAGTGGGGGGACAGCACTAATACCGTGGCTGTAGCGCCAGGTAAAGTCATAACCTATAATCGCAACCAGGTAACCAACGAAATACTGCGCACAAATGGGGTAGAGGTAGTGGAAATAGAAGGGTCTGAATTGGTGCGAGGCCGCGGTGGACCACATTGCATGACATTGCCTCTCCTGCGGGAGTAGGGGAGAGATCTAGGAAACGGTACCAAGAGCTATAAGTTGGGAGCCAGCATTCCGTATGTTTTATAGTTCGTGATTCACGTTTAGTGATTCTACCTAGCTCCTAGACTTACTCACTCGTTTGCAGTACCATCAATGTATGTATGCAACAATTGAAGGGAGAGGAACCAATGGTAACCCTTAAAGTAAACCTTGAGGCCATGGAGGCTATGCTCTACTACTGGGAAGCTACCAAGGATAAGGAGAAGGTAAATGAGCGTTTCCTAAACGATACCGCTAACCTGCCTGCTCTGAGGCATACATACGATACGGAGTTTGATGCTGAGGCGTTTCGTAAGGTGCTTAGTGCCATTACCAACCGCGAGCCCTTCCGCCCTGCCAATCGTAAAGAGGGCCGTTTCTTTAACAATAACCTGTGGATGTTAGAGGACCTCAGCTTAACCCGTGAGATGATTAAACCCATAAAGGTGCTTAATCTGGATGCTTTAGCCCAAAAATTAAGCGGGGAGGTTAACAGCAATCGTGTCATCACGGTCTATTTCTCACCATTACATCTAGAGGAGAAGTACACTAAAGAAAACGCCCTAATTCTCAACTTCTTTTGCCTACACCCAGACTTTTTAGGCGGGGTAGTTTTCTCTGGAGAACCGCTGGAGCAGTATATCGAAAACGCACTAAGAAAAATGCTTTAGCTATAATAGAGCAGCCCTTGGCGGGGCTGCTCTATTATAGCGGAATTAGTAATATTTTGGGAGATAAAAAATAGTAAAACTTTGGGCAGGGAAAACGTCACTATAGAAGAATGTAACTACTAATATTTAGATAAGGAGGACTAGAATGGAGTATAGAGTGTTAACAGGACTTGACGTTGAAGACTTCAAGCGAATTGCCATCGGACATTTCTGTGACGCTGTATACATTGCATCAAAGGCAGAAACCGAGGATCAGGTAGTGCTTATGCTTACACTCGAGCCTTTAGTGCCACCCTGTTTTAAGTCACAGGTTTTTGATGACGTGTGGCTTATGGAGTATGCCCGTTTTGCAGAGCAGGGGTATTCCATGGGGGTTTATAATGATGACCACAGGTTGATTGGCATTGCTCTAGCGGAAAAGAGAGAACGGAGCAAAACACTGTGGGTATGGGAGCTCCACGTAGATAAAGAGTACAATCGTCAGGGCATCGGCAGAACCCTTATGGACGAAATGGCGCATTTGGCGAGTAACAATGGGTTCGATCGTTTAGCCATTAGAATTCAAAATACAAATGTAGCGGCCGTGAAATTTTGTCGTGCCATCGGCTTGGCTATAGAAGCAGTTGACCTATCTAGCCTCACGAATAGCCAGTCAGCTGATGGCGATGTAATGATATACATGAAGCGCAAGCTACCTTAGACAAACAATAAAGAGCTCGCTCTATCTGTTCACTGTCCGCGACCTCTAGGGGCGGTGCTAATTCGGGGAATGAGCTGCTTCGGATTCGTGAGGCTAAACATCTGTCAATAGAAAGTTCAGGGTAGCAGGTAAAAACTACGTTGGCGCGAATTGTACAGAGAGACTAACTTATTTGTCAGGGAGGTAAGAAAATGAATATCAAACTAGTTCAAGGAGACATCGTCAATATTGCAGCTGACACTATTGTAGTTAGCATGGTTGAGGGAGCCGAGCTTACAGGAGCTGCAGCTGCAGTCGATAAGGCCTGCCAAGGCCTTATCAGCAATGTTGTTGCGCAGGGCGAATTTAAGGCTAAACTTAATGAAACCATCGTGCTCTACCCTCAAGGTCTGCAAGCCAAGAAACTTGTGGTTGTGGGCCTAGGTGAGGCTGCTAAGCTTACAATAGAGAAGATACGCCAAATAGCTGGAACTGCTATCAAGACTGCTTCTAAGGGCAAGGCCGGAACCGTGGCTACGGTAGTACATGGAGCGGGAGTGAGCAGTTTTGAGGTTGAGGCTCTGGCAGAAGCACTGGCCGAAGGCACTGTACTGGCGCTCTATCGTTACGAGGACCTTAAGGCTAAGAAAACAGAAAGCTCTTTAAGCGAAGTGCTACTTGTTGAACAAGCCGGGTGCAAGCAGTGCTCCATTGAGTCGGGCATTAAGAAGGGTGAGATTCTTGCCCAAGCCACGAACTTGGCTCGTACACTTGTGAACGCACCGGGTAACCATATGACGCCTACCCATATGGCAGAGACAGCCTTAAGAATTGCCCAAGAAACTGGGCTCAAGTGCACTATATTAGAACGCGCAGATATGGAAGTTCACGGTATGGGCGCACTGCTTGGTGTTGCCCAAGGTAGCGTTCAGCCTCCCAAGTTAATTGTGCTACGCTATGAAGGTAACCCTGGTGGTGAGACTCTGGCCATAGTCGGTAAGGGCCTTACTTTTGACAGTGGCGGTATTTCGCTAAAGCCGGGCGAAGGTATGTGGCTCATGAAAGACGATATGGCGGGTGGTGCCGCAGTACTTGGTGCCATGCAGGCCATTGGCTACCTCAAGCCTAAGTCCAACGTACTAGGAATAGTCGTTGCTTCGGAAAATATGCCTGCTGGCGGCGCTCTTAAGCCAGGTGATGTTGTTCGTGCTATGAATGGTAAGACCATCGAGATCATTAGTACTGACGCCGAAGGGCGCTTAATTCTAGCTGATGGGGTTGCCTATGCTGTAGCGCAAGGAGCTAACAAGGTTGTGGACGTTGCTACCCTTACCGGTGCCTGTGGAGTAGCGCTTGGGCAGTTTTATTCCGCCATCGTAGCTAACGACGAAGAGTTGGTTGCCCAGATTAAGGCGGCGGCAGCTATTAGCGGCGAGCGGTTCTGGCAAATGCCAGGCGATGATGATTACAAAGAGCTCATTACGAGCCCTGTAGCGGATCTCAAAAAC
This sequence comes from Bacillota bacterium, assembly GCA_009773495.1. GTDB lineage: Bacteria > Bacillota > UBA994 > UBA994 > UBA994 > WSXW01. Next base: position 24,131 of record WSXW01000002.1, read on the forward strand.
AGTGGCGGTCGCATGGGTGGCGTAATGACTGGCGGCCTCTTCATAGGTGAGTTTGTCGGTAATACTCCATGGGCGCATTTAGACATTGCACCTACGGCCTACACCGAAACCGAAAAACCCTACCAACCAAAAGGCGCAACTGGTGTAGCAACTCGCACATTAGTAGCCCTAGCGTGTAAGTAAAACTAGAAACCCCGCTTCGGCGGGGTTTCTAGTTTTACGTGGTTATAGAAATAAAAATATTTTCCTGAGTCTTGGAGGAATTACGAAGTGGGCAATGAATATTATTTTAAAAGATTTTAAATTTAAAATCTAAAATTTAATTTGCAGATGGGGAGTATCATTGTGATGGATACGAAGCATTATCAGAACCAGACACTTGTTGAGGTAGCATATAAGGCGCTGAAGCGAGACATTGCTGAGAGGGCGTTCTTGCCTGGGCAAAAGCTGATAACTAGGGAATTACATGAGCGGTACGGTATTAGCGAAACACCTATCAAACTAGCCTTAAATAGACTCATTACGGAAGGCTTAATAGAGAGCATCCCTCGGAGAGGGTTTAGTGTGAAGAATATTGACTGGGAAGATATAGATGAGCTTCTAGACGTAAGGAAGATGTTAGAGACGTATTATAGCAGTCAAATTTTGGATAACTTTCAGAAGGACATTCATATGCAACGGCAATTCTTGGAGAACATCACTGAGCACAAGCGCATTGTAGAGCATGGGGTCGACATCAACGACTATTTCCAAGTCTATTCGCTGGATTATGAGTTTCATCAAATGTTTATAAGATGTGCTGGGAATAAGCGCATTGCCCAAGTTTATGACAACCTAGGTACCCATGTGTATGCCTACTATATTTATGGCAAGCAGAGCAAAGAGGCAACTATTGATGGGGTCAGAGAGCATGAGGATATTTACGAGGCGCTGGTAGCGCGGGATGAGGTCAGACTGCAGCAGTGTGTAGAGATGCACTTAGAAAATGCCAAGGTGAAAATTAGAAACGTGCTCAAGAATGAGTGATACGGCGGGAGGTGAACGGTGGGCATGGATTTGCAGGTAGATTTGCGTAATAAGGTAGCAGTGCTGACAGGCGGGGCGGGAGTTTTGTGCGCTGGAATGGCCGAGGCTCTGGCGGGCAGTGGAGCCAAAGTGGCCGTTTTAGACCTAAGGGAAGAGGCGGCTGAAAAAGTTGCGCAGGAGATAAGGGCGACGAGAGGCCTGGCCATAGGCGTTGGTGTTGACGTGCTCTCGAAGCAGTCCTTGGAGTCTGCCCGGTCGAGAATTCTTCTAGAACTCGGCACAGTCGACATTCTCATCAATGGCGCGGGTGGCAATATGCCACAAGCGACGACAAGTCCCGAGAGGTCCTTCTTTGACTTGACGGCAGAAGACATCCGCAAGGTGCTTGAGCTAAACTTTATGGGAACGGTACTCGCCACGCAAGTTTTCGGTGAAGTCATGGTAAAGAAAAATAAAGGCGTTATCATAAATATTTCCTCAATGGCGGCGTACACTCCGCTCACGCGAACTATCGCCTACAGTGCCGCCAAAGCTGCCGTGTCGAATGTTACGCAGTGGCTGGCCGTGCACTTTAACCAAGAATATTCCAAAGAGATTCGCGTCAATGCCATAGCCCCGGGTTTCTTAATTACCGACCAAAACAGGTACCTGTTAATGGATGATGCGACTGGGGAAGCCACTCCGCGCGGGCAAGCCGTACTAGCGGCTACCCCCATGGGGAAATACGGGAGAATGGAGGATTTATTGGGGGCGGTGTTGTTTCTTTGTTCAGAAGCGTCATCCTTCGTGAATGGAGCCATAATCCCCCTTGACGGCGCCTTTTCTGCGTATTCGGGGGTGTGAAGGGGAGGATCAAACATGGAAAACAGATATCTGGTGGCCAAAACTGTAGATGGTCTTGCCCCTGCAGAGATTGAGCTGGCAATCAAGGAGTACTTCAATGGGTCTACCAAGGCGAAAAAGGTGTTAATTGTGCCACCGGATATTTCAAGGTTAAATTCTTATGCAGGTCCCCTTGTCAATATGCTATGTAAACATTTTCCTGATACGGAAATAGACATAATGCCTGCGTTGGGTACGCATACCCCTATGTCGGATAGAGAAATCAAGAAAATGTATGGCGATCTTCCGCACAGTAGATTTCTAATTCATGATTGGCGCAATGACACTGTCAATGTCGGGCAGGTTGCGGCAAGCTACGTGCAAGAGATATCCGGGGGCGTGATGGAGCAAGGCATTATTGTAGACGTCAATAAGAGACTGCTCGACCCGACATATGACTTCGTAATATCAGTGGGTCAGGTTGTTCCGCATGAGGTGGCTGGCTTTGCTAACTACACTAAGAATATTGTGGTGGGGTGTGGTGGCAGTAGCATGATAAATCAAAGTCACTATTTGGGTGCTTTGTACGGCATGGAACGTATTATGGGCCGGGTAGATAACCCGGTGCGCAAGCTCTATAACTACGCGGTGAGCCAATTTTTGTCCGATGTACCAGTGATCTATATGTTGACTGTCACAACATTTAGTGAAACAGGGCTCAAAGTCGAGGCGCTCTCTATCGGTGGAGGCGACGAGCTCTTTGCCGAAACAGCAAAAATTAGTGCACAGAAAAACATGACTCTTTTAGAGCAGCCTCTACAAAAGGTGGTTGTCTACCTAGACCCGGAGAAGTTTAAGACAACTTGGGTGGGCAACAAGGCCATCTATAGAACTAGAATGGTCATCGCAGATGGCGGAGAACTAGTAGTGATTGCCCCTTCTCTGGAAGCGTGTGGCGAGGATAGAGAAAATGACAGGTTGATCAAGAAGTTTGGCTATTTACCGCAACATGAAGTCTTAGCGGCGGTAAGCGAGGATGAGGAATTAGGGAAAAATCTGTCGGTGGCTGCCCACCTCATACACGGCTCTAGCGAAGGCCGGTTTAAGGTGACTTATGCGCCAGGGAAAATGTCCAAAGAGCTTATTGCGTCGCTCAATTACGATTACCTGCCACTAGATGATGCCTTACATAAATATGATGTCGATAACATGTGCGAGGGGTTCAATGTAATAGACGGGGAAGAGATATTTTATATCAGTAATCCCGCTCTCGGTCTTTGGACTACCAAGTTCAGGTTCAACAGCTAGAGTAAAGGGGATTGTTTTGTATGCTGATTCTTGTCTTGGAGGCTTCCACGGCGTCGGCCAAGGCCATGTTGTACGACGATCGTCTAGGCATCGTTGGCATTTTGCCTAGGAACTACTCTCTGGATGCCGGCGATACGGTGACGTATGACGCCGACAAACTGATGTGGGAAACGCTCCGAGCAGGGCGAGAGCTCTTAGCGCAAAAGGGAATAGACCATGTAGACATGATTGCCACGTGTAGTATTTGGAGTCATTCTCTTTTGATGCTTGACAACAATAAGCGCCCGGTCGGGCGTCTTAGCACCTGGGCTGACACAAAGCCATGGCCGACCACCGAAAAATACAGGCGCGACATTAAACTTTTCGTCTCCCTATATAAGCGCACCGGTTGCCCCATTCACACCACATATACTCTCTGGAAATATATCCATGAAAAAGAGTCTGGCTCTACTGATGGCGTGGCTTTCATCGCTTCTATGCCGGAGTATCTTTTTTATAAGCTCACCGAGGAGTTTGCAGTTTCTAAGAGCACTGCCTCGGCCAGTGGCTTCTTGAATCTGTATTCGTTGGAGTGGGACAAAGAGGTATTAAGCCTAGCAGGGGTTGATGAAAAAATGCTCCCCAAGCTAGTGGGGTCAGAATATACTGCGCCTCTAACCAAGGGAGCGGCAGAAATTTTAGGCCTACTAGAAGGCATTCCAGTTCTTATAACCGGCGCGGATGGTTGCATGAACCATGTAGCAGCAGGCGGATTTAGCGAGGATATTATGACTCTCTCCATAGGTACTAGCGCTGCCATGCGCCTAGCGACCGATAGGCCGATCCTTGCCGACTACCCTGCCACGTGGTGCTATGTCGGCGTGGAAAACATGTGGGTGGCGGGGAGTGCCACGGCCGGTGCGGGTAATTGTGTGGACTGGATAGGCAAAAAGATTCTCGGAATTAAGAACAGCCTTTCGCTCAAGGAATTAGATGCTGGCGCAGAAAAGGCCCTCTTGAGGGGGGATGCCCCTATCTTTTTGCCGTTCTTAGCAGGAGAGCGCTGCCCGGCCTGGGATGACACCAAGAGTGCTATGTTTTGTGAACTGCGCATCAACCATGACATCTATGATCTCTACTATGCCGTTCTGGAAGGCGTGCTTTTCAATCTCAGGCAGTGTTATGAGATTACCATTCCCATCATCGGTCGTTCCCCAAAATTCATCAGTATTTCCGGTGGCATCGAAGAGTCACCGCTGTGGTTATCAATGGCGGCTTCGATCTTTGGTTTGCCCGTGCATACCAATGGGCTGATGCATACTTCATTGCTCGGCACCGCCTATATGGGGTTAAAAGCTGCAGGTGTCATGGACTCAGTAAGAGACATAGCTCCCCAGATAGGGGGCAGCTATGAGCCGGAGTGTGACAGAGCAGAGTTTTTTACTAAGCGCTTTCAGAGGTATTTAAAATACTATGCATGGGAAACTTTAGGCCGGTCTGCGCGGGACAAGGATGGTGACTACAGGTGAAAGTGCTAATTACCCCTAAATCGTTCAAGAACTACAAGGGAAAGACCTACCCACTTCTCGAAAGTGCGGGCTGGCAAATCATCGAAAATAACACGGGCAGGACATTATCCGAGAATGAGGTTATTGAGCTAGCGGGAGAGGGTGTATATGGTATCATCGTCGGCATCGATATCTTGTCTGAGCGGGTGCTTAAGAACTGTAGAGACTTAAGGGCAATTTCGAAGTACGGTGTCGGCTTAGACAATATCGATTTAGCGGCCGCAGCGAGACTCAACATCAAGATAATGAATGCGGTGGGTAGCAATAATATCTCGGTCGCAGAGTTGACGCTAGCCCTTATGTTCGAAGCCGCCCGCAGGGTTTCGGTCCTCGGCGCAAACGTTAAGGCACACCGCTGGGAAAGACTTATGGGCATGGAGTTGACAGGGAAGACCGTCGGCTTGATCGGTGGTGGGCAAATAGGAAAGGAAGTAGCAAAACGGGCCAGAGGATTAGGTATGTACGTGAGCATATTTGACCCTTATTTTAAGGACTCTGCTTTTCTTGAGGAGCATCAGATCCACTTGTGCGGGTCGCTACACGACCTATTGAGAGTATCAGACGTGGTGTCCCTGCATTTGCCTTTGACTACAGACACCAAATACATCTTGAACAGCGAGACTCTCAGTCTCATGAAACCGACAGGCGTCTTGCTCAACACTTCCCGGGGCGAGCTAGTAGACGAAGCTGCACTTTATGTGGCGCTCAAAGAAAAGGTGATTGCCTTTGCCGCCCAAGATGTGTTTTCCATGGAACCGCCAGCGCCAGATGAAAAGCTGCTATCCTTGGACAATTTCCTATTGACACCCCATGCGGGAGCTTACACGGCGGAAGCAATTGAGAGAATGGCACTCCATTCTACACACAATCTCCTTAGAATGCTCAACACTTAGCTACAGCGGCTGGTTGGAGGTTAAAAATGAAAAAATGGCACGTTTTAAACAGCATAGTCAGCGTAGGATTGGTAGCGGTCGTGAGAGCAGAGAATAGCGAAATGGCGACGAGCATTGCCTCTGCTTGCTTGGAGGGGGGATTGTCGGCTATAGAAATAACGTATACAGTTCCTGGTGCGACGGACATTATCAGTAAGCTTAGCCATACTCATGGCCACAATATTATCTTAGGGGCTGGAACGGTGCTTGACCCAGAAACAGCCCGACTGGCCATTCTGGCCGGTGCGCAATACATAGTCAGCCCGAGTTTCAACCTGGACACGGCTCGCCTGTGCAATCGCTATCAGGTGCCATACATGGCTGGCGTCATGACCATTCGGGAAGTCATCGAGGCGCTAGAGAATGGTGTCGATATCTTAAAAGTTTTTCCGGGTGAGATCTTTGGGCCACAAATTATTAAGTCCATCAAAGGACCACTGCCGCAAGCCAATTTATTGCCAACAGGCGGCGTTTCGCTTGAAAATGTCGAACAATGGATATCCGCAGGAGCGATCGCAGTGGGAGTCGGTGGCCAGTTGACGGCCGGGGCCAAAACAGGCAACTATGGAGCAATAACCGAGTATGCAAGCAAGATGATTGCAAAGATACGGTCGGCCAGAGCAAAGAGTTAGCGGTGTGAGCAACTGTTGTTGCGTAGGCTGCACCGTCAAAAATGTTGGCGCAAGAGGAGGAGGTGTGCTCTGGGTCAAATTATGTTGAGTGTGCGTTGGATGTGATAGGGGAGCGTAAATTGAGCTAAATGTGAAACGAGAAAATAGGAGGGAAAACAGGTGACAACAAAACGCTCACGAAAAGGTCTTACCGTCTTGATGGTAGTGGCCTTAGCCACGGCGATGCTGTTAGTCAGCGGGTGTCAAGAGGAAGAGCAGGAGAAGTTTGTGCTTAGGTTTAACCATGTATTAGCACCGACGGAGCCCTATCATCAAGGATTCCTAGATTGGGCTAAGCGCGTATCCGAGCGGACTAATGGGGGCCTGACAATCGAAGTTTCTCCGAGTGCCCAACTCGGCAAAGAAGAAGACATCATCGAGCAGCTAAGAATGGGAGCTAATATAGGGCAAAATACTGACTCTGCCCGCCTTGGCATGTACGTGCCAGCCATCGCTGTCTTAAATGCGCCGTATTTCGTCGACAACATCGACGAGGTCACCAAGCTTAGAGATCTGCCAGCTGTCCAGCAATGGCTGAAAGAACTTGAGTTTAAATTTGGTATTAAGGTTTTGTCATTTAACTGGGTACAGGGCCATCGGTACATGATAACTAACGTACCGATCAGACATCCAGACGATCTCAAGGGTCTCCGTATCAGAACCCCTGGGGTACCAATTTGGCAGGAATCTATCCGCGCCATTGGCGCGACTCCTGTATCACTTCCCTTTGGAGAAGTCTATACGGCGATGCAGACAGAGGCTATTGACGGTGCTGAACTCGTGTATCGCAACGTGACTGGGGCAAAACTCTTTGAGATTGCCGATTACCTGAGCGAGACGGGGCATATTTTGTTGATCAACTTCTCCATCGTGGGGAGAGCGTGGTTTGACAGCCTACCTGCTGAATATCAGAAGATACTTATTGAGGAGAATGAAAAAGCCGGCCTAGAGACCTCGAGAAAAATGGAAGCGGATATAGCTGTGGCGAGGGCAGAACTTGTGCAAAATGGCATGACCATCATCACTGATGTTGACGTGGCGGCCTTTAGGGCAGCCGGCGAGGCAGCCTACGCTGCACTAAATCTCACAGCGGCACGCGACAAAATATACGAACAGCTAGGCAAAACAAGGCCCTAATCACTCGTCGTAGTGATACGGGTGGCATGTCGGCCCTGCGTTATCGCGGGGCTGGATGCCGCCTGTAAATCCGGCTAGCTGTGCAGAGAGGTGGTTAGGAAATTATGGCAATCGTATCAAGGGTCTATGACTTCATTTGCCGAACTGAACTGTTCATCACTAAAGCTTTTATAGCTGCGCTCACCGGGCTGGTCTTCTTCTCGGCCCTAGCAAGAACCTTGCGCCACCCCGTGAGCTGGGCCATAGACATAGCGATTTTTCTTTTCGTCTGGTGCGTTTTTTTCAGTGCTGATATAGCTATGCGCAAAGATAAGCTGGTAACAGTCGACATCGTGACTGTTTATCTGCCCCCAAAAATCCAGCGCGCCCTTAAATTAGTTAATTATCTTATTATCAGCTTATTTTTGTTTTTTTTAATATATTATAGTATTCATTTATCCTATACTAGCAGATTTGTGCGCTTTCAAGGGATAACTTGGTTCAGCTACACCTGGGTTGTCTTGAGTGTGCCTGTTGGGTGTACGTTGTTACTCATCACATCTATCTTGAAGATGTGGAAGTGTTATAAAAATGGACCCTAAGGCAAATCAAATATCAGCGGCAGTTAGCAGGAGGACGACCAGATGACTCTAGTGTTTTTTCTTTTTCTGCTGTTTATGATGATGGGCATGCCCGTCGCCTATGCTATTGGCATATCAGGGACTGTCTTTTTTCTGCAGCTGGGGACGCTGCCTCTGACTATACCGGTGCAGCTTTTTCTCACACAGTCGCAAAATTTCGTTTTGCTGGCCATTCCACTGTTCGTGTTTGCAGGCAATCTCCTCAACGAAACGGGCATAACTGTTCGCTTACTAAAACTCTCATCCATCTTGGTAGGGCATTTCCGAGCTGGCTTGGCACAGGTTACAGTAGTTTTATCGGCTATGATGGGCGGCATCTCGGGTTCGGCCATTGCCGATGCCTCTATGCAAGGACGCATTTTGCGAGACGGAATGATCGCGAGAGGTTATTCTAGGGGCTTCTCCGCCGGCATCATCGGCACAAGCGCCCTCATCGTGACCATGATTCCACCAAGCATTGGCCTCGTCTTGTATGGAAGCATTGGCGAGGTTTCTATCGGTCGTCTCTTTGCCGCAGGCATCGTACCGGGTCTCCTCATAACAGTTTTTTTGTTTGCGGGTGTGGAATTTGTCGCTAGAAGGAAAGGCTACCAACCGGAACGGCAGACCAGAGCCCCAGTTAAAGAGATGGCAGTTACTTTTGTCGAATGTATCTGGGCTTTTCTCTTCCCCATTATTTTGATGGCTGGGTTGCGGCTTGGTTTTTTCACTCCGTCAGAAGCTGGTGCTTTTGCGGCAGTCTATGCCATAGTGATTGGGGTATTTGCGTACAAAGAATTTACCTGGGGAAAATTTTTAAAAACCTTAGAGTCCACAGCCATTGATATTGGCATGATTATGCTCGTCATCAGCATGTCTGCAATTTTCAGCTACGGTATAACGTGGGACGGGTTGCCACAGGCGCTAGCTCAGTTCCTGTTGGGGATATCATCCATCCCTTGGGTGATAATGCTTATTATCATTCTGTTCTTGCTTGTTGCCGGGATGTTCATGGACTCTACGGTCTTAATTTTACTTCTCACCTCCATACTTGTTCCTGTCGCCGGCACTTTGGGCATTGATCTGGTGCATTTTGGCATTGTGATGGTCTTAACGCTTACGGTGGGGCTCCTCACTCCCCCTCTTGGCGTCGTCATGTTTGTCGTTTGCTCGATATTTGAATGTTCTATCTGGGAATTTATGAAAGAATCGTGGGTATTTATGGCGCTCGTAGTGCTTGCAGTAATGCTGGTCATTTTCTTTCCCGGGCTCGCATTATTCTTGCCCAACTTATTTTTTGGAACATAAGGCGAGGCGCTTGATTAAGGAGGATGTTAGTGATGTATTTTCATAATCAGGCGGTGCTCATAACTGGCGCCGGCGCAGGCATAGGTCGTAAAACTGCCGTGTTATTCGCTGAGCGGGGCGCAAAAGTGGCAGTCAATGATTTGCGCGCATCAGCTGGTGGTGAGGAGACACTGCAGTTGGTGCGGAACTTGGGCGCTGAAGGCATCTTTGTGGCGGGAGACGTCTCTGTAGCCTTGGATGCTGAGAAGATGGTCAACGAAACTGTTTCGGCATTTGGCAAAATTGATATCTTGATCAACAATGCAGGGATTGTCCTGCCAGGTCGCGTAGACAATATGTCGGAAGACGACTTTGATAGAACGATGCGGGTAAATGTGAAAGGCGCCTTCTTGGTAGCCAAATATGCCGTTTTGGAGATGAAAAAGCGTGGTGGAGGGGCTATTGTAAATATCGCTTCTGTCGCTGCCCTCAAAGGCATACAGGACAGAAGTGCTTATTGTGCCTCCAAAGGCGCTCTCGTCTCTCTCACTAGGGCGATGGCCGCCGATTATTTAAAAGAGAACATCCGCGTTAACTGCGTTTGCCCCGGCACCACTTATACACCGTCCTTAGAGGAGAGGATACAGGCACACAAAGACCCAGAAGCGATGCGAGCCGAATTCATTAGCAGGCAACCCATGGGGCGTCTTGGCAAAGAAGAAGAAATAGCCCATGCTGTTTTGTTTGCTTGCTGCGCTGAAGCCGCCTTTATGAACGGCAGCATCGTCAGCATTGACGGCGGTGCCTTAATCTAATACAAAAGTAACCCCGGAGTCATCGCGAGAGTCCAGGTGGCCGCCTTCGTGAAGTTCTTACAGGCTAAAGATAAAAGCCCGGATGAAGCTGTCACCTGTACCTAAAGATGGAGAAAAGTTTATCCGCCGGGACTATTAACACCTACATTTCTTCAATCAGGTTTTTCTTCATACACATGCTAGGTAAGGAGTGGGACAAGAAAAAGATTCGCGGATGCAAGTATACGCCGGATGATTGGTTGTTTACTGGCCAAAATCCCGCAGATCATGTTAACGTCAAGACCATCAAGAATACCCTAATTAAGCCCGGCTAGGAACGGTGGGGAACAAAAAAACGGGGAGCCACGGGATTGAAACCCCATTGCCACCCCGCGACTTCATTCTTCTGGGCAATCGGAAATTTTGCATGTTCTGTGTAAGGCTTAGCTTATGCTAGATGACGGAAGTTGAGCCTTTTTAACGCAAAACTTCCGATTGAACCCTTTTAGAATCGTCCCTTTTGTTACTCCGAGCCACACGCTACCAAGACCTAATCCAGTAGCAGCTAGAAGTATGTTCTGGACCGGGGCAGGGGAGTCAGCATCCCTAAATAGCTCCATTTTAACCCCTCTTTTAAGAAGTATTATACCAATTTAGTTGTTCCACCATGGAACAACTTTCCTTGCATTGCGTCTAACAAGTGTATCCAATTTCTTTAAGGGGGAGATATCTTGAAAAAACTCTTAACGGCTATTCTTGTGGCTGTGATGGTGGTTTCATCGGTACTGCCAGTCGCAGCGCAGGAGAACGCCAGCCTGCCGGAGGCAATTAAGCTTGCCAAGAGCCTATTCTCAACAGATAGCTTTACGCAATTCTGGTCTCACCAGGAAACCTACAATGGTCGCACAACTTACCAGCTTTACTGGAGCGAAGAAAATGGCGTAGATAAGTCGCCAGCTCACTTGACTGTGCGGGTAGATGCGCAGCGACTACTGATTACAGGCTACAATTATCAACCAGCCTACCAAGAACAGGCCTACCCACCCCTTCCGAAGATGGGGGAAAATGAGTGCCTGACAGTGGCAGAGGCCTTCGCGGCTAAACTCGCACCTGAGCATTTTGCCCAAATGAAGCTAGAAAAGGTGGATAAACCCCAGATTCGCATTGAAAAGCGCTCCGGGCCTCTGTCATATATCTTCCGTTATGTGCACTATATTAACGGAATCGCATTTCAGCCTAATAATATGCATGTAAGCGTGAATGGTGACACCGGTGAAATTCAAGATTACTACCTCACCTGGGAAGATTATGAATTTCCGAGCACCGAGGGTACACTTACCCTCGCGGATGCTCAAGAGGTTTTTAAAACTAAAGGTCTTAAATTAGTGTATTCCCGTCGATACAGCTGGCGCGAGCAGACCAATAAACCATATTTGGCCTATACACTCGAAAATGGTAGCGCCATGCAGATCGACGCCGTTACCGGTGAAATTACCTATGGCGGTTACCGTGTTTATAATACCTCCTTGACGAAGGATATGCCGGCGGTAATGGGACTCTCTCGCGAGCAGGCGTTTACTCCATGGGAACTAGAGGAAATTGATACGGTTGCAGGGCTGCTCACTGTAGAACAAGGTGAAGCTATTGCCCGTGAGATAATCAGTCTGTCGGAGAAGGCACAACTGCGCAGTTCTAGGCTGATGGAGGACAAATCAGAAAATTTACGTTTCTGGAATCTAGAGTGGGAGTACATGATTGAAGACTATTATGTGGGCGCTAGCGCACGGCTTAACGCCGCTGACGGGGAGATTCAGAATTTTCACTTCTGGGAGAAGACTTCCCCCCAAGAGGGCGAACCTAAACTTACGTACGAGGAAGCTCTTGCAGTAGCCAGCGAGTTCCTGCAAAAGTGGTTACCTGCAAAGTACGAAGATACAGAGCTCACTTCAAGGTACAAACATCAAGATGGACAACGCTTGCCTCACACCTATAGCTTCACCTTTGAGCGGAGAATCAATGGCCTGCCTGTAGTTGGCGACAGTATGAACGTGAATGTACAATACGATAAGCGTGTCACTAGCTTCTACTCCAACTGGTACAACGGTGAATTCCCCTCTGCTGAGGGTGCGCTTACTGTCGAGGAGATGAACGACATCTTCCTACAGAATGTGGGCCTTAAGATCGAGTATGTTCACCATTTCGATTCTGCTTCTAGCTCGGAGTTTAATGTATATTCTAGTGCGAGGTATGCTCAGCCGACTATAAAGCTCGTCTATAAGGCCAATGAGCTTAACTCCTACAGCTTTAACCCCGTTACTGGGAAGAGCATGGACTACTACGGCAAAGACATCGTACCTGTCACAAAGCCAGAGTATAACGATATCGCTGGCCACTGGGCACAGGCCGCTATTGTCCGCTTAGTAGACTTGGGCCTGTTACGTTTAGAAGGTTCTGAGTTCAGGCCAGACGAGGCGATTAAGCTTGGAGACTTGCTTATGATGCTGTCAGATGCCTCTGGTGATCAGAACAGTGAACCCATCCTACCATTGTGGCTTAAAAAGCATAATACTAGTAACTATGCTGATGCACTGTGGTACGGAGTAGCACGGGGTATCATTAGGGAGAAGGATAAGGATATAGACCCAGAGACTCTAGTTACTCGCGAAGTCTTGGCGTTCTACCTTGCTAGGATGCAAGGGTACAGCGAGGCTACTAGTCTCAAGGGTATCTGGACTGCTCCTTACTCAGACTTTGCTTTAGTCAGCACTGAGCGCCAGGGCTCTGTGTCCATCGTGCATGCTCTGGGGTTAATGGGCAGTGGTGGCAATGGCCAGTTCTTGCCTAAACAAGAGGCAACTCGTGCACAAGTAGCTGTAATTCTCTCCCGTATGCTAGATAAGACTAACTAAGCGCTAAGAGGGTGCGATGCCAGCCTCTAGTATTTGCACATGGCTTATGGCACATAGCGCATAGGGGGCGAATGGTTGGTTTCAAATAAAAGAAACTGTGGCTCTAAAGCGGCCGGGATTAGTAGTTCTTTAATTAAGTGTATCTGGGCTGGGTCGTAGAAATCCCCACGGACTAAGTCCCAGGTCCTTTCGACGAGGTGTAGTTTGTCGAGAGTTTTGGCCGCTAACAAACGGTCGTGGTCAGAGCTATAACTCTGCAGTATTTCCTCACGGGTACGTACCACCAGTTTAATCACCTCAAAGACAACGGCTTACCGAGCGCGGTAAGCCGTTTGTTTAATTCCTTACGCTTCGGCGGGTCCTACTGCGGCAATTTCCTGGGCGACAGTCGCGAATTGGGCAAAGTTTTCGCAGAAACGTCTAGCCAGAGAGTTGGCAGTGCGGTCGTAAAAATTCTTATCCTGCCAATTGTTGCGCGGAGTTAGCAGTTCCTGTGGAACTCCGGCAACAAAGTCGGGTACTAAGACTTGAAAGATAGGATCACGGCGGTATTCGCAGCGATCGAGCTCGCCGTTTAAGATCGATGTAATAATCGCTCGCGTATAGGCGATGGAGATGCGCTTGCCAACACCATACCCTCCACCGGTCCAGCCGGTGTTCACAAGAAATACCCGAGCACCGCTCTGCTCAATCTTTTCACCGAGCAGCTTAGCATAAATACTAGCATGCATAGGCATAAATGGAGCTCCGAAGCATGTCGAGAATGTTGCTTGTGGCTCGGTAATGCCCCGCTCAGTGCCTGCCAACTTGCTGGTGTAACCAGACATAAAATGATACATGGCCTGCTCCTTGCTGAGTTTGGCTACAGGAGGCAGAACACCAAAGGCGTCAGCGGTCAGGAACACAATAGTACGGGGGATGCCTCCTAAGCCGGACCGTGAAGCATTAGGGATATACTCCACTGGGTAACAGGCGCGAGTATTCTCTGTAAGGCTCTCATCGTTGTAATCAGGAACACAGTTTTGAGAATCAATCACAACATTTTCTAACAGGGAGCCAAAACGTAGCGCGTTCCAGATTTGGGGTTCTTGTTCTTGTGAGAGGTGGATGCACTTGGCATAGCAACCACCCTCAAAGTTGAATACCCCGTTATCCGCCCAGCCATGCTCGTCATCTCCGATGAGCATGCGATCCGGGTCAGCTGAGAGGGTAGTCTTACCCGTGCCAGAGAGACCAAAAAACAGCGCAACATCATCGTATATGCCGATATTGGCGGAGCAATGCATCGGTAGGACCCCTCGCTTGGGGAGCAAATAGTTAAGCACGGAGAATACGGACTTTTTCATTTCTCCAGCATAGCCGGTGCCCCCGATGATAACTAGACGGCGCTCAAAACTTATTATGACAAAAGCTTCAGAATTTGTGCCATCGACAGCTGGGTCAGCTTTAAGCCCTGGGGCTGATATTACGGTAAAGCTAGGCTCGAAATTGACAAGTTCTTCAGGCTGGGGCCTACGGAAAATCTGGGTCGCAAAAAGATTATGTGAAGCTAACTCGTTGACGACCCGGATGTTTAAACGGTATTCTTCATCCGCGCCTACGTAACCGTCAAACACATAGATTTCGCGGTCGTTAAAGTACGCTGTGATTTTTTCGAAAAGTTTGTCAAACTTGAGGGGCGAAAACGGTAAATTCACCTTGCCCCAATCGATGTCGTCGTGTACAGTCGGCTCATCAACAATGAAGCGATCGTTAGGAGATCTACCAGTATACTTCCCGGTTATAACGTTAAGCGCGCCTGTGGCAGAAAAGGTGCCTTCGCCGTTTAACACTGATTTTTCCACGAGCAACGGCACAGCTAGATTGCGATGGATACACTGTGCAGTGTTTATGCCGAGAGAGCCTAAAATTTCTATGCTCATCTAATGTCGCTCCTTTGCGTATACATAGTGTACTTTATTTGCGTGGGAAACACATAGTGATTGAAGTTATCTACTACATAATACTACATTTTGCAGCGAATAAGTCAACACATTGAGCTAAATAGTGTAGCACATTTGAGCGAATGTTTTTTCTAGTATTTTTCTTAGGCCTAAGATGTTGACAGGTACATGCATTACAATTAGAGAAAGAAGTTGAGGGGCTGAATGAGTGCTATTAAAACCCGCAATCTCACTAAGAAATATCACATCGCAGGAGCTGACTCAATGTGAACTGAGCCAGCTCCTTGGGCGCTAGGGGAGATGGGCAATGGGACACGAGATGCCGAGAAAAATGCATAATAATTTGTGTGAATCTGCGTTTCCCTCTCTCGAATTTTAAACAGGAGGGCAGTTGACGGAGGTCCAGTCAGGATTTTCATTCCCGCCTAGGGATGTAATCTGTATGGGTAGACCAGTAAAACCTACAACCGACAGCTGAGGGTGAACCATGAGGCAGTTGCTGTATAGAACGCGAGTGCTATTCGGGCCCCAGGTCAGTTGATCACCGAAGCAAGCTGTATCGGTCAAATCTTGAACAAAGGTACCATTAGCATCTACCACACGGATTATACCTCGCAAGCCTGCCGGTCCTTCCTCGGTAGAGGCATTGTATGCGAGATACAGACCATTCAGTGACCATACGGGGTTGAAGTCGCGACCCAAAGGCCCTGCTGGTGTTTCAAACTCCTCTCGGGTTGCGAGGTCTACTATTTTCACCATAGAGATACTGACTCCTGGGAAGGTGTAGGCTGCCCTACTACCATCCGAAGATAGTACGACGCTTTGGATCACTCCGCCTTCGGTGTTGCGCGTAACCTGCCTGAGTCCGGTTCCATCTGCGTTTATTATGTATAGCTGGCTTAACCCTGTGCGAGATGACTCAAAGAGGATACGGCGGCCGTCGGGTAAGTAGTTTACCTCGGTCCCTTCGGTGATAAACTGCGTCTGCCCTGTGGCGATCTCGATGGTTATAATCGCGGGCACGATTTCGCGCCTGCTAAACGCAATGGCAGTGCTGTTGGGAGACCAATCAAAGTGAGTAAATATCTGGAGGTTTTCTATGAGACGAACTGCATTTAAAGTCCGAGGGTCAACTATCCACAGCGCGTTACCTCTACCAATGAAGGCAATGAGGTTTCCATTAGGCGACCAAGCGGGCACGGAAGACTCTAGCGCTAGGTTAAAGGTAATCCGGCGCGCCCGTTGGTCCTGTGGGGTACGAACGTAGATATCGGGTCGGCCTGTGCGATTAGACACCCACGCTATGCACCCCATACCTTGAGGTAAAACGATAGGTATTACAAGCACTTGATTTGGAAAAATGGTGTACGGCGGTCGAATGATGTTTGCAGTTGCAAGCACCTCGATTGAGACATCGAATCTTTGTGAGATAGCCCATAGGCTGTCGCTAGGCTGAACCTTAACCCGAATGGGGCCGAGTACTGGAATAAGCAACTTTTCTCCCACCAAAAGCCTGTTGGGATCGGGTAATCGGTTTGCAGCGACAATCAAATCGACTGTGGTACGGAACCGCCGAGCTATGAGGAAAAGCGTGTCTCCTCGCTCCACAGTGTAAATATACAAAGCTATCACCCCCAAAATTGACTGATATAGCATATGCCTAATGTCAGCATTTGGACACTTGTCCCAGAGGAAAAAGCGGGGATGGAAGGGAAAGTATATATGCACAAACAAAAAGCAAAAAACAATTCAAAGTGTAGGCGAACCGCTGTCCACTATCCGCACCGTCAGCCACCGGCCGCCAGCCATGGAACACAATGGAACCGAGATCTGAGATCTGAGATCTACTTCGCCATGCGCAATGTGCAATTTAAGAGGAGGTCCCCCCATGTCCCTACGTTTTATTCTCGGACGAGCCAATTCTGGCAAGAGTACTCTTATATATGATGAAATTACTAGGCAGGTGCAGTCTGAACCGGACGGCCCGCCTCTTTGGTTACTAGTTCCTGAACAGGCGACTTTTCAGGTGGAGCAGGCCTTAGCAGAACGACTTGGTGGCATAATGCGCGTACGCGTAGTTAGCTTCAAACGGTTAGCTTACAACGTCATGAACCACGTAGCGGGGGCAGCCCTCACACCTATCAGCGACCTGGGTCGACGCATGCTCGTACGTAAGATAATCGAGGAGCACAAGCGCGACCTTAAGCTCTTTGCGCGAGCGGCTAGCTATCCTGGCTTCGCTGACAAGGTGGTAGAGCTTATTTCTGAGCTAAAGCGTTATCGGGTTAAACCACAGCAGCTCAACGAACTATTAACATGCGAGGCGGCTATAGCTTTGCCCCCTACGCTCAGGAGCAAATTGCACGACCTGAGCATTATCTATAGCCATTTGGCGGCAAAGTATGTAGGGGTTGCCTTTGACACTGAGGATTGCCTAGAATGGCTGGCTGAGCATGTATCTGCCTTTGCTCCCCTTAGTCATACGCAAGTCTGGGTGGATGGTTTTACTGGCTTTTCTCCCCAAGAGTACGGCACTATCGAACGATTGCTGAGGATGTCTGACGTGCACATGTGCGTTACTGTGGAGCCTAATTGCATTGAGGAGCAACTTGTAGAGGGTCACCCATTTTATGGTCCCTGGGAAACCATTGTTCAAGTGCGCTCCTTGGCAACACACGCCGGGGTACCAATAACAGTAGTGGCGCTAGGTCCAGATTATTCATCAGAAAAGGTGACGGACTTAAGCTACTTGGAGCAAGCATATTTCGAGCGCGACAGTGTACCTTTTACGGGTTCGGTATTAGGAATCGAACTGAATGCTGTTGCTACCCGTCGCGCTGAAGTTGAGGTTGTAGCGAGAGAGATAGTTCGCTTGTGCCGCGAAGAAGGCTACAGATATCGTGACCTTTGCCTCATAGTACGCGACGTAGCTCTATACGATTCCTTTGTAAGAACAGTGTTTACCACTCACGATATCCCCGTGTTTATTGATAAAAAACGAAAGGTTCGCCATCACCCATTGCTGGACTTAATTCGTGCCTCATTAGAGGCTGTATTGCAGGATTTTCCTTATGAGCCGGTGATGCGTTGCCTGAAGTCAGGTCTCTTTTCGCTCGCTGGCGACGAAGTGGATTTTCTTGATAACTTTGTCCTTGCCACAGGTATACGTGGGAATCGTTGGCTAGACGACTCGGATTGGCGCATACCTAAGAGCCTGAGCCTAGGACAGGAAAATAATGAGGGCTTGTCTGCCCTCATTAACTCTGCTAGGAAAAAGGTATCTGCGCACTTTCGCGCCCTAGCTAGGGGGCTTAGGGCAGCTACTGACGTGCAGGAGTATAGTCAGGCCATCTACACTTTTCTTGAGGGCTTAGATGTCCCTGCTACGTTAGGAGCTTGGGCCGAAGAAGCAGCACGAGAAGGCGATCTAGATACTGTTGGCTTACATCTGCAGGTGTTTGACTCTGTCAGTCAGCTCCTGCAAGAAGTAGAGACGACGCTAGGCGATGAGTACATTATGTTACCGGAGTTTGCTCGAATCCTAGAAACAGGTTTGGAAGGCATAAGCCTAGGGCTCATCCCCCCTGGTCTAGATCAGGTTATAGTGGCTGAGCTAGGAAGGTCGCGTAGCCCGCTAGTACGGGGAGCGTTTGTGCTGGGCGTAAACGAAGGTATTATGCCCGCTAAGTCACAGGTCGAGGGCTTATTGTCTGATGAAGAAAGGGAATGCCTGAGCAGTTTCAATGTGGCACTAGGTCCCACATCTCGCCGTCAGCTATTTGATGAGGACTACCTTGTTTACACCGGATTAACTAGGCCGCGAGAATTCCTACGCATCAGTTATGCAGTGTCCGATGTGGATGGCGCACCTTTATCGCCATCACTTGTGATCAAGCGCATCAGAGAAATTTTTCCTAATTTATCGATATCGTCTATTGGAGGGGAGCCGCCGAGTATCCCCGCAGTCGCTCTATCATATCTGCAACATCACCGTAGCGCAGTAGGCTTTCTGGCAACAGAACTGCGCAGAGCAAAAAGCGGAAACGAGGTATCAGATCTGTGGTGGGATGTTTTTACTAGCCTGCTTGAGCACCCTACGGGTAGAACCTCAGTGGCTACAGCAGTGCGTGGCTTATATCATCAAGTGAGGCTTGATCCCTTGTCTGCCCACCTTGTCAGTCAGCTATATGGAAAGACGATACGCGGCAGCGTTTCTAGACTGGAGCGTTTTCGCGCGTGCCCCTTCTCCTATTTTGCAGCCTATGGCCTTAAGCTGAGGGAGAGGCCAATCTATCGCTTGGCGGCTGTCGACTTAGGAAATTTCTTTCATGCTGCTCTTGACCGCTTTGTAGATGCGTTGTGCAGTCAAAAACTAGATTGGGCGGCTCTTAGCCGTGACCAGTATAAGAGCATAACTCAGGAAGTAGTTGATGCTATAATACCAGAGTTAGACAGCGATGTACTTCTCAGTACCGCTCGTTACCGGCATTTGACGCAGCGGTTACAACGAGTTGTAGAACGTTCAGCTAGAGTCTTAGGTCATCATGCTGAGCGCGGGAGTTTTCGACCCATTGGTGTAGAGGTCGGCTTTGGGGGGCATGGCGACGCGCTGCCGGCGCTCAAAATAGAGCTTGCAGATGGGACCACCCTTGAGATAGTTGGGCGCATTGACCGCATAGATACGGCCGAGGCTGAGGGAAGGCTTTACTTGCGGATTATTGATTACAAATCTGGGCACAGCAGGCTGACTCCCCTTGAGGTGTATTACGGGCTTAAAATACAGTTACTAACATACCTCGAAGTCGCGCTGGTCAATGCTCTGACACTGCTAGGCCGAGAGGCTATCCCAGCGGGAGCACTCTATTTTAGGCTACAGGATCCGCTGCTAGTAACTGATGGGCCCTTAGATTTTTCAGCAAGTGAAGAGATGTCCCTAAAGGAGTTTAAAAATAGCGGCTTAGTAGTAGCTGATAGCGAGGCGATTGAGTTAATGGAACAAGGTCTACAGGGCTGGTCCCAAGTGCTCCCAGTCATGGCTAAGGCCGATGGAACTTATGCCGGCGATGGGGCATGGGATATGGATAAGCTCAAGCTTATGTTGGCACACGTGCGGAACTTAAACAAAGCTGCAGGCGAGTCCATAGTTAGGGGGACTATTGATATTGCGCCTTATCGATTGTCTTTCTCTACAGCTTGTCAATATTGTGAGTATTTACCAATCTGTCAGTTTGACTGTCAACTTCCAGACGGATCGTATCGTGAGCTAGCCAAAATGGCCTCAGAAGAGGTTTGGTCAATCCTCGACGCAGAGAGGGGTGATGAAGAGTGAGCCAGTGGACCACATCTCAATTGAGAGCGATTAGCGCGAGAGGCAGCAACTTGCTTGTCTCTGCAGGGGCAGGAGCGGGGAAAACCGCCGTGCTTGTTGAAAGAATCATCGGTCTAGTTCTTGACTCGGAGAATCCCGTAGGCGTGGATCGCTTATTAGTCGTAACGTTTACCAACGCTGCAGCGGCAGAAATGCGCGAGAGGATTGGTGCTGCCTTAGTAGCTAGGCTCAAAGAAGACCCTGCTAATAGTTATTTGCTCCGTCAAATAGCCCTCTTGGGTAAGGCCAGTATTACCACCTTGCATTCGTTTTGCCTAGAACTAATGCGCCAACATTTTTACCACTTGAGCCTAGACCCAAGTTTTCGGGTGTCGGATGAAATCGAGTCAGACCTCATCCGCGCCGATGTCTTAGAGAGTTTATTAGAGAAGCATTATTTTGTATTAGATGAGGCATTTTGTGCTCTAATCGAGGGCTTTGGAGGGCGCAACGATGATCGGGGCGTACAGCAACTGATCCTTACTATAGCTGCTTATGCTTTGAGTCAGCCAAGGCCCCGCGCCTGGTTGCTGGAAGTAAGACAGAAGTTTGACTTAACCGATAAGCACTCTGTATGTCAGTTACCGTGGTATGACGAGGTGCTAGCAGAAATTACCCAAGCTGCAGAAGATGCCCGGTCTTATTTACAGAAAGCGCAGAGCGTCGCCCTGCTACCGGCGGGGCCCGGGCACTATGGGCCGGTGCTAGCGGGAGAATTGCTGAGCATCGACCGCATTGCTTTAGTGAGCACGGATGGGTGGGATGACCTGCGCGAGGCTGTACTAGGCATAGATTTCGTGCGGCTACCTACAAAGAAGGGTGGAGACACAGCCTTGCGTGATGTCGCAAAGCTATACCGCGACAAAGCAAAGAAGGCAGTTAAGAGCTTACAGGAGACCTATGCTGGTCAGAGCGAAGAACAGGTATTAGCTGGACTTGTTGCTGCTGCTCCACAGGTGCAAAAACTATGCGATTTAGTCGAGGAGTACTTTGACCTCTACGCCAAAGCCAAGCTGGCCAAAGGCTTAGTGGACTTTGCTGATCTTGAGCATATGGCTCTCGCTATCCTTGATGATGAGGGAGAACCGTCTGCAGTCGCGCTAGAATTGCGGGAGAAATATGCCGAGGTGTTAGTCGACGAGTACCAGGACATTAACGGCGTGCAAGAGTGTATTCTAGGCCTGATATCTCGTGGAAATAATCGGTTTATGGTGGGAGATATTAAGCAGAGCATCTATGGCTTTCGTCTGGCCGAACCGGGTGTGTTTAGGGCTAAAGAAGAGGCTTTTTTAGAGAAGCCGGAGATTGGCGAGTGTATTCACTTGTCTGAGAATTTCCGCAGTCGCCCGGCGGTACTGTGCGCCGTTAATTATCTATTTCGCCAGTTGATGTCGGGTAGAGGAGTTGGAGCGGTAGACTATGGTGAGAAGGCAGAGCTTTGTCCTGGGGCAGTGTATCCAGAACATCAGGCTACAGCATCTCCCCACGTTGAGTTAGCTCTGCTTGACCGCCGCGTGGTAGATGACGAAGAGGAAGCAGACTTAGATGTTACGGCCCGCGAAGCGCGCGTCGTGGCCAAAAAAGTGTTGGAACTTGTGCAAGGCGGGGCGCTAAATGTTTGGGATAAGGTTCTTAAATGCTACCGCCCAGCCCAGTATAGGGACATAGTGGTATTGCTAAGAGCAACGAGTAACCGAGCCGACACATTCATCGACGTATTCACGCAGTTGAGTGTGCCGGCATACGCAGATACAAATTCGGGGTACTTTGAAGCCATTGAGATTATGAATATGCTGAATCTACTAAGAGTTATAGATAACCCGCGTCAGGATATTCCCTTGACGGGCGTGTTGCGTTCGCCATTCGTGAGCCTAAGCGGAGAAGAACTGGCCGAGGTACGCATGGCAGAACCTCGCTTAGGGTACTGGGATGCGGTGCTTGCAGCCAGTCAGCTCGAAAACGACATTGGATATAAGCTTATTGCTTTTCTGACTCAATTAAACAGCTGGCGTAAGTTAGCACGTCGGGGTGGATTGCCTGAACTAGTGTGGCAGATCTATGAAGATACGGGTTATTACCTCTACGTGGGAGCCTTGCCAGGTGGGCTAGCTCGACAAGCCAACCTCCGTGCGCTGTACGATCGTGCCTGCCAGTACGAGTCAACATCCTTCCGAGGATTATTTCGCTTCTTGCGTTTCATAGAGCGCCTGCAGGAACAAAGCGGCGATCTCGGTACAGCTAAAACCTTGGGCGAGAACGAAGATGTAGTGCGTGTTATGAGCATCCACAAGAGTAAAGGGTTAGAGTTCCCCATCGTATTTGTGGCTGGTTTGGGAAATAAATTTAACCTCAAAGATTTAAATCAGCCTGTGCTTATACACAAGGAACTTGGCTTAGGACCACAAGTCGTAGATTTAGCGGCGCGATGTCTCTATCCAACCTTGCCTAGGCTTGCTATTAGGCGACGCCTGCGGGGCGAAAGTTTGTCCGAGGAGCTTAGAGTTCTCTACGTGGCTATGACCCGGGCTAGAGAAAAACTCTACCTAGTAGGTTCTATTAATAAGCGAGATGAGGCTATTAACACTTGGCAGGAAGCGGTTCAGGAACTTGATGATACTTTACTTCCTGCGAGTATGACGAGTAGTGCAAAGTGTTACCTTGACTGGATAGGGCCAGCTTACTACCGGCACAGTGATCTGAATCCACAGTCACCGTATGCCGACATAGACGGCGCTCGTTTCTGTACCTTACATGTACAAGCAGAATCAGGCGGCGCGGGCCAAGTGGCTCTAGAAACAATGGCAGAGTTTCAGACTGTTGCCTCCCTACTACCGTTGCCGGATCATGGTTATGGCGATGTACTTCGGCAGCGTTTCAATTGGGTTTATGCGGCGCAGGCAGCTACTACGGTGCCAGCCAAAATGTCTGTCTCCGAGTTGAAGCGTAAATTAGCTGTAGAAATGGATGCAGTGCCCTATCAATCGTTAGCGCGGCAGCGCCCGTCGTTTATTCGTGGCCAGCAGGGGCTGACAGCCTCGGAAATTGGCACAGCGATGCATATGCTCATGCAGCACGTAGACTTAAAAGAGACAATTACATATGACTATCTTACAGGCCTTAGAGCCGATATGTTAACGTGCAATTTGCTTACGGTGGCAGAGGCAGAGGCTATAGACTTAAGCCTCATCAACCAATTTTTTACTTCAGCTCTTGGTCAGCGCATGTTACGCTCGCCCAAAGTTTGGCGCGAGCTGCCATTCAGTCTGCGTATTCCGGCCAATGAAATATACCCCGGCGTAGAAGGAGAACACATTTTCATTCAGGGTGTAATCGATTGCCTGTTTGAAGAAGGGGATAGGGTAGTATTAGTAGATTTCAAGAACGATAAGGTATCTGCTAGCGGGCTCCAAGCCGCTGCCGATAGCTATAGAATTCAGTTAGAGTTATACACTCGAGCTATTAGGGAGCTGCTGAAACGCGAGGTGCACGAGGCCTACTTATATCTCTTTGCAGCCGGAGTTCCCGTGCGTGTTGATGTAACCCCAGCTAGAGTCTAGGACATACCATGACGAAAGGGCCAGATCATTTGATCTAGCCCTTTCGCACTTTTCCGTACCACTACCAGTGGTGTGGTTCCTATTTCGGGGTCTTGGTGACTGGTTCGCGATACAATACCACCAGCGAATAAATATGGCTGGCGATAACGCGTAGCACGGCAAAGGTTGGTATGGCGAGTAAAATGCCGAGGAACCCGCCAATTTTGCCAGCCGCAAGGATAACTAGGATGATTGTCACAGGATGGCTAGAGAGTTTTTTCCCCATGATGCGGGGCGATATGAGCATACTCTCTAGCTGCTGCACTACAATCATAACGACTAAGGCGCGTAGGGCCATGCCTGGCGAACTGATAAGACCTACTATGATTGCAGGGGCAGTACCGATGATGGGGCCCACTAGCGGCACCACATTAGTTATCGTGGCCACGAGGGCGAGGATTAAGGCGTAGTCAAGCCCGATAACTAGGTAGCCTATGAGGGCCAATATGCCCACGCACAGACTCACGAGGGCTTGGCCTTGAATGTAGGAGCTTATAGCATTATCCATGTCTCTGAGTACGCTTCTGGCTTCTTTACGGTGGCGTGCTGGGAGGTATTCCACGAGCGTGTCGGGTAGTTTGTGACCGTCAAGCAACATGTAAAAGAGGATAAATGGGATGATTAAAAGAGTGGTAATTACGCTAGTGGTTATGCCGATGATGGGGGTAATATTCGCTGCCAGGGTGTTTAGTATGTTGCTTACTAAATTCGTAAAGTGGTTAATAAGGTCATCTAGCGCGACAGATCCTCCGCCTAGCAGCCTCTCTACCCATTCGGTTTCCTGTAGCTCTAACAGGCGGGCGCGAAGCTCATCCACAATACGCGGTGCATCGCCTACAAGGCTCGCAAATTGACGTTGAAAAACAGGGCCTGCAACACTGATGAGTAGTACAAAAATGCTGATTATAGTGCAGTAAAGTAAAACTATAGCCAGCGCGCGTGGCACTTTTTGTTGGTGTAGCCAGTCTACTACGGGATAGAACCAGTAATAAAGCAGCCCCGATAAAAAAACAGGAAAGAATAAGGCCCTAATAATCAATAACGCAGGTTGGAATATAAAAGAGACTTGGCTACCTACCAGTATTATAACGAATATTAGTAATACCCAGATTGCAAAGCGAAAAGGTCTGGAGTTTAGCAATCGTTTCACATCCTATCTCTTTTGCCAGAGGAGGTTACTTAATGTTACTCTCTAACTACTACAATCATCTCAACTTCTGCAGCAATTCCCTCCGGCAGTTCATTGACACCAATGGCTGAGCGTGCATGGCGACCAGCGTCGCCGAATACTGCTACTAGCAGGTCTGAGGCGCCGTTCATGGCGGCAGGCTGCAGTGTGAACCCAGGCGCACTGCGAATAAAGCCTAACACCTTAAAAACATGGTCAATGTTATCTAATGTACCTAATTCCGCTTGGAGGCAGGCCAGGCAGTGTAAGCATGCTTCTCTAGCGGCTGCGTAACCTTGCTCTATGGTAAGGTCGCCGCCGACATAGCCGATAATTGCCCGAGACCCTTGGCCTGAGGTATATACAAGGTTTCCAGCTCGGCGCGTTGGTAAGTAGTTACCAAGGGAGTTGGGTATAGGCGGCAATTGGATGCCGAGTTCCTGCAAACGTCTCTCGATTTGTCCCACTGATAGCACTCCTCACATGAATTATCCCCTTTTTCTTCTATGAAAAATGACCAGGCTAAGTCCCTGGTCATCGCTAGTTAGTAGACCTTTTTTTCTTTCTTGGGCTTATCTTGTTTAGGCTTTTTAGTTTCTTTTTTAGTTTCTTTTTCTTTTACCATTTGCTAGGACCTCCCTTCTATACAATTGGGACCATGACTCTGTCCCCCTATTTGTTTAGCTCTGCATCAGAGTATAACATCCTATCACAAGTATACCATAGCTACTTAAACTAGGGTAGAAGGCGTAAGTGTTGCTGTAGGGCCAGCATATCCTCTGGTAGGGGGCAGCTCAAATGAATGGTAGATTTGATAATGGGATGGGTAAAGCAGATTTCCGCGGCATGTAGGGCCTGGCGGGTGATGAGTGGGGAGGGTTTACCATAAACATCGTCGCCAATCAGAGGATGACCGATATGGGCCAAGTGAACCCGGATCTGATGAGTGCGCCCGGTTACGAGCTCAGCACGAACTAACGAGGCGTCGTTAAATGGCTCCAGTAGTTCCCAGAATGTAAGCGCAGTCTTGCCTTCAGTGGTTATAATGCGGGCTCGGCTACCGTTTCCGACCCGGGCAATAGGCGCTTCAATGCGTCCGTGTGAGCCAGTGACTCTACCTGTGACCAGGCACAGGTACTTCTTGGTCCACTCTCTAGTGTGATGCTGTGCCGTCAATGTCTCTTGGATATAGGGGTTCTTCGCTACTACCACGAGACCTGACGTATCTCGGTCTAGGCGGTGTACAGGACGAAAAACATAGGGGTTTCCTTGTCTGGACCAGTGGTTAATGATCGCGTTCGCCAATGTCCCTGACATGTATCCTTTTGTAGGGTGAACGACTAAGCCAGCTGGCTTGTTAACCACTAGAAGATGCTCGTCTTCGTATACTACAGCAATAGGGATATCCTCGGGCCCAATTTCCTGTTCTAGTTCCTCTCTTAACACAATTGTTAATAGATCTCCTTGCGCTACAGTGTCACGAACATAACAAGGCAGACCGTTCTTTAAGACAGAACCACTCCGCTTTAGGCGAGTAAGCACCTGGCGGGCCATACCGAGTTCCTGAGTAAGAACATCACGGACCGTGCGGCCGTGCCACTGTTCTAATACCTGATGGGTTAATATATGTTGTATCGGCACAACATCACCTCAAAACCATTGTACAGCAAAAGGAGGCTCCCCGCGATGTTGTAGTCGCTAAGCACTAAACACAAATCACTCTAGGAGTCCCTGAGCAGACATAAGAAGAGAACATTGTTAGCCTTATATTTCAAGTTGTTGGTAAAATATGTCGGCCATGCGTAGCAACACTATGAAGCTCACAGCCGCTATGGCTAGGTGGGCGGCGGTTAGTACTAACAATATGCCTGAACCCTCTAGCACACCTGACAAGGCTCGGAAAGAGAAATAGGTAATTACACCTGATGGCACCATGAGAATAAGTGGGGTTACGGCGTTGAGGTTATTCTTGACAGCGTGCTGAGGGTTAGTCCAAGTCAGGAAGGGGTGCCAGATATCGAATAACATCCCGAGCAACTGAGGCATGGCACCTACCGTTATACCCAGCAGCCCTGCGCCAAGAACATACATAATGTGTGGCGCAAACATATAATAGTACAGGCCGCTGATCAGAACAGCGATTATTAGTGATGCCAAACCTGCATGTATTAGTTTGGCAATAACCTGCAGGCGGGGCTGTATAGGGAGAACCTTAGAGATCCACAGATGTTTACCCTCGCGACTAATAGATGTGCTAGCTAAGGTATTTAGACTGCTCAGTGCGGCGATCATGCCCGCAAAGATGAGAGTAGAGGCAACTAAGCCATTAGGAGCACTTTTGGCCCATTTCGCTAGCTCCTGCAGGCCTTGTCCGCCGGTAAATGCAGGGACGAAGGCCATCAGAGGGACAAGGATGACGGCAATAAAGCCATTAAGCACCCAGATGGGCACACGTAAGAACAGTCTCCATTCTCTCAGAAATAAGGCCTTCAGAGCAGGAGTTGAGGTAGCTCGCTTAGATAGAACCTGCTGAGTAAAGGCGATATTCTTTCTTTCGTGCTCCGCCCCTCCGATTAAACCGCCGTAAAATACACGTTGCCCCACGGACAGAAACGCCCAGACACCTAGGACAGAGGAGAATACTAGGTAAGTAAGACTAACGAAGCCTTCGGCTTGGCCAGCACGCGAAATGGCTCTAGTGGCCCACACACTAGGTGGAAAAGCGCTACCTAACAGTCGGACCAAATCTACACGGTTCTGTAATATGGCCTCAATGTCAACATCATTAATGACAGCAGACTGAAATAAGAATTGCACGTACATTATTACGGCCAGAAGTATCAAGCTCGAGAGCACAATCATGATGTCCCTGTGACGCCGGTTGAGGCCGCGCATGAGTGTAACGACGATAATTCCCGCAATTGAGAGAGGAACCACAGGCAATAACAAGAATACCACCACTGCTGAAATCCAGCCTGCCGTACCTAGCGGCACGTACTGATTGTAGGCAATCATAGCGGGGATGACAATAAATAGAGCAGGGAGATACTCGGTGATATTGGCAATTAAGAACTTGGAGGCCAGAATAGCTTTTTCTTTAAGTGGTAACGGGACTAATGTCTCTAAGTCATTAGAGAAGTAGAAGAGAGAAATAAGGGTAAAGAGCCCCATGAAGAGCGCAAGAACTTGAGTGCCAAGTATAGGTAGGGTCAGGCCCATATCTGCTTGGCCCGGAGGGGCACTCGCAATTAAGCCTCTAGCAAGGAAAAAGGCGCCACTGCTTAAGCTGGTGACGAGGGTCATAGCTGCGAACCCAATCACGATTGGTTCCCATAGTTTTTGTCTATTGCGCACATACTTAATCCGCATGGAAGTCAGGCCAAAGTAATTAGCGATTGATAGCCTTAGGAGCGCAAAAAAGCTCTTCATTTTTCGGTCAGCTCCAGGAAGATGCTCTCAAGGGACGCCTTCTCAGCAGCGGAAGTTCTCAAATCTTCCATTGTGCCGCAGGAGATAAGTTGCCCCTTTTTGATGATACCTACGCGATGGCAGAGACGTTCAGCTACGTCAAGGATGTGTGTAGAAAAAAATACAGTCATTCCTTGGCGGCAGTGTTCATTCATGAGCTCCTTAAAGAGGTGAGCCGAACGCGGATCTAATCCTACCATTGGTTCGTCAAGAATTAGCAGGGGAGGCTCATGGATTAATGCGGCTGTGAGAGCTAGCTTCTGCTTCATTCCATGGGAAAAACTTCCTACTAGGTCTCCCATAGCCTTGCTGATTTCAAACATCTCTATGAGTTTTCCAAGGCGTTTTTGACGAGTAGTGCTGTCCACTCGATGTACATCAGCGATAAAATTGACGTACTCAATGCCTGTAAGTTTATCATAGAGGTCTGGATTATCAGGTACGAACCCTAAGCTGCTCTTTGCTGCTAGCGTCTGCTTGAGAGTATCGTATCCATTGACGGTAATAGATCCCTGATCTTGTTTAAGGAGCCCCACAATCATTTTAATAGATGTGGTTTTCCCTGCACCATTTGGCCCTAGGAACCCAAAGATTTCACCAGGTTTGACTTCTAGATTGAGGTCGTCTACGGCCTTGACCTTGCCCTTCTGATAGGCCTTAGACAAGCCCTGAATTTTTAACATAGTACATTCCTCCTCGTTACCGGTATTACGCATGAGCAAGCTACTAGTTTCGTGTCCTGCTATATGGGAAAAATGTTGTGTATCAATGTGTTAGTACACTAATATTATGGTCCGGAGAGTTTCCAAAGTCAGCAGGGCGTAAACAATTTTTGAGTTCACAGCAGGGATTTTTGTGAGAGTAGTGAATACTGTATTATGGAACAAATGCCTGAAAGGGGATTAATACGTGATTCGAAAGGCACAGGCTGCGGATATCCCTGAGGTCCAGGCGGTGGCTAGGGTTGCTTGGGAGCATACCTATAAAAAAATAATGAAGCCTGCTACGCGAAGCCATTTTTTGGATGAATTTTACAATTATAATGCCTTATATAAAGCTTTAAATATCCAACCGGGTGGCATATGGGTAGCAGAACAGCAGGGGAGAGTAGTGGGTTTTATACAGGTCGTCCCGATGCTAGATCGTAGTGGACTTGAGTTGAGTCGCCTTTACGTATTACCCCATTACCAGCGTCAAGGTATTGGCCAGTTATTGCTAAACCACGTTGCTGCCGAGTACCCATCCAGTTCGTGGTGGGCTCTAGTTGAGCGAGACGATAATAGCGCTGTGGAGTTTTATCGAAAGAACGACTTTGAACAACGCCGTGATCTCATATTAAATATCTTCGGCGAAGACCTCAATTTTCTAGAGTTCTTCAGAAAGTAGGATGGCCATTGGCCATCCTACTTTTATGCTATATTATGAATCGGGATATCTTGTGCTGCATTTGCTCAGCCATTTGTGCTAATCCTTGGGCCGATGCGGCCATCTCTTGCGATGTAGAGCTGACCTCTTGTATGGCAGCAGCTAGTTGCTCCGCCCCTTGACTGGCTTGGTCGGAGCCAGCAGCGACTTCCTTAATGGACAAACTTAGTTCACTGACCATATGACTAATCTCCCCTAATGTTGAGCTTGCAGAGGCGACTGTCTTCTCTGCCTTTTGAATAGCGGTTGACACTTCGTTCACTGCTTCGTTGGCTGAGTTTGCACCTGATACAATGCCATTAATGATTTTTGCAATCTCCTTTGTAGCCGTACTTGACTGTTGGGCCAGTTGACGTACTGCATCAGCTACTACCGCAAATCCACGACCATGCTCACCAGCACGGGCAGCCTCAATGGCTGCATTAAGGGCCAATAGATTAGTCTGTTCTGCAATGTTGCGAATCTCATTGGTAATTACTGCTATTTCGTTAGTCTGTACAGCTAGCGATCGCATGGATACAGTAGTTGCGCTAGCTAAGTTAGTTACTGTACCCATCATCCCTATGGCGTTTTTCGCGGCACTTTCTCCTTTTATTGCGTCTGCGGCCATGGTCTTTGCAGTCGAAGCAACTTCGACTGCGGAGGCGCTGCCCTGAGAAACTGAGGCCGCTACACTAGCACTGGTCGAGGCCATCTCTTGAGCTGAAGCGGCGACTTCTTCGCTCGCTGAGGCCAGTTCCTCACTGTGAGCGCTAAGGTCTGTAGCTACCTGCGTTATACTAAGGATGAGCTGGCTAAGGCTTGCCGCCATTTGGTTAGTGCTGTTTGCTAATAGTCCCAACTCGTTGTTGGCAGAGATATTAACCCGCGCTCGCAAGTCGCCCTGCGCAATTTTTTCAACTACAGAGGAAATATGTAAAATAGGAAATATTATGGCTTGACGAGAATACATAAAGGCCAAGGCTGTGATTACGAGAGCAATGATAGCCCCATATATAGTCATATTTTTAGTTGAAGTCGCTACGGCGCGGTGGATGTTTGCTGTAGGAACCCCTGAGAAAAGCATACCGATCGTCTGCCCTTGGGAGTTACTTATGGGGACATATAGTGTCTGATGCGGCTGACCGAGTATTTCTGCCTGCCCGACATAATTTTGGCCTTCCTGGAGGACCTGCTTCGCAACAGCATCAGAAACGGGGGTCCCTATAGCTCGTACCCCATTATCTGTGACATTGGTAGATACTCGAATATTCTGAGCGAAGAGAGTAAAAAGGGCCCCGGTCGCTTTGCCTAACGTATCAACTACGTCGTAGTTTTCGTTTATTAGGACACTCCCTTTTCTGAGTAGGCCCTCCTGCAATGACCAGTCACCGGGATAGTGCTCATTAAGGAGGATTCGTAAGATTTCGACATTGGACGCATTGTTTAGTTTGTACTCGTCGCTTAACCTGTTCTGAACTCCAGTAATGGCTACGTAAGTGAGAGCCACGCCTGTGACTGCGACGCTAAAGATAAGTATAGCAGCAATGGTTAAAGACACTGAACTGCGCAATATACACAACTCCTCCGATGTAGAATCCTTGTCTAGCTTTCGACAAATCTCGACATCTTCCTGCTAGAGACAGATAGATTAACACATAAGTGTCCAAATAACGCGTAACGGAGTTGTAAGTGAAGAAAGTCCTTGGCTCAGCCTTCTGGGGCCAGCCAAGGACTCTTGAGCTTGGTTAGTTTATATGATAAGTCCCGGGGTGTTTCTGAACCGCCGTATACCGAACGGTACGTTAATCATCCCTCCTACTCGGCTAATACTATCTAAATACTATTGTCTGTTGGTATTGTGAGATCGGTCGCGAGCAAGAAAAGAGACTGAGTACAGACCTGCCAAGCCCACCAGGGAGTAGACTATGCGACTGAGTAGGGCGTCCTGCCCACCAAAAATAGTAGCCACAAGATCGAAACCAAATAGACCTATAAGCCCCCAATTAAGTGCTCCAATTATGACCAAGATGAGAGCAGCTGTATCCACTAAGTTCACACTCCTTATTTTTTGTTAGTATCACCCAGTAAACGAAGAATATTCATAGGTGGATTCTTTCTGTCTGGGCAAGACTAAAATAAGATGTGAAGGTATGTTACTTCATTACACGGGTCTGAGGTATGTGAACTGTTTCTTGCCTTTGCGTATGGCTATTTTCCCGTCCTGGAGGTGGGAATCGGTAATGAGTGCATCGGGGGAGTCGATTCTCTTTTCGTTGATATAGATACCCCCGCCCTGAATTAGTCGCCGGCCCTCGCCCTTACTGACCGTAATACCGGTAACAACAAGGAGCTCAGCGATATTCACTCCTGCGACCAGCAAGCGTGCCTCAACTTCAACTGTAGGGATACCAGCGGCCTCTCCCGCCCCACTAAATAGAGCTTCGGCAGCTTGCTTGGCCTTCAGAGCCTCAGCCTCTCCATGGGCAAGTTTTGTCGCCTCCATGGCTAGTATCTTTTTGGCCTCATTGATCTCCCGGTCCTTTAATGCTCCTAGCCTTCGCACTTCTTCCATGGGCAAGAAGGTGAAAATTGCTAGGAAGCGTTCAACATCGAGATCGTGGGTATTGCGCCAGTATTGGTAGAAGTCGTAGGGGCTAGTACGATCAGTAGCGAGCCATACTGCACCTTCTTCTGTTTTACCCATTTTTTTGCCGCCACTGGTTGTTAATAACGGAAAGGTGATTCCATAAGTTTCTATGTGTCCAACGCGGCGAATGAGGTCTGCGCCTGCAAGTATGTTTGACCACTGGTCATCTCCACCCATCTGCAGTCTACAGTCGAATTGGTGCTGGAGATACAGATAATCATAGGATTGAAGCAGCATGTAGTTGAATTCAATGAAAGAGAGTCCTTTTTCCATGCGGCCCTTATAGCATTCAGCGGACAGCATGCGATTGACTGAGAAATGCACCCCGGTGTCACGCAGGAAGTCGATGTAGTTTATGTTACTTAACCAATCGGCGTTGTTGAGAGTTAAGGCCTTTCCATTACCAAAATCAAGGTAACGTCCGATTTGCGCACTAATGCCCTTAACGTTTTGGGCAATCTGCTCACGAGTGAGCATTTGCCGCAGCTCTGTTTTGCCGCTTGGGTCTCCAATCAAAGCTGTACCGCCGCCGAGGATAGCTATAGGACGATGACCGTGACGTTGCATATGAGCCAGAGCCATAATTGCAACGATGTGACCTACATGCAGGCTGTCTGCTGTAGGATCAAACCCGGTATACACCGTCACACTTTGGTCACTCAGGAGCTTGCGGAGTGGTTCATCATGTGTAGTCTGTTTTATAAAGCCTCGTTCTGCAAGTACATCTATTACGTTTACCATATGATCACTCCCGGAACATTTGCCTGAATTGTATCATAGCCCATCACTTACAGCAACGAAAGGTGGGTACACTAAATACGGGAGGTGAGGAAATGAAGCATACAACAACAGGTCTCATTGTCGCCGGACTAGGCGCAACTGTTGCAGGGGCCGCGCTGCTCATGAAGAAGGGGCGCGTCCGTGATGGCGCTGTAGGCTTTGGACTGGCGCACGTTGTTCTCGGTGCTCTGGACGCAATACGCAAAGAGTAACAAAAGGCCTCGCGAGAGGCCTTCTAATAGTCCCGCTTTACTAGCCCCTGGCACCACGATAACTATCTTCACAGGAGAAAGGAAAAATAGCATTACCCAACACGAAAGACTAAATGCATCTGAACTCGCGCAAGCCTAAATGCAACGACGTAACAGATAATCGGTTGCGTTTACTTTGTCAAATAGCACAATATCACTGTCCGACGACACAAAGTGTAGTTCTCGTTGGCAAGCCTTAGATTGCTATGGTATAATGCCTACAACTGATTTGAGGGAGATGTGGGGATTGCGAGATTCAATTCTATTTGTGATAACTGGGCCCTCAGGGTCAGGCAAAGGAACAATAATGCGTGCTATTGTTGAGCGCTATCCTGACATTGTAAAGATAGCGACGTTTACTACAAGGCAGCCCCGCCCTAATGAGGAACACGGCTTTGATTATCAGTACGTGTCAGTTGATGATTTTCTCGGAAAAGTTGCCAGTGGAGAGATCTCCGAGCATGAGCAGGTCTACAAGGACCACTACTACGGTTCGCCTAGCTTCAACCCTGATCAGGGCTCTGACCGCTTGATGGAGCTCGATTATAAAGGTATGTTTAAGTACAGAAAAATAACCAAACGGTTAGTTAGTATATTTATTGCGCCACCTTCTTTTTGTGAAATGGTGGAGCGTATTATCCACCGCAGCAATGAGTCGAACCTTAACAACAGGGTAAACAATGCCTTCGAACAAATGAACTATGCCGAATACTATGATTATGTAATAGTAAATGAGAAAATGGACGATGCTTGTGCTGAGGCTATAGCGATTGTCTGTGCTGAACGGTGTAGACGCGATAAACCCTTACGGACGCGACAGATTCAGCGAATGTGCAACGAAAGAGGGCTAGCTCACAAATAACGTGAGCTAGCCCTTTGCCTTTTGGCGCCCTGAGGGGTCCTGAGGGGCTCTACACTTGTGACAGTAACCGATTTGCGACATCGGGTGGGATCACTTTCCGTACATGCAAAGCGGTCTCCCCGAGGCAAAGCTCCAGGGGTACCGCTATATAGCGAAGTTCTTGATCGAATAGACACCGAACCCGTGGCAATAGGGGCTGCCCATGTGGTGTTTCGAGGGCAAGTGCAATGCGACCATCGCTTAACTCCACCATGACCCCTGTTGGATAGGCCGCTACATTGCTCAAGAATGCACGTACCAGTGCAATATCAAAGTGAACATTGCCGATAGCTGCTAAAAATTCATATGCTTCATGGGGCGGGAAGCCTGCACGGTACTGACGGTTAGAGATCAAAGCATCAAAGACATCGGCCATGGCTGTTATTTGACTTTCCTCACTTACTTCCTTGCCTTTTAGACTTCTTGGATAGCCGCTGCCATCCAAGCGCTCATGGTGCTGGTAAGCCATGTCGCGGGCAAAGGGGAAATTGATGAGCATCTTATACCCATGGGCCGAGTGCGCTTTAACCAACTCATATTCTTCAGGTGTTAATGAATCTGGCTTATCAAGGATGCGTCTAGGTAGTTGTGTCTTACCGACATCGTGCAGCATCGCACCTAATCCGAGATTGCACAGGCGGCCTTTAGAATAAGACAGGCTAATACCTGTGAGTAGGGCTAGTAAGCATACGTTGACAGAGTGTGAGAAGAGGTAGTCGTCCTCAAGCCGGATATCCGCGAAGTTCACGACAGTATTACGGTTTTGGAGTAATTCTTCTACTAAACCAGTAACTAATTGGAATAATTTGTTTGTTTTAAGTACGACACCCGCGCTTCCCGCCTCGTCTAGCAGGCTACGTACCCGTACCATGGTGTTAATCCGAATATCCTCGGAGATAACGTCTCGCAAGGGGGGAAGACGGAGCTTATCTTCTTGTACGTATAAGCACGGTATACTCAGGCTCTTTAGTCGCTCTATGTAGTGGGGAGTGAGCACACACTGCTCCTTGAGAAGTACATGACCTTGACTACTGTAAATGCTACGGCCTACGACCATCCCAGGAGTTAAGTGATCTATTTCAACCCTACGCATTTAACGAGCCCTCGAGGCACGTAGCTTGGCTATTTCCTGTTCGGGAAGGACACGTTTAACTATTAACGAGGGATCATCGAGGGTGTGCACTTCGATGGGGGTTGTTACAGGCTGTGTATCTTGGTCGTAAAGAAGCTTGACCCGCGGATACTGACAAAAACCACGTGGCGTATCAATTACAATACCAATCCTTCCATCGGACAGCTCAATAATCGATCCTGTAGGATATGCTGCAATGTTCTCAAGAAATTTCTGAATTAGGGTTAGAGAGAAAGCTTGATTGCCTGAGCCCGCAATTAATTCGACCGCTTCATGAATTGGATAAGCGGCACGATACACGCGATCAGATGTAACAGCATCAAATACATCACACACCGAGGCGATCTGTGCATTGTAGGAGATAGCGTCACCCTTTTTACCATTGGGATAGCCTGAACCATCATAGCGTTCGTGATGCTCGTGGGCTACATCTCTAGCGTGCGTCATGTCTCTCAGGATGCTATACCCTTCAGATGTATGTGTCTTGACAACGGAGAATTCGGTGTTTGTTAGCGGACCTGGCTTATACAGTATGTTGCGTGGCAACACACCCTTGCCGACGTCGTGTAGGATGGCCCCTACGCCCAAATGCACTAACTGTTTGTTGTTTAAGCCAGCGGAAATGCCAGTAATCAAAGATAATACACACACGTTTACAGAATGTCCAAAGAGGTAATCGTCCTCAAGGCGTATATCGATGAGATTGACCATAAGGTCGGGCTGGGACATTAATTCAGAAACAATCTGGTCTACATTTCGGGCAACCTCTTTAGTACGAAGCATGATACGGCTTGCCGGATTGGGTTGTTCAAGATCCGTAACAAGGTCCCGCACTCGAGAAATCGCATTCATACGTGTTACATCGGTGACAACATCATCAATCTGATAGCCATCTAGTAGACCATCATCGATGTATAGTGATGGTACCCCTAGCTGTCGCAACTGTTCAATATAGCGTCTGCTAAGGACTACGTTTTGTTGGATGAGAACGTACCCGGAGCTACCATAGATTGGCCGTGCTACTTTCATTCCAGGTTTAAGAGCCGCTACGGGAATCTTTCGCATGTCGCTACATCTCCATTAACCGTATTTCCCATGTATAAATTCGCCGTCATCGTCGGAATTCCTTGTTATTTGACAAGACTCCAGAGAACACCTAATGTATACGAGAGTTTCCCTGTACAGTATAATTAGTATCAATTGACAGGGTGCGTATTATATTCAAGGGAGGCCTGTATGTGATTAGTAGCGAAACTCATTTTCCATGTAGCACACCCCGCCAACCCCAAGGCAGAAAGTATCTCGGTGGGCGGATAAATCCTAACGAAATTCAACCTAATCCCACGGTGGTAGACCTGATTGAAAACACCTTCCTTGCCTACAACGCTGGCAGAATAAGAGAAGCATGTCACCTGCTGGCCTGTAAGATTCTCATAGAAGATGTAACAGTAGGCATGAGTCTAGCTGGAGCCTTAACGCCGGCGGGACTCGGGATTAGTGCCATTATTCCTCTCATAAAGGCGGGCTTTGTGGACTGGATTGTTTCTACCGGGGCCAATCTTTACCATGACGCTCATTTCGGCATAGGTTTACCGCTCCACCAAGGGTCGCCCTTTTATGATGACGTCGCCTTGCACGATGAAGGTTTAGTGCGGATTTATGATGTTGTTTTTGAGTACGATGTTTTGTTATCCACAGATACTTTCTTCCGTGAAATCATTTCTCTACCAGAGTTTCAACGTACCATGAGCACGGCGGAGTTCCATCACCTCTGCGGCAAGTACATTGCAGAGCGAGAACGTGTGCTAGGAATCGGTACGCGTTCTATACTCTCCGCTGCCTATCAGGCCGATGTGCCAGTCTACACTTCTTCCCCAGGAGATAGCTCCATTGGTATGAATGTCGCAGCGAAGGCCATGTTAGGGAATAAGCTGCAGTTTGACGTTTCAGCCGATGTTAATGAAACTGCTGCCATAGTCTTTGACACCAAACGGAAGGGCGGCAGGAGCGCTGTGCTTATTTTTGGCGGTGGTAGCCCCAAGAACTTTATGATGCAAACGGAGCCACAGATTCAAGAAGTATTGGGCTTAGAGGAGGAGGGGCATGATTACTTCATTCAGGTGACGGATGCTCGTCCCGATACAGGTGGGTTGTCGGGTGCGACGCCTGCAGAGGCTGTCAGCTGGGGGAAAATCGATCCCACACAATTGTCGGACACAGTGGTGGTTTATTCCGACACCACTATTGCGATGCCGCTCATGGCATCGTATGCGCTCAGCATAGTTCAGCCTCGTCAGCATTCGCGGCTTTTCAAACGGCGAGCAGAACTGATGGCTAATCTGCGCCGCGCTGCGTACGGAGAGAAGAAGTAACACAAAGTGGGTGGGTCACCGTTGTGAACCACTCACTTTTCTGCGCACGGATTTCATTGCATCCGACGTTTAATTGCCGACCGTTATAGTAGGCCATACAGGACTTATATTTTGAGTTTGAATAGCTAAAAAAATAGACTCCATGGCTATGCCGCTCACCATACATATTCCTGCTAATAGTCCGCCTACGTGCGGGGCGAATCGAGCTATAAGTAAAGACGTGATCAATATCGTCACAACATTTACAGCCTTCCCTGCGGTAAGGTACTTTGTTTGACCAGCAATTATTAGCAATCCAGCGCAGTACTCTGATATGCAAGTGAGAATAGGCATTAGTGAGAGGAGAGCGATAGCGCGTAGTGCCTGAACGGCAAGCTCCGGGGGTACACCTATCATGCGTGTTAGCGCCATTGTACCCAAGGGGGTTACGGATACTATAAAGAGAATAACGGTACCGAGGGACCCCATTAACAGCGAAAACTTAAGAACTGAAATACGGTGTTCAGCCTCGCGAGCAAAAACAATTACTAATTGATGGACGTTAAAAGCAACCGCCACAAAAATGTAACTAAAGCTCCATGCTATCTGGTACGAGGCTAGCGCTAAGGAGGGGTCTGCGGTACGAGCAAGTCCTGCATTAATAACTGGACGGATAAAGGTATTAGTAACGGAAGCGAGAGCAAGGGGTAGAAAAAAAACCATGGCCTGGGTCGTAGTTATTGCTTCTCCATCGGACTCAGGCAATTCCTTGCCAATATTGCGCCCCGTAATATAGGCCATCAGGCCTTCCGTGCCAATGCCAGCGCCTAGGATGAGTGCCCCCACAGCTCCGCCGGTGAGGGTAAGGTGCTGCAACACGGTAGCTAGTACAAGCATTACTCCTAGTCTAAACAACATATTCGTGGTTAGTTGAGCGGTGCGTTTATGAACTATCAGTAGCCCCTGGTAGAAGGATCTAGAGGCAGAAAAAGCGGGTAAGACCATGAACACACGGAAGCTGCGCACAGTATCGGGGTAGAGTTCGGGGGGCACCCTCAGAATATCAAGAAATGCTATTCTGCTTAAAGGCGTAAACGCAAGGGCTAGCATTAATGTAGTTAGGCACGCCCATACGATAAGAGAGGCCTGTTTTACGGCATAATAGGAGCCCTTATCCTTAAAAAGTGCGACGCACATGCGCTGTATTGTATAGCATGGCGATTCAAACATGACAGCTAAACTTTGAGCGACTGCAAAAGCCGCTAGAGCTGCTGCAGCATCAGGCGTCCGAGCTAAACCAGAATTTACAATGGAATGTGAGGCCATCATCAAAATAGATGTTGCAGCTAAGGGTAGGTAGAACTTGGCCATGTCAATTTGCCTGCTTGTCATTGCGCTCACCTCAAGATGAATATATCATCACTGGGGTACTTTCGTCATGCTAAACTTTCGATAGCAAAGGCGAGGAGGGGCCTTAGCCCCTCCAAAAATGTAACGTAAAGATTTTTCGTGTTAGAGAACGGTAGTGCCATTTAGCAGCAAGCAGTAGCGATCTAATTGACGCATAAGGTATCTGTGATTGTGGTGAGCGTAATGGGCTAGGAGCAACATGGTGTCGCGAACATCAGCGTTGGGAGCTTGACGGGCTAGGGCCCGGAAGCCAAGCATGGCACTCCTTTGATTGATGATCCCTCTACGGACGAGGCGGCAATATTCTGCACGTGTCATTGTAAATCCCCCCTTCCGTTAACACATTACGTGCTCGCAAGGAAAAGGGTAACTCTTGGTACTAGCTCCGGCAATATTTTTCTTTTAAATAGAATTATCTTCCCATCGCCATCGGCAACGCTAACTCTTCCATGCTAAAAAAAGGCAATATAGCCTCAGACATCACGCTACTTCAAGCGTTAGAGTATATGGGAACCGGCCGAGAGAGTGGGTGCTTAATGCAAGACCGTGAGTTGGTGGCGCTTTGTCACCGAGGGAAGACTGCAGAATATGGGATTCTCGTGGAGCGGTACCAACGCTTAGTATTCAGCATCGCCTATCAATTGTTGCGCAGCCGGGAAGAGGCTGAGGATGCAGCACAAGAGGCCTTTGTGAAGGTGTATTCACGAATAATTTCTACGGCCGACGTGGATTTCCTGCCGTACATCCGAACCACAGTGACGAACTTGTGTCTTGATCGTCTCAGGAGACAAAAAACGGCGGCGCGCCATCTGGCAGCTATTAAGGAAGAGGACTTGACCGAACATAGCACCCCTGAGACTAGCATGATGCGCAGTCTAGCGCAGCAATTGTTGCAAGAAGCCGTAGAGAGATTGCCAGACATGTATAGAGAAATTCTTGTTATGCACTATGTTGCGGGTCATAGCTACGAAGCCATAGCACAGATTATTGACCAGCCTATGTCAATCGTAAAGAACCGCATCTTCCGCGGCAAAAATATTCTGCGTGAGATTTATCTGCAAATAGAAGGGGGTGTTAAAGGTTGAAGTGCAACGATGTAAATGGTCTGCTTGAGGATTATCTGTCTGGCCGGCTAGCACAGAGCACTGCTAGTCACATAGAGGGTCATCTGGCTAGTTGCTCACATTGTTCGCAGCTATTATTAGTCGAGGATCAGGAACTAGACAATCTTTTATACTCCTCATGGCATTTAACCTCGCCATCTGCTGGTTTTACGGATAAAGTCATGCAACAAGTTGGGAGCGAAAAGAGGGTATCCTGGCTTTGGTTGGTAGTTATGGGGTTAGGCTATATGTCGCTGTGGGCGTTAGCGGTTGCATCGATTATAGTGTGCAGACATTTTAACTGGGTAATGGAACTGGCTAGTCATATGGTAAGTTTAATGCGCTCAATGGCACATGTGCTTCGCGTAATTGCAGAAGCCGTGGGACACTACAATATTAGCACAATAGGCCTAGTCTTTATCTTTGGTTCGGCTACTGTAATTTTCCTGGGAATTGGTTTTATAAGTAAGGGGGACTTTGCAAAATGAAAAAAATAATAATTCTGTTGGCATTGATAATAATGGTGTTTCCATCGTTTGCTGGGGCGGCGTCTCAGGACGATATCGTGATGATGGGTCAGGACGCACATGTTGCCGCAGGAAATGTGCTTTCCGGCAGTGTAGTAGTCATTGGGGCCGATGCCGTAATTGAAGGCCATGTGCGGGATAGCGTTGTCGTTATATTTGGCAATATTCGTCTGGAGTCAAATGCTATTGTGGATGGTAGCGTAGTGTCGGTAGGCGGGTCACTCGATCGCAAAGAGGGCGCACAAGTAGGTGGCGAGCAAGTGAGCCTAGGACTCGGCGACATAAACATCGGTCACCTACCACGTTTCAATATGTCATATGGGTTCTTTTCTCCTATTGCTTCCCTGTGGAAGGTTCTATCCATAGTGTTCCTCGGTTGGGTCATATTCTGGTTGATTCCTGCCCCAATTCTAAAGATTGCTGGGGCAGCTCAAGGAGAACCTCTCAAGGCCGTGTTATTCGGACTGCTTGGCTATCTAGCAGTTATACCAGTAAGCATAATGTTGTTAATCACACTTGTCGGTATACCCTTAATTCCCTTTTTCTGGTTAGCCCTTCTGGTAGGTCGTTTTATGGGGCAGGTGGCGCTTGGACTGTTGGCCGGCAGATACTTGGCTCAAAAGCTTAACCGCGAGATGACAGATTCCTTGGTAGTAGCCATGGGCTTGCTGGTGTTAGGTTTAGTTACCATAATCCCAGTAGTAGGCGGATTAGTATCACTGTTCTATAGTTTACTCGGCTTCGGGGCTACACTCTGGACTAAATTTGGCCGCGTAGCTGCCGCATAGGAGGTCCATACATGTCAAAATTGCTCAAAGCTTTCTTAGTAGTAGCATTACTATGGGTATTAGTCGTAGGTGCCGGATACTTCGCGTGGGGTCATTTCCAATCTTTTGTGCCTCGCCTGCTGCAGATAAATGAACGCGCAGAGGGTACAGAAACCATCACCCGCGTGGCCTCCGATATTACTAACATCAGTGTAGATACAAGGAATGGTTCGGTCACAGTCGTAGCCACAGAGGGTGCAGATATTGTGATCAATGTATTCTACACCGCCCAAGGCAATTCCGTAGCCAATGCCAATGATAGATTGAAGGCGCTCCGAACTGAAGTTTCTACCACTGGTACCACAATGAGTGTAGAAGGCATATATCCTTCAACAACGATTAATAATCAGTCTATCCGTTATGAAATTGCCATACCAAAAAGTCTGAACCTAAAGATAAGAACAAGCAACGGCAGAATCAACGTAGAGGAAATTGTCGGCAAGGTAGACCTGTATACCAGTAACGGCACTATCGACGTCGTATCTCAGGTTGGTCCAGAGGAACTCCTGGTCTACACTTCTAACGGCAAAATCAATGTTGCTGCTGCCCCAACTGGTGGAACATACAACTTGCGTACATCTAATGGCACTGTCACAGTAAGTCTTCCCGAGGATCTAGGCGTAAGTTTTAAAGCCACTACTAGCAACGGCTCTATCGACCTAGGTTATGGTCAGTGGTCTTTCGTAGGGGGGCAGCTAACCAACAAGAATGTCACTGCCCAATTAGGTGACGGCAGCCTAGACCTCGACATTCAAACCTCAAACGGGAGTATAAAACTAACGAAGAGGGAGTAGTCAACGTTAACTCACTCAGAAAATAGGTAAGGATTCTTGTGAAGCTGTCAGTATTTTTCGGCAGCTTTACTTTTTTGTTACTTAAGCAGGAAAACACTCTGTCCGATGGTAATTATGAAAGTACAATAGTCCGAGGAGGCAGACATAGTGAGAGCGCTTTTCATCATATGTATGACAGTCTTAGTGGTCTTGCTCCCCATTCGTAGCTCTATCGGCTATGCCCCGAGTGCAGTTTCAGCCGCGGTAGGGGAGCCTTTCATTACGGCGAAGGAGATTAGAATAGGGGCAGATAAGTTCTACACTGTCGACTCACTCTTTCAAGACTTGCGGAAGTTAACAGCGCAGTACCCTGAGCTAAAGGTCGAACAGGTGGGGAAATCTTATTGGGGTGACCCACTGTACGCATTGGTTATGGGGCAAGGCGACAAGACGTTGATGGTTACGGCTGGTATGCATGGTTGGGAATCGGTAGGTAGTTACTTGAGTATGAGGGAAGTGGCAGAGTTACTGCAAAGTCACGCTCAGGGAGTTCCATCGGCATCCCTCGCCTTGGACGAGTACCGCATTGTAGTGCTACCACTTATTAATCCTGATGGGGTGAGGATTGCTCAGGGGGAACGCCACCCACTGGTGGGTAATTATACCGCAGAACAGTTGCGGGGTTGGAAAGCCAACGCTTGGGGTGTAGATATTAATCGTAATTTTCCACACGGCTACTATAAGATGGCTAATTTCTTGCCGACAACTCCCGGCCCAAGCTTTTATCCTGGCACTGCGCCAGCCAGTGAAAAAGAGACGCAAGCTGTATTGATAGCCCTAGAGACATATAAGCCAGATATGTTAGTTGATCTCCACTCTTCAGGCAATATTGTTTTTTGGCACTACAATCAGGAACAAACCCTCGTTCCTAATCGTCAATTAGCTTATGCGGTGGGCAAGGTCTTCGGCTATGGGATATCCCACAACCTGCAACAGGCAATAGGCGCACACCTTAAGGACCATTTTATTGGTACCTACGACAAACCAGCCTTCATTGTCGAAATTGGCTCATTCGACAATCGTTACCAAATTCATAAGGAGTTTAATGACTTGTACCGACGTTTCAATAACTTCCTAGTCAAACTAGCCCATCTAATTCCTTAACAATAATTACCACTAGAGCGGCCGTAAGAGCTAGTGTTACAATGAGTTGTGAATTATCTAGAACGGAGGTGGCCAATGCTAAGACGCGTAGCTTTGTGGCTGGTGATCATGATGTTGACGATTTCTGTGTCTGCAGTATGGGCAGCCACTCCCGGAGTTGTGGATGTTAATGCTCTTAATTTGCGCAGTGGTCCCGGACATGGGTATAAGATTATTAGTACTATGTCGCGGAGCACACCACTAGTAATTATGTCTGAGTCAGGTGAATGGAAACAGGTCATGGCGTCGAGTGGCCTAATAGGCTGGGTTTTTGGACAGTACATAGTTGCTGACCAATCTTTTCAGGCTGGAAACCATAATGTAGTAGTGAGAGCTAGCCGTTTAAACGTCCGTCAAGGTCCCGGAACAACATACCCTGTGGTCACTACATTAGTTCAAGATCAGTTAACACAGGTCACCGGAAAAATTGGCGAGTGGTTTCAGGTCAGAGTAAGCGGAAAAACTGGTTTCATCCATCAGGAATGGGTGACTCCCGTTACTGAGGAAAACCCAGTACAGGGATCTGTCAGCGTTCCACTTGCTAGGGTACTGGTCAGCGTACTGAATATGCGTGGTGGTAAGGGGACTGAATTCCCCGTAGTAACAAAACTGAATTTAGGCATGTTAGTGGCGGTTTTGGAAGAGGGAACTTGGTCTAAAATAATGTTAGAGAATGGCGTTATTGGATACGTTCTGTCAGAGTATGTTGAAAATGTGGGCGGACAAGCCCTAGCTAGAATTAGTGCTAACATGGTTAATGAGCGCAGTGGCCCCGATACTACGTTTTCAATCCTAGCGACTCATCCTGCCGGGAAGACGCTGGCGTTTAGTGGTTGGGACGGCAGCTGGGTAAAGGTTTCGTCTACATCCGGCACAGGATATATCTTAGGAAATCTACTGTCGTTTGCATTTACCACGGCCCCTATCGACTTTACACTGCCCCCAGCTATAGGGATTCAAGGGTTTGTAGTCGCAGTAGATGCAGGACATGGCGGGCCAGATCCCGGCGCTATTGGAGTCAATG
The DNA here is from genome assembly GCA_009773495.1 of Bacillota bacterium. Lineage (GTDB taxonomy): Bacteria > Bacillota > UBA994 > UBA994 > UBA994 > WSXW01. The sequence continues at coordinate 69,042 of WSXW01000002.1, forward strand.
GCTTGCGTGAGAAGAATATAAACTTCACCATGGCATTGAAGCTTCGAGCCCTACTCGTAGCTGCCGGAGCTGAAGTTGTCATGACTCGCGTGGGCGATTATACTCTATCTATAGATGAGCGTATTGGAATTGCCCATAACGCTGGTGCCGATCTTTTTGTAAGCATCCATAATAATGCGCATCCTAGTTCCGCGGTCTCCGGCACTCAGACCTTCTATGGCGTGACTCTAGGTAGCTTTAATTTGGGGCACCAAGTGCATCGTCGGCTGGTGGGTTTAGGAATGGAGGACAAAGGATTACTAAACGCTAACTTTGGAGTTTTGGTACGGACCAAAATCCCAGCGATTCTTACCGAGACAGGATTCCTCAGCAATCCTGATGATGCCGCCCTTTTGGCTCAGGAGACATTCATAAACCATGCAGTGCAGGCGCACTTCGAGGGCATACACGAATGGCTGGCAACTAAAAGGTAAAAAAGAAGGCTGACACTAGTCAGCCTTCTTTTTGGATGTATTTAATGCGCTTTTGACCTTCTTTTCAAAAGGCGTACCGATACTAAGAATCTTTTTACACTTTGCTCCCATGTATGTCACCTCCTTATAGAGTATATCATGGGGAGGAGGTCTGCGATACAAATATGAAAGCCTGTCTGCTATACTGGGTGAAGAAAGTAGCGAGAAAAAGTCTATGGTGAGAAGTGCCGGAATTGAACAGATGGAGGGTGAGAAGCATGGGTAAAGTTACGGGTAGAGTGGGCGGGATCATCGGAGGTTTTGATGTTGACTGTAATGTATCATCGCGGAGCATTGAAGGGCGTATTGGCGGATTATTCCTAGGTGCAGATGTTAATTTTGTAATCAATCAGCATGGCCTTATTACCGGGCGCATGGGTGGTGGAATCGTTGGACAGGACGTGCGCCTAAGGTTTACCGAGGAAGAGATTGGCGGCCGGGTGGGAGGAAATATCGTAGGTAAGGATGTCGCTCTAAAAGTTTCAGGCTACGAGGTCGGTGGTAGAGTAGGTGGGGATGCTATAGGATTTAGTTGTAGGCTCAAATACAACCCTAATGGCGGAGAACTCCGTGGGCGGATGGGGGGACAGTTCATGGGGCACGACGTCAACCTTGTAGTCTCAGACTGTCCGTTGGTTGTAGCTGCGCTAATTGCTGCCTTAACATATAATTACTACCTTTCTACACGGAGTCCAAAAAGTACCTCAGGTTCTAATCCTTAACCTTGTGTGGGAAGAAAAAAACATCATAAAAAGCAATCTCCCCCGTAATGTTGTAGAAAACAGTACGGGGTGATTTTATTTCATGAGAGGCTTACTAGTGTTTCTCTGCTTAGTAGTGTTACTGACATCCTGCAAAGCCGCCCCTACTCCGCCCATGGATGTATCGCTAGAGTTCATACATCTCGAGGGACAAATTGTTTCTAGAAAAGTGGAAGTTAGAAGATGGCATGCTGTTATGGAATTAGTTGGGGCGAGCCCAATATTTGAAGTTTTTCGTTTGAGGGTTGGGAGACGGGAATTTGTGTGCGACGATCTGTTAAACGTATACAACCCTACGACCAAAAAGTGGGTAGTTGTGTCGCAACAAGCAAAAGACTTGTTAGCTGATATGTGGTCTGAGCTTAAGGCTACCGCGTGTGCAGTGCCATTAGCGTGGGTTGAAGCTCAAAGGATACTGGAGCGGATGGACAGGGCGGAGGTCTTGGACATGGAAACAGGTAAGAGTTTCATGGTACAGCGGCGAGGCGGAACAAACCATGCAGATGTACAACCTGTGACGGGGGCGGATACCGCTATTATGAAAGAAATTTACGGTGGGGTATGGAGCTGGGACCGCAGGGCGGTCATAGTAAAAATAGAAGGGAAGACACTCGCCGCATCTATGAACGGAATGCCGCATGGGCAGGGGGCATTGGCCAATAATTTCCCCGGTCATTTCTGCATACATTTTTGGGGCTCTATCACACATGCGTCCCGTGCCAAGGACTTAGGGCATCATTTAATGATAAGTAAGGCGGCAGGCGAGATTTGGGGAGTTATTCGCGGAGCTACCCCAGAAGCACAAGTGAAAAACATGGCCGCAGCTCTTAACCAGAAAGATTGGTGGCTAACACAGCTATTCCTATTGCCATTCTCGACGGCCGAACTAGAACACATGATGGCGAATGTAGAGGCAATAGAAATAGATGAAACGGTTTTAGTGGGTCTTGCCAATGACACCTGTGAAGTACAGATTAGCGGAGAAGTGATTTATCGAGGCGGTAGAAAAGCAAAGTTAAGTACAACGATGGAACTAAGATTCGTTGAGGGGGTATGGAAGGTTGACCCCCAAGCCCTTAAAAGACTAATCGGATAGTTCAATGTTCTGCTCAGTGTAGTCAGGTTGCTCAGTAGTACCGGTGCACTTAGAGCCCCAGATTCGGCAATTATGGTTCTATTTTCGGTATGGTTAAGAGACATAGGCGGAACGCTATAGTGGTAGCCTTTATTACTATAGCGAGGTGAAGCTTTTGAGTTTGCTCAGTGCAGTCCTTGCGGCTATTGCGGGAGCGCTTATGGCCATTCAAGGATCACTTAACGCCTCCTTAGGGAAATTGATCGGTGTCTTGCGCGCAACTCTCTTTGTCCATCTTATAGGCACAATCGTTGTTGTAATTTTACTGGTGCTACCCTTTCTGCGTGAGCCGCAGCAGCGAACGTTGCGGGATGTTCCTTGGTACTTATACCTAGGCGGAGTGATTGGCGTCGGAATCATTTACTTGGTAGCCGTGAGCATTCCCCGCTTAGGCGTAGCAGCGGCTACCACCTTAATTATTGTAGGGCAGGTTGGCACTGCTTTAGCGATAGACGAAATGGGGGCCTTTGGCCTGCAGAGTGCCCCCTTTACATGGCTTAAGGGACTAGGCTTGGTGTTGCTGGCAGCCGGCGCTTGCATGTTGTTAAAAAAGTAGCAGGGTAGAATCCCTGCTGCTTTATATTTCGCCAAGTCCTTATTTTGCCTACCGAAATGTTGCAGGAAAAGGGGTCAAAAATAAAGAATGATAGGAGTGAATGTTTTTAAAGGAGTGTAAAATATGGTAAGAACGAAGCGAAAAGTGACTGCTGAGGATATTTGGGCGTTTAAGTTCGTAGGTGACCCACAGCTATCTCCAGATGCCCAGACGGTTGCCTATACCATTACAGCTACTAACGTAGAACGCAATGGCTATGACTCAGCCATTTTCCTGCATAACGCTAATGGTGGTGCGCCGGATTTATTTACAACTGGCACTCGTAGCAATGATACAGTGAGGGAGCATACCGCACGTTGGTCTCCACAGGGGGATAAGTTATTCTTTTTGTCTAACCGCAACGGTAAGGAGCAATTATTTGTTATTGGCGTCAGTGGTGGTGAAGCTCGTCAATTGACGCGTACAGAAGACGGCATTGGGAACCCTATGTGGTCACCAGATGGTACAAAAATAGCCTTTACCATGAAGCTCCCCAAAGGGAAGGGCGAAGAACCCGGTAATCCTGATGTGCGGATAATACGCCGTTTGCGGCACAAGATGAATGGAATTGGGTTTCTGGATGAGCGAAACCGCCATGTGTGGGTTGTAGATGTTATGAGCGGCGAACTAAGGCAGGTTACAAGTGGGGACTTTGATGTGAGTCAACCCAGTTGGTCTCCCTGTGGTACTCAATTCGCGTTAACAACCTGCACCAATTCAGATGCGGATCTTAGCTACATTCCGGATGTATTTACTGTGGGCCTTGACGGTAAAGGGTTACGAAAGCTCACTCAAGGTTTAGGACCCTGCGCAAGTCCGGCCTTCTCTCCTTGCGGTAAGTACGTCGCTTACACTGGACACGACAAGGGAGAAGTAGGATATCTCGACACTCATATTTTTGTAGTTGGCGTTAGTGGGGAAGATGCCCCTCGCAACCTCTTGGCAGATTTCCCGAGAAGCGTAGGTAATAGCGTCGGGTCAGATACCCGTGCAGACAGGGGTGGCGTGGAGCCTGCTTGGACCGGAGATAGCTCTGAGCTAGTATTTGGTGCTACTGATGGTGGCAATTCCAACCTGTATGCCGTCAACATGCAGGGAGAAGTACGGCAAATCACCTCTGGAGACCAGTCAATTACTTCGTTTAGTCTTACAGGCAACAAGATTGCTTATACTGCTAACCATGTCCTCAACCCAGGGGACATTTACGTATCAGACCTCTTGGGGTCTGCGCCTACTCGCCTCAGCCATGTAAATGAGGCTGTGCTTAACGAATTGGAACTGGTTGAGCCTGAGCGAATCGTCTTTAAGAGTGCTCTCAGCTGGCAGATCGAGGGTTGGGTCATTAAGCCCGTAGATTCTAAGACTGGTGAGTTGTATCCATTAGTGTTGCATATTCACGGTGGTCCACACGCTACTTCTGGTAATGCCTTCTTCCACGAGTACCAACTTCTAGCGGCGCAAGGCTACGGCGTAGTCTACACTAACCCGCGTGGTAGCAGGGGCTATGGCTCCGAATTTACGCGGGGCGTAGTAGGAGACTGGGGTGGCAACGACTATGTGGACCTAATGGAAGCAGTGGATTATTGCATCGAACAAGGTTGGGTTGATCCACTGCGCTTAGGAGTAACCGGGGGTAGTTACGGTGGATACATGGTTAACTGGATGGTTACTCAGACTAATCGCTTTAAGGCTGCAGTTACCTTGCGCAGTATCAGTAACATGTATACCAAGTATGGCACTAGCGATATTGGTTTCTACGGTAATAAAGCCGGCATGGGCGGGGCAGATCTTTGGGATGATGAAGAATTCATCATGGCCCGTTCTCCTATGCGTCACGCCCGGAACGTCCGTACCCCAATACTCATTATCCATAGTGACCAGGACCTGAGGTGTCCCATGGAGCAAGCAGAACAATGGTTTATCGCCCTCAAGCGCCTCGGTGTAACTACAGAATTTGTCCGTTTTTCCGGTGAAAATCATGAGCTCTCCCGTAGCGGTAAACCCCGTAACCGTGTCGACCGCTTGTTGTTTATACAGGATTGGTTTGAGAGGTATTTGTAAAAAGGGCGTTCCTTGTAGAGTGCGTTCCTGGTTCCTCGTAGAGCGTACACGGTACACAGGAGAGTGCCCAGAAGGGCGTACCTCGTACTTCGTACCTTGTGCACCCGCAGGTAGATCATCAAGCTTCAGTCTCCAGAAGAACAGGCTCCTGAAGACTGGTTTCTGTCGTCTGAAGACTTCTACAGCCTAATGCCTCAAGCCTAATGCCTAAATCCCCTAAGCATGTTTACCATTTTCCCTAGGGGGCATACTGTAGCAGATAGTGGGAAAAGGAGGTGTGGGGATTGGCCGTCAAATGCTCTACCAAGGATTGTAAGTGGTGCGCCTCAGATGATCAGTGCAGTAACAATCAGCTTGTTAACCAAGTGCGCACAGGTGCTATGAGTAGATCGAGTTGCTCCGGTAAGTCATGTAAGGGTTATCAACTGAAGAGCTAGGTCAAGAAGGGGGTGTCTCTCAAAATAAGAGCACTCCCTTTAGAATGTGCATACCCTGGGTACGGTAAGCCTGATGCAGCTGAGGGACTATCTATCCCTGATACAGAGGAGGTTGCTTCCGTTATTCTTGCCTCTTCTTTTATGTATAGGGACTGTTTTGCCGCTTCATAAAATGGTAAAATGGAAAAAGAGGCCAAGGGGGTGCAACGTTGCGTAAAGTAATAGTTGTGTTAGTTGTGGCGTTAGCTCTAGGGACTGTGGCATATCAGGTAAAATCACTTCTAGAGGTAGATCTAGCTCTCGTAACTGTTCAGGAGTCCAAGCTGCTCTCGGTGCAGGAGCCACTTGAGCTCGAGTTTAATCGAGCGACAAAACCGGAGGAGCAGCTGATATGGTTTGAACCACAAGTGGAAATTACTGTTTCCTGGAGTGCTGACGGCAAAACAGCTACAATTATACCTAAGGAAGGGCTCTCCTATAACACCAGCTACACTCTGCGCGGCACAGGATTTGAGCTTAGCTTTACTACTGAACCCCTACCTACATTTACTATTGTTGCCGGGGGAGACGTTTTATTAGATAAACTTCCGGGGGAAAACGTAGCCCTATACGGGCCTGACTATGTCTTTGCCGGGATGGGCGATTTGCTTAAGAATGCGGATATTGCGTTTGCTAATTTAGAGAGTCCTGCTAGTCGACACGGAGAGAAAGTAACACCCAAGAATTTTACGTTTCGTAGTACTCCTGAGGCTTTAGATGCGCTGGTGGCTGCTTCGATTGATGTGGTATCATTCACTAATAACCACTGCCTTGATTTTGGTATAGATGCTTTCCTAGACACCTTGGAGCACTTGCGTGAACGCGGAATCGCCTATGTTGGGGCGGGGAAAAATAGACACGAAGCTCTTAGCCCACATGTCCTAGAGGTAAACGGGGTGGAGGTAGCGTTTTTGGCCTTTACTCAGAAATCCTTTTTACCCGCTTGGAGCTATGACCTGTGGGAAGCGCAGGAAAACAAACCTGGAGTCATCTTTCTGGATGGTGAAAAGGGGCGCAGGGATATCCTCACGGCAGTGGCTGAGGCAGAGGCCCAAGCTGATGTTGTATTAGTCTCCTTACATTGGGGGTATGAGGGCACATTGGCTCCCCAAGTTTGGCAACAGGAGTTGGCTCAAGCGATTATTGATGCTGGCGCTACCGCGATTTTAGGGCATCACCCACACTTGCCTTTTGGCGTAGAGTTATATGCGGGCAAACCTATAATTTATAGTCTGGGTAACTATTTATTCCACCCCTACGATCCTGCTGCGCGCGAGAGTTTCGTGGCTCATTTGGAGATAGACCTACTAGGCGAAGTGCAAACAAAACTATACCCTATATTTATGGAGCAGGGCACAGTGAGGCTGCTTGAGGGGGAGCAGGCAACACGCATACTCCAGGTGATTGCCGATCGGTCAACGCGTCTTGGGACGGAGTGCGCTGTCCGAGGCGATTATGTGGAGGTAATATCAGTTAGATAGGAGTAGAATGCATAATGCTAGACTTAGAGATCAATCTTTCAGAGCTGGTCCGGGCTTTATCTCAAGCGCTAGACTTAGCAGAGTACAATACATTTGTGCATCATGGGCAGCGCGTGGCCTACATCGCTGTGAGGGTAGGCCAGACCTTGGGCCTTAACGAGACAGGGCTTAGAGCGTTATACTACGGTGGATTGTTACATGATATCGGTGTAACAGGGGCCGGCGGGGTTAGGCGCCTTGAGGATGAACTATTTCTTAAGTCACATGGTACCATTGGTGCTTTGCTGGTGGCAAAGCTGCCGCTGCCGGAGGTGCCTCTTTTAGTTAAGCATCACCATGAGTCCTATGATGGTAGCGGAGTAAATGGCTTGCGCGGAGACAACATTCCCATTGGAGCTCGCCTCTTGAACTTGGCCGATGCCGTAGACGCCTGTGTCGCAGGGCAGGAGCTAAGCTTGGTGCTGAAGGAATCTGTAGCAGCTATGGTGCAAGGTGGGCGTGGGAGCTCCTTTGATCCCGACGCCTGCGATGCTTTTCTATCTACCATAAAGCAGGACCGGTTTTGGTTTGACCTGCAAGGAAGAAATCTTTATTCGGCCTTGCAGATGTTGCAAATGGATAGCACGTCGAAAGTGGACTGTGATGAGCTTGAGTCAATCGCTCTGGTCTTTGCCGATATTATTGATAGCAAAAGCCGTTTTACTAGAACTCATTCGGTAGGACTAGCAGTTTTGGTGAGAAAAGTAGCTCAGGCCAACTCGTTATCTGAGCGCACAGATAAGCTACTCTTCAGTGCGGGGTTGCTGCACGATCTAGGTAAGCTGGCTGTCCCCAACGAGATACTGGAGAAACCAAGCGGACTAACGCCCGAAGAATATTACATCGTTAAGTCCCATGTTTATTATACGAAGGCCATTCTTAGTCAGGTTAGGGGGCTGAGCGAACTAGCCAATTGGGCGGGTAATCATCACGAACGTCTAGATGGCAGGGGGTATGCTGATAGGCTGCCCGCTAGTGCTCTAGGGGTGGAGGACAGGCTTATGGCGATTTGTGATGTATACCAGGCGCTAACAGAGGAGCGGCCCTATCGCCAGGGTGAATCACCACGGAAAGCATTGGAAATAATAGAATCAATGGTGAAGGGCGGCGGCCTCTGTCCTAAAGCGACAGGGATGGTAGCCAATACAGTGTTGTAGGAGGTTTTATGCTTAGTAAAGAGAAGCTAGAGCGCATTAACTTGTTGGCACGCAAGAAAAGGGACGGTGTACTTAGCCAGCAGGAGATAGATGAGCAGAGTGCTTTGCGAAACGAATACATTAAGGCTTTTCGCACCCAATATGAAGGGCACGCGAAGGCCATGGGCTTGCAGAAAGTTCCGAAGAAGCTTCACAGCTGTGGCTGTGGCTGCGGGCATAAGCACTAGACAGAGGGGCACGCAACAGGGGAGGCATCTTGCCTCCCCTGTTGCGTGTGCGGTTGTTCTTCGTAGAGTGCGTTCCTAGTTCCTTGCAACGAAGAACCAAGGAACCAAGAACGAGGAATGACCAAGCAGAAACATCCTATCTTTCAAAAACTACGTTGCCATCAATTAGTACTTTCCAAGCCTTGCCGCTAATTTCAAGCGGGCTACCATCGAAGATTACAACGTCGGCATCCTTGCCTGCTTCTAGGCTACCAACGCGGTCATCAAATCCGAGAATCTTAGCAGGATTGATAGTAATGGCGCGGAGGGCAGCCATTTCATCCATACCTGCTGCTACAGCCATGCCAGCCATGAGTGGCAAGGAGGAGAGGGGGACAACCGCAGAGTCAGTGGTAATAGCTACAAGAACACCGGCTCTATCCAGCACACCAGGAGTGTCAAAGGTTTTATTCGCTAGTTCAAATTTGGAACGGTGACCGAAGCTAGGGCCAACTACGGCGGGGAGATTTTCCTTCTTAATATAGTCAGCTATAAGGTGCCCCTCGGTGCAATGTTCTAGGGTTATCCTTACGTTGAACTCCTTAGCGATGCGGATAGAGGTAAAGATGTCGTCCGTCCGGTGAGCATGAGCTTTTAGAGGGATCTCTTTGCGCAGAACAGGAATCAGCGCCTCAGATTGCATGTCGAAGGCGGGGAGCTTAGATGCGTCATCACTGGCACGCTCTATAGCCTCCATGTAGCGTTTTGCTTTCATCAATGCTTCTCGTATGATAGCAGCCGTACCCATACGGGTAGAGGGCATTTTCTTTTGTGCGTGATATACGCGCTTGGGGTTCTCACCGAAAGCGCATTTCATAGCGATAGGGTCTTTAATAATCATTTCGTCAACACAAACGCCATGGGTCTTCATAGCCACAAAAGTGCCACCAATGACATTCGCGCTTCCAGGTCCAGTAGCACAGCTAGTCACACCAGCATCGCGGGCTTCTCTAAAAGCTATATCCATGGGGTTTATGGCGTCAATTGCACGGAGATGTGCAGTTACGGGAGCAGTCATCTCGTTAGTGTCGTCGCCCTCAAAGCCAATGGAGCTTTCCCACATACCTACGTGACAATGTGCTTCTACAAAACCCGGGTATACGCTGCGACCACCAGCGTCGATTACTTCTGCACCAGTAGGTGCATCGATGTGCTTAGCGACTTCGGCGATCTTGCCGCCATTAATCAGCACACACCCGTTCTCAAGCACAGGTCCGATCATAGTGTAAATTTTTCCATTCTGAATTAGAATCAACTTTGTTGACCTCCTTTTGTCGAGTACCTTATATGTATTAGGCAAGGAAATAAGAATTCCTGCTTGGATATTTTGGTTATCGTATGATTATGGGAGCGTTTTAGCCAACTCAATGGCCTTTGCGATCATAGTGTGCCAGCGCTCTGGCGGCGCATACTTAGCGAGAGCCTCAGCCAACATTTGCTCAGGCGAGAGGCCGTTGTCCACCCATTCCTTAACTAATGAAGTCGTTACTTTCCAGCTAGTGTAATCATGGCACGCAAGCCCTGAAACGCAGTCACATAGTTGTCGGCTGTATAATCCACAGTGCGCCCGTCAACCCGTACTGAGCCGGGTAAGAAGTTGGCAGCATCAGCCATGCCAGCGTTTAGAAACTCTAGGCGCATGGTGACCGGCATACCAAATACTAGAGGCTTCACATCGCCGCGTTGTCTGAGGGCAGCTTCAGCTTGGTGTCTGATCAGGTCAACTGCTTTGGTGGGGTGCATGTTCTTAGCGCTATATCTCGTGATTGCCTCCTTCACGGCAGCGACTTGAATGGGACCAAGTATGGACTTGGCCTCTTCGGTTGCGTGCTTATCTCCGGTAACAAAGACAACTGGTATACCAAAATGCCCAGCCAAACCAGCATTAATGCCGATTTCGCCACAGATTACATCATTAACCCATACAGTGCTCACCACTGCGCCACTAATAGTATGTGACAGAATACCGTGGGAGTGCATCCGCGCGTGGTAGCCTACAAACATAGCTGCGTCACAGTCTGTAGCAATGCCTTCCATCATCATCATTGGCTTTGGTGTACCTAAGATAACCTGAGCCTGATGGTGAATGTCGCGGGCGAGGATATTGTTCATTCCTCCATGAGAATCATTTATTACAACTTCTGTAGCACCTGCTGCTAAAGCACCCTCGACTGCTGCGTTGACTTCATCTGTCATTTGCTTGCGGGCTTCGTCATAGGTCTTTCCACCGTGTCCGGTACTGTCGCTGTTGACTACGCCACAAACACCTTCGATATCCACGCTAATAAATACTTTCATTTGGTCACTCTCCTCAAAATAGTCGCTAGTCACTTGTCGCGTGATGTCGGCCATACGCAATCTTTTATTTTTTCCACAGTCTATCTGTGAATCCTGCTATTAAGGGCGATTATTATACCGGGCAAACCCCAGTGAGTGCCAGAGAGATTTAATCAGTCTGTAACGAGGGCGGTATCTATTCAGGTTATAATAGAGCAAGGGGGTGACGAAAATGCGATTTGGGTTGAAATTACTGTCTATCGTGCTGCTCGTATTTTTGGTCACCGTAGGTTGCGTCAACACTAATGGCAGGCATATCCCGCCTTCCTTGCTACAGTCAATTTCGATTAATTCGGTGGAATACACAGCTTATGGCGATGCTGGATACGTAACGGTGTTTGTGCTGGAACGAGCCACAAGCTACTTAGTACCAGTTAGCTTAAGTAAACCAGCAGATGTACAGCCTATTGACTATGCGATTGCCATACTAAACGGGGATGTTGAGGTTCCTGGGTTTCGTACTTTTGGGACGGTGCAGGCCAGAATAGAACGCGCCTCGTTTGTCGACGGTTTAGTAACTCTTGAAATGCCGAGCGGTTTTCAGAGCTGGGTAATGCGGAACCTAGTAGACGAACGGAACTTTGTCCAAGCGACAGTGCTCACCCTGACCGGATTTGTAGATGTAGAGGCTATACAGTTTTTTTCTAACGGCAGAGAAGTCCATGGTACGGTTTTTGTTTATCCTATGGATAGGCCAATTTTAAGGCCTCAAGTGGTAAACACAGCACCGAGCTCAGGACTTAGCGCAATTCTATATGTGCGCCTGCGCAGTGCTAACTTGCTGGTACCTTATACAAAGCTAGTGGAGAGGCGTGATCCACTGTGGGTACTTAATGAATTGTTCAAATTTAAAGGCAGCGATAACTTGGTTTCGCCCATACCAGGAACACTTATAGTTAAGGGATTGCGCATTGAGGACGGTACGGCGCTGCTCAATTTAGACAAAAGCGCGGTAACTCATATTATGCAAGGTGCTTTGGATGAGCAGTTGGTATTAGATGCAATAGTGCATACCCTGCTCGAGTTCTCCGAGATACGGCAGGTCCAGATATTAATTGACGGTAGAGTATTAGGCCCGCTGAGTACAAATATTGATTTGAGCAGAGCAATCGGCAAGACGCCCATTAACCAGCTTATTATTCCATAAGATGTATACAATAATGAGTCACCTACGTGGTATCATGAAGCGGGGGTGACTTTATATGCGTTCACGACTCGTTCAGATAGGTTTAGCTGTGATAAGTGCGGTATTATTAATCGGTTGCGGGCGCCAAAGCATTCCGGCGGTAGCTATGGGGGTAAACCTAGGTCAGGCCTTGCGCTCACAGGGTGGGTACTACGTGCCATTAGCCACAACGGCAGCCACCATTATGGCACGCGTAGTTGTTGACGCCTCCAATGGCACTATCGAAATGATTTACGATGATGGTTTTCGTAGTATGTATTCCACTGATGACGAGAAATTTATCATCAGTGATGGGCTAGCCTACGTTGAGTTGCATGCTGTACCGGCACTACTGGGGTTAGCCGGTAGTGTAAGTAATCAGGCCCTCAGCCTGGAGTTTGTGCGACCAAACCTGACGGTGCACTTAACAGACCAAGGACTAACCCTTGATGCCACATCGGCGATCAGTTATCAAGGCACTTGGTCAGACGATGGTCACTATGAGCTTGTGGTACCAGGTGCAGCCGTTGTTGGCGATACGGATAAATCTCTCGACATAAGTTATAGCGCTTTTACTCAAGTTAATGTGAGGGTAAGGTCCGGTGACCTATACATTACTTTTAGTGGTTCCCGCGTAGCTGGGTATGAGCCTAGCGTTTACTTCAATTCAGGACGAACTAGTGCGATTATTGATTGGCCTAGGCCGCTTGATGCGCCTATTAGTGTTAGTGAATCAGGACGTAATACGTTAGGACTCGTAGTTCCAGAAGGCCGGGTTGTGGTCGTTTTGCCCGAACCGGAAATTAAAAGTACTCCCACAGTGCGTTTACGCCGACGCGCTGACCTCCGGGCTGGGCCTAGTACTTATTTTCCTGTGGCAAAGGCCGGGGTTTCTTCTGGATCAGAGGGTACCATGTTGGAGCATACACCAGGGTGGGTTAAGGCAAGCGTACAAGGATATGAAGGCTGGTTTCGGGATGTAGAGGTGTCTATTAGTGTAAAAAGCCCTAATTTTCCTCTTACCTTGCGTAGCAGCATCAGGCTTACATCAGATGTAGTTGGAGTCATCGCCGCTAATGCAGACATTGTGCTGCGAGAAAAGGTTGATGGGGGTTACCTGGTCTCAGTTCCAGGGCAAGATATGCAAGGGTATATGCTAGACGGCCAGCTATTTCTGGACAAGCTGCTTTATTATCGGCCCCGTGGATTGACAAATGTGATTAGATTTGCGATTATGGGGTCTTTGCCTCCTGCCGAGATCCACACCGTGTATAGCATATTCCAAATTGCCGACATAGTTGTACATGAGGGCAGCACCATTTTTACAGTGTCTGTGCCGACGCTCATGAATCTGCATCTAGAACAGCAAGGTCCAAGTCTTAGTATTGCAGCAGGTATAGTACTAGATAGTGTTGATATTACCGAGGTGGCCAGCGGGCAACAACTCGCCTTTAACGTAGACGGAGCACATGAGCTTTATGTCAGTCGCACATTAACTGGGCTAATCATAACGCTGCCGTATGCCTCCTTAAGTTCGAGTTTTATGCAGCCTTCACCCACTGGCGCTATAACTGCAATAACAGTGGTTCAGCAGGCAGGCGGCGTTGAGCTCGCAGTGACCCTGCAGAGCCCGCTAGCCTACAGGATTTACGATTCACGCTTGGTCACCGTCATGTCTTCTCACATAGCAGGGAAAACTATAGTGATTGACCCGGGCCATGGAGGGCGAGACCCCGGTGCGATCGGCAAGCTGGGCTGGAATGAGAAGGATTATACGCTAGATATTGCATTGCTTCTTGCCAGCGAACTAAAGAGGATGGGCGCGCTCCCCATATTGACTCATGAGGGCATTGCGCCAGAAAAAAAGGTTATGAATGAGGAACGCCTATTGATAATTAATCAGCTTCAGAATGACCTCTTCGTGAGCATTCATTTAAATGCTTTTAGCATGTCGAGCTTAGGGGGCGCTGAAACTTATTATAGGAATAGTGAGGAGAACCTGCGGCTAGCAAGACTTCTTCAGAATGGCATGGCAAACGCAGGGCTACGCAATCGGAGGGTCATTGATAATCAAACTCTAGCGCTGCTACGGAGGGGGCAACCTCCGGGGGTTTTGTTAGAGGTTGCCTATATAACCAATCCAGACGATGAACGTCTGCTCAAAGACGTGAGTCGCAGAAAAAAACTGGCGGCTGAGCTCGCTGAAGCTATTGAAGCTTTTTTTGCTAGCCATAAATGACCGTATTTTCTGATTATAAGTTAAAAGAGTGAGGTATATTGACGGGAGCACTAAGTTCTGGTAAACTTTACGTGATATTCGATAGTCGAAATATGGCGAGGAAAATTATAAGGGGGGAAAACGAACATGGTAGAGTTTGAAAATCACGTCGAGGACGTTGAAAGACTAATAAGGACCGTCAGTGCTATCATTAAGAAGAGGGGTCGCGAAATCTTAGCAGATTTTGATATTACTCCTCCTCAGTTTAACGCTTTGCTCACTCTTATCCAGTCAGGCAGCCTAACTATTGGCGAGCTAGGTGAACGCATGTATTTAGCATGTAGTACCGCTACGGACTTGGTAGACCGTATGGAGCGTAATGGGTTAGTTGCACGCGAGCGTGATACTAACGATCGTCGGGTTATCCGACTAAAGGTTTTGGAACGTGGCCATCAAATGCTAGACGAGGTTATGATGGCACGTAAGCGCTATCTCTCTAGCGTTTTAGAAAAAATCTCTGGAGACGAGATTAAGGCAATGATAGTAGCGTTGGTTCATTTATCTGAACTTATGACTCAAGAAGAAGTGGCACAAGATTAGCCTGCGAGAGCAGGCTTTTTCTGTATGAACCCAGGAGGCTCGGGTAAGGTATTAAGGGGAAATGAGACCACGTACCAATAAGCAGCATATGATATAGCATCTTTGTTTTGAGGCGGTGCACATCTTGAGCGCAATTGGATTATTTGATTCCGGTGTGGGTGGATTGTCAGTTCTAAGAAGACTGTTGCAGGCAATGCCAGGTAGAGACTACAGGTATTTTGCAGATTCATTTCACATGCCTTATGGTTCTAGGTCAACTGAGAATATCGAGAATATAGTTATGGCAATATGTGATTTTTTGATAGGTCAGGGATGTAAGGCTATAGTTATGGCCTGCAATACATCATCCGCCTTAGCCTTAGCTAAAGTACGTGGGCGGTACGATATCCCCATTATAGGTGTGCTTGAACCGGGTGCACGCGCGGCAGTTAATGCTACCCGCAACGGGAAGATAGGTGTCATGGCAACCGAAGGCACGGTTCGTTCAGGGGCCTACCTGCGGGCGGTGCATTGGCTTCGCACAGATTGTATAGTGTACAGTCAGCCATGCCCTAAGCTAGCTCCTCTCGTTGAACGTGGTCATTTTGGTGGCTCAGAAGTAATGTCGGCCTTGACGGAATATGTACCACCCTTGTTAGCACAAGGGGTTGACACTATTGTCATGGGTTGCACACACTATCCCTTCTTGTATGAAGCGATTGCAAAGTTGTTACCGCCAGGAGTATGTATAGTTGACCCAGCCCTAGAGACGGTGTCCGAGGTAATGGCTATACTCGGTGCAACGCCTTTAGCGGGTGCAACCAACCTCTCTTTTTACGCCTCGGGATCTGTCGAAGACTTTATGAGAGTGGGTAGAGGGCTGATTGGTGTTGTACCAAACGCTCAGAAAGTATATTTTCGGGAACATCCGACCGGATTAACTGTCGAGCTCGAATAAGCAAGTCTATCCTCGCATATCCATGTATGGAAAATGAAACGCGAGGAGGCTCTCCATGAATAATAGAAGGCTTGTGAGACTGCTAGCTTTAGTTGTGCTAATTGCGTTGTCTGCCTCTTTGTTGGTAGGCTGTTTACCCTGGCCTTTTAAGAAAAACTCAACAACAGTACTTACTCCCGGAGTGGAGATACGCATAGGCAGCTTTATTCCAATATCGTTGCCAGTCATGAATGCTGCTCAAGCGCATCAGCGCACGTTGTGGGTGTGGGATCATACTAAAAAATACGTTGTTCCTTTTGTATTGAGTGTTCCCAAGGTTGACGGCGTGGCTCGTGAAGCTATTAACCGCATTATAGACTCACCGGTTAATAGGCAATCCATTGGCAGTACTGGGCTGAAACTGCCACTGCCAGAAGGTACAGCCGTCAGAGGATTGACGATTCGAGACGGGTTAGCTAAGGTTGATTTTAGCGAGGAGTTTCTTCGCTACTCGACCGCTAGGGAGAAGCTCGTGGTCGATGCCGTAGTCTTAACACTAACCGAATTTCCCAATGTAGACCAGGTTCAAATTATGGTTGGGGGCAAGACAATTCCTAAGCTTCCCGGTGGCACAGACCTTGATAAGCCTATTCGCAGATCTAATATAAAGATCAACCCTGAGGCCGCGACTAGCATGTCTAGCCAAGGTACGCCGGTAACCCTGTATTTTAGTGCCGTTAGCACTGAGAACTATATTTACTTCGTGCCAGTAACACGGAGCATTGCCAATACAGATAACGTGCTAGTGGCAGTAGTTAACGAGCTAATTGCGGGTCCTGCAGAGGGCAGCGGTCTGCTCCGTGACGTGCCTGCAACAGCGAAGGTTAAGAGCGCCAGACTCAGTGCGATGAGGGTCGCAGAGCTTGACCTGACCGCTGAAATCTACAATTTCGGAAAGGGAGCCATTGCCGAAATGGCAATGCTTGGTTCGATTATTCTCGCCTTAACAGAGCAGAAGGACGTAACTGGTGTCAAAATAACAGTTGACGGTAAAACACCTATAATGCCCGCGGGAACAGATGTAAGCAAACCCGTACTTAGACCAATGTTCGTTAATCCATTTATTTTTTAGCCTGTACCGGCGGTTAACCGCCGTTTTTCTTGAAAAAGTCATGGACAAGTAAGGAGGATGCCAATGCGAGTTGACGGAAGACAGCCACAGCAGTTGAGGACAGTGACGTTTACTAGAGGATTTATAAGTTCTGCCGATGGTTCCGTGTTAGTGGAAATGGGTAGAACTCGTGTCATTTGCACAATCTCTGTAGAGGATAAGGTCCCGCCCTTTATGAAGAACATGGGCAAGGGCTGGGTTACTGCGGAGTATGCCATGCTACCGAGAGCAACCCAAGTGCGCACACCAAGGGAGAGCACCAAGGGCCGAGTGGGTGGTCGCACCTATGAGATACAGCGCCTTATCGGCAGAGCGCTGCGTTCTGTTGTAGACTTAGAGGCCATAGGGGAGCGAACAATTTGGGTGGACTGCGACGTTATTGAGGCAGATGGTGGAACTCGCACGGCCTCTATTACGGGTGCATTTGTAGCACTGTGTGACGCCATGCATAAGCTATATGTGCAGGGGTTAGTAAAGAAATTCCCTGTGACAAGTTTTCTGGCGGCTGTTAGCGTGGGAGTGGTAGAAGGCGTCTCGCTGCTTGATTTGTTTTATCCGGAAGATTCTGCGGCAGATGTAGATATGAACGTAGTGATGACCGGGGATGGCAGATTCGTCGAAGTCCAGGGCACCGGAGAAGAGGCCACATTTAGCCGCGAAGAATTAGCGGAGCTCCTAAAGTTAGCGGAGCAGGGCATTACACAATTAATAGCCATGCAAAAGCAAGTATTGGGAGAAATCGCAGATTTAGTTGGAGGGGCACATGGAGAGAATAGTGCTGGCCAGCACAAATAAAGGTAAGCTAAGGGAATTTGGAGACGCCTTTAACGCCTTAGGAATCGAGGTTGCATCCATAGGCCAGTACATTTCAGGGTGGGACGTCGAAGAGAATGGCGCAACATTCTATGCAAATGCTCAAATCAAGGCCGAGGCGGCAATGGAAATGACGGGCCTACCCTCCTTAGCGGACGATTCTGGGCTATCGGTGTATTACATGGGGGGCGCGCCCGGAGTTTATTCTCAGCGTTATGCAGGCGAAAATTCTACCGATCAACTGAATAACGAGCTATTATTAGACCGACTAGCGTATGCAAAAAACTATCGGCAGGCACACTTCACTGCAGTGCTAGCTTATGCGGCGCCAGGTGCTGTAACCCACTTTGCCTTAGGCAGATTATACGGCAGCATAACTACTGCACCGCGCGGTGACGCTGGGTTCGGGTATGATCCCCTCTTTGAAATCCGCGGCAGCACAAAGACGCTAGCGGAGATTACGCTTGAGGAAAAAAATAGGATTAGTCATCGAGCGCTGGCATTGCGTTCATTGTTCAAAGCTTGTGGTGCGTTCCGTGGCTAAATTGGTGCGAATAGGCGTTCTCAGCGATTCTCATGGTGATTTCCCGTCGCTCGAGGGAGCTTTGTCAATTATGGGAGAAATTGACTTTGTTTTACATGCTGGAGACTATTTGCGCGACAGCATGCGCCTATCTCGGGTGCTTACCATACCTGTCATTGGAGTAGCGGGAAACTGTGATACCTTGCATCATCCTACTGAAGAAATAATAGAACTAGGTGGGCAGCGTTTTTTTATTGCGCATGGTCATCACCACGGAGTCAAGGCAGATACGTCCGGCATAATTCATGCTGCGCGCCGTCATAGAGTGGATGTAGCAATTTACGGGCATACTCATGTGCCAGCACTTTTCGTCCAGTATGGCATCTTGTTTCTAAATCCCGGGTCAACCTCTGCCGGCCGCAAAGGCACGACAAGTAGTTGTGCAATATTAACTATTGAGGACACGCGAGTTGACGCAGCATTTTTAACACTCAAAAATGCCAAATAGAGCACATTGATATTTTCGCGTGACATGGTACAATATTAAATGCGTGTGCGCCTGTAGCTCAGTGGATAGAGCAACTGCCTTCTAAGCAGTGGGCCGCAGGTTCAATTCCTGCCAGGCGCGCCATTTTACTAGAAGTTTGAGGTTGGATGTTGGAACTTGATACCTAGCGGCTGGACCCCAAGAACTGCTCATTGCAACGCGCAAGTATTTCTGTTAATATTAAGTTCGCGCTAACATGGTGGATATAGCTCAGGTGGTTAGAGCACCAGATTGTGGCTCTGGGGGCCGTGGGTTCGAGTCCCATTATCCACCCCATTTTATGCGCCCGTAGCTCAGCTGGATAGAGTAACGGACTACGAATCCGGGGGTCGCAGGTTCAAATCCTGCCGGGCGCGCCATAAAACAGCCAAGGCCACGCGAGATTCGATTGTTCCTCGTTCTTAGTTCCTCGTTGCTTAGAACGGACTCACTTCTTAGGAACGCGCTCCACTAGGAACGAAACTCCACTAGGAACGCTCTCTACGAGGAACGCTTATCGCCCTAATAACATATTTGTCGAGTGTGGGTTTAACCCCGCTTACCATTGTGGTAAGCTTTTTTTATGCTATAATGTAGTGGTTAAACTAGGCTCTATGCCCAATACCTTATTATTTGCACTGAGGAGGACCCTGTTTTGAAAATTGATGTAAAGAAGCTCGAACAGAACAAAATACAGTTTGAGGTGACCGTCGAAGAGGCCGCAGTGGCGCGTGCTTTAGACAGCGCTTACAAGAAGGTTGTAGCAAAGGTCAACATGCCCGGTTTCCGTCGCGGCAAGGTTCCGCGTCCGATTTTGGAGGCTCGGTACGGTGTTGAAGTTCTTTATGAAGAAGCCATTGATATATTGCTTCCTGAGGCCTATGCAAAGGCTTTAGGGGAGTCCAAGGTAGAACCAATCGACCGCCCAGAGATTGATGTCGTTACTTTTGTTAAGGGCGAGGAAGCGAAGTTCAAGTTCATTGTAGAACTTCCTCCGGAAGTAATCGTCGGAGAATATAAGGGAATAGAAGTAATCAAGCCTCAAGCAGAAGTAGCCGACGAGCAAGTAGAAAAGGAACTCAAGAAGCTGCAAGAACGTCACACCAGACTTATAAAGTCGCCAGATGGTGTCGTGCAGAATGGTGACACGGCTATTATTGACTATGTTGGTTCTGTCGATGGTATCGATTTCTCAGGAGGGAGTGCTAAGGGCCATAACCTTGAAATTGGCTCGGGGACCTTTATTCCCGGTTTTGAAGAACAAATTATAGGTATGGAATGTGGTCAAGAGAGAAACATCGAGGTTATGTTTCCCGCAGACTACCGCGCTACAGAGTTAGCTGGCAAGCTTGCCGTTTTTCAGATTGTACTGCATGACATTAAGCGCAAGGAACTTCCGAATTTGGACGACGAATTTGCCAAAGAAATATCGGAGCACGAGAACCTAGAGAGCTTAATCCAAGAAATTCGTGGCCGCTTGCTTGTCGCAGCCGAAAGCTCTGCCAAGACGCAGCTAGAGAACATTGTTGTTGCAAAAGTAGTAGAGAATTTTGCGGTGGATGTTCCTCAGCTCTATGCTGAGCGTGAGATTGATTCTATGATTGAAGACATGCGTTACAATATCGAGCGTAGTGGGATGACCCTGGAACAATACTTAGAGTTTTTACAAAAAACGATGGAAACGCTGCGTGAGGAATTCGCAGGGCACGCGCGTACTCGTGTTAAGACTCGTCTGGTTATAGACAAGATTCGTGAACTAGAGAATATATTTATAGATGAGGCCGAGCTAGAATCTCACTTAGAGGAGATGGCTAAGCCTTACGGACAAACAGCACTACAGGTGCGCCAGGTTCTCGTGGATCGCGGTCAGCTTGAAGCTGTGCGCGAGAGCGCTGCGACCGGAAAGACTATAGACTTTTTAGTCAAGGAAGCAGACGTTAAATCGGAATAGGAGGTTTTATGTCATGGGCTTAATTCCGTTCGTCGTAGAACAAACTAGTCGTGGAGAGCGCAGTTACGATATCTTTTCGCGCTTGCTCAAGGATCGCATCATCATTCTCGGTTCTGCTATCGATGACCATGTGGCTAACCTAGTTGTTGCGCAAATGCTGCATCTTGAAGGCGAAGACCCCACAAAGGATATAGAATTATATATCAATAGCCCCGGGGGTCATATCGACGCGGGTTTAGCCATTTACGACACTATGCAATATATTAAGTCTGACATCCGCACTACTTGTATTGGTATGGCCGCTAGCATGGCCGCAGTCTTGCTCGCAGCGGGTGCTCCTGGTAAGCGCATGATTCTTCCTAACGCCCGCGTGATGATCCATCAGCCGCATGGTGGCGCGTCAGGGCAGGCAGTCGACATAGAGATCCAGGCACGGGAAATATTGCGTATGCGTGAGTCACTTAATAAAATTCTTTCTCACCACACAGGTCAACCCCTGGAGAAGATTGCCAAGGATGTTGATCGCGATTTCTGGATGACAGCGGAATCCGCAAAGCAATACGGTGTGGTAGACGAGATTCTCGTTAAACGTTCCAAATAGCCGCTAGGAGGTGTTTCATGTTCAAATTTGACGACAAGAACTCCGTAAAGTGTTCGTTCTGTGGCAAAGCTCAGGAACAAGTTAAGAAGCTCATTGCGGGACCTGGGGTTTATATCTGTGATGAGTGCGTTGAGCTATGTATGGAAATTGTGGAAGAGGAGTCCCACCACGAGAATGAGGGGGAATTAAAAGAGATTCCTAAGCCCAAGGAGATCAAGGAGTTTTTAGATCAGTGGGTTATTGGGCAGGACGATGCCAAGCGAGTTTTAGCTGTCGCTGTCTATAACCACTACAAGCGCATCTACTCCTCGGGCGGCAAGAGTGACGACGTTGAACTGACTAAGAGCAATATCGCCCTAATTGGCCCAACCGGTGTTGGTAAGACATTGCTAGCGCAAAGCCTAGCCAAGCTCCTCAATGTACCATTTGCTATTGCGGATGCTACTTCGTTGACAGAGGCAGGATATGTGGGAGAGGATGTTGAGAATATCCTCCTCAAGTTAATACAGAGCGCGGATTACGACATTGAGCGGGCAGAAAAGGGCATTGTGTATATTGATGAAGTAGATAAGATTGCACGCAAGTCCGATAATCCTTCAATTACCCGCGATGTTTCTGGTGAAGGAGTGCAGCAGGCGCTGCTTAAAATACTTGAGGGCACGGTAGCCAGCGTACCGCCTCAAGGCGGACGTAAGCATCCGCACCAAGAGTTCCTGCAGATAGATACTACTAATATTTTGTTTATTTGTGGTGGCGCTTTTGATGGTTTGGATAAAATTATTCAGAACCGCATTGGTAAGAAGAACATGGGCTTCGGCGCTGAGATCAGATCGCGCACGGAGGCACCCATAGGAGAACTGCTCAAGCAAGTTCTTCCTGCGGATTTGCTAAAGTTCGGCCTTATTCCTGAGTTTGTCGGGCGCATACCAGTCATTGCCACCTTAGACCAGCTCGATGAGCATACCTTAGTGCGCGTGTTGACCGAGCCTAAGAATGCTCTCACTAAGCAATTCGGAAAACTTCTTGAATATGATGGAGTCGTTCTTGAGTTTAGGGAAGAGGCCTTGCGGGCAATCGCGCGCGAGGCGATTAAGCGCAATACAGGCGCTAGGGGCCTTCGTGCGATTATGGAGAAAATTATGCTTGATGTGATGTATGATGCACCATCAAATGGTGATATCAAAAAATGCATTGTGACCGAAGAAGTGATATTGAATGGTGAACCACCGTTACTTGTTCAAGATGTAGCTAAGAGCAAGAAGAAAAAGGGAGTAACCGCCTGAAATCGGTGAGGTAGTCAGTAGACTGCCTCATTTTTTTCTCGCCTTAGGCACACACTATGTTAGAGGTGAGAGCGGTGGACTTTGGAAGCATGTTCTACGTAGTACAAGTGTTCTTCGCAATAGTAATCGGACTGTACTTTCTAAACCTACTTCGCTCGCAACAGGGAAGCAAAGTGGCGGTGGAAAAAGAATCCCGTAAAGAAACAGATAAGCTGCGTAAACTCAGGGGGATTACTTTAACCGAGCCGTTGTCTGAGCGCACCCGCCCCAGCAAATTTGCCGATGTTGTGGGTCAAGCAGATGGGGTCAAAACCCTCCGTGCGGCACTATGCGGGACTAATCCGCAGCATGTTATTATCTATGGTCCGCCGGGCGTAGGCAAAACAGCGGCGGCACGCCTTGTATTAGAGGAGGCTAGGCGGACACCAGGGTCACCATTTGGATCTGAGGCCAAATTCATTGAATTAGATGCTACGACAGCTCGTTTCGACGAAAGAGGAATCGCCGATCCCTTAATTGGGTCTGTTCATGACCCCATTTACCAAGGGGCCGGTGCCATGGGCATGGCCGGTATACCTCAGCCCAAACCTGGTGCCGTCACTAAGGCTCATGGCGGGGTACTCTTTATAGATGAGATTGGCGAGCTTCATCCTATTCAAATGAATAAGCTCCTTAAGGTGCTTGAAGACCGTAAAGTTTTTTTGGAGAGTGCCTACTACTCATCTGAGGATAGCAATGTCCCATCTCATATTCATGATATCTTCCAAAATGGACTTCCGGCAGACTTTCGTTTGGTAGGCGCAACTACCCGATCTCCGGAACAACTTCCCCCGGCTATCCGCTCACGTTGTCTGGAGATATTTTTTCGACCCCTCAGGAGTGAGCAGCTAGCTCAAATTGCCCAGAATGCCGCCGATAGAATCGGTATTATATTAGAAGATAGCGCCAACAACCTGTTGTCACGCTACGCTCACAATGGGCGTGAAGCAGTGAACATTATCCAGATTGCCGCTGGTGTTGCTGGAGGCGAAGGGCGTAATCAGCTGTCCGCTTCGGACATTGAGTGGGTGATCAACTCCACTAACTGTACACCGCGCCATGAACCGAAGATACCCTCAGAGCCTGCCATTGGTGTCGCAAACGGTCTAGCGGTGTTCGGTCCTGCCCTAGGTACAATTCTTGAGTTAGAGGTCTTAGCGACCCCAGCTAGAGGCCGAGGGATAGTAAAGGTAACAGGCATAGCTGAAGAAGAAGAGATCGGCAACACGCAGCACGTTATACGCCGCAAAAGCATGGTCTCTAATTCGGTAGACACAGTAATTACAGTGCTGAAAGGGCTTTTAGAAGAAGACCCGCGCAAGTACGACTTGCACATCAACTTTCCTGGTGGAATTCCTGTAGATGGACCCTCAGCCGGAGTGGCCATGGCGGTTGCTTCTTACTCAGCCATTAAGAAAATACCCGTCAACAATTTAGTTGCTATGACCGGTGAAATCTCTGTGCGGGGTTTAGTCAAGCCAGTAGGTGGAGTTGCGGCCAAGCTAGAGGCAGCCACCTTCGCAGGGGTGAAAGTGGCGCTAATCCCAGCCGAGAATTGGCAAGAAAGTTTCGCCAGAATTTCTGGCCTTAAGGTCATCCCTATCAAGCACATAAATGAGGCGTTAGAGCTCTGCTTTGTAGCAAGGCCAGATATACGAGTAGAATTAATCACTGCGACGTAAGCCCGCACTAGCGGGCTGTTTTTCTGTGGCGTATACTATTCTTACCGCATATAACATAATCACGACACAAACGTAGCTCCTAGGAGGTGTCACCTTGAACATTAACCAACTTCCATTGCTCCCCCTGCGGGGCTACCTAGTATTCCCCCATAGCATGTTGAACCTCGACGTCGGTAGGGTTAAGTCAGTCGATGCTGTCAATGCTGCTATGCAAGATGATGGGCAGATCATACTAGCGACTCAGGCTGATGTAAATGTCGAAGACCCCACTTCAGAGGATATTCATTCCGTAGGTACATTAGCGATTATTAGACAGGTCATTGCGCTACCCGGAGGCACAGTACGTGTTCTTGTAGAAGGTCAATCACGTGTTCTGATCAAACGGGTTGTTTCCGACCAGCCATACATGATAGCAGATGTCGAAGTACTGCCTGATCATATCGACGACGCTGTTTTTTGTGAGGCTCTTATGCGTCGTCTATTGGAGAGTTTCGAGCAGTTTGTCAAAGTAGGCAAGAAAATTGCTCACGAAGTCTATGCTACAGTGAGCTCAATTGATGCGCCGGGCCATATGGCGGATACTATTGCTTCGCACCTCAGTCTGGCGATTGAAGACAGGCAGAGTGTTTTAGCGACCCATGACGTTGCTGAGCGTCTAGAACGAGTAGACGAGTATGTGGCACGTGAACTCGAGATCTTGGAAATTGAAAAACGATTGGGTCAAAGAGTGCGTAAGCAAATGGAAAAAAACCAACGGGAGTATTATCTGCGCGAGCAAATGAAGGCAATCCAAAAAGAACTCGGACAGAAAGACGAGCGAGTAGCCGAATCTGACGAGTTACGACTTAGAATTGAGCAGCTGAAGTTACCAAAAGAAGTTGAGGAGCGGTGCCTTAAAGAAGTGGACCGCCTTGAACGCATGCCTCCTGGCGTGGCTGAGGCGGTTGTGGTACGTAATTACCTCGACTGGACCTTGGCTTTGCCGTGGAATAATCAAACAGAAGACGAACTTGACATTCGCAAAGCTGAGGCTATTCTTAATGAAGACCATTATGGCTTAGAGAAGGTAAAAGCCCGCATATTAGAGTTTTTGG
This sequence comes from Bacillota bacterium, assembly GCA_009773495.1. Classification (GTDB taxonomy): domain Bacteria; phylum Bacillota; class UBA994; order UBA994; family UBA994; genus WSXW01. The sequence goes on from WSXW01000002.1 coordinate 94,444, forward strand.
CCGTTCGTCATCTCACAAATACACTCAAGGGTCCCATACTGTGTTTGGTAGGCCCCCCGGGTGTAGGCAAGACATCTTTAGCTCGATCTGTCGCTCGCTCTCTTTCACGCAACTTTGTACGTATGTCTCTCGGAGGCGTGCGTGACGAAGCTGAGATTCGAGGTCATCGGCGTACCTATGTCGGCGCCATGCCCGGAAGAGTAATCCAAGGCTTGCGCCAGGTCAAAACTCGTAATCCCGTCTTCTTGCTCGACGAAATAGACAAGATGAGTATGGATTTTCGTGGCGATCCATCGGCAGCTCTCTTAGAGGTGCTAGATCCAGAGCAGAATAATACCTTTGCGGATCACTACGTTGAATTATCATTTGACTTGTCGCAGGTATTGTTCATAACTACCGCTAATTCTCGATATAGCATCCCGCGGCCTCTGCTCGACCGTATGGAATTAATTACTATTTCTGGCTATACAGAAGAGGAGAAAGTTCAAATAGCCCTGCGACACCTGATTCCCAAAGCCTTCGCTGCACATGGTCTGACTGAATCTCAGATATCTATTAGTGAAGCAGCGGTGCGAAAAATTACAAATGAGTACACACGTGAGGCCGGTGTGCGGAATTTAGAGCGTGAAATTGCTAGCGTGTGTCGAAAGGTTGCCAAGGAAATAGTTGGAGGGCATGCAAAAATCATAGCTATTAATGTGCAGAACCTGCATAGCTATTTGGGAGCTCCTCGTTTCCGCTATAACTTAGCTGAACAGCGCGATGAGGTTGGCATTTCGACCGGGTTAGTTTGGACCGAGGTGGGAGGCGATACAGCAACAATCGAGGTCACTGTGATGAATGGGAAGGGTAGCCTCATTCTCACCGGACAGCTAGGTGAAGTAATGCGGGAATCAGCTCAAGCAGCCTATAGTTACATTCGGTCGCGCGCAGGCGAGCTTGGCATCGATACGGAGTTCTATCAAAACAACGATATCCACGTCCATATTCCTGAAGGGTCAATCCCTAAGGACGGACCTTCTGCAGGCATAACGCTAGCAACTGCGTTAGCATCAGCATTGGCTAAAAGGCCTGTGCGTCACGAAGTAGCCATGACAGGGGAGATCACTTTGCGCGGGAGAGTCCTGCCTATTGGCGGGCTAAAAGAAAAACTCTTGGCGGCACATCGCTCTGGGGTGAAGACAGTGTTAGTGCCGCGGGACAACAAACGAGACCTAGACGAAGTCCCACGCAATATCTTACGTAAGCTTACGATTCATCTAGTCGACAATATGTCAGAGGTATTAGACTTGGCACTGCTTCCCAGAATTGATAGTCATGTTTAAGGTTATGTCAGCGGAAATAGTACTCTCGGCTCTAAGGCTCAATCACATGCCTACAGAGGGGCTGCCTGAGATTGCTCTGATTGGCCGGAGCAATGTAGGAAAGTCTTCCTTGGTCAACGCTATGCTCGGAAGAAGAAGTCTGGCCCGCATTAGCTCTAGCCCCGGCAAAACACGTCTGATGAACTTTTACCTGATTAACCAAGAGTTCTACCTTGTAGATGTGCCTGGCTATGGCTATGCGAAATTTGCACAAACCGAACGCTTAGAGCTGCGAAAATATCTTGAGGTATACTTGGCGAAACGAAATCAGCTACAGCTCGTAGTACAACTGGTGGACTTTCGCCACCCACCTTCGCGCGAGGATATCATTATGCACGTTCTCGTAAGAAATAGTGGGGTTGCTCTAAAGGTGGTGGCAACAAAGGCAGATAAAGTAGCTCGCTCGCAGCACCAAGCACATGAAAAAATGCTGCTAGAGGCCTTGCGGCTTCACCCTGGCGAGCTAATAGTGACGTCCGCTTCCGGGAAAAGCGGCATCGATGAGTTATGGACCCATATCGCTGATGCATTTCCCGATGTGTTAGGAGGTTGCAGCACTATTGAGCAGGTTGAGGATACTAAAGGTAGAAATTAGCGGTAAAAAAAATGGGATTTAGTAATTTAGAGTTTGGAATAATAAAATGGAGGAAGGAATAAAAATGGGGCTAAAGGTGGTTCTCCTCTACAACCTTATAGGAGAGGTGCAGGAGTCTGAAGAAGATCCTCCTGACTCGCAAGCGGAATTTGACTCAGAAAGTACAATACGCGCGATCAAGGACGCCTTAGAACAGCTTGGATGTGATGTGACATGTCTAGATGGTGGACCTACCGCATTCTTTCGCTTAGCCAACAGTAACTTTGACCTCGCCTTTAACATTTGCGAAGGACGCAAGGGTAGGAATCGGGAGGCACAGATCCCCGCCATCCTTGAGATGCTCGGCATCCCTTATACTGGATCAGATGTATTGACCTTAGCTGTCAGTCTAGATAAGGCCGCTACGAAGAAGTTATTGGCCTACGATGGGATACCAACCCCGTGCTTTCAAGTTTTTCACGACTCTTCGGAGCCATTAGACGCACACCTGCGCTTTCCCTTATTCGTAAAGCCTGTCCATGAGGGATCCTCCATGGGCATTAGTGCGAGTTCGAAGGTTAACGATGAGACTGAACTGCGGCGTCAGGTCGATTTCGTCTGTAGCACCTACCGTCAGCCAGCCTTAGTTGAAGAGTTTATTGCCGGCAGGGAGTTTACCATTGGAATTATTGGCAATGGTTTAGAGATTCGCACACTGCCTATCATGGAAATTGATTTTTCGAAGGTTTCTTCTGAAGCAAATGGTATTTACACCTATCAGTTTAAGAAGGAGTGGACAGCGCGGGAGAACTTTTTGTGTCCAGCTCCCGTCGATGGGGAAATTGCAGAGCACATGCGTTGTATAGCTCTCCGCGCATTTCATTCTATCGGCTGCAGAGACTATGCACGGGTCGACTTTAGGCTTTCAGAAGACGGCATACCTTATGTTATCGAGATTAATCCACTGCCTGGTTTAGCCCCAGGGTACAGTGACTTTCCCGTTTCAGCCGAAGCAGCAGGGCTACAGTTCCCGCAACTCATCGCTGAAATACTTAACACCGCTATTTGCCGCGTGCGCGGAGTCAGCTTACTGGCTAGAACGGCAACTTAGGAGCGTGGGGGACACACCGCTTTTTCTATAGTCTACAAATCACTAACCCAACTTTCGACCGATCTCCTCCAAAACACGCGAGTGGTAGGCAGCTCCTTTTGGCTCCTTAACTTATTCTTGGGAGAGATGTGCGCTACAGATCTTGACTGGAGTGGCCACAATTCTTGGTATTGATGCTCTATTCTATTGGTGCTCTGCCCTTTATACCGGACACCAGTGTTTTAGGCATTTTATATTACGATACCTATAGGAACTATTGTCTTCACACTGGGTGTCTCGAGAATTGAGTTATATCGTAAACACTAGAGTCAGGATCGGTAGCCTCATACAAAAAGACAGTCTCCCTGGGATTCCAGAGAGACTGTCTTTCTTATTGCTAATCGGGATGGGTACTGGGCCTCCACGAGTCAGTGCCTCGTGGCTACACTAACGTGTGGTACGCTGAACGACGGTGTAATACACCGCCGCTACCAGCAGCTAGGAGCTAGGACCGCCATGCGCTATGCGCTATGTGCCATGTGCAACCCCGTCAGTAGGAAAGCAGGAACGCTATCGCGCTCCTGCTTTCCTACTGATGGTGCGCCACTATTTTCTTTTCGAACAACACCACAAGCTGATACATTACCGCTGCCGCTACTGCTAAGAGCAGCACACTGGTCATAACTAAGTGCATGTTGAGCACCTGGCCGCCGTAGATGGCAAGGTACCCAAGCCCCGCACGGGATACGAGGAACTCACCCACAATAACACCGACCCATGATAGCCCTACGTTGACCTTCAGCGCGGACAGGATCGTTGGCAGGCTCCCTGGTAGCACGATGTATTTGAATGCCTGCCACTTTGTAGCTCCAAAGGAATTTACCAGCTTAAGCTTTAATGGGTCTACCTCTTGAAAGCCGCTGTGCACGACGAGAATAGTGGTGATCAAGGATATGGCTAAAGCCATAGCGACAATTGTGGTGGGGCTAGTACCTAACCACACAATAAACAAGGGGCCTAGAGCAATCTTAGGCAAGCTGTTAAGCACAACTAGGTAGGGATCCAAAGTGCGGCTGACATTTGGCCACCACCATAGAACGGCGGCAAGCAAGGTGCCGATTACAGTGCCACCTATAAAGCCAATTACGGTCTCCAGGCTAGTTACGCCAACATGTAAATATAGGCTGCCATTTGCGTGTAAAGAAAGCACTGTTTGCCACACCCGGGTAGGACGACTGACTAGAAAGGCATCGACTATTTTGTGCTCTGCGGCGAATTCCCACAGGGTGAAGAAGCCCACAAGCAGAGCAATTTGTATTAAGGTAATTGTGGCACGGGTAAGTAACACCTTAGCAAGATAATCCGCATGCTCTTCTGTCTGCGCCTGCTTACTCAAGTAGTATCGTCTAAGAAGTTTTTTCAGTAGCAACACTTAACTCCATCTCCTCCCAGATGCGGTTAAAGTACTTCCCGAACTCTGGAGCACGCCGCCGGAGCAATGGTTGCTTTTCTCCCGCAGAGAGTTCGATAGGCAAATTCCATTTCACCCTACCAGGGCGGTTAGTTAAGACAATTACCCGGTCGCACATGGCGATGGCCTCAGGTATGTCGTGTGTAACCAGTACGCAAGTCTTGCCCGACTTTCTTAGGATGGTGCTTACATCATTCTGCAGGGTTAGTCTCGAGGTATAGTCTAGGGCTGAAAAGGGCTCATCTAGTAGGCAAATAGCGGGCTCGGTAGCCAGTGTGCGCACCAAAGCCACTCTCTGACGCATACCGCCTGATAACTGACGCGGGTACAAATGGCGGAATTCCTCCAAGCCATACTCATTGAGTAGGGTTACGGTGGTCAGGCGCTTTTCGGCACTGACGCGGCCCATAATTTCAAGCCCGAGTAGAGCATTCCCTTCAATAGTGCGCCACTCCAGTAGGCAATCCTGTTGAAGCATATAGGCCGATTGACTACTTGGGCCCCGGACCTCTTGACCAAAGACTTCTACCCGGCCCGAAGTAGGCAGCAGTAAACCGGCAATGAGCGACAGCAGCGTCGATTTGCCGCTGCCGCTCGGTCCTACTATGCCCACGAACTCTCCCTGCTCTATCGCGAGATCTACGCTATTAACGGCATGGACTTCCCCTTTTTCGGTCATGTATTTGAGGCTGACGCGATTAAGGCGGATAGCAGTTGTCATGGGCAACCTCCTTACAGCCGTGAGCCCTATTTAATGGCTTCTACAGCTTTTTGTGCAAATGTCGTGTTTACAACCTTTTCGTAAGGTACCTTGACTGTTAGTTCACCGGCTTGGATCATTAAGTTCTGCAAATTATCCAGGGCTTCTGCGGGTAATATAGGGTTAGCAGCCCAGACTCCTAGGATCTTGTAACGCTCAATTATCTCTGCCATATGGGACTGATCCATGTCTGGGAATGAAGGTGCGATGGTTTTTGCGATGTCGGACGCAGAAGACTTATGCACCCATAATTGAGCCTTATAAATTGCACGGGTAAAATTCTCGATTACACTAGGGTTTTTCTCCATGTAGCTTTTGGTAGCATGGAATACAGTGTAGGGGAGAATACCGCTAGTCTTACTCATGGATGTGACTACGTAACCGGCTCCTGTTTTGACGAGTAAGCTAGCGCCAGGTTCCCATACCTGTAAATAGTCGCCTATGCCTTCTTTAAAGGCGGCAGCTGTTGCTGTCAACCCTATATTCTGAACAATCTCTACATCTTTCTGTGGGTTAAGGCCATTAATAAGCAGGCTGTGCTCTAGAACCATTTGGGGAACGCCGCCTTTGCGGCCTCCAATAATGACTTTCCCTCGAGTTTCAGTCCAAGCGAAATCATCACGTTGTTCGCGTCCTACGAGAAAGGAACCGTCTTTTTGGCATAAGAGCCCAAAGGCAATAATCGGGTTTCCCGCACCTTGGTTCCAAGTGTATACTGCCGCTTCGGAACCAAAAAGGGCAACTTGGGCACTGCCGGAGAGTAAGGCCGCCGCACCTTTATCAGCGCCATTGGCAACATCAATACGTACATTGAGGCCTTCCTCTAAAAAGAACCCCTTATGTAAGGCCACGTATTGCGGAGTGTAAAAGATAGAGTGTATCACTTCAGACAGAACAATGTCAGTAACAGTTTTTTCTTTTTTACAGCCTCCCAGTGTCAATACGCTGATCAGCATCGCCGCGAGCGCCATGAAAACAAGCAGTTTGCGCATTCTTTGACCTCCTTCAAACTTTCGATGTCACATAGTATGCAGAGGGGCATGTTCGAGTTACTGAACAAATAGGGTTTAGCTATTGCTAAATTGCTTTGTATACATTATTCTTTGTGCTAAAGGGATCTAATTTGAGGAGTGATAATTTTGAAAGTGCGCATAACAGACACAACCCTCCGGGACGGGCAGCAGTCTCTACTAGCTACCCGGATGAGAACAGAGGATATGCTTCCTCTCTGTGCTGAGCTCAATAGGGCTGGATTTTTTTCCCTAGAAGTATGGGGTGGGGCTACATTTGATAGCTGTCTACGTTTCCTAAACGAAGATCCCTGGGAAAGACTCCGTAGCCTGCGTAAAGCTCTGCCTGATACAAAGTTGCAGATGCTCCTGCGCGGCCAAAATATCCTTGGTTACAAACACTATGCGGACGATGTAGTGCGTGAGTTTGTGCGCCTGGCCATTAAGAATGGTATTGACATCATTCGCGTATTCGACGCTCTAAACGATACTCGCAACATGGAAACAGCTATTAAAGCTATAAAAGAGTTCGGCGGGCATGCACAAGGCACAGTTGTTTACACCATTAGCCCTTTGCATAGCGCAGACAAATTTGTAGAGACCGCTCGAACCTTAGTCGGCATGGGCGTGGACTCACTCTGTCTTAAGGATATGGCCGGTCTTATCTCCCCGACAGTTGCTTATGATCTAGTTAAGCGCTTCAAGAAAGAATTCAATATGCATGTTGCTCTGCACTCGCATTATACTAGTGGCATGGCATCTATGGCTTATCTTAAGGCCGTGGAAGCAGGGGTAGACTCCATTGATACAGCTCTATCACCGCTTGCTCTTGGCAGCAGCCAACCGTGCACAGAGACTATGGTGGCTGCGCTACAAGGAACAGAGTATGACACAGGACTAGATATCGCCTTGCTCTCTAGTATAAGTGAAAGATTAAAGAAGTTTAAGGATGCCTACCCTGAGGCCAAGATAGCTACTTTCTCTGTGGACACCAATGTTTTAACCTATCAGATCCCTGGCGGTATGATATCTAACTTTATTTCGCAGTTAGGCGATCAAATCGATAAGTTGCCACAGGTATTAGAGGAAGTCCCCCGTGTTCGTGCCGATCTAGGCTTCCCCCCCCTGGTGACTCCAACTAGCCAGATCGTCGGGTCGCAATCTGTACTTAATGTCGTAGGTGGAGGACGCTACAAAATGGTATCTAACGAGGTAAAGAATTACCTTGCCGGTCAATACGGTCGTCCACCAGGTAAGATTGATGAGGCTTTCCGCAAGATCCTGATAGGAGATATGCCTGTTATCGACCACCGTCCCGCTGATTCGCTGGCGCCTGAACTTCCCGCCGCCAAGAAGGAAATCGCCGCCTTCATGGAGAACGAAGAAGATGTGCTATCATATGCACTCTTCCCACAGGTGGCGCTCAAGTTCCTCAAGGAACGGCAGGCTCGTAAATATGGGGTTGATTTTGACCTCGCAGAATCTGCTAAAAAAGAGGGTTACCCTGTCTAGTAGTAAAAGGGGAAGAGCTTAGTCTCTTCCCCTATTTTATTGGAGGTGCGCATGGTTTCTTTGTATTTGTTCGCAATAGTCGTCGTCTTATTTATGGTGTGGCGCGTTTTGTCCCCAGGTGATGTCCGGCTAAATCGAGTTTATCTCAGCCGTTATCTGAAGGACGGCGATGGTAACGGCCCTAGGAAGCTTAGTGTTAAACGCATTCCAGTAGTCATTCCTGCAGGGCAACCGGAAGAAAAAGTCTGTTATCATGTTGAGGCCTCTTTTGCCGATGGGAGCCACCAACAGTTAACTGCACAGGTCTTCTACCCGCTAGAAGCCCTGCAGATGGAAAGGGACAAACAGCGTAAACCCTTAGTTACCGATGATCTAAATCCCACCAGCCAACTCTCCGGATCTCCTAGCACCCCTCATTCTGACGAGATAGATAAACTCAAAGAGGATCCCCTTAAGGAGATCAACGAAGAGTATCGGATTGTGGAGCAAAAGACCGGCCTATTACAGGCAGAGATTGAGCAGTTGCGCCTGCTCAACCAATACACTGACTTCTTTCCAAAGTTCATTAATCATGACGTAAAAAAACACATCACACTAATGGGGGCTGTGGGCGCGACCCGTTTGGATGACTTACTGAATCAGAAGAATGTGCAGGAGGGGACAATATTACTTAGGGGCGTAGTCGAGAATTTAGCTCGTTTTCATAAAGAAGGCCAGATAATAGCAGACAACTTATTGCCTGGCATGAGTCATAACGAAGAACTCATACGCTCCCAAATAAGTGGAGCTCTTCAAGGTTTTGTGTTAGCAGGAGTGGATTTATCTGAGGTAGATATTCACGAGGCCATTGACGCCGCGCGGGTCCTTATAGATATTAGTACAGCGGAGGTAGGACCTAAGCTGATGGATGCGTCACCCCGGGCCTTTTTCTCCCATCTAGGAGTAGTGAGGCCGTTAGACTTTGGTCGGGTTCGCAGTGACATTTCTGCCATTGATGTAGTAGAGCTCTTATGTGACCCTTCCACCGGTATTAGCCCCGAGGCAGAGATGCAGTTGTATGAGCACTATTCCAATACTCGTTTTGAGGGAGTAGAAGAACAGGCGTTGCAACTACAAATCTTGCTACGCCTAGGTATCTACTATCGCATGGTTTTATCAGGGTTCCTAGTAATGCATTTAATGTCCTTAGCTAAGCCTGAGTCTAGGCAGCGCCCAGCCCTAGAGATAAAGTACTGGACGCCAGCAGCTCTACCACGCGCAGTGGAGAGCCTTAAGTTCTTCCTAGCACAAGACCCAGAACTCGCACGTCTGCACGCCTTACTCGCGCCAAAGCTTGACGAGTTGGCGAAGTATAAGTAGACGGAACAATCAAAAATCCAATTGGATACGTACGGATGTGGACTGATGGCTGGGTGTACTCACTACTCATTAATCACTAAGGAGCGCTTTCCCGTTTTCCGCTTTCCGCTCAAGCTCCCGGCCGCGCCTCCGTGTACCGTGTACGCTCCACGAGGAACGCACTACGCGCTATGCGCCATGTGCTATCTGCCCTGCGCGGCTGCTCTTGACTTTCCCATTCCCCGCGCATATACTATTTCAAAGGCTGTGATGGAAACAAAGGTCTTGACAAAGGCTCTAGAGAGGGAGACCTTGGCTGCAAGTCTCCTGCCGCTTATCATGTACCGAGGTCGTTCCGGAGCCCTTGGCGTGAATTTGAGTAACGCTGAGCGGGTATGCCCGTTAAAGCTTTGAGCTGTCGTATGACAGAAATTAAGGTGGTACCGCGGGACGCCCCCGCCCTTTTGGGCAGGGGCGTTTTTATTGTGCGCCCGGCATGGGTGTTATCTATAGGGTGGAAGTCCCGAACGGTGAAGGTAGCAGTAACCGTAGCTTAAGGCAAGGGCTGGTCGCAGACAAAGTCTGCTGCTCGCCCATGCGCCTGGGTGTCCGTGGCGACGCGGAATCTGAAGGAAGGCTTTCCTCTGGTCCGAGGAACACGAACCTCAAGTGAGGCTAGTGACAGATGGATGAGTCTGCAGTGTAAGACAAAGTCCTTGCTGCCAAAGTCTGTCGAGAGTAAATGAGGCGGGTAGATGGAGGGAAAGGTAACACTCTTACCCGGGGAGGCCTGCCAGCGTACCGACTAATTTGGGAACTCGCACAGCGATGTGCGATTGAACTGGCAGGAGTCAGCAGAGGCCATAGTACCCGCTTTACGGGGAAGGGCCGAACATGAAACGAGGTGAGCAAATGACAAGTTCGCGGAAAGAGCAAGGACAGCAGAAAACCCTTAACAGGTGCTCCTCGCAGGAGGAAGTGGTGAATACACAGGGGACTGTGAGAGCGCAGAGCTCTTACCCGGCACAAGTCAGGAGCTATACCTGCGGGACCGAGTATACCCTGCTGGAAGAGATGCTGAAGCTAGATAACATGATGGTAGCTCTCAAGCGCGTAGAGCAGAACAAAGGTGCAGCTGGAGTAGATAAGGTAGACGTAAAATCCTTACGCCCCTACCTCAAAGAACACTGGTTTCGCATCCGAGAAGAGTTGCTAGAGGGAACCTACAAGCCCCAGCCAGTCCGTCGAGTCGAAATCCCGAAATCCGACGGTGGCATAAGGCTCTTAGGTATTCCCACTCTAGTCGATCGTCTAATTCAGCAGGGCCTCGCACAAGTCCTAACACCAATCTTTGAACCCAGCTTCTCAAACAGTAGCTACGGCTTCAGGCCGAACCGTAGCACCCACCAGGCAGTCAAGCAAGCCAAGCAGTACATTGAGGAAGGTTACAGGTACGTCGTGGACCTAGATCTGGAGAAGTTCTTCGACCGAGTCAACCACGACATCCTAATGGCCCGAGTCGCCCGCAAGGTCCAAGACAAGCGGACACTTGGACTCATCAGAGCCTACCTCAATGCTGGAGTCATGGCCAATGGAGTGTGCGTAAGAAGCGAACAAGGAGTTCCGCAGGGCGCCCCTCTGAGTCCAATTCTATCGAACATAATCCTTGATGACTTAGATAAGGAACTAGAGAGAAGAGGACACCTCTTTGTCCGTTACGCCGACGACTGCAATATCTACGTCAAGACGGCACGGGCAGGGCAAAGAGTCATGGAGGGTGTAAAGAGATTTGTAGAGGACGTACTAAAACTCAAGGTCAATGAGCAGAAAAGTGCTGTTGACCGCCCCTGGAAACGAAAGTTCCTAGGGTTCTCGTTCACACCTGAGCGTAAAACACGTACACGAATAGCACCCAAAGCTCGTGCTAAGTTCGAGGATAAGGTGAGGGAACTCACTAGACGTTCGCGGAGCATGAGTATGGAGAAACGAGTTGACCAGCTAAACGTGTACCTACGAGGGTGGATGGGGTACAGACACCCGAAGCGTTATTGGATCGCTAGACCAGTGGACTCGCCGACGCCTCCGCATGTGCTATTTAAAGCAGTGGAAGAAACCCCAAACAGTCTACCGCAATCTCGTCAAGCTCGGCTTAAGCCCAGACTTCGCCCGACAGCTCAGTGGCTCGGGAAAAGGATATTGGCGTTTAGCCAACACGCCTCAGGTGAACAAAGCCCTCGGTCTAGCCTTTTGGGCCAACCAAGGGCTCTTGAGTTTGGTTCAGTTATACGACAAGCACCGTAGTGTTTCGTGAACCGCCGTATACCGAACGGTACGTACGGTGGTGTGAGAGGACGGGGGTTAGTCACCCCCTCCTACTCGATTTACGTAAAAAGGAGTGTATTAATATGTCCGCGCAAATTCCTAAGAATTATGACCCCGCTATAGTGGAGAGTAAATGGTACAAGGTGTGGACTGATGAAGGGTATTTTATCCCAGGTCCAGAGTCCAAAGGGAAGCCCTTCACGATTGTGATTCCGCCGCCTAACGTAACTGACCGTCTGCATGTCGGCCACGCCCTAAATAATGGGCTGCAAGATGCTATTATACGTATGAAAAGAATGCAGGGCTTTGATACGCTGTGGGTACCGGGCACAGATCATGCTGGCATAGCCACTCAAAATGTAGTAGAAAGAAAGCTAGCGCGCGAGGGTAAGACTAGGCACGACTTGGGTCGCGACGCTTTCGTGACTGAGGTTTGGAAATGGAAAGAGCAGTACGGCGCCGAAATCATCAATCAGCTCAAAACTATCGGCGCATCCTGTGACTTTACCCGTGAACGGTTCACTATGGATGAGGGCTGTTCTAAAGCTGTACGGGAGACCTTTGTTCGACTGTACGAGAAGGGGCTAATTTATCGCGGCAGCTATATAGTAAATTGGTGTCCGCATTGCCGCACTGCTATCTCGGACGACGAGGTAGAGCACGAGGAAAAGCAAGGTAAATTATGGCATGTACGGTATCTACTAGCGAATAATGGTGGCTATATCACAATTGCCACCACCCGCCCAGAGACAATTCTCGGCGATACTGCAGTTGCCGTTAACCCAGAGGATGAACGCTACGCGCACCTCATTGGCAAGGAAGTTGTAGTTCCAGCTATCGAAAGACGTATTCCCATCGTTGCAGACGCTTATGTCGATAAAGCATTCGGCTCTGGTGCGGTAAAAGTAACCCCAGCCCACGACCCCAATGATTTCGCTATTGGTGAGCGTCACAACCTACCACAAATCAACGTAATGAACCAAGATGGGACCATGAATGAGTACGCCGGACCATTTGCAGGGCTAGACCGCTACGAATGCCGTCAGAAAGTCGTGGCTTATCTAGAGGAACAAGGCTTAGTGGACAAAATAGTTGACCATGGTATGAGCGTAGGTCAGTGCTACCGGTGTGATACTATAATTGAGCCGATTGTTTCCAAGCAATGGTTTGTTCGCATGCGTCCATTAGCGGAGCCTGCTATCCAGGCAGTAAAGGACGGTACAGTTAAATTTGTGCCGGAACGTTTCGCTAAGACTTACTTACATTGGGTAGAGAACGTTAAGGATTGGTGCATTTCACGGCAAATTTGGTGGGGTCACACACTGCCTGTGTGGTATTGCCAGTGTGGCGAAGTATTAGTGGCGACAGAGACACCCACTACCTGCGCCAAGTGCGGTTCCCATGACCTTACTCAGGAAACAGATGTGCTCGATACTTGGTTTAGCTCCGCGTTGTGGCCCTTTGAAACCTTGGGCTGGCCCGAGGACACAACGGACCTCAAGCGTTTCTTCCCTACCAGTGTTTTGGTCACAGCCTACGAGATCATCTATTTCTGGGTGGCTCGCATGGTGTTTATGTCGCTAGAGTTGACCGGTAAGCCGCCATTTAGTCAGGTTCTGATTCATGGCCTGGTACGGGATGGACAAGGTCGAAAAATGAGCAAGTCTCTTGGCAATGGTATTGACCCACTAGAAGTAGTAAGGCAATATGGGGCCGACACCTTGCGATTTGCTTTGCTTAGCGGTAATACTCCGGGTAATGATATGAGGTTTTATACGGAGCGTCTTGAGCCAATTCGCAACTTCTGCAACAAAATATGGAACGCTTCCCGCTTCGTGCTTATGAACATGGAGGGAATAGAATTTGAGACAGGATCTCTGCCGTCAGCCGAGGAATTGACATTAGCCGACAAGTATATCTTGTCGCGCCTTGCTGATACAACTTCTCAGGTTACCAAGTTTGCTGAGAGGTTTGAATTTGGCGAAGTCACAAGGTTGCTTTACGATTTCTTGTGGAGCGAATTTTGTGATTGGTACATTGAGATGACTAAAGCAGAACTGTGGGCCGGCGGAGAGCGGAAACTAAGCACGCTTAAAGTGCTGTGCTTCACACTTTCACGTACCTTAGAGCTCCTGCACCCCTTTATGCCGTTTATCACGGAAGAAATTTGGCAGGTTTTGCCTCGCATGGGCAAAACCATAACTATGACTGCATGGCCGACAGAAATACCCTTCGCTGATGAAAAAGCGGCGAAGAGTATGGGGTTAGTAATGGACGCTATTCGCGCTATTCGTAACATCAGAGCAGAAATGGGAGTTATACCATCCAAGCGCGCCGACATTGTAATAGTACCAACTGACAGTGACTACGAGGCTGTCTACGCGGCAGGCGCACACTACGTTAAACTTTTGGCCTCTGGCAAGGAGGTAAGTGTAGCATCCCGAAGTCCGTTTGCTAAGGGCGAGGCAGTTGCTATAGTCGTCACAGGGGCTGAGGTGTATTTGCCTTTAAGCGAGTTGGTAGATGTAGCCGCAGAAATCTCACGCCTAGAAAAGGAACATGCGACGCTAGTGGCTGAGGTAAGCCGTGCATCCACGAAGCTTCAGAATGAGGGTTTCTTAGCCAAGGCCAGAGCTCCCTTGATTGAGCAGGAACAGGCTAAGCTTGCTGAATACGAGGCTAAGCTCGCACAAGTGGAAAGGAGGTTGTCCGAACTTAAATGAAGTATTCTCAGGTAGTTGACTACATCCATGGATTAGGGCGTTTTGGTAGCAGACCGGGCCTTTCGCGCATTTCTGCAGCCTTAGCACACTTAGGCAACCCACATGAGGGGTTAAACGTTGTTCATGTAGCAGGTACTAACGGCAAAGGCTCAACCTGTAGCATGATGGCCAGCATCTTTCGGGCAGCAGGTTTGCATACTGGCCTCTATACCTCGCCCTATCTCGATTCCTTTACCAATCGCTTTGGGTTAGACGGGCAGGATATTACCCCAGATGAACTTGTCGCAGTGGTGGAAGATATTAGGCCTGTGGCCGAAAGAGAGGGTCTTACACAGTTTGAGTTTATCACCGCGTTAGCGTTCTATTACTATAAATCTCGGCAAATAGACATGTTGGTCCTCGAAGTCGGGCTTGGAGGTAGACTCGATGCCACCAACGTAGTCACGCCCCTAGTCAGCGCAATCACTAACATTGGATTTGATCATATGGAGATCTTGGGTAATACATTAGGCAAGATTGCCTATGAGAAAGCCGGTATTATTAAGCCTGGTGTCCCGGTAGTTACATCAGTAGACGCCCTTGAGGCCTTGCATGTTATTGCAGGTATTGCTCAAGCTAAGTCAGCACCACTTAGGGTATGGGGGAAGGATTTTTACAGTAGGCCTATCTCGGGGGATTTAAATAGTCAAACCTTTGATTACTCTGGTTGGGTAAACTTGGGAAGTCTCGAGTTGAAACTGTTAGGACCTCATCAGGTAGTCAATGCCGGGCTTGCTGTAGACGTTGCTCTAGGATTACAGCTATCGATTACTGCGGGGCAGATACGACAGGGGTTAAGGGAGGCCCTCTGGCCTGGGCGTTTTGAGATCATGCGCACTTGCCCATGGGTAATTATGGATGGTGCTCATAACAGCCATGGCGCTCTTGCACTAAGTCGTACTCTTGATGCGCTCCTGCCGAATCGTAAGATACGGCTTGTAACAGGAATTCTAAGTGACAAAGAACCTGCGGAGTTGCTAAGATTGTTAAAGCCCCATGTTTTACAAGTCTACGCCTGTGCTCCAAGTATACCTCGCGCTACGAATGCAACAGAACTTGCGAGTATAGCAAGTGAGTTAGGTCTAGCAGCCGCACCGTATGAAAGCGTGGCTATTGCACTCCAAACGGCAGTACGTGACGCGTCCCCCGAGGATGTCGTTTTGGTAGCGGGTTCGCTCTATACTGTTTCCGAAGCAAGAGTAGGGTTGGCGGCTCTTTGAGATGCCAACCCTTTCTCCTAGGCAGGAAAAACAGAGCTTCGTGTCGAAAAAACGATATAGTCTGAAATCTAAGTTTTTGGTATTGCTAACGATATAATAAGGTTGATTTTTACATGCTTTTGAATGGAGGAGCGGCGTGGTAGACAACGGAGTTTTAGATGTTGCATATCCGGTAGTCGGAGGCGATTTCGGTCAAGCAGGGGAGGGCGCGTCTAAACTCAAGCGTGTCCTCCAGCAAATCGGGCTTGCGCCAAGCATGGTAAGGCGCATTGCGGTAGCCTCCTATGAGGCCGAGCTAAATATTGTAATTCACGCTTTTAGTGGGATGCTCAAGGCGAAAATAACGGCGAGCAAAGTAGAAGTCTGGGCAGAAGATCAAGGTCCGGGTATTCCCAATGTGGAGTTGGCTATGACTGAAGGTTATTCTACTGCACCCGATCACATTCGAGCTCTCGGCTTTGGTGCGGGTTTGGGCTTACCTAATATTCGCCGCAATGCAGACGCCATGGAGATAACAACAGCTTTGGGCACAGGTACTACAGTATATATGGCGTTCAGCAATGTAGTGAGGAAAGAGCAGTGAGTTCTTACTTTCATTCGGTACAACTTGATGAAAGCAAATGCCGAGGTTGCACCAACTGCATAAAGCGTTGCCCTACCGAGGCTATCCGGGTTCGCAAAGGCAAAGCGCGCATTAACAACGCCCGTTGTGTTGACTGTGGGGAGTGCATAAAGGCGTGTCCTAATAGGGCTAAATCAGTGGTTACAGACCAACGTTCAGTGTTGAGCCAGTATAAGTATACCGTTTGCTTACCAGCTCCCTCCTTCTTTGGGCAGTTCCGCAGCGACCTTTCCTTGGGAAGAGTGATAGGCGCACTGAAACAGGCTGGTTTTACCCACGTGTTTGAAGTGAGTATCGCAGCTGACATAGTGGCTCAAGCCATTGCGAAGCACCTCGCTTTGAGTGATGGTCCATTCCCGCGTATATCAACTAGCTGCCCTGCTGTTGTTCGTTTGATTCAGGTGAGATTTCCAGATCTTATAGATCATCTTGTACCGATAGAGGCGCCGATGGAAGTTGCTGCGTATCTCGCTCGAGAAGAAGTCCGAGCAAAGACAGGTTGCCTTGATAAAGAGATAGGAGTGTTCTTTACTACCCCTTGCCCAGCGAAAGTAACTGCGGTTCACCAGCCAGTAGGGCAAGGCAAATCCTATCTCAATGGAGCTTTCTCTATGGCAGAAATTTATACGGACGCCTTTCGCCTTTTGCCTAACGTTACTCAGGAAGAAACGGTGCGGGGTACCGCCCGGGGGCTCAATTGGGCCAGAACTGGTGGGGAGGGTGAGTCTATAACCGCTGATGACTATCTAGCCGTCGACGGCATGCATAACGTCATATCTGTATTAGAGGAGTTAGAACTAGGTCGTTTACGCAACCTCAAGTATATTGAGGGGCAGGCCTGTAACGGCGGCTGCGTAGGGGGAGCCTTGGTTGTGGAGAATCCATTCATAGCGCGAGTTCGTGTTGCCCGACTAGCGCAGCGGCTCAGTAAAGGTCCTGTGGAGAATTTCGTCATTCCAGATGAAGTGTTAGCACTTAGGCAAACCCTCCAGGCACGGCCCTTTTTGCAGCTCGATTCAAATATAGAAATCGCACTGCAAAAGCTAGCCGACCTCGAACAGCTGCTTGGTAAATTGCCTATGCTTGATTGTGGAGCCTGTGGCGCACCGCACTGTAGAGCTTTGGCAGAAGATATTGTTAGAGAGACAGCCAGTCTGTCAGATTGTGTTTTTTTACTGCGTTCCCGACTTAGTGCGCAGATGGTGTCTCAAGATTTAGGCGGTCAGCGCGAGGAAGGTGATGACAATGAATCTAAAGCAAATTGTTGAGAGTCTAGGTCTTAGAGTTCTTGTGGGTGGAGATTTGCTTGATCGGATGGTGTCTGGTGGCTATGTTTCAGACATGCTCAGCGATGTACTCGCCAATGGAACAGTTGATTGTCTTTGGATTACTAGGCAGTCGCACCAAAACGTGATTGCTGTAGCCTCCCTGTTAGGGCTGGCTGGAGTGATTCTTGTGAATTGTCCTGAGCCTGCTCCCGCTTTGGTTGAAAAGGCCAAGGAGGAAGGCGTGGCGCTCTTGATGTATGAAGGTACAACCTTTGAGTTGGTTGGCACAATGTATGAGGAGGGCCTCAGGGGGTGTAAGCGTGCCTAAGGTCCGCTGTGACCTTCATATACACACCGCTTTATCACCGTGTGCCGCTCCAGAGATGACCCCGAAGAATATTGTCAATATGGCAACTCTAGCGGGTGCAAGTGTAATTGCTATTACAGATCACAATTCTGTACGTAACGTTTGGGCAGTTACCGCGGCGGCAGGGAACAAGCTAGTGGTTATCCCTGGCATGGAGGTGTGGACACGAGAAGATGTGCACCTGTTATGCCTTTTCCCACACTTAATGGCGGCGGAGACTTTTGGTCGTAAAGTTTATGCGGCTTTGCCTAATCGCCGCGGCGATGCGGATTTGTTTGGGCAGCAATATCTTTTTGACAGCGAGAACAAAATCATCGGGTGGGAGGAGCGCCTGCTGCTTTCACCAGTAGAGCTAAGCATAGATGACGCCTGCAAAGAGGTGACGCTTTTAGGGGGGGTGGTAATACCAGCCCATGTAGATAGAACTTATAGTGTCGTTACGCAGTTAGGTTTTATACCTCCACACCTGCCCATAGGTTTAGTAGAAGTATCAAGGCGAGGCAAACAGCCAGAGAAGGTACGCGCATACCCGTACGTTACTAATTCTGACGCCCACAGCCTAGCAGCATTAGCCGGGAGCATACCATGGGAATTGGAAGTGGCTGTCTCTACAATAGAAGGCGTAATTGAAGCGTTAAGGCTTAAAATTAAGCAACGCTAACGGGGCATTACATGTCCCGTAATATAATTAATTACCTAGTGAAATATTTCACCCAGAAAGTTAAGGAGGTAACAAGATGACTGATCAATGTAAATGTTGTTCATTTAAGGAAACCGACCCGCGTTGGCTGGAGCTAGAACGTATTTTAGAGCCGTGCCGGGGGGACACAGGTGCCTTAATCCAGGCTCTACACAAGGCTCAAGACCTTTTCGGGTTTGTATCACCCGAAGTACAGGAGAAGGTAGCAGAAGTGCTCAATGTTCCGCTAAGCGAGGTATATGGCGTGGCTACTTTCTATTCTCTGTTTTCTCTTAAGCCTCGCGGTGAGAATAAAATCGGTGTATGTTTAGGTACTGCGTGTTACGTGCGCGGCGCAGCGCAAGTGCTAGCTGAGCTAGAGAAACAATTAAACATCAAGCTTAACGATACAACGCAAGACGGCAAGTTTACTTTAGAAATAACCCGCTGTATTGGCGCTTGTGGCCTTGCGCCCGTTATAACTATTAACGAAGATGTATATGGTCGTCTGCAACCCGACAAAATCAAGGAAATACTGGATAAGTATTAATGGAAGAACTAGCCTTACACATCTTAGACCTAGTACAGAACTGCGCCGAGGCCGGAGCATCCATGGTGGAGATTACCATCATTGAAGACTTTAGCTCTAATCTCTTATTGATTGAGATTAGAGATAACGGTAGGGGCATGAGCCCAGAAGTCTTGGCTAATGTTGAAGACCCCTTCTTCACAACGCGCACAACTCGCCATGTGGGATTAGGCATTCCTTTGCTCAAGGCAGCAGCAGAACAGGCCGGGGGTAGCTTCGTAATTACCTCATCGCCTGGTAAAGGCACAACAGTAAGAGCTGAATTTGAGCATGATAATATCGACCGCGCGCCTCTTGGGAGCGTGTGTGATACCGTTGTTGCGCTCCTCGCTGTACATCCCCGCTTAGATCTCGTGTATACCCACAGTGTAAACGGCACGGAGTTCGTGTTAGACGGTAGAGAAATTAGGGAGATCTGTGGGGAGGACCTAAACCACCCTAAGATTATTCAGTGGCTTAAAAGCTACATCGCTGAACAGGAAAAACAGTTAGGAGGAGACCAATGAAAACTGTAGAAGACCTGCGCAAATTGCGTGAAGAAGTCCAACAGATGACCAAACTCCGGGACGGAGGAGCAGAGGTGAAAATTGTTGTAGGCATGGGCACGTGTGGCATTGCCGCCGGGGCTAGAGAAACATTAAACGCTTTCGTTCAGGAGATTGCCGTAAAATCTTTGTCAGGTGTTGTAGTAACACAAGCAGGGTGCGTCGGCCTGTGTGACAGGGAGCCTATTGTAGAAGTGAATGCAAAAGACGGCAGAACCATCTATGCCCGTGTTACACCCGAGAAAGCACGGCGTATTATCTCAGAGCATGTTCAAGGTGGCCGAGTCATTGAAGACTGGGTTACCCGTAACTAGGAGGGGTGACCGTGAATCTATATAGAGCGCATGTATTGGTATGTGCGGGTGCTGGTTGTGTATCTTCGGGCTGCCAAGACACCCAGAATGCACTGATAGACGAGATAGCAAAGCAGGGACTAGATAGAGAAATAAAAGTCATCGAGACAGGTTGTATCGGTACCTGTGACCTAGGACCGGTAATTGTGGTTTACCCTGAGGGGGTCTTTTATCGTAAGGTCGGAGCCGATGGTGCTAGAGAAATAGTAAAAGAGCATCTGTTAAAGGGGCGCGTTGTAAATAGTCTGCTTTATCGCAACCCCTTAACCAGTCAATTAGTTCAGACATACGGAGAGATGGAATTCTTTAATCGTCAATTGCGTGTCGCGCTACGCAACACGGGTATAATAAACCCGGACGTCATTGAGGAGTACATTGCACGCGATGGGTACGAAGCACTAGCTAGGGTTCTGACGACTATGAGCCGTGAAGATGTTATCTCGACCCTTAAACAGTCTGGGTTAAGAGGACGAGGTGGCGCAGGCTTCCCTACAGGCTTGAAGTGGCAGTTTGCTTACAATGAGGCCGGACCAGTCAAGTACGTGGTCTGTAATGCCGACGAGGGCGACCCCGGAGCATTTATGGACCGCAGCATCCTTGAGGGCGACCCTCACACAGTAATTGAGGCCATGGCCATTGCTGGCTACGCCATTGGGTCTGAACAAGGTTATGTGTATGTCAGGGCCGAATACCCGCTTGCTGTGAGACGTTTGCAGCACGCCATTAATCAAGCTCGTTCATATGGATTGTTAGGTCAAGGTATATTCGGCACATCGTTTACTTTTGACTTAGATATCAGAGTTGGTGCGGGCGCATTTGTATGTGGTGAAGAGACTGCCCTTATCGCGTCCATTGAAGGGAAACGTGGTGAGCCTCGTACACGGCCCCCATTCCCAGCAGTTAAAGGTCTGTGGGGCAAGCCTACTATTGTTAACAACGTGGAGACGTTCGCTAACATCTGCCCAATTATTATTTACGGTCCGGAGTGGTACTCCCGTATCGGGACAGAAAAAAGCAAAGGCACAAAGGTCTTTGCTGTTGCCGGTAACATTAATAACACTGGTTTAGTAGAGGTGCCAATGGGGATGACCTTACGCCAGTTGATATTCGATGTGTGCGGTGGCATTCCTGACGGCAAAGAGTTTAAGGCTGCGCAAACCGGTGGCCCTTCGGGCGGTTGCCTAACTAAGGAACACCTTGACGTTACAATGGAATACGACAGTCTAGTAGAATTAGGCAGTATGATGGGCTCAGGCGGGCTGATTGTCATGGATGAGAACACTTGCATGGTGGATATCGCCCGTTATTTTTTAGATTTCACTCAGGATGAGTCCTGTGGTAAATGCACTCCTTGTCGCGTTGGCACCAAGCGCATGTTAGAGATATTGGAACGTATTACAGCGGGTGAGGGACAGGACAGTGATATTGATACCTTAATGGCTTTAGCGAACAACATTAGGACAACATCCTTGTGCGGGCTTGGTCAATCTGCACCTAACCCCGTCCTATCTACTTTGAAGTACTTCCGTGCAGAATACGAGGCACATATTAAGGAGAAACGGTGTCCGGCAGGCGTATGTCAGTCGCTGTTAAGTTATAATATTGCTGGTGCCAAGTGTAGAGGTTGCGGCCTATGCGCACGTGTATGTCCTACATCAGCCATCATCGGCAAGCCCAAGGAAGTATACAAGATCGAACGCAACAAGTGCGTGAAGTGTGGCGCATGCGTCGAGAAGTGTCCCTTTGGCGCCGTGGCGCGAGCTTAACGGAGGTGTCATATGGGAGATAACATTAAACTAACGGTAGACGGCCAAGGGGTTGAAGTTACGAAGGGCACCACTGTACTACAAGCAGCTAAGGTTGCAGGCATTGAAATCCCTACTCTATGTTTTCTAGAAAAGATCAACGAAATTGGTGCTTGCCGCGTATGTATGGTTCAGGTACAAGGTTGGCGCGGGTTGCAGGCTTCGTGTGTGCTGCCGGTCCAAGAGGGTATGGTAATACGTACAAATACACCAGAGATCAGGCAGGCTAGGAGAGTCAATATCGAGCTGATTTTGTCAAACCATCCTAATAATTGTCTGACATGTGGTCGTAACACCACGTGCGAACTGCAAAAGCTGGCCTCAGATCTTCACGTTAACGCCGACGCCTATAAAGGTGAAAAGTCCGAGTGGCCTCTTGACCTCAGTAACCCGTCTTTAATACGTGACCCTAACAAATGTATTCTTTGCCGTAGGTGTGTAGCTGTCTGTCATCAAGTGCAGTCTGTGGGTGCATTGTCACCCGTTGAACGGGGTTTTGGCTCGGTAATAAGCCCTGACGCCAATAGACAGTTAGCTGAAGCTGCTTGTGCGTATTGTGGGCAGTGTGCAGCAGTTTGTCCGACAGGAGCGCTGGCGGAAGTAGATAATACTGAGATTGTTTTTAAGGCTATCGGCGATAAAAAACACGTAGTGGTTCAAGTGGCACCCGCTGTGCGCGTTGCCATCGGTGAAGAGTTTGGCTTGGCGCGGGGCGCCATTTCCACAGGTCAAATGGTCACTGGGCTACGCATGCTAGGGTTCTCTGCCGTGTTTGACACTGACTTTGCAGCAGATCTAACTATTCTAGAAGAAGCCCATGAGTTAATTGAGCGTGTTAAGTGGGGCGGTAAACTCCCCCTCATCACTTCTTGTAGCCCAGGTTGGGTTAAGTTTGTGGAGCACTTTTATCCAGAGTTTCTACCTAATCTATCATCGTGTAAATCGCCGCAGCAGATGCTTGGCGCTCTTATCAAGAGTTACTATGCAACTGATGTAGTGAAGCTCCCGCTTGAACAGATATATTCTGTTTCAGTCATGCCTTGCACCGCTAAAAAGTACGAGGCGAGCCGTGCAGAGATGGGCCATGGTAACGTGCAGGACGTCGACGCTGTCCTGACAACTCGAGAGTTAGCCCGTATGTTCAGGATCGCAGGGATAGATTTAGCTAGGCTGCCGGCGGGAGAGTTTGATATGCCGCTTGGCATGTCTACGGGCGCCGGTGTCATATTTGGCGCTAGTGGAGGTGTAATGGAGGCAGCCCTGCGCACCGCATTTGAGTGGATAGCTGGGGTTCCCTTAGAAAAGCTTGACCTAGTGGCAGTACGTGGTCTTGAAGGCGTTAAAGAAGCTCAAATAGCCATCCCTAATTTAGGGTTAGTCAAGGTAGCTGTTGCCAATGGGCTTGGCAATGCTCGCAGCCTCTTAGAACGAATTAAGGACAAAGAAGTCGAATACCACTTTGTAGAGATTATGGCGTGCCCGGGTGGTTGCTTAGGTGGCGGTGGCCAGCCTCGTTCTAGGTATGAGGACAATGTAAGCACCAAACAGGCCCGACTAGAGAGTATCTACAAAATCGACCGCGAACTACCGTTGCGCCGCAGTCATGAAAACCCAGCTGTAAAAAAACTATACGCAGAATACCTAGGTAGCATAGGTGGGGAGAAAGCACACCACCTTTTGCATACCACCTACGTTGCTAGGGGACGCTTTCCGTGGCGCAATAAGTAACGAAAAGCCGACGCAAGTCGGCTTTCTTTATGAACGGATTATAGTTATCTTATTCACGATTTTCTAAGGCCTAAAGCCTAGCTCCGTGCTAGGTTTTAGGCAAATCATTCGTCACCTTCTCCTCATTAACTGGATTTTTCATAAATTATTGTTTTGCACGTGTTACTCGTGTAGACTAAGTAATGAATTGCTTTAGTATCATTGTACAAAACTCACAATAATGTGCAAATCAAGGGGTGAACTCAATGGTAAAATCCTTCCCGGGCGGAATTCATCCTCCCTATCGTAAGGAGGCAACCTCCGCACTAGCGATTGAGCGTATGAATCCTCCCAAAACGGTGGCCATTCCGCTCCAGCAACACATTGGTTCTAGATGTGATCCCTTAGTTGCAGTGGGTGACCGCGTACTAATGGGACAAAAAATTGGTGACAGTTCGGCACCAATAAGCGCGCCAGTCCACTCTTCAGTTTCAGGCAAAGTGACAGCTATCGAGCAGCGTCCCCATCCAAATGGGCGAACCGTCTTATCTGTGGTCATTGCAAATGATTTCCAAGATGAAATGGTTGCATTAATGCCCGCTCCAAAGCTCGAACAACTTACAGCAGAACAGTTGACTGCACTGATTCGTGAGGCTGGTATTGTAGGTATGGGTGGAGGCGGTTTTCCGACTCATGCGAAACTTAAGCCCCCACAGGGTGTGGTCTTGGATGCTGTGCTCCTTAACGGCGCTGAGTGCGAGCCTTACCTAACAACTGACCATCGTGTTATGCTCGAATGGTCTGCAGATGTTGTATATGGTCTCAGGTGCTTAATGAAAGCCGCAAGGGTGGAAAAGGGCTATATCGGCATTGAGGTAAACAAGCCCGATGCAATAGAAGCTCTTAAGGCTGAAGCGAAGGACTATAGTAGTATTGAAATTGTCTCCTTAGCCGTAAAGTACCCTCAGGGAGCTGAGATTCAGCTGATCGATGCCTGCTTGGGGCGCAAGGTTCCTTCTGGTAAGCTGCCGCTCCATGTGGGGGTTGTTGTTAATAATGTGCATACAGCGCAGGCTGTGGCTAAGAGTTTGCGTACGGGTGTGCCTTCTATAGAGCGAGTCATAACCGTTGCGGGCAATTGCATGGAGCGCCCCGGCAATCTCTTAGTTCGTGTTGGCACTACGTTTGCCGACATTCTAGCCGATCGTGGTCTTAAATGTGAGCCTTATAAGCTCATTTCGGGCGGACCCATGATGGGGATCGCTATGTATAGTGCTGACGTTGCTGTTTGCAAGTGTACATCAGGTATCTTGGCACTAAGCAAGGATGAAGCTACTTATAGGATCCCTGGCAACTGTGTGCGGTGTGCAAAATGCGTTGATGTTTGCCCAATGCTGTTGCATCCTACGTTTATTGCGCAGTACGCAGAGCGCGGTATGATGGAACGGGCTGAGGAATATGGTGCAGTGGATTGTCGTGAGTGCGGCGCCTGTACTTACGTTTGTCCCGTTAATTTGCCGTTAACCCAGCACATTCGCTTAGCTAAGTCAGACATTTACGCGAAAAGGAAGTAAATACTCGTTCCTTGCTCCTCGTTCTTTGTTCCTGTGGAAGAACTACTAGGAACTAAGAACTAGGAACTAGCGAAGATATCCAGGAGGAGGAGAAACCGTGGAGATAAAGAGACTTGCGGTATCATCTTCACCACATTTGCATAGCGGGGACTCAGTGCAAAGCGCAATGCTACATGTACTCATAGCCCTAGCCCCAGCTGCGGCATTTGCGGTGTATCATTTTGGTTTACATGTATTATTTGTATTATTGACAGGAATGGCTGTGGCTATCGCCGCGGAAGCCTTAATTTTACGGTTAGTGAAGAAGCCTATGACAGCTATTCGCGACGGTAGCGCGGCCGTGACGGGCTTATTGCTAGCTATGAACTTACCAGCTGGTATTCCCTTATGGACCATTACCATTGGCGCTGGTCTGGCTATTGGCATCGGCAAGCATGTCTTTGGTGGTCTTGGGCATAACCCCTTTAACCCAGCCCTCGTGGCCAGAGCCATTCTATTAGTTTCATGGCCAGAGCGTATGACCGCGTGGGTAGGGCCGATGCTGATTTCCGCTGCAACCCCCTTGTCTGAGTTTAGGACAAGCAGAATTGTCCCGGCGTATGGTGACCTCCTTTTTGGATTCAAGGCAGGTAGCATCGGTGAAATTGCCGTGTTCCTGCTCTTGTTAGGAGGGGCCTATCTAATCTACCGTCGCATTATCGACTGGAAGATTCCTGTGAGTTTTATTGGCACAGTAGCCTTGCTCACTTATATTCTTCCCGCACGGGAGCAGTCGTCTTATTTTGCAGGTAACCCCTTGTTTCATGTTCTCTCCGGTGGCTTAGTGTTAGGAGCCTTCTTTATGGCTACCGACTGGACGACCTCTCCGGTGACTAAACGTGGTCGAGTTATCATGGGCGTAGGCTGTGGTATCCTTACTTCTGTTATCAGGCTTTATGGCGGGATGCCTGAGGGTGTAAGCTATGCTATCCTTATCATGAACGGTCTCACTCCCTTGATCGACCGCTATACTTTGGGCAGCCGCAGCGGCGCTCGCTAGGAGGCAATAGAATGCGAAATTTCCGTGTTTTGATGAGCGGTATTATTGACGAGAACCCCACATTTAGACTCCTATTAGGCATGTGTCCCACTCTAGCTGTTTCCACCGCGGCTTTTAATGGCTTAGGTATGGGCTTGGCAGCCACAGCAGTTTTGTTGGCCAGTAACGTTTTAATTTCGCTTATGAAGCCAGTTATACCAGACAAAATTCGTATTCCTTGTTATGTTGTAGTTATTGCTACCTTCGTTACCATGGTAGATATGGTTATGGGTGCCTTTGTGCCGGACTTGCACAGTGTACTTGGTATATTCATCCCTCTTATCGTTGTTAACTGTATTATTCTCCAGCGTGCCGAGGCTTTTGCTTCTAAGAATAGCGTATTGAGTTCCGCCTTCGACGGCATTGGTATGGGGCTTGGTTTTACTTTAGCTCTCGTGGCCTTATCTTCAGTCCGTGAGCTCCTAGGTGCTGGCAGCATCTTTGGTGTAAACATCATGTGGCATTCCTTCGAGCCCATGCGTCTAATGGTATCTCCACCGGGTGCGTTTATCGGTCTTGGTCTAATCATCGGCCTGATTAATACCCTCAGGCCCAAGAAGGCATAGGGGGGTAGGACATGAGCTCTTCAAATTTAGTCGTTATTTTCCTTAGCGCTATTCTTATCAATAACTTTGTATTGTCTCGCTTCCTAGGCATATGCCCGTTTTTAGGTATTTCCAATAAGATTGAAACGGCAGTGGGCATGAGCTTAGCAGTTATCTTTGTAATGACCGTGGCCTCGCTGGCTACATGGGTTGTGCAGACCTATGTACTGGACCTGTTTGGTCTAGGCTACCTACGCACTATTGCTTTCATCTTGGTCATTGCTGTGCTGGTTCAATTCGTGGAAATGGTTATTCAGAAGTCTAGCCCTACTCTGTACCAGGCGCTTGGTGTTTATTTGCCTCTCATCACAACTAACTGCGCGGTTATGGGTGTAACCCTTATCAACATGAACGAGGGTTATACACTCGTTCAATCACTAGTAAACGGGTTCGCCGCAGCCGTCGGATTTGGGTTGGCTATAGTAATTTTTGCAGGGATACGTGAGCGGTTAGAACTAGCAGATATTCCAGAGGCTTTGCAGGGCTTCCCCATCGCTTTGATTACTGCAGGACTCTTATCTATCTCATTTTTTGGCTTTCAAGGCTTGTTATAAGGAGGTGTTCACATGCAATTTGATACTCGTGCGGTGCTTACAGCACTAGGCGCCTTAGGCGGCTTTGGCTTGTTATTCGGTGCAGGCTTAGCTGTGGCCTCGAGGAAATTCGCAGTTGAGACAGATCCCAAGTATGATGAGATTATGGCGGTACTTCCTGGCGCGAACTGTGGCGGTTGTGGATACCCCGGTTGCGCAGGTTATGCTACAGCCGTGGCTAAAGGTGAGAGAGTTGATAAGTGCCCGGTAGGTGGCAGGAATCTGTTACAGGATTTGGGCCGTATAATGGGCGTAAGTACAGATGCTGCGGCTGAGCGCCTAGTCGCTACACCGTATTGCGACGGCGGTTGTGCCGAAGCTCCCACTCGCTTTGAATATGAGGGCATACAGGACTGTTACGCGGTAGCTGCGTTAGGCGGCGGTGACAAGGCTTGCCAATTTGCTTGCTTGGGTTATGGAACATGCGTTAAGCTTTGTCCCTTCGGTGCTATTACTATGGATGATAACCGTATTCCGGCTGTAGACCCCGCTAAGTGCACAGCATGCAATAAGTGTGTTGTTGGGTGTCCCAAGACTATTTTTAGCTTGCGCCCGGCGCCGAAGAGAGTCCATATTCGCTGCCGTTCCCACGATAAGGGGGCGGAAGTGCGCAAAAAGTGCAAAGTGGGTTGTATCGCTTGCGGTATCTGTGTTAAGATCTGTCCCTTTAATGCCATATCTATGGATAACAACTTGGCTGTTATAGATTACGAGAAGTGCCGCAACTGTGGTCTTTGTGTGGAAAAATGTCCGACCAAGACCATTCACGGCGACTTAGATGGTAGACCTAAGGCTTATATTGATCCGGGTTGTATTGGGTGTACAATTTGCAAGAAGGTATGTCCAGTAGGCGCAATTACAGGAGAACTCAAGCAGGAGCATAAAGTAGACCATGAGAAGTGCGTGAGTTGTTCTCTGTGCGCGGAAAAATGTCCTAAGAAAGTCATTAATATGAGGTAAGCTAATGCCGGGCCCATGGGCTCGGCTCATCCTTTAGGAGGAAGAGCTATGACACTTAAACCAGTTATGTTGGGTATAGTAGCGGTTATAGTCGTATTTGGCGTGGTCATAGGACAGGACTATGCAGTTATTCGGACAGCACAGGAAGATGTTTTGTTGATGGATACCTTTGTCCGACTGGTAGCAGAAGGCCGGGAGGCAGAGTCAGTGCTTGTGCAGGCGGTGGCAGAGATGTCTCGCTTGGAGAGCTTACTGTCGGCTCACATTCCAGGAAGTGATGTCTGGCGTATAAATGAGTCACAGGGGGAACCTGTGGTCGTGTCCCCAGAAATCATCGACGTACTAGAACTTGCAACCTTAGTTTACGACAAGAGCGATGGTACCTTTGATGTAACCGTGGGTGCAGTAATGCGCACGTGGGGCTTTGGTACTGATACCTTGGCTGTGCCATCCGCTGAGGCCTTGGCTGAAGCGATGCGGGGGGTTGGTTTTGATAGTGTTGCCATTGATTCTGACACTCGCACCGTGCAACTCACCAATCCCTATACCAGACTCGATCTAGGCGGAATTGCCAAAGGCTATATCGTCGATCGGGCCTTAGAGTTTATCCGCTCCCAAGGTATAAAACACGCCATTGTAGACGCGGGGGGCGACGTGCGCGTTATGGGGGGCAGGCCTGGTAAATACCTGTGGGACAAGTCTCGTCCTGCGCGGGTGGGAGTACAGGATCCATTCTCGCCGGAGGGCTTAATCGCTATCGTTGAAGTTAGCGAAGGCAGTGTATTAACTTCAGGCGATTATGAGCGTTTCTTCGTGCAAGATGAAGTGCGTTATACGCATATTATTGACCCCCGCACTGGTTACCCTGCGCGAGGCATTACTAGTGCCACTATTGTGACGGAAGAGGCGGCTTTGGCGGATGCCATAGCTACAGCTGTCATGGTCCTTGGCAGAGACGAAGGGATGAAGCTAATAAATTCTTGGGCCGGCGTAGAAGGTATGCTTATCACTGAAGACGAAGAGATACTAATATCCAACGGGTTAAAAAACACAATTCAGGTTTTAAGGTAAGAAATTGATGGGAAGACTTAAGATGCAGAAGATGGTCCGACTGTCTTTACTCGTCAGTGGAGCAGCTGTACTACACGTGGTAGAGAGCTGGCTACCAAATCCCTTTGTGTTTTTACTGGGTCCAGGAGCTAAGCTTGGTCTGGCTAATGTGGTAACGCTGGCAGTAGTGTTAGCCTATGGGTGGAGAGAGGCTTTTGTAGTGGCAGTGCTTCGCTCCTTTCTCGGCAGTCTCGTTGCAGGCACGTTTTTGACCTTTGGCTTTTACATGAGCTTAGCGGGTGCTATCACTAGCGCCTTAGCCATGGGGGTTTTACGTGCTCTGCAGGGGAACAAGCTCAGCGCCATCGGGCTGAGTATCGTTGGAGCCGTTACGCATATTGTGACTCAGCTCACAGTGGCGGCCTTGGCAGTGTCTCATTTTGGCCTTTTCGTTCAGTTACCTTGGCTATTATTGTTTGCGATTCCCACAGGATGTTTCGTAGGAGTGGTCGGAGGGCTGTTATACAAGACCATGCCTAAAGAGACAGATTGAGAAAGGATGGGTAGGATGAAGTCTAGACGTAATGGGTGGATACTACTGTTGTTTCTAATTGTCGGCGCTTTCCTAGGTGGGTTACTCGGTAAAGTGCTCGGGTCCTATGCGCCTTTTTTGAATTGGTCAAGCCCTACCTATGGCATAAGCCCTCCTTTTTGCATTAATCTAGACATGCTATCCTTGACTTTCGGTTTAACTTTGCGTCTCACCGTGGCTGGCGTTATTGGCCTCATTCTGAGTTATTTCGCCTACCGCGCCTTGTAATGAAGACGCTGTATCTGGCTTCTGCTTCACCACGACGTAACGAATTGTTACGTCAGGTGGGCATCACCCCAATAATAGTGCCGTCGAGCTTTAATGAGGCCATCTTTCTTGACGGGGACCCACAGAAAATCACCATGGATTACGCCTTAGGTAAGGTGCAACATGCTTTTCCGTTGCCACAGCCAGGGTTATGTATTGGTGCAGACACCGTGGTAGCTGTGCGTGGCCAGGTCTTGGCGAAGCCTGAGAGTTTTGAGCATGCTTGTGAGATGCTGCGTGAGCTCTCGGGGGTAGAGCACGAGGTAGTAACTGGGATTGCTATTGCTGACTCGCCATCGCACTACTTAGTTGAGTATGAGGT
Organism: Bacillota bacterium; assembly: GCA_009773495.1. Taxonomy (GTDB): domain Bacteria; phylum Bacillota; class UBA994; order UBA994; family UBA994; genus WSXW01. The sequence goes on from WSXW01000002.1 coordinate 124,843, forward strand.
TACCAAGGTGCGTTTTCGTCAGCTAAGTGAAGCAGATATTGCCGCTTATGTCAGTACAGGAGAACCTATGGATAAGGCGGGGGCCTACGCCATTCAGGGTAAGGCGGCCATATTCGTTGAAGGAATCTCAGGTTGTTATTCTAACGTCGTTGGGTTGCCTTTAGCTCGCCTGAATGTAATGCTTAACAAGTGGGGCTTGAACCTAACGTCCGCTTGGAGGTAGGTATGTTAATTAGAGAACTTCCGGAACGTGAACGTCCGCGTGAGCGTCTATTAAGTCGTGGAGCAGCACAGCTCTCTAATGCCGAGTTACTAGCTATCCTTATGGCGACATCAGGGCAGAGAGGCGAAAATGTTATCGATTTAGCACAACGTGTGCTCACAAAACTAGGGGATTTACAGAACCTAACACGTTACACTTTCGAGGAGCTATGTGATATTAAAGGCATAGGTCCTGCTAAGGCCGTGTCAATTATGGCTGTAGTAGAACTGTCCCGTCGCCTTAATCTCGACGGAGCAGTTCCCACAACTGTTCGCTCCCCCCAAGACGTCAAGCGCCTGCTGATAGACCGTTTTCGCTTTGAGGAGCGAGAGCGCTTTTTCGCAGTTCTTCTGAACACCAAGAATCACTGCATGGGCGTAGAGGAGATTTCGGTGGGGAGCCTTAATTCTTCGATTGTGCACCCTCGTGAAGTGTTTAAAGCAGCGATTAGGCGTAGTGCAGCGTCCCTCATCGTCGCTCACAACCATCCCAGTGGAGATTGTACCCCATCACGGGAGGATGTTGAAGTGACTCGCAGGTTGTGTGAGACTGGCCGTGTTATAGGTATTGAGGTCCTAGACCATGTTATTTTTGGTGATGGGGTTATACTAAGCCTAAAGGAAAAGGGTCTCATGTAAAGGAGTAGAGGGCAGCAATGAATTTTTTCAATCGGTATTTTGCCCGGGATATGGGCATTGACCTCGGGACAGCAAACACTCTGGTGTATGTCAAAGGGAAAGGTATTGTGCTACGCGAGCCATCTGTAGTGGCTATGCAAAGAGACACAAATGAGGTGCTCGAAGTCGGAGAGGCTGCTAAGAAGATGATTGGTAGAACTCCGGGTCATATTGTGGCGGTCCGACCACTTCGAGACGGCGTTATTGCCGACTTTGAGGTTACCCAAAAGATGCTTAGGACGTTTATCCGCCGCGCCATGAAAGGCGGCAACTTGTTTCGTCCGCGCGTAGTCGTATGTGTTCCAGCAGGCGTAACAGAAGTAGAAAAACGTGCGGTTAAGGATGCCACTCTCAGCGCAGGTGCGCGTGAAGCTTATACGATAGAAGAACCAATGGCTGCGGCCATCGGAGCAGGATTGCCTGTAACGGAACCCATAGGCAACATGATTGTAGATATCGGCGGCGGGACGACAGAAGTAGCCATTATTAGCCTTGGGGGCATCGTCACACATCAGTCCATAAGGGTTGCTGGCGATGAAATGGATGAAGCCATCATCATTTACGTCAAAAAGAATTATAATTTGCTAATCGGTGAACGTACAGCTGAAGAAGTCAAAATAACCATTGGTTCCGCCTTCCCCATGGCAGACGAAGCCATGGAGATTAGAGGCCGCGACCTTGTAACAGGATTACCTAAGACCTTAGCTCTAACCTCTGTTGAAGTCCGCAATGCTCTAGCTGAGCCCGTACGCGCCATTGTAGACGCCGTAAAAGCTACTTTAGAGCGTACACCCCCAGAGCTAGCAGCAGACGTCATGGACAGAGGAATTGTCATGACAGGCGGCGGTTCGTTATTGCGCGGTCTTGACAAACTAATTAGTGAGGAGACCGGTATGCCAGTTATCATTGCTGATGAACCTTTGACCTCTGTAGTGCAAGGCGCAGGAAAGACATTTGATCATTTTGACTTATTGAAAAGGCTAGACACATCACCCAAGAGAAGATAGAGGGGGATGAGTATGGGTTTTTGGGGAAGAAACCGTCAGGCGATTACACTAGTCCTTACCGTCTTTTTGCTTACAGGATTACTCAGTTTTTCGGCACGCGACCAAGTAGGGGCAACGCTACTAGAGCAAGGAATTCGCAGTGCCGTCGCCCCTTTGCAGCGGGCGACGGCTTTCGTCGTTTCCCAAGGGCGGGACGTAGGGAAATTCATCTCAGACCTCGTCTCTGCCCAAGCAGAAAACGAGCGCCTCAAAGCAGAGCTCGAGAACCTCAAATTCCAGTTTAACAACCTTGTGGAGGCTAGCTTAGAGGTCGAGCGTCTGCAGATATTGTTGGACTATAAGATTGACCAACCAGGGTTGAACCTAGTAATGGGTAAGGTCATTTCACGGGGTTTGACCTCATGGCAAAGTGAGATAATTATTGATATAGGCAGTCTCAGTGATATAGCGATAAACGATCCTGTGGTCACTTATTCTGGAGCTGTGGGGCGGATTACAGAGGTGTCCGCTTCGACTGCCAAGGCGTTACTCATCACGGACCCTCGTAGTGGCTTGGCGGCAGTAGTTCAAGACAGCCGCGACGGAGCTGTAGCCGAAGGCGATCCCAGTGTACCCGGCATGATACGGCTAACCCGTCTACCCCGAGACTTTCGTGTGGCAGTGGGCGACCTTGTGGTTACATCGGGCTTAGGAGGAGTCTTTCCCCGCGAGCATTCCTTTGTGATCGGCACAGTGTCGGAGATATTCATTAGTAGTGATGGTTTGTTAAAGTACGCAAGGATTACGCCAGCAGTGGATTTTGCTCGCTTAGAAGAAGTACTTGTTCTAAGAAAGTCGCGGCCGTGAACAGGCAGAGACTGAGCATGCTTACCTTAGTCGTTTTGTCAGTGGTGTTACATGGGGCATTGATGCCATATTTAACTATATTTGGCGGCAGACTCAATCTCTTGGTTGCTGTTGTAGCCGGAATAGCCCTGTATTATGGCACCTGGGTGGGAATGTTGACCGGCTTGTGTACTGGCTTGCTGGCCGATGTTGTACTGGGACATGTCTTAGGCCTGTCTGCGGTTCCCTTGGTGTTAATAGGCTTCTTTACAGGCCAGCTAGAACGCAGGGTCTACCGGGACGCCTTTCTCGTCCCTGTGTTTGTAGGCCTCAGTGCCTCAGCAACCTTTGAGATTGTGGTTCTGCTCTTATCGCGCTTGGCCTTTGGGACTTGGTGGCGGAGGGCTTTTATGGCCGCTGCAATTCCTACAATTCTTATTAACGGTGCGTTTATGCCCTTGGTTTTTTGGTTTTTAGGCAGAATTCTACCTCGCAATAAGGAGGTGTAGCTGTTGGAGAAGGATTATAGTAAACGGCTAAACATCATGACGATGGCCGTCTTTATCGCGGTTTTGATTGTTGTTTTTCGGCTAGGGTACGTGCAGATAGTACACGGAGCCGACTATAGGCGCGACTCGGATAATAACAGATATCGTCAGGTCTTACAGCTAGCACCCCGTGGGGAACTGTTTGATAGTAACGGTATTTCTTTAGCGTCCAATAAACCGGGCTTCTTTGTTTCTATGTATCATACAAACGACCCTCAGTCTGACGAGGTTTTGGCGAAAGTATCTAGGATTATCGACCCATCGGGAACCATTGAGGAAGCTACACCCGAGGCCTTAAAGAAGCGTCTCCGGGCTAACCGCTATCGTCGCTGGCAACCAGTGCGACTTACTGACACAGCCTTAGAGTTCGGCGATCCCAGACTCTTAGAAATCGAAGAAAGGCGCATAGAACTTCCTGGTGTATTTATTGACGTGCAGCCTGTGCGGAGCTATCCGCTTGGAAACGTTGCGAGTCACTTGATTGGAGCTGTGGGTAGGTACACCGGTGACCGCGCAGCTATTGCCGATCTAGGGGCAAGGGGATTAGAAGGCTACCGGGTAGATAGTATGGTTGGTAGACTCGGTCTTGAATGGGCTTACGAATTCGTACCGTCAGATATCTCCCTTAAGGGCGTTGATGGCTGGCAATGGGTTGAGGTAGATAATTTGAGTAGGCCTGTACAAGAACTCGAGCGCGTAGATCCGATGCCTGGCAATGATATCTATCTCACTATCGATGCAGAGCTTCAGGCAGAGATAGAAGAGTGGCTAGCCAGTGACTACGTTCCTAATTCTCTGAGCAAATACGCTGAAAACGCCAAGGAAATTGGTGCTGTGGCTATTGACCCGAAGACAGGTAAGATTCTTACGTGGATTAGTTATCCGACTTTTTCGCCTACCGAATTATTTACCGTCCGCAATTTATACTCAGACCTGCTCACCGATGTGGAAAATAATCCACTGATTAATAAGGTAATAACTGCCTATCCCCCGGGTTCTGTTTTTAAACCCGTTACTATGATCACGGGCTTAGGGGCGGAGGTAGTGGGGCTTAACCACGCCGTAACATGTACGGGGCGCCTTTTTAACGATTTGCTATTGGGTCCCCGCGGTAAGCCTTGCTGGTTTACGGCTGGTCATGGGTCGGGTATAGAGATTGCTTCTGCGCTCAAGAATTCATGTAATATTTATTTTTACGAGGTTGGCTTGCAACTGCGTACAGCTAAAGGGGCGGGGCAAGTATTAAATGAGATTTCTAAAGTCGCTGCATTTTTAGGTTTAGGAGTACCGACGGGTATCCCAAATTTACCTGGTTTTAGACAGGAGGCGGGTACTCTCCCTACCAACGAACGTTTCGCACAGTTTGCTCAGACAGAAGTAGCTGCGGGTAATCCGCGCACACTTACTCCCTACCCGGGTGAGATATTGGACATCACCATCGGGCAGGGTATCCAGAGCTATACCCCGCTACAAATTGCCAATTATATGGCGATGCTAGCAACCGGCAACCGTTACCAGCCCTACATCGTTGACCGCATAGTTTCGTCCGACGCTGAAGTGGTCATGCAGACGGAGCCAGATTTACTGGCCCAGCTAGTTCGTACCGTCGCTAATCCGGACGGGCTTATCGACCAGGCTGCGCACGATAAGATTCTGCAAGGATTGCGTGAAGTCGTGCAGCCAGCCAAGCCTGGCCAGCCGGGCTTGTCATTGAACGGAACAGCATATGGGGCCTTTGGAAATGCCTCATATTACGCCTCAGGCAAGACTGGTACTGCTGAGGTCTATCGTGGCAACGACGCATTGGACCCGCATGGTTGGTTTGCCGGGTGGGGTGCCGACCCCGTAACGAAGGACCCGGAAATTGTGGTAGCAGTATTCGTTAAGCATGGGACTGGTGGTAGTCGTGCTGCGGCCCCCATCGCCAGACGAATTATGGATACCTATTTTAGGCTTAAGGCCGAAAGAATTGTAGCAATTCCCTAAAGCTTGGAGGAATTGACCAACCCCGCGACGAAAAAGGATATGTTAGGAAGGTCAAGGGGGTAAGAGTATGGGGAAAGTGTATGTTGTCACATCAGGGAAGGGCGGGGTAGGCAAGACCACTACCACTGCAAACTTAGGAGCAGCGTTAGCTCATTTGGGCAAGAGTGTCGCTTTAGTTGATGGCGATATTGGACTAAGAAATTTGGATCTATTTCTTGGTCTAGAGAACAGGATTATCTACCATATTTGTGACGTCATCGACCGCCGTGCTACATTGCAGAAGGCCTTGATCAAGGACAAGCGATTTGAGAATTTGTTTCTTCTACCAGCAGCACAAGTAAAAGGAACAGCAGTCATTAACGAGCGAGAAATGAAGCGCATTACCTCAGAGCTCGCTAAGGATTATGACTATGTGCTGGTGGATTCTCCGGCGGGGATAGAGCATGGCTTCCATAATGCTGCTGCCGGGGCCGATGATGCTCTTGTCGTGGCTACTCCAGAGCTACCTGCGGTGCGTGATGCTGACAGAGTAATCGGCTTACTTAGGAGCAGAGGCATTAAGACTCCTAAGCTCATTATTAACCGATTGCGCCCAGGCCTTATTCGCCGCGGGGAAATGCTCAGTCAAAGGGATATCCTCGAGTTCTTAGGTGTAGAGCTGTTAGGTGTTATTCCAGAGGATGAGAGTACAATTATTGCCACCAACCGGGGGGAGCCCTGCGTGCTCATACCCAATTCGCTAGCGGGCCGCGCTTATGTTAACGTAGCGAAACGAATATTAGGCGAAGCAGTACCTTTGCTTAAATTTGATGAGTCGAGCGGCATTCTGGGTTTTTTCAAACGCGTTATGGGCATAGGCTAATATTAGGCGAGGGGGAAGCTTATTGGAGAGGGAATCAACCAGTCGGGATGTGGCTAAACAGCGATTGCGCCAAGTGCTCGTTCACGACAGGGCCCATTTAGCACCCGAGCTTATGGCGGCCTTAAAGCAATCCCTAATCACCGCAGCGGGGGAATACGTAGAAATAAATCCCAATGATGTATCTATACAGCTAGAGCTAAAAGGTGATGCATCGACTCTAATCATTAAAATTCCTGTTCTAAGTATAGTCCGAGAGAGGAAGACCTAAAGTTGTTGGATCGAAAGCTTATACGCAGTCTAGATTGGTCCTTATACGGCGCCTATCTCTTTGTGTCTCTCTTTGGCCTGCTCATGATTGCTAGTGCTTCGGCCAACAACGAGTTTGGCGATCCGCTGCACTATGTACGTAGGCAGCTAATGTTCATAGCTATTGGCCACGTGCTGCTAATAGTATCACTCGTCATTGACTATCAGTTCTTTGCTAACCTTACCATACCCATTTACGTAGTTAATTTGGGAATATTGGCGGCAGTTTTGGCGTTTGGTAGCAAAGCGGGAGGTGCGCAACGCTGGATTAACCTAGGTGGTTTTACATTGCAGCCCTCGGAATTTGCCAAAATAGCTGTCATTATAACCCTAGCCAGAGCTATGGAGAAGCTTGGAACGATGGATTCCCTCCCCAAACTAATCGTCGCTGGCCTCCACGTCGCCATTCCCATGGGTTTAATCGTCATCCAACCCGACCTAGGGACTGCTCTAGTTTTCGTCGGTATTCTCCTAGCTGTGTTATACGCGGCAGGCATTACGCGTTCCTTAATGGGGTTGATGTTTACAGCAGCGGTCGCGTTAGCGCCGGTCATATGGCTAAAGGGCCTTAAAGATTACCAACGAACACGCCTCTTGGTTTTTATCAATCCAGGTTTGGACAGTGCGGGTGAGAATTATCACTTGCTACAATCAATTATCGCTGTGGGCTCGGGAATGTTGACGGGGCGTGGCCTATTTAACGGACCGCAAAGCCAACTGAACTTTCTGCCTGAGCAGCATACAGACTTTATTTTCTCAGTAGTGGGGGAGGAGTTAGGTTTTCTAGGGGCCACTTTACTCATATTTTCTTTGTTCTTTGTCATCTATCGATGCCTTCAGGCCTCCCTTGTATCTAAGGACTCATTTGGACGTTATCTCGCAGTAGGAGCAGCAACGTGGATTGCGTTTCAAACCATAGTAAATACAGGAATGACTATCGGCCTCATGCCAGTTAAGGGGCTGCCCCTCCCCTTTATGAGTGCAGGGGGGAGTTCATACATGGCCTTGTCCATAGCTATTGGGCTGGTTCTCAATGTGGGCATGCGACATCGGAAGATTTTGTTTTAGCTCATAGTTTGCTCCCTTCGAGAGTATAGATTAATGATGCTCTCAGGAGGTGATGACAGTGCCGGATCGCTTGTGGAATAAAGGGAAAAGTCGGCGGCCTTATCATGCTAAGCGTAAAGGGGTAAGGAACTCTCGTACGTCCATGTTTCTAACTAAGTGTGTCCTTGCGATGGCGCTTATTTTCATGGTGTGGGTGGGTGCGAGAATTACTTCTGTACGCAATTACTTGGCGTATGTATTTGTTCCCGGAGCCTCCGCGCAAAGCCCGTGGGCCCAGTGGCTCGACTGGCAGCCAAGTAACGAATTGGTGCAGCCAGTGTGGGTTATTCTTACTGGCCGCCAAGACAGCGTGGAATATGATTTGCCCCTTGAGGGGCAAATTGTGGCTGCATTTGGCTGGACAACAGCTGCAGGTAGTAATCAGCCAACCTACAACGAGGGCATCAATATTGCCGCGCCAGCAGGCACAATGGTTCAGGCCATCCTACCGGGGAAAATTGTTGCAGTTAACACAGCTACAGGCAGCATTATCATTGACCACGGCAGTGAGATGAAAAGTGTCTACCGAGGTTGCACAGACTTGTTTGTAAATGTAGGCGATAGAGTAAAACTCCGGGATGACATTGGACGGTTGGGTCAATCAGGGGAGTTGTTTTTCGCGCTTTACCAAGCAGGTAAGCCACAGGACCCTTTGCTCCGAACACGTGAAGGTGTGCGCTAATGAGCTTCGGAAAGATTCTGGGAGTGAACCTCAAGGTTCACTATCTTTTTTTACTGTGGATGATAGTAGCAGCTACACTAGGCGAATTTTATTCGGCACTAATAATAGTTTTTTCAGTAATATTTCATGAATTGGGGCACGTGCTTGCTGCAGTGAACCTCGGAGTCGAGGTTCGTGAGGTTGAGCTGATGCCTTTCGGAGGAGTTGCCAGGGTTAATAGGCTCTTAGGAAGCGATCCAGCTACCGAAACAGCTATTGCGTTAGCTGGGCCGGCTAACAGTCTAGTGTTACTGGTAGTTGGAATGGTATATTTTGCACATCCTTGGGGCCGTGAGCTTATGGAGAGCAACATCTTGTTGCTCCTGGTCAATCTGTTACCAATTCTGCCGCTAGACGGTGGCAGGATACTAAAAGGCTTTTTAGTGAGACGCGAGGGCTTAGGACGAGGCCTGCGGGTGTTATTCATGCAAACGCAGCGCGCCGCAGTGGGCTTATTCTGCGTAAGTATTGGCGTGGTTTTTTTCGGGGTGTTTAGTATTAACGCCTTGGTGTTATCGGCCTTTATCCTTTACGCCGTGGCCCGCGAAAAAAAAATGATGCCCTACGTGGTCATGAACTACGTAGGGAGCAAGTCAGGGGAGGTGCGGTCCCGTTCTGTTATGCCCGCTAAGGCTTTGGTCGTACAACCCCATACCACAATACGCGAGGTGCTAGATGCACTTACGCCGGGACATTACCATATTTTTACTTTAGTGGATGTTAGCGATCTAACAACTATTCCCGAAGATGTCGTGTGGAAAGCGATGCTAAGGCAAGGCCTTGATATAACGTTTGCCGACGTACAGAAGAACTAGGGTATAATATGGTGAAGATGCAACAGGAGGATTTTTAATGATACCTAAAAACATTCGTCGTCTCCTTCCCCAGGTGCAGAAGCCTGCTCGTTATACCGGTGGCGAGGTCAATGCCGTTATGAAAGATTTAGCAGCTATAGACGTCAGAATCGCTTTGGCCTTCCCTGATACTTATGAAGTAGGTATGAGTCATTTAGGACTGAAAATACTTTACAAGGTCGTTAACGACATCCCCTACGCGTACGCGGAGCGTGTATTTGCCCCTTGGGTTGATATGGGGGGGCTTATGCAAACCGAAGGGGTCCCTTTGTTTTCTTTAGAAACCTACTCACCCCTACATGATTTTGATATGATAGGCGTTACGTTGCAATATGAAATGAGTTATACCAACATTCTCTATATGTTGGACTTAGCGCAAATACCGTTCTTGACACACCAAAGGACTGAGAGTGATCCTCTGATCATTGCGGGTGGACCATGTGCTTTTAATGCAGAGCCGCTCGCTGAGATGCTTGATGCCGTGGCCCTAGGTGAGGGGGAAGAAGTAACCCAAGAAATTGTTTCGGTGCTGCTGGAGCGCAAATTGCAGAAGCTATCCAGACAGGAAACCCTACAGAGGCTAGCGCTTGTACCTGGGGTGTATGTTCCGTCGCTTTATTCACCTGAGTATAACGGTGATGATACTTTAAAGGCTTTACAATCTATCTCGATTGGAACTTCTAATGTAGTAAAGAAGCGCATTCTTTCTAAACTTACTGCTGATTACATTCCCACCGCTCCCGTTGTGCCTTACACCGACATTGTGCATGATCGGATTATGATCGAGATTTTTCGTGGCTGCGCTCGGGGCTGCCGATTCTGCCAAGCCGGCATGATTTACCGCCCGGTACGAGAATACAGCTCGCAGATAGTGCTAGAGGCTGCCGAAGAGTCTATCAAGAACACTGGCTACGAAGAGGTGTCGTTATCTTCTTTATCGACTATGGACTACAGCAGCATTGAGACAACGCTGCCTATGCTCGTAGACAAGCTTAGCTGTCAGGGTGTCAACGTATCATTGCCCTCACTTAGAGTGGACAGCTTTTCGGTTGAAATGGCGGCGCAGGTGGCGCGCTTGCGTAAGTCAGGACTGACTTTAGCTCCAGAGGCTGGTTCGCAGCGCCTGCGGGACGTAATCAACAAGCAGGTTAGCGCAGAGGATCTACTACAGGCCCTGCGTGGCGCCAGACGCCTTGGTTTTAAGAGTGCTAAGCTTTACTTTATGATTGGTCTTCCTACCGAAACAATAGCTGACCTAGATGAGATGGTTGATTTAGTTACCCAAGCCGCTGGCATCATGCCTGTTACCGTAAGCACCTCCTCCTTTGTACCTAAGCCTCACACTCCCTTTCAGTGGGAACCACAGTTTTCTATGTACGAACTAGAGACTAGGCAGCGTTATCTTAAGGAGAGATTCAGGCGCGACCGCCGAGTAAAGTATAATTACCACGACGCATCTACTAGCTTTCTCGAAGCAATCTTTAGTCGCGGGGATCGACGCTTAAGTAAAGTACTGCTAGAGGCCTACAAGCGCGGCTGCAAATTTGATGGTTGGTCAGAGCATTTTAAATTTAAGGCGTGGATGGATGCTTTTGCCGAGTGCGGACTAGACCCAACTTTTTACGCTAACCGAGTCCGTGAAGAGGATGAGGTTTTTCCTTGGGATCATCTATCTCCTGGATTAGATAAGAGCTACTTATACAATGAACGCGCCGCGGCACTTAAAGCGGAGTGGACAGTCGACTGTGCACGGGAGCATTGCCCTAGTTGTGGCGTGTGCCCGAACTTAGGGGTACAAACTTTTACCGAAAAGGAGAGAAGGTAGTATGAGGGTATGGCTGAAATTTGCTCGAGATGACTCTCTAGCCTTCATATCCCATCTTGATACGCATAAAGCCTACTACCGGATGTTTAGAAGGGCTGCTCTCCCTCTTGCCTATAGTCAAGGTTTTAACCCCCATCCTATTATGTCTCTAGCTGCTCCTTTACCCCTTGGGTTCATGAGCAACGCAGACTACCTAGATCTAGTGCTGGCTGAGGACACCCCCCCAGAGGATATCACCCAAAGACTGCTGACAGTCTCCGGTCACGAAAACCTTACTCTACAAGGAATTCGAGTCATAACAACCAAAGTTCCGGCCCTAGCAGCTCTTATTGCCTGGGGTGAATATGATATAACCATTCGCCCCGGCTTTAACGTGACAGAAGCAATAGAAGCGTTTGAGGGGGCGCGTGAAGTTCCCTTTGTCAAAGAGACAAAACGAGGGACTCGTGACGCTGATGCTAAGACCTTGGTGCGTAGTATAGTGGCAACAGAGCACGGATTAAGGGCAATACTTAGCCTAGCGGAGCCAGTAGTGTTCAGACCTGAGGAATTAGTCAAAGTGCTGTCACATTTTTCGTCTAGTGAAATTGCGATAGAGCTAGTCGTACGTCAGGAGCTGTATGTGCGGGGTGACAGATTGGATCACCCACTACATTGTGGGTTGTAATGGAGAGTGAGAATTCTGGTTAAGGAGATAGTAGTAAACTGTGGTCCGCGGGATACGAGAGTAGGGGTTATAGAGAATGGAGAGCTAGTGGAGCTATTCATTGAAAACACCAGCGGAGAGAGGCTGGTGGGTAATGTTTATAAAGGCAAGGTGGCAAATGTGTTGCCTGGAATGCAGGCCGCCTTTGTTAATGTAGGGCTGAACAAAAACACCTTCCTGTATGTAGATGATGCTCTGGAGAATGTAGTTGGCGTAGACGACGTGCCCGAGAACATTTCCAATAAGTCTTCAATAAAAGACGTGCTTAAGCCTGGTCAAGCAGTAATTGTACAGGTGAGCAAAGAGCCCTTTGGTACCAAGGGGGCTAGGGTAACCAGGCATATCACTTTGCCAGGTCGCTTCGTGGTGCTCATGCCTACCGTAGATTACATTGGAATTTCGCGTCGCATTGTAGATCACGAAGAGAGAGAGCGTCTTAAGAAGCTCGCACAAGAGTTTCGTCCTAAGGGAATGGGTGTCATAGTGCGTACTATGGCGGAGGATCTTAGCCCCGAGGAGCTAAAGCGTGATATCGAATTTCTCGATAAGTTGTGGCGCAGAGTCAAGCAGAAAGGCAAGTCGGCCAAGGCCCCAGCCATACTGCACCGTGACCTTAACCTGCTATACCGCATCATCCGCGACTCTTTTGACAGTGATGTCTTGCGCCTTATTATCGATAGTCAGGATGAATACGAATCCATTCTTAGCTTGCTTGAAGATATTGGGCCACACCTAAAAGACCGAGTGTTTCTTTTTCAGGAGAACCGGCCCATCTTTGAGATTTTTGGTTTAGAGACGCAGATAGAGAAAATACTCCGCAATAAAGTTTGGCTTAGGTGTGGCGGCTATATTGTCATCGACCAAACCGAAGCTTTAACATCTATCGATGTTAATACCGGTAAATATGTAGGATCCACAAATCTTGCCGACACTGTGCTAAAAACTAATCTTGAGGCAGCCGGAGAAATAGCCCATCAGTTGCGGCTTCGGAATATTGGCGGGATTATCATAATCGATTTTATCGATATGGATAGTCATGATCACCAGCGCAAAGTCTTGGCAGCCCTTGCTGAGGCGACGGTCTTGGATAAAACAAAGACGACTATTTTAGGTTTAACACAGTTAGGGTTAGTAGAAATGACACGCCAGAAAGTAAGGCAAGGCTTGGCTCAGTCGTTGCTTAAGCCCTGTACATGCTGCGATGGCACAGGCAAAGTTCCGTCAGAAGATGTAAGGGTCATTCGCATCGAAAATGAGATCAAACGTTACCTTCAGACTAGCACAGACCCAGCCGTGCTCATCCATGTGCATCCTACAACGGCGGGCAACCTCATTGGCGTTAACGGTGTCAATCTGGAACGCTTAGTAAAAGAGACCTCCAAGCGCATTTTTATCTGTGGCAAATTAGAGATCAGCCCCGAGGAGTATCGGATTGTATTGTCAGGCCCTGTCGATGAGGTGGAAAAAACAGCGCTCCCTGTGGCAGTGGGCGAAATACATACCCTGCTCGTCGATAGCGTACACAGTAATCGTACGCAGGATGGTGTTGCCCGAATCGAGGGCTATGTAATCCAAATCGATCAGGCCGCGTCTTTAGTAGGCAAGAGGACCACCTTTGAAATAACGAAGGTGGATAAGACGTTTGCGAGGGCGAAGCTTTTTACGCGTTCCTAGTTCCTCGTTCCTTGTTCCTAGTAGAGGCCGTACACGGTACACAGAACACAGTGGAACGTAGCGTCTAAGGACTTGCTGGGGGCCGGCGGCCGGCGGCTAGTGGCATCCTTCAAGCTACTGGTTGACCATCATCGATTTCCATGTTAAAATTAACACTCGTAGGATTATTTTTTTCCTTTGTGAAAGTAATCCGAAAACCGCACGTCTAGGGCTTTAAGTGCGCGCAATCGCCCCCGTTCGACGGCGAGTCTAGTCAGGAGGTCTAACATGTTTGCCATCATTGAGACAGGCGGTAAGCAATACCGCGTTCACCAGGGAGATGTCATTTACGTTGAGAAGCTAAACGCTAACGTGGGTGATACGTTTGAGTTCAAAGAAGTAATTGCTGTTGGTAATGGTAGTGATGTATCTGTAGGTGCTCCAATTCTGCCTAACGCTCAAGTAGTAGCTAAAGTTGTAGAACACGGCAAAGGTCCAAAGATTATCATCTTCCGTTACAAAGCTAAGTCCCGTTATCGTAAGAAAAACGGCCATCGCCAGCCTTTCACTAGGGTTGTAATCGAATCAATCGCCGTTAACTAAGGAGGTGCACTAATGGCTCATAAAAAAGGTGTAGGTAGTTCACGCAACGGTCGCGATTCCCATGCTCAACGTCTAGGTGTAAAACGCCAGGACGGGCAAGTAGTTAGCGCTGGCTCCATTCTCGTGCGCCAACGCGGTACCAAGGTTCACCCTGGTCATAATGTTGGCATCGGCGGTGACGATACTTTATTTGCGCTCGTAGAGGGCAAGGTAGCTTTCGAGCGTTATGGTAAAGATCGCAAGCAAGTAAGCGTATACGCTGTAGAAGCCTAAAGTTTTGACAGTAGGAAAGCCCGGTGCTGATACCGGGTTTTTTTCTTAGGTGGTGCTATATGAGAAAACTACCACAAAGACTAATACTTGCTTTGTTCCTTGCTGCGGCGGCGATGCTACCGTGGCTAGCAGTACGTGCGCTGTTGGCGGTAGTAGTGGCATTGTTTCTTTATTACGGTTGGCGAGAACAGATACCAGTCATACCTCAGGTTCATGACTTTAGTCCGCGCTTCAGCCAGTTTAGACACGATTTGCTGAACGATTTACAGTTGGTATATGGATTTGTGCAGCTAAATAAACCTGCTCAGGAAGTGCTGAGTCGGATCGACCGTGCCATTGCGCGCATACGATTAGCGGGTCAGATTTTCAGCATACAAAACGGGGAGCTTAGCTGTCTCCTATTCGATATCTGTGAAGAAGCCGAAAGCTGCGGTATTCGCTTGAGTTTTAGGGCCTCGGGTAAATGGGCAGGATTTAATCAGGAGTGGGCAACTTGGGCAAACGGCTTGCAGGCAGTCTGGGCATACTATAAAGGCTTGGCAGAAGCTACAGGTCTAACTGAAGTTGAGTTGGAGCTCGTTGAAGACCTGAGCGTGTGGGAAATTCAATTCTTAGCACCGGGAGCCCCCGTAGCGGCGGCGACTCTACCTAAGAAGCTGCGCATTAATCTTGGTTCAGGGGCCAACCTATCTTGGAGCTATGTCGAGCACAATATAACCTTGCAGGTGAAAAAGCCACTGAGTGGCCACTAGCCGCCAGCCGCCAGAGAAACGGAGTGCTATCAGCTTCACTTGCCGCTTTTTAGGGCCGGCCTTACCCACCGTGTACTGTGTACTGTGTTCTGTGTACATTCCACGAGGAACCAAGGACGAGAATGCGCCATCCGCAGAAAAACTAGGAGGTCACTAAATGTTTGTTGATCGCGTAAAAATAACAGTTCGTTCTGGTAGCGGCGGAGACGGGGCTTCGACCTTTCGTCGTGAGAAATATGTACCGACCGGGGGGCCGTCAGGGGGGGATGGGGGTAAGGGCGGAAACGTATTTGTCCTTGCCGACTCTAATATGCATACCCTCATGGATTATCGCTACAAGAAGCATTTTCGGGCAGAAAACGGGCGCAATGGGCAGAACCGCAACATGCATGGGCACAAGGCCGAAGATATTACATTACGTGTGCCGCCTGGTACAGTTGTGTATGATGACCTCACTGGCAAGGTCATCGTTGATCTGGTCCAGGAAGGTGATACGGTGTTATTGTTGCCTGGAGGTAAAGGCGGCAGAGGCAATGCTCGCTTTGCTACAGCGGTTCAGCAAGCTCCTACCATTGCAGAGAAAGGTGAACCCGGCATTGAACGCGAAATACGTTTAGAACTAAAAACTATAGCCGATGTAGGATTGGTAGGCTTTCCCAACGCTGGTAAGTCCACGCTTCTTTCCGTAGTCTCTGCAGCTAGGCCTAAAATAGCAGACTACCACTTTACAACCTTGGAGCCTAACCTAGGCGTAGTTGCCATTAGCGGGCGGAGTTTTATTATGGCGGACATTCCTGGACTTATAGAGGGAGCCCATGAAGGGCAGGGTCTAGGGCATGAATTCTTACGCCATGTCGAGCGCACCCGCATACTCATTCATGTGGTTGACGGTGCTGGAACTGAGGGACGCGACCCCGTAAGTGACATCGAAGTCATTAACAATGAGCTCAAGAGCTATTCACCAACCCTGGCTTCGCGTCCGCAAATTATCGCTCTTAACAAGATCGACGCCATTACTGACGAAGGCACCCTTAAGGGGCTGCTGGAGAGGCTAAAGGCTCAAGGGCTTGAAGTCTACCCCATCTCCGCAGTTATTGGCGAAGGTGTTGTTCCTTTATTGCATCGCGCCATGGATTTAGTTGAACAGCTTCCCAAACCGGAACTCCATAGGGTAGAAACCGTGTTAGAGGTTGAACCAGATGTGAAGCTGCATGTTACACGAGAACAGGGTGTGTTTGTGGTGCGCGGTACCGAGGTAGAGAGGATTATCGCGCGTAGCAATATCGATAACGATGAGGCTTTGCAGAGATTACAGTCAGCTTTCAAGCGTTTGGGAGTATTCCAGCTACTGCGTGATTCCGGTATCCATGAAGGCGATCCGGTACGTATCGGTGAAGCCGAATTCTCCTTCTATGACGAAGAACCTGAATAGAGGTGTATTATGCGCTTAGGCATTATGGGTGGGACATTTGACCCCATACACTGGGGCCACTTGGTCACCGCAGAGGCGGCTCGCCATCAGTTTAAGTTAGACCAAGTATTATTCGTTCCGTCTGGCCAACCGCCCCATAAACAGGGGAGGAAAGTTTCTTCGCCGGAACATCGCTACCTAATGACATTTTTGGCTATCGCTAATAACCCCATGTTTCATATCTCGCGGCTTGAGATCGACCGACCTGGGTTCACTTATACCTACGACACAGTCAGCCATCTCAAAGCAGAGTACGGTCAAAATATAGAACTTTTTTTTATAACTGGGGCAGATGTCATGCGGGATATCCTCACCTGGTACAAGGCTGAAGAGCTCCTGAGCATCTGTCATTTCGTTGCAGCTAGCCGTCCTGGCTTCACATTGTTAGATTATATGGCACACGCCGACCTTTCACGTTTTAAGGAAAATGGCAGTATCCATTTGATCGAGGTACCAGCCATGGCTATCTCATCCACGGACTTGAGGCGGCGTATAACTATTGGTGAGCCAATCCGGTACCTTGTACCAGAGGCGGTAGAGAACTATATTTACAAAAATCATCTCTATGTACCAGATGATGGGGCTACCGATTGAGCAGAATTAAGTTTATGATAGGTATATCTTTGTATACTGTGGAGGCGATACTGATATGCACAACAAGATGTTGCGGAACTCATTAGCTGTTTTGTGTCTGATACTAAGTGGTTTAGTTGGCTCCACGGTGCTTGTATTAAACAGCATGGCAACTCAAGGACTTACGGAAGAACCAATATTACTGGAACCCCCTATGAAAAGTAGCAAAGTCAACGTGCTAGTTTTAGGTACAGACGCTGGACTGCTGCCAGGTGGAATAAAGGTTCAGAGTCGCACCGATACCATGATGGTAGTTAGCTTCGATCCTAATACATTTGAGGTAAATGTCTTGTCCCTACCGCGTGATAGTAGGGTCGTTATACTTGGTCGTCCTAGTCTCGACAAGATTAACGCTGCTCATGCTTATGGTGGAGTGCAGCTGGCGGTTGACACAGTAGAGGAGTTACTTGACGTGCCTATTCACTATTATGTGCGCATAGATAATGCAGGTTTTCGAAGAGTTATCGACGCCATTGGTGGTGTTGACTATTATGTAGAGTTTGATATGGATTATGTCGATCCGTATCAAGACCTCTATATCCATCTCCAACAAGGACAGCAAGAGCTTGATGGAGATAAGGCTGAGCAATATGTCCGTTACCGCGGTAATGATAGCGATATTAATCGTATTAAGCGTCAGCAGAAGTTTGTAATAGCTACACTTAAAACCGTGCTTAAGCCCTCTAATTTGCTCCGCATTAATCAGCTTATTGAAATCGTTAGGCAAAGCGTCAAGACTAATGTCGATGCCGTAGATATCCTTAAGTACTTACCTTTGGTTGATAAGATCAGCGACAAAAGTGTGACCATGCATATGCTTCCAGGCACAGATGGGTGGGTTAATGGCGGCAGTTACTGGCTCGTTGACGAAGCGGAGATGGATCTACTCTTACAAGAGCATTTCTGGGATGAAATGCAGGGCGACCCCAGTACTATCTCCATTGCCATTGAAGATGCTAGTGGTGAGAACATGGGGAGCCGTGCCAAGGAAATTCTAGAGCGACGTGGGTTTAACGTTGTGTCGGTTAAAACTGCGTCCAACACTGTAGAGAAGACGAAGATTACCGCCCACAACAGTTACGATGCAGCAGGCTTACTGGTATTCCGAGTGCTCCGGCAGGGTGTGTTATACAGCGAGAAACCCGCCCGCGCCATCGATGTAACCATAACCATAGGCGCTGATTTCACTAGATAGGAGTGGGAGTTATAACATCAGAAGCATTAGTCCAGCAGGCAGTTAGCCTTGCTAAAGACAAGAAAGCCCTGCGGCCCGTAATTCTTGACCTTAGGGAGGTATCACTAGTCACAGACTATTTTTTGATTGTTAGTGCCCAGTCTCGTACACAGACCTTGGCTATCGCAGATCATCTACAGAAAGAGCTACCACAGGGTTCTGTTCAACTCATAAGTCGTGAAGGCGACCCAGATGGAAAGTGGATTTTGCTCGACTACGGCTCGATTGTAGTTCATGTGTTTGAGGAAGAGACCCGGGAATTCTACAGCCTAGAACGGCTATGGGCCGAGGCTATCCTCACTTACGCATGAAACGCCAGTATGTACGCTTTGCCGAGGTCTATGACAAGTGGATGCAAAATATCGATTATACCGAGTGGTGGCAATACCTTGCCACCACCTTTTCCCTATACAAAGGTATGCGAGTCCTAGAAGTCGGCTGCGGTACCGGTAGCTTAACGGAGCACATGCTTAAGGCTGGGCTTAGTGTCGTGGCCTCAGATAACTCCATCGAAATGTTGACCCAAGCGGAGGCGAAGCTGAGAGGCTACTCACAGTGTAGCTTGCTACGCCTCGATCTGCGCCGCTTACCGCCTGATTTAGGAAAGTTCGACGCCGTCGTCGCCGCTTGTGATGTAGTAAACTACTTGCGTAGTATAGGCGAACTTACGCTTTTTCTTAACGGTGCGCGTCAGCTTCTTACAGACAACGGCGTACTATTATTCGACGTACATGGCCCCGGGCACATTACAGGCTGGCTAAACAGCCCTTATTACAATCGTGTCGGTGAGAATAGCTGCTATATGTTAAACGTGACCATGAGTAAGGCACGCATCACCCAGCACCTCACAGGCTTTGTGCGTGGCGCAAATAATAGCTGGACGCGTTTTGAAGAAATACATCGACAGACATTTTTTGAGGTTAATTCTCTGCTCAAAATACTGCATGAAAGTGGCTTCCGTCAAAACGAAGCATATGAATTTGGCACGCAAGATAAGCCAGATTCTAACACTCTACGTATCCAAATTGCCGCTAGGTAATAACTTACTGCCTCCATCCCGTTGACACGAGTCAGCATCCTAGCTTATAATTACTAACGTAGCTCATAGCTCCATTGTTGAGCTACTAGCAAATGATTACCAGAGGTTATGGGGCATTAGCTCAGCTGGGAGAGCGCTTGACTGGCAGTCAAGAGGTCAGCGGTTCGATCCCGCTATGCTCCACCAAAGAAACTAGTACCTGTCAGGGTTTTAACCGTCTTTTTTGGACGGTTATTTTTTATATACTGAGAACATTAGATCCTAACCAAGAGGATATCTCGACCGCGTATACAAAAATTGGTAGAATCTACCGACTTTATTTCCTACCAGTGGACTGCACATCTTACCAAACAGTCAGTCAGAGCAAATCATCTTCATGCGATGCCGGAGAAGGTGTTTCACTGGCCATGTTTTTCCCAAGCACAACGCATCGAGCAGAGAATATCAGTCATAGGAGGGGCTTTGCCCATATCTTGGTCAACACCGGTTTGCGACTTGGACGGACGCCCTATGCTCCAATTTGACTCTATTACATTATGGGCCGCCTGCTTATACTGGGAGATATCAGCAACACAGGATATTGCTAGTTTGCTTAAGTCCATAAGCCCGGGCAATAATTCAAATCATCCGGCAAGAAGATCTATAATGCGGTATTTTATGGCTAATTCCTGCAACTAATTGCCCATCTCCCTCCACGCAAAAACTGACCCAAAGCACACATTTGTACATTGAAATAAATAATAGTCCCGGGATACAATGAAAACATGATCAGGAGTCATAAGTGAGGTGCTTGTTGATGCATGACAAGACAAAAAAAAGCAAGGAAACAAAGCACCGACTGCGGCAGAGTGCACTCGAGCTCATCAATCAAAAGGGATTTGACGGTGCCACCGTCAAGGCGATTGTTGATGGCGCAGGCTATGCCAAGGGGACCTTTTACCTCTATTGGGAAACCAAATACGATATGTTGATGGATTTGGTCAAGGAGATGTATGATGTCTTCGGCTGCATATTGAAGGAAAGCCTGTCCCATACAACGGATAACCCATTTCATGATATTGATCTTTTGTTGGATAGAATGTCCCTGATGGTAAAAAAGCATGAGGCATTTATGAAAATGATACATACTCCCGATATACTCATTCTTCTGAGGGACAGTGGTTATGAATCACCCCTATATACCGATGAGATGTTGGTTCCCATCATCACCTATGTGGAGATTTGCATCCAAAAGGGGTTCTTTCGTCAGGTGGATCCAGCCATTTATAGCAAGTTGCTCTTCATCATGGTCCACAGCCTGTTTGAATCTGCAACCCAATGTGATTTCCCGGTAGATATTGATACCGTGAAGGAAGAGCTGAAGCTGCTGATCAGAAAAATGCTGACACCATGAAAATGAAGAACTGGAAAGGAGATTTTATGTCGTTAATTCAATTCGAGCATGTATGCAAGGAGTATCGTCAGGGTACTAATGTTATCCACGCTGCCGATGATGTATCCTTCGAAATAGAGAAGGGAGAATTCGTCATCATTTTAGGCCCCAGCGGCGCAGGGAAAAGCACAGTGCTTAACCTCCTAGGGGGAATGGATTCAGTAACCCATGGCGCGATTTATATCGATGGGGAGGATATAACAAAATACAACGAGAACGCCCTAACCGCCTATCGGCGTGATGCCATCGGGTTTGTTTTTCAATTCTACAACCTCATCCCCACCCTTACTGCCCTTGAGAATGTATCCCTTTCAAAGGAAGTAAGAAGGGATGCCCTAGACCCCCAGGCAACCTTGGCGCAGGTAGGCCTATCGGAGCATATCAATCACTTTCCCTCCCAATTATCCGGTGGAGAGCAGCAGCGCGTATCCATTGCCAGGGCCATATGCAAAAACCCAAAGCTGTTGCTCTGTGACGAACCCACAGGGGCTCTGGACAGCGAAACCGGCATCCTCATTCTTGCCCTGCTACAAAAAATGAGTCGGGAACACAGGCACACCGTGGTGATTGTCACTCACAATTCAACACTGGCCCCTGCCGCAGACCGCGTCATCAAAATGCGCAGCGGGAAAATCATGTCGCAACTGGTCAATCCGGCTCCTGTCCGTATCGAGGATGTGAGATGGTGATGCTGCGGAGGAAGATGCTCCGGGATATGAAGCTGAACAGTACACAATTTATATCAATCTTCCTGATGGCTCTTCTGGGCGTCCTTATATATACAGGTATTCAAGTAAATTGGGTTGGGATGGAAAGGGAAGTCAACCGATATTACGAGGAAACCGACCTAGCAGATATCTGGGTCATCAGCCGTTACTTTACCCAGGACGATGTGGATAGGGCCCTGGCCCTCGACCATGTGGTCCAGGCAGTACGCCGCCTTAGCATCGACGGTATCGCAGACATCCCCGGGCGGCCCACCCTCAGGGTCCACCTGCTGGAAGAAGACAGGATATCTAGGCCTTATGTTGTCGAGGGCGAGATCTTTGATCTCTCCCGCAAGGGTGTATGGCTTGATGCATCCCTTGGGGCTGCCCACAATATGAAGATCGGCGATACCCTGGCCATAGAGGTAGCGGGCACAAGTTTTTCCCTGCCCATATTAGGCTTAATCCATCATCCGGAATTTGTTCACAATGTCAAGGACGATACGATGATGATGCCCAATCCGGGAGACTTCGGGTTTGCATTCGTCCCCAAATCCGCCGTGGAAAATGTCGGCTCTTTTCTCTACAATCAGCTGCTACTTACCCTCAATGACCAAACGGATACGGATCAGATGCTAGAGCAGATAGAGACACTCTTTCCGGATCGCTTTATCCTGCAGCTGACCCGGGTTACTCATCCCAGCGTAGCTGTATTTCAGGTCGAAATCGAACAGCAACAGGCCATAGGGCGTATCTTCCCGGTGGTATTTTTCCTGATTGTCGTGCTGTCCATGTTCACCACCATGATCAGGATGACCGTCAATCAAAGAAGCCAAATCGGCATACTGAAGGCAATGGGATATTCCAGAGGCAACATCTTGTTTCATTATATCTCCTACGGCTTATGGCTCGGCTTGATGGGAGGACTTTTGGGCCTGCTGGCAGGTCCCCTCATCATACCGCCTATCCTTTTCAATATGCAAAAGGCCATATATACCCTGCCCAACTGGTATGCCGTATTATCCCTACCCGATTTTGCCGCAGTTTTTATTGTCGCCCTGTGCTGTGGTGCCGCCAGCTATCTTGCCTGCCGCAGGGAATTGAAGGAGGTGCCGGCATCCGCACTGAGGCCCAGACCACCAAAGGCGGGACGCCATACACGCTTGGAGAAAAGCAGTCTTTGGCGCCGTCTTGGTTTTTCTACCCAATGGAATATCCGGGACATCCTGCGTAACAATTTTCGATCCCTCATGGCCGTTGCCGGGGTTCTCGGCTGTACGGCATTGCTGATCTTTGGTCTTGGCTTGCGAGATACCCTCAGCAGAATCAATCAATGGATGTATGAAGACCTGCATTTATATGAAAGCAAAATTCATTTGCACCACGCCGTCAAGGAGGAAACGCTTGAAGCCTTGGAAACCATATACAAGGGTCAATGGATTCTGGAATCCCCAATACAAATCAGAACCCTCCACAGAAATGAAACCGCCTCCATCATCATCCTAGATAAAGGGGAAAAAATCCGGTTTATCGACCGCCAAAAAAAACCGATCGTACTGCCTGGCGACGGCATCGGCATCTCGTACAAAATGGCGGCGCTTTTGAATGTATCGCCCGGTGACGCCGTGGAATGGCGGATGTTCGGTAAAAGGGACTGGCATACATCCACCATCGAGATGCAATATTTTGCTCCTATTGGGCAGGGTATCGCAATGACCAAAGCCCTCTATGAGCAGCAAACAAATTCCCATTTTGTACCCACCGCCCTACTCAGCCCCTCCGCCGCCCCAGACGTCGAAGGGAATGCAGCCGTATCTACGGTGCAGCGGCGCAGTGATCTGATCCAGAACCTTGATGCCCTGCTGGAGAACATAGAAATGATTGTCATCATTCTGATACTGGCCGCGGTACTATTAGGAAGCGTTGTCCTGTATAATCTAGGAACTCTTTCCTTTACAGAGCGCATCCGAGAGTTGGCCACCCTCAAGGTGTTGGGCTTTTACCCCGCGCAACTCGAAGCCCTTCTACAAAAACAGAACATATGGCTGACCATCACCGGCATCCTGCTCGGCCTCCCAGCAGGGTATGCCCTGCTCATCTTCCTGCTGTCCACCATGCCGGATTCCCTGGACCTGCCCGCCATTATCTCTGTCCCCTCCTATGGGATCACCATCCTCGGCACTTTGGCGCTTTCCATGCTGATCAACAAAATACTCTTCGGAAAAATCAAGGATATTGACATGGTAGGCTCCTTGAAATCCATTGAATGACCCATGCACTAACAAGCAAACCCCTCCATGGCTTGATGAAGGGGTTTAATGCTATTTTGTATAGTTCAGCATTCTGTTGAGGGTAACCTTCCTCTTTATGTGAGTATTGCGTACCGAAATGAGCCACTACTGTCCGTGATATGGGGTGCAGTTCATTGATGATGTTACAGTCCAGGTTCATGTTTTCCCTCCATTCTTTCCTTGATCTTCTTCCGGGCACGGTGATAGGTGACACAAGACCAATTTTCAGTCTTGCCTATATCCCGAAAACTCAGTTCTCCAAAAAATCGGAGAGAAAAGACTTCCTTATAAGGTTCTTCCATCTGATGAAGAATATGATAAATTCTCATTGAGGATAATCTCCCCTGAAGCTTTCAAGGTTTTTCATGGCTTTCAGAAAGGTCTCTGAAGTCAGGTCTTCCGAAAGCTTCTCATTATAGGACGTTCTCCCAAGCTTAATCTTACAGAATTTCTAGAAAAAACCTCAAAAAAAGCTCCTATTGCCTGACGATTAACAGTATATTTAAAAAAGTGTCTTAAATAGTGAAAATGAGCTGGCAATAAGGAAGGAATATTCCAGCACGGTGTCGTACTAGAATAAATGGGGATGGTGGCCTAGGTGAACTATCTCGTAATCAAGTTTGAATACTGGAATAAGGGGTATGGTTGGCAGAGCGCCGAAAAGCTACTTGATTATGCATAGTAGGAGGGGGACTTTGAAAAAGAACTTCGATACCAATGGACGCTGGTTACTGTGGTTATATGCTCGAAAACGCAGAATAGAGCTCATCGCCGCGCTATTGCTTGTTGTAGTCCAAGTGAGCCTTGGGATTCTACTTGCACGTCAGCTTGGTAAGATCGTTGATGTAGGGTTAATGGCTGACAAAGCATCATTCACGCAAGTGTTCTACCTTCTGGCATTACTATGGCTATCTTCAGATCTAGCAATTTTCGTTCGCCAGGTCTTAGCGAGGCGTATCGCCGAAATTGTTACGCACAATTTGCGCGAAAAGGTCAGCCTTCATATTAGCCATGTATCTATTCCGTCACTAGAGCTTAAGCACAGCGGAGATTATATTTCTCGCTTGAGTAATGATATTCAAGCCATTAGATATATGGTAGCAAGTGAAATACCAAGTCTAATACAGGGTTTGTTGGGCTTTGTGGCGGCATTAGTCGTTTTAGGGACTGTGTCGTGGAAGGTGACACTACTCACAGTTTCTGTGGCGCCAGTAATGGTAGTGATTGCCTCTATCCTTGGTAAGGCTATGGGCACGAGTCTGAAGGAATGGCAGGGCGATATGGCGGTGATTAATGCCTTGGCTCAGGACGCTACATCAGGAATTGTGGTTACCAAGGCGTACAATTTGCAGAACCATCTGGAACGGCGTTTCTACCTTGCAGGAGAGCGCGCCGTAAACAGGGCTGTGAAGCTTGCCTTCGTCAAAGGGCAGCTTAACTCAGCCATGCTGGTCTTATCGGTTATGCCGTTCTTAATACTGTTTGGAGTAGGTGGTTTCGAAGTCATCAGCGGTAAGCTGAGTCTTGGGCAGTTGCTGATGATGCTTAATCTGCTGAACAATCTGACGTGGCCCCTTCAGGGTATGGCGCAGAACTTCGCCAACATCAAGGCGGCTTTACAGGCAGCTGATAGAATATTTGAAATACTCACCTTCCCCACAGAACGAACCGGCGGGATAACACGCTTTGCTTATGAGGACGTAGAGTATGCTGTAGAGTTCGATCAGGTTTCGTTTACATACCAAACTCAAGAGGCAGTGCTGTGAGTCCTAACCCTGAAGATACGCAAGGGTGAGGCGTTAGCTATAGTAGGGGCTAGCGGGGCTGGTAAGAGCACCCTGCTCTCAATCTTATTAGGTTTCAGAGCTCCCTGCTCTGGGAGCCTACGGTTTTTTGGCCAACCCTATGATTCGGTCAATCTCGCATGCATCCGCGAGAAGATAGCATATGTTCCACAGGAGGCCTTCCTGTTGCCTGTCTCAGTGGCAGAAAATATAAGTTATGGACGACCAAATGCTTCGCTGCAAGAAATCAGGGAGGCTGCCATAAGGGCAGGAGCAGATGAGTTTATCTGTGAACTCCCGGAAGGATATCAGACTCTGCTGGCAGAGCAGGGCATCAATCTGTCAGGGGGTCAAAGGCAGCGTATGTCCTTGGCGAGAGCAATTCTGCGCGGAGCTCCTTTACTCGTGCTAGATGAAGCGACAGCTGCCCTGGACACGGAATCTGAATCGACTGTGTATAATAATATATTACAATTCGAGGGCACCAAGGTGATTATCACCCATCGTTTGCATCTATTAGAGAAGGTAGATCGTATAGCGGTATTAGACAAAGGGCGTGTGGTAGAAGATGGTACGCATACAGACCTATTGGCGCGCCAAGGATACTATGCCAGCCTGTATCAGTATGCTCACAGAGCACAGACGGAGCATCATATTGGCGCTGTGGAGGTGTGTTGACCATGTCTCAGTCAAATCGTGACAGCCTCAGGCTGCTCTACTATATGAGGGGTTGCTGGCCGAGTTTCGTAATGGGAGGAGGCATGACTGTCGTCTCAGAGACGGGAATCCAAGTAGCTCTTGCTCTCCTATTAAAGGGCTTGGTCAACGCATCTGTTACAGCAGATTCCCATCTGTTACTAAGCAGCGTTGGCCGGTATGGTGCTGTGATTTTATTGATGGCATGCTTGCTACCAGTTGCGAGTCGCCTAACCGTTAGAGCCGCTGAACGGGCAATTCAGCAGTGGCGACAGAACCTTTTTGATCACCTACAAAAGCTGCCGTTAACATACTTTGAAGCTAATCACTCTCAAGAAATTGTTTCCCGTCTAACCAATGACATTAACGTTAGTAAGCAGTTTTTGAGCGAAGAACTGATCGAGTTCCTATCCCAAGTAGTTAGCGCTATAGTGTCAGCCACATTCATTGTCCTTATTGATTGGAGATTTATGGCCGTTCCGCTGTTTATAGTAGCCACATCGATAATTCTTAATCATTATGCAGCGGCGCCTCTGCAGCGTCTGAGTAGATATGTCCAAGATGGTTTGGCAAGACTCAATGCGCGCTTTAAGGACATGGTGGATGGCCTCACGGTGGCCAGAGCGTATAATTTTAGCCACGTTCTAGTGAGCCGATTTAGTGAAGAAAGTGAGGAGTACCGGGAAAGGAGTATACGACTAACGGGCCTTCAAAGCTGCGTCAGCGCGACCAATAACCTTCTAGGAGCGGCAAATTTCCTAGCAGTGGTGGCCCTTGGCAGTTACATGCTCCTGCATCAAGAATTGACGCCGGGCGAGGTTGTGGCGGTTGTCCAGTTTAGCCAAGTGATGGTCAGGCCTTTTAGAATGGTTGGCGGCCTTTGGTCTTCACTTCAGCAAACGCTAGCTGCGTCGGCACGCATTATGGAGGTACTTGACGCCACACCTGAGCGAATAGTCTCTAGAGGACTCTCGACAAGCGATGGTGGTGCAGTAAGCTTCAAAAACGTCTCTTTTTCCTACGGAGAGGTCGCGGCTCTGAACGGTGTATCATTTCAGGCTCCCATTGGTTCAACTATTGCCTTTGTGGGTGAAAGCGGCGGCGGGAAGAGTACAATATTTAAGCTATTGCTGGGGTTCTATCCTGTGGACCATGGGATTATTGGTGTCTGCGGACGTGACATCGGCGAATACTCACTGCCAGAGTTGCGCGGCATGGTGGCCCTAGTTCCGCAGGATGCGTACCTCTACTCGGGGACTATCTACGACAACATCTCCTGCGGAAGAGATGACGTAAGCGAAGAGGCTGTGATAGCAGCTGCTAAGGCTGCCAATGCACATGAATTTATCTCGTCATTTGTCCAAGGGTATCGTACCGAGGTTGGAGAACGTGGGGCTCTGCTTTCGGGAGGACAGCGGCAGCGAATAGCCATAGCGCGGGCCTTGCTTAAGGATGCTCCGATCTTATTGCTGGATGAAGCCACATCAAATATAGATAATGAGTCGGAACACTTGGTTTGGGAGGCTCTGCGCCGCCTCATGGAAGGTCGCACTACTCTGCTTATCGCTCACCGCCTATCTACCGCGCGACAGGCTGACATGATCTTTGTGGTTGCAGGAGGTAGGATAGTGGAGCAGGGAACTCACGAGGAGCTACTGAGCGCGGGTGGGCATTATAGGCGTTTATGCGAGGCTTCAGGTGAGGACAGCAGTGGTCATAAGAAGAGCCTGTTCGCTTATGTGGCAGAGGGCATCCGAGTATAAGTTTAAGACGGGCCCGAGACAGCAGGACTAGCTGCTGGGGCCCGTCTTTCCACCTCAGCTTAATACACAAGTTTTAAGAAGCTGGGCAATGAGGCTGTATGCTGCGAGGCAGAAAAGTATACTCCTACGGGAATATTGTTTGGGATTACAGCAGCTTCGCGAAGTAATAGCCCTTAACTTCTTGCCCATGGGGATAAATGGTCGCTGGGCACATTGTAAAGCCGAGTTCTTTCCACATGGGAAGGGCTTCTATCTTGTCTGCGGAGCTCCAGCCGCGCAATTGATGACTATTAGTATTCGCTGCTTCCTTGCAGGCCCGCTCTACTAGTTGCCGTGCAATTCCCATCCGGCGAAACTCCGGCCTGACTTCAATAATATCGATAAATGCCTCGGTCGTGGTAGAGAGCGGAGCGGGTAGCTCACGATAGATAATCGAAATTAGAGCGATGGGGATATCAGCACAGCAAGCAATGAGTGTGAACCCGTCGTCGATGTGCATATGATTGGCTACAACTTGGCTCCACTCCCGAGCAGCCCATTCAACAGTCGCATTATCTGCAAAGCAGTAGGTAATATCTATATTAACAATTAACCCTCCAGTTCAGACTAGTAAGACAAGTATGCAGGGCAGGAGCCCAGGTGTCAAAGTAAAGAATGCTTAAGAGTCCTACTGATGGTCACATTTTGTCACAGGGTGAAGGGAAAATGTGTATTCATGTCGTATTCTGATATAGAGGTGGTTCTAGATGCAAGACCGAGGCATGGTCATAGGTTTAGCTATAATAGTGGTTCTCTCCTTATCCATTAACGTTTACCTGTTTGTGGCACTGCAGCGCTCACCAGAGGTTATTTACTTGGAGGCACCGAAGCAAGATATCCCAGAAGCGACTGAAGAGTCGCCAGTTGTGGTGTATATTAGCGGGGCGGTAGTGCGACCAAGCGTCTATAGCTTGCCAGCCGGTAGTCGCGTACTGTCAGTGCTGGAAACTGCCGGAGGAGCACTCGCTGATGCAGATTTGGAGCGCATAAATTTGGCTAGAGTCTTAGTCGATGGCGAGCAGGTGCATATTTACATCCAAGGAGATCCCTCGGCACCGGTGCTTGCTGCTAGCAATACAACGATCCCAACTAATGCTCAGGTAAATATCAATACGGCTACTCAGGCACAGCTCGAAACTCTACCGGGGATTGGCCCTGTTAAGGCTGGCGATATAATTACCTACCGTACGCAGAATGGACCATTTAAGAAGATAGAAGATATCATGAACGTCAAAGGGATTGGCGAAAAGACGTTTGAGAGCCTAAAGGACCTGATTCGCATCAATTAATAACCGCAATCAAGCAAACACGGGGGACCGTGTTTGCTTTTGCATGATTTGAGTGGGATGGGCAAAGCTAAAAGTGGAGGTGAAAGGATGCGGAGCTTGAAAATTTGCTTAGTTTTGCTTCTCATCATGCTGGCGCTTATACCACTGACTGGCACTGCTCAGGTCCCTGGTTCCCGAAATCTTCGGCAAGGTGACCGGGGAGACGATGTTTCTGAGGTACAACGACGCCTTAGCCGCTGGGGGTACTTCAACGGTCCCGTTAACGGAGTTTTTGGCCCTCAGACCTTGGTAGCAATTCGATTATTTCAGCAGCGCAATGGCTTACCTGTGACGGGCATAGTAGCAGAAAGGACTTTTGCTGCCTTGGGTATTACGATCCGATCGGTGCAACAGGCACAGGTGAATAAGACAGCAGCAGTAACGCCAGTGAATTCAGTCAGCCCGAACGACAGGCATCTTCTGGCACGCGCAGTTTACAGTGAGGCACGAGGCGAGCCGTTTGAAGGGCAAGTTGCGGTCGCAGCAGTAATTCTCAATCGGGTACGTAGTCCGATTTTCCCCACCACAATTAGCGGCGTAATTTTTCAACCGCTGGCTTTCACTGCAGTGGCAGATGGCCAGTTCTATCTTACGCCAAATGAAGAGGCCTATCGCGCAGCTCAGTTGGCAGTTAATGGCTGGGATCCGAGTGGCGGTGCGTTGTACTACTTTAATCCCCAGACCGCTACTTCAGCCTGGATTTGGTCGCGCCCCTATATCAAGAGCATTGGGAGACACCGCTTTTGTCGTTAAGTTTTGTGAGAAGGAGGGAACTTGGTGCGCAGAGTACCTTGGATAGCTGTAGCATTATTGGCAATTGTGGCGGCTAGCCTTTATTGGGGCTTTTCGCAGATGCGCCTTAAGAATCAATTTCTAACCAGACTCGAGAACACATATCAGCGGGCCTTCCATGAACTGAGTTTTAATATGGGGGCTATTGATTCAGAACTAGCTAAGGCAACAGTGACGAGTACACCTGAACAGGCCATGATTAGACTTTCAGCTGTTTGGCGTCAAGCTTACGCCGCTCAGGAGAAGATTGGGCAGATACCGTTAGGAGTGGTCGAGTTGCAAAGCACGGAACGTTTTCTGGCCCGCTTAGGTGATGCCGTGCTCTCCATTGCTTCTACCGGCGTACTGCCTAATGAACAAGAACGGGATATGTTGGAGCAACTGCGTGCTCAAGCGCGTGAGCTGTCTAACTCTCTCATCGCTCTACAAGCCTCGGTACTAGGCAACAATTTGCGCTGGACAACACTAGAAGTCCAGACGCTTAATGACACAGCGCCGCGTGATAGCCAGGTAATGGGACAGTTCAGATTGGTTGAGGATCAAGTACAACAGTTTCCGGAGGTATCATTTGGAGAACATGTTAACGTGGCTAAGCCCCCTGCCATCGCAGTAACTGCAGAACCAATTACTGCGGAGGCTGCTATGGAGAAGGCGCGTGAGTTTGTGGTTGATCTTGGGGCAGACCTGCAGGTGATCAGTCAAGAGGAAGTCATAGAAGCAGAGGTTCCACATTATACCTTTACGTTTGCCCATCCGGCTGGTAACAACCGTCGCATTACGGTTGAGGTGGTACGTAATGGCGGGCGTGTGTTCCAAATGTTCAACGAGCGCACACCTAGTCAACCGATCCTATCTATAGCCGATGCACAACAGCGAGCAGAACAGTACGTAGCGGCTAAGGGTATTGATAGCGTGGTGCTGCTGGGCGTAGAAGAGTGGGGTGATAGCGCGGTTTTCACCTTCTGTCATGAAGAAAACGGTATGCTGTTTTACCCAGACCTATTGCGCGTACGTATTTCGCAAGACAATGGGGAAATCTTAAGCTACGAGGGCAACGGTTATACCATGTACCACAGAAAGCGTGGCAATTTCCCTGAGGGGTTGACAGGTGCTGAAGCTGCAAAGCGCCTTAACAATTCACTCACGGTAGTAGGAACGTCCCAGCGGGTTGTGATTTTTGACCGACGCGGTGTAGAAGTCATGTGCTGGGAGTTCGCAGTACAGCGTGGCAATGAGAACTTCTTGATATTTATCAACGCACTGAACGGTCGAGAAGAAAATATAGTGCGGCTAGATGCGAGGCCTATGCCCACCATCCCCGCTTGGACTACATTTCGGTAGTCACGTGTCCCCCCACTTTTCATAATCTGAAACAGGTTATGTTGTAAAGTGGGGGGAGCATGCAATTGAGCTCATGTCCGAAGCCATGCAAGAAATATGATCTGCTTTCAAGATATAGCAGGTTTGCCCCCACCTTAACTAGAAGTTTAGGTGGGGGTGTTTTTGTGCGGCCGGTGTTGTTGCTTTCACTTAGTGTCATTGTGGGTGTCAGTCTAGCATTTATTGGAGCACCGTGGTATGCATTAGTGCCAGTTGTCTTGGTGTTAAGTGTGCTACGGGTTTCGCACTCCCCGGGTCATGTAATTCTAGCAAGCGCCCTGATTATAGTGGGGTTTCTCCGCGGTTCTGTAGTAAGTACCCCTAGCGTTGTTCCAGGGCCCCTATCCACGGTCGTACAAGCAGTTAATTCACCTATTTTTACAGAGAGCGGCTACTACCGGGGCAAAGTGCGCGATGTAGCCTCCTCCGAGGAGTTCCTAATGTATTGGTCTGAGCCTTGGGCCGCGGGGCTGCGCTTAGAAGTCCAGGGCGAGGTGGTCATACCTATACCTCCGCTGAATCCGGGAGAGCTCGATTATGCGGCCTATTTGGACAGGCAGGGGATTCAAGGGCTGTTTTTTGTGCGCACTGCACGCCCTGTGGCTAGGTTCCGAGCATCTCTCATAGAGTCGCTACGAGGCTTCTTAAGGGCCAATCTTGATGACTTACCAGATGCAAGTAAGGGGTTGGCACTAGCAGCGATGCTAGGCGACCGTAGTGGGCTTAGTACCTCAGTGCAGGAGAACTGGCGCAAGTCGGGTGCTAGTCATATCCTCGCTGTATCGGGTATGCATATCAGTATCGCTGCAGGGGCAGTCTATTCGCTGGCGCGCCGCTTCACAGGGTTTAGAACTAGTTGGGTAGTGGCTGGCTTAAGCGCGCTCCTCTACACGTCTCTAGTCGGTTCTAGTGCATCAGCCTGGCGAGCTGCCTTGGCTTTTATATTACTGGCCGTAGCTAAAATAGCCCTGCGTGAGGCTGAACCACTAAACATCCTCGGACTGGTAGCCGCACTAATGCTCCTACTCAGTCCCCAAGCTTTAGAGGATGCGGGATTTCTCTTATCATTTGCGGCTACATTAGGCCTAGTCTGGATTTCGCCTAGCCTAAAGTCGATACTCCCTGGGCATGCTTACCTGCGCTCACTGCTCTCTGCAACGCTGGCAGCCCAAGCTGCGACACTACCTGTGGTGCTTAGTCTCTTTGGCACGTGGCCATTTTATGGTCTACTCTCAAATTTACTACTGGTCCCCGCCTCTACTCTGTTAGTCGGCTCATCCCTACTAGCGGGGATGTTAGGGCGCGTTCCAGGTATTCGGGTAGTAGTTTACGCAGTGTTCTCAGGCGTGGCGTGGTTTTTTTCTAGCGTGGTGGGCTGGATTGCCAGTCTTCCTATCGCTTCGGTTAACTTAGTTGCTATGCCGGTCATTTTAATAGTTGCTTATTATGCCCTGTTAGCCTTCTTTCCTCGAGTTATTAAGGGTTATGATCGCTTAGGTGCGGTAGTAACACTATGCTTCATGATTATGACTGCTATGCTACCCTCGCTGATACAAAGCAGAGATATTGAGCTCACCTTTCTTTCTATTGGTAATGCGGATGCTTGTCATGTGCGCATTGGTCGGCAGCACTATCTTATTGATGTCGGAACACAGGAAGCTGCAGAGCGAATTATTGTGCCTTATTTACGCTCCCAAGGCGTCAATGCCCTTGCCGGGGTGTTTATTTCCCACGGTCACGATGACCACGTCGGTGGGCTCCCTACTCTGGAACAGGAATTTGGAATAAAATGGGTGTTCGCTGGCCCTGGAGTAGAGCTGGGGGAGAGGTATACCTCGCTAGCAGATTCAATGCACTTTGCAATCGGGCCCACAACGTTGACTGCTTGGCAGGCTCAAGGCAGCGACCTTGATCTCAATAACCAATCGGTAGTATTGTTGTTGCAGCACGGCAGGTTTTCGGCGCTGTTTACTGGGGACATTGGGCATGTGGCAGAGCAGGCCTTGTTGCCTACTATTACACCGGTTAATGTACTTAAGGTAGCACACCATGGCAGTGGTTTGTCATCAAGCTCTCGGTGGGTGCAAGCTACATACCCCCGTATCGCCATAATTTCTGTTGGGCCTAATTCTTATGATCACCCATCAGCTGTAGTAACCAAAGCCTTAACCGACATCGGTTGCCAAGTCTTAAGAACTGATGAAACTGGAGCGGTTAGGGTTGTTACTAAAGGCAACCGATACGAGGTACTTACATATGCAAAAGGGAGGTGGCAACGTGTCCGCACTTACGCTTTATCAGCAACTAACCCAGGATCTAAAGTCAAAAGCAGTGCACCCCATCTACCTTTTTCATGGGGTAGAGGAATGGTATGTGCAGCAGGCTGCGCAGCTAGTTAGCCAAAAGGTGCTACAAGCAGTAGACAGCCCTTTGCTGCCCTTTAACCACATCGGGCTCGATGGGCGTTACGGAGACGCAGCACGCATCGTGCAGGAGATGCAGACCCCGCCCTTCTTCGCCGAGTCAAAGCTCATTGTGGTATCCCATGCCCCGTTCTTTGCAGCTAAGAAAGCAACCCGAAAAGGCGAGGACGCCGAAGTTGAGAGCGAGGAATCAAACGAGACACCTGCGTCAGAGCAGTTTTCAGCAGTGTTTAAAAACCCCACCCCTGGTGTAGTAACTGTATTTCAGGCAGACTCAGTAAATATGCGCCTCTCACTTTCAATGCTCGCCAAAAAGCATGGTGCTGTGTACAATTTTTCCGCTGTCAAGCGCAACGAGGCGGTTCAAGACGCTCAGTTCCTGCTTAGAGAAGCGCTACAGGAGCGTGGTTTGACCATGCCTCCTGCCGCCCAACAAAAGTTCTTAGGTTTAATTGGCATCGACGAAAAAGCTCCCTTTGTGAGGAAGCTTCTGCAAGAGCTAGATAAGCTAGCGGCCTTCAAGGGATATAAAGGTGCCATTAAGGCTGAGGATATAGACCTGCTAATCTCTCGTTCCGCTGAGGCTAAAGTGTTTGATGTAACAGATGCACTCAGTGGGCGTGATGCACAAAAGGCCTTGCTTGCTTTGCAGCAGTTGTGGCAAGATGGAGAAGAACCCTTGATGGTCCTTAGCATGCTGTCGCGACATTTCAGACAGTTATTGTTAGGCAAGGAACTACTCGTAGCAGGTTTTTGCCCGGACGATGCTGCGGCAAAACTCGGAGGGCATCCTTTTGTAACCGGAAAGATTGTACAGGCTGCCCGCGCCTTTAATGTCCCTGAACTTAAATCATACTTGCATTCATGCTTTGAAATTGACCACGCCGCCAAAACAGGGCAGGGCGAGCCAGTCTTGGGCATGGAAATGCTGATTGTGCGCGCGTGTAAGAAGTACTGAATTGACTTCAGTGCCGTCATCAGTGGTACAGGGTTTTGCTGTGTAAAAAAGAAGGCTGTTGACTTTTGGGGTCAACAGCCTTCTTTACTATGCTTGTTTGCCTAGTAAAGCATTTAGCTTTAGTGTTAAGCGGGACTTTTTGCGTGCTGCAGTATTGCGGTGCAAAACGCCCTTGCTTACAGCTTTATCTAAAGCGCTGATAGCGCTACGCAGGGAATCAACAGTAGCGTTGTCTTGGAACTTGCGAACAGCGGTACGTACTGAAGACTTCACTTGGCGGTTGCGAAGATTGCGCTTAATGGATGTCTTGATTCTTTTGAGAGCAGACTTTGTATTGGCCATTTATGTTTCACCTCCTCAAAACATAGGTCTGGGGACACACCTCTAGTGCAAGGGTCAATCAGGGAAGTCAGAGGAATGTCCCCAACATATACGGTAAACATACCTGCACGGCTAAGTGGTATGGTGACGGATACCACTTTCAGCTATCGGTTACACTATGCGTGTCCTTCAAATTCTAGCAGAAAAAAGCGGAGGTGGCAAGAATGATAGGTGCATTAGTTCGTTTTGTTGTATCGGCCATCGTTTTGTGGTTCACAGCAATGATTATACCAGGTGCTTCAGCGAGTTTGATTGGCGCCTTTTTCGCCGCTTTGGCCATAGCAGCGATAGGTTGGATTGCGGAAAGCTTGCTTGGGGACAGGGTCTCTAGGCAAAACCGCGGTTTTGTGGGCTTTGTGTCAGCGGCAATAGTCATCTGGCTGGCTGCTCAGATTGTACCTGGTTTTAGCGTTAGCATCGTGGGTGCACTACTAGTATCTTTCGTGATTGGCCTTGTCGACATGGTCGTTCCTACAACAATTAGGTAAGGTGTGAGGGGTTTTGTTGAAGGATCCCGATGTATCGGTACGTACAGACCTAGCGATTGAACGTTTCCCTACCCATTCTTCACCTGTAGGAGTCCAAATTTCGAAGGACGAGTTTGAGGGGGGGATTATTAGTCGAGTAACGGTCCAAAACGAGCGGGGGGCCGAAGCTGTTGGCAAGCCCCCCGGGATTTATGTTACCATCGAGTGCCCCGGACTTCGTGATGGTGACCCCACTCTACGGC
Organism: Bacillota bacterium; assembly: GCA_009773495.1. GTDB lineage: Bacteria > Bacillota > UBA994 > UBA994 > UBA994 > WSXW01. The sequence continues at coordinate 160,891 of WSXW01000002.1, forward strand.
ATCTCGTTAGCAAGACTGTGGCGGCAGAGCTACAGCAGTTGATGCCCCGGAAAAACAAAGCTGTTCGCACTACTTTAGTAGTAGGCCTAGGAAATTGGAATGTTACTCCAGATGCGTTGGGTCCCAAAGTTGTGCAGGAGCTGCTGGTGACCCGTCATTTGCTGGAGTATTCGCCTGAGTCCGCCGATGAGAGCATTCAATCGGTGTGTGCTATTGCCCCAGGGGTTTTGGGCATAACGGGGATGGAGACGAGTGAAATCATTGATGGCGTGGTGGAGAAGGTTAAGCCAGATTTGGTTATCGCGGTTGATGCATTAGCCTCCCGAAGCGTGGAACGCGTCGGCACAACCATTCAAATGGCCGATACTGGGATTAACCCCGGGTCGGGCGTGGGCAATAAACGTAAGGCACTTTCGCAAGCGACTTTGGGGGTGCCGGTCATTGCCATTGGAGTTCCTACTGTGGTTTACGCGTCAACTATTGCTCAGGACACGTTAGACGCTGTAGTAAATACCCTAGGTAAGCAGTTATCCACCAACGAATTGCTGAAACTAGGACAAGCAGAGCGCAACGCACTGGTGAATAATATCCTCGCTCCACATTTAGGGGGGCTAGTGGTTACGCCCAAAGAAATAGATGCCATTATAGACGACATGGCTAAAGTAATCGCAGGCAGCCTAAATGTGGCTCTGCATCCCGAACTAGAACTCGAAGATACTTTGTACTATTTGTAGCTCAGGAGGGGTTTACTGTGGCTGTAAAAGAGGTCAACGGAAAGCAATATGATAGGATCCCTGTCAGGACGCATGTCATTGTCCGAGGTGAAGACATTGCTAAAGTTGTAGACGATTACACTAAGGATATACGGCGTCCTAGGGATATTATTGTGGTCAGCGAGAAGGCCACTGCAGCAAGTCAGGGTCGCGCTATTCCTATTGAGAATATTCACCCAGGTTTTTGGGCCAAGTTTCTTGTTCGCTTTGTAACCAAAACGGAGTATGGAATAGGGCTAGGTATGGCTGAGACCCTACAGATGGCGATAGAGGAGTGTGGATTGCCGCGCATTCTTTTCGCTGCGGTGATCGGAGGGTTCTCTAAGTACGTACTGCGGCGACGAGGTGTTTTCTACACTATAGCCGGGGACAAGGCCCGCGCCATTGACGGCCCTACACATTACACAATACCACCGTATAATCGTTGTGTCGTCTTGGCTCCCCTACAACCTGACCGAGTAGCTGCTGCTATCAAACGACGTACGGGTCACGATGCGGCCATTATCGATGCTAACGACCTTGGACAAAACATAATGGGAGTATCAAGTGCTCACTTGCGGTCGATGCCCTTACAGCAAATCTTATGTGATAACCCTCTGGGCCAATCTATAGAACAGACACCTATTGGCATCATACGCGAAATTCTTTAAGAGGGAGGACAACTCTCTCTATTTTAGTACACTCCCGGAGCTACCGCTCATATACATGTAGGGTTAAAGCATGTGCAGGAGGAGGTGGCCGGACTGCGGGTTTTCTATTTTCGTAGCAAAATAATGCCGTACTTAATCGCAGGAATCATGGGGCTGTTACTTGCTCTAGCGCTTTGGCCATGGACTACATTATTTGAACCGAAGTATGCCCCAGCGCTTTCTACTCAGCGAGGGCACGACCTAGGGCCTCTGTTAATCGCCTCGGAAAAAGCTGAGACGTCTGGCAGCATATTTTGGATGCTCATATTTAAAGCCGCTCTTCCGAGGTACAAGGCCTCGGGAGAACGCCCCTACCTATTAGAAATGGTGGCCTACCTCTCTGATCGGGTAAGAACAACTGACCCACACCAGATACTAGCGCAGGGCATATCGGGGCTCAATACTATAACTTTTTTGCCCGCGTCGCCTATCGTAACGACGTCACCAGATCTTGCGCCTAGCCCAACGGCGCCCAGCACACCCATTACGGAAAGGCAGCCGCTTATTGCAATTTATCATTCCCACAACAGTGAGTCATTCGTGCCGAGCATAGGCCAGGCTCATGTCTACAACGATCCGGACAATACTATTATCCGGGTAGGACTTGAGCTCGCCAAGGAACTGCAAACGCTTGGGGCGTCTGTTATTCATTCGGCTGAAGATCATGTACGCAAGGCTTTTGATCGGTCCTACACAAGGTCTCAAGTAACTATCACTAACATTCTAAATACTTATGCCAATGTAGACTATGTGTTTGATATCCATCGCGACGGCGTACCTAGGAGTTTGACGACAATGGAAATGAACGGACAGGTTGTGGCACGCGTTTACATAGTGGTGGGTATAAACGAAGCCCTAGGGCACCCCAATTGGCGGGAGAACCATGCTTTTGCTCAAGCGATGCAAGAAAAGTTTGAAGAAATGTACCCTGGGTTTTCGCGGGGTATCTTATTGCGTAACCTCAGCCGCTTTAACCAGCATGTGCATCCTAATGCTTTACTGATTGAGATAGGAGGCCACGAGAACAGCATGGAAGAAGCCCTTCGTGCAACTAAGTACTTGGCAGAGGTTATCATGGCTATGGGGAAATAAGCAGAGCGACCCACAGGCGAGAATGTGGTATAATACTTTGAAGCGCCGTCATGCGCTATTTTACTGTACGGAGAGATTAACATTGCAAGAGGGTATTCGTAACTTTTGTATTATAGCGCACATTGACCACGGTAAGTCCACGCTGGCCGATAGACTTATTGAAGCCACTGGCACTCTATCGCAACGAGAGATGATGGAACAGGTTTTAGACAACATGGACCTGGAGAGAGAGCGGGGTATTACCATCAAGTTGCAGGCTGTGCGTTTGATCTACAAGGCTAAGGATGAGCAAGAATACATCCTTAACTTAATAGACACACCGGGGCACGTGGACTTCTCTTATGAAGTGTCGCGATCTTTGGCTGCCTGCGAAGGGGCTCTGCTGGTAGTTGACGCTGTCCAAGGGATAGAGGCCCAGACTTTGGCCAACGTATATCTGGCGTTAGAGCATAACCTAACGATAATCCCGGTCATTAACAAGATCGACCTCCCCTCAGCTGACCCTGAGCGGGTGCGCAAAGAAATAGAGGACGTAATCGGCATATCCACCGATAACGCCATCCTTTGTTCGGCCAAGGAGGGGATTGGTATTCAGGAGATTCTCGACGCGATTGTACGCGAAATCCCACCACCGAGCGGAGACGCCAAGAAGCCTTTGCAGGCGCTTGTATTCGATTCACACTATGATCCCTACCGTGGAGTTATTAGCTACGTTCGTGTTGTTAATGGCGAAATTCGCAAGGGCATGAAGATTCGTATGATGGCTACCAATAGAGAATTCGAAGTAGATGATGTGGGCGTTTTTACGCCGCCACGCCTGCCTATAGGAGCACTGCTTCCAGGCATGGTTGGCTACTGCATTGCAGGAATTAAGAACGTTAAGGATACTCGCGTAGGCGATACAATCACCAGCTCTCTCAATCCTGCTACCGAGGCCTTGCCAGGGTACCGTAAGATCGTCCCCATGGTGTTCTGCGGATTGTATCCTACGGAGAATAACCACTACGACAATTTGCGCGACGCGCTAGACAAGCTCAAGCTTAATGACTCATCACTTCTTTACGAGCCTGAGACCTCAGAGGCCCTCGGTTTTGGATTTCGGTGTGGCTTCTTAGGTTTGTTACACATGGAAGTAGTGCAGGAGAGGCTTGAGCGTGAATACGAGCTTGATCTCATCACTACCGCTCCTAACACTTTGTACCGTGTTAACACTACCGAAGGGCAAGAGTTATTTATCGACAATCCAGCCAGCCTGCCGCCCAGCAACAAGATAGAATCAATGGCCGAGCCGTTTGTCAAGGCTTCGATCATCTTACCCGAGGAATTTATCGGCACCATGATGGAGCTTTGTCAAGATAGGCGGGGAACGTTTAAGAACATGGAGTTTTTGGATACAACTCGTGTGGTGCTTACCTATGAGTTGCCCCTGTCTGAGATACTCTATGATTTCTTTGACCAACTAAAGTCGCGCTCACGTGGTTATGCTTCGTTAGATTATGAGGTAATCGGCTATCGTGATGCCGACCTCGTTAAACTAGATATTTTGCTAAACGGTGAACCTGTAGATGCTCTATCCTGCATCATACACAGTGACAGAGCTCAATCGAAGGGAAGAGCCCTCACGGAGAAGCTCCGCAAGATCATACCGCGTCAGATGTTCGATATCCCCATTCAAGCTGCCGTGGGCGCTAAAGTTATTGCGCGTGAGACCGTCAAGGCCATGCGTAAAGACGTATTGGCGAAGTGTTACGGTGGTGACATTAGCCGTAAGCGTAAGTTGCTCGAGAAGCAAAAAGAGGGCAAAAAGCGCATGAAGCAGGTAGGCAATGTCGAGATACCCCAGGAAGCCTTTATGGCTATCCTCAAGGTTGACGAATAATGCTAGCCCTGTACGTGCATGTGCCCTTTTGTCGTAGCAAGTGCGCGTATTGCGACTTTTTCTCTCTGCCGATATCATCTCAAACTGATGCCTATGCAGAAGCTCTAATTCGAGAGGTAAACTTCAAAGGCAGTAGCTGGGGTGGCAAACTTAATACCTTCTATTTTGGCGGAGGTACTCCGAGTTGCCTAGAACCAGAATTACTGGCGGCAGTACTTAACGAGTGCGGCCGCTTTTTTTCCTGGGATTGCAACACTGAGTTTACCGTAGAGGTCAATCCGGGAACAGTAAATAGGCGGTACTTGGAATATATTCGTTCCCTAGGAGTTAATCGCCTGAGCATAGGGCTGCAAGCAGCACAGGACAGTCACTTGAGGCGACTAGGCAGAGGCCACAGCGTGGCTGAATTCTCGCGGGCCCTTGAAGACGCCCGCTCAGCTGGGTTTGTTAATGTTAGTATTGACGCAATCTACGGTCTGCCCGAGCAAACATGTGTAGATTACATGGAGACACTAGACTTTGTTGTCTCTAGTGGTGCAGAGCACGTGTCGGTGTATGCTTTGCAGGTCGAATCGAATACCCCTTTTTATGAACGGTGGTCCCAAGGCAAGCTAATAGTACCCGATGACGATGCTGTGGCAGAAATGATGCTTAAGGGAAGAGATTTTTTGTTAAAGCAGGGGTACAGTCAGTACGAGATCAGTAATTTTGCCCTGCCTGGTTTTGAAAGCCGCCACAATATGACCTATTGGAGAAACCAGGAGTACCTTGGGTTAGGCCCGAGTGCTGCTAGTTACATCGGCGGTAGAAGGTTTGTAAACATTGCTGATCTTAGTGCTTATACTAATACGCTAGCCGCCGGTAAACTGCCGCTAGCTTCATGTGAGTGTTTAGACCAAGAGCGCAGTATGGCCGAGACGGTTATTTTGGGCTTAAGGATGCTGAACGAAGGTGTCAACAGACAAACTTTTAAGAAGCGGTACGGTGTAGATCCTTTGCGGCATTATCAGCAAATTATAGATAAGTGGTGTAACTTAGGCTTTCTAGAATTTACACCCGATTTGATTCGCCTTACTGCCAAGGCAGTCCCTGTTGCTAGCCAAATCCAGTTGACCTTTTTGCCGTAGGAGGAAGGAAACGGTTTCTGGTGACTAGTCAGAGTAAATGCAACTTTGTCAGAGTGAGTGCAACCGAGTTGCAGTAAGTCGGTATAAAGGATGTTCATTTTCGTGGAAATTGAGGTG
>WSXW01000062.1 GCA_009773495.1 Bacillota bacterium
TTCCCCTACAAATTTGTGTCGATGCACCAAGGCCGCAAACCCTGTATTTATAAGGGCATTGCGGCCTTTTTTTCGCGGAGGGCTGTCAAAGTCGGGATTATAATACTTAACTAGCATTTTTGTCAACACTTAGACAGAAGCTTTTAGAAATTCCTGCCAACACACACAAAAAGCGGCTGCCCCAAAAGGCTGAGGTTAAGCCGCCAGCCTGCACTTAAGCCTGGTACCTGCTCGCTTGTCAGGAGACTACGTTCGTTGGAATTAAAGACGTGGTTAAGACATGCAGGGGTGTAGAGGTGAAAAACATTACTACTAGCGCCATGGCGACTAAACGTGTCTGTGGCTGCTAGAGAGAATCGATGCTACAAACAACGAGGTCGCCAGCTCGTGGTGGCAGTCAGCATCCTCGATCAGTGTTTTCCGGTGCCCGCCAGCATTTGCCGGGCAAATGAGATAGGGAGTGGTACCGTTCTAAAATGCCAAAAGCCGTTCGGGCTTAGCTCGAACGGCTTTATCTAGGCATGCGGCGATAATACTCGCGTGCTAACTTGATAGCACAGTCTCGGTCCTGAACCCGACCCATGGCGGCTTGTTCTCCTAGGTACGACAGCATGTCGTTTAGCCAGCGTCCTGGTGGTAGGCCTAGCTGTACGGACAATTCTGCCCCGTTAATAGGTAAGGTGGGATAAATAACTTCGTCATGCTGGTAGTACCAGGCATGTAAATAGCGGCTCACGGCAGTTGTCATTTGCTCGAAGCTGGTGTCGTCTGTCATATCTTCGCCCTTGCCCAACAAATCTGCAATGTTAAACAAGGCAATAGGTACGCTGTAGGTACCCAGCCTGCGCGCTACGCGATGCAGATGCCCTTCGTTGAGGCGCGGCTGGCGGGCCAACTGAGCTAGGTATGTGTGCCATCGCACAAAGCGCGCCAAGGCTTTACTCTCTAAACCCGATAGGCGCAGGCGCTGTGCGATATGGGGAATCATTTCTGCTCCCACTTGCTCATGACGGTAAAATGTCACACGACCGTCATCTTTAAAGGATTTGGCCTTAGGCTTGCCAATATCATGCACCAATGCACCTAGACGACATATAGCCTGTAGACGCGGGTCCATGCCTTGTAGTTCGGCCCTGACCTTATCTTGCAAATTTGGAGAAAGAAAGGTTGACCGTTCCCACAAATTTAAGTAGGCTGCAAAGGCTCGGCGAGAATGCTCATACACACAGAAACTATGGTACTGATTTTGCTCTATACCTTTTTCTGCTTCTAACTCTGGTAGTATGGCGGCAAGGGCACCTACGTTGTCTAACCAATCGTATAACTCCGGTGCGTTAGAGCAGTTAGTCACCTGATAGAGTTCATTCCATACCCGCTCGCCGGGTGTCTGGCGCAGAGCCACGGCGGCAGATTCGGCCTGTCGGTTTAGCTCCAAAGTCGGAGTAAGCCCCAGCTCACCCATAAATCTTGCGGCGCGTAAGACTCGAATAGGGTCATCACGCAAGGCCGAGGATGAAGATGGCGACAATTCTCGCCTAGAAAGGTCTGCACGCCCTTGGCAGGGGTCAATGAGCTGTGTGAGATCACCTTGGAGGTAATCGGATAACTTTAGTGCCATAGAGTTTACAGTAAAATCACGATGGCGCAGGTTCTTCTCTAGTCCTTCTCCACAAGGTGCCACATCAATTACGGCTGAACTACGTTGATAGCGCCACAGTTTATGCTCTAGGTTTAGTGCATATGGCTCGAGCCCAAGAGCCCTAGATACACTAGCCAAATGTGCCAAAAACCCTGGCTCAGGTAGAAGGATATCGTAATCGTGGGTTTTTTTGTTCAAAACAGCATCCCGTACTGCCCCCCCGACGACATAAATCGTTGTATCTTGAGACATACTCCACAGTCTCTCTAACATAGTTCACCTCCCCGATCAACTTGTCTTTCTAAAATACAGAAAAAGCGTTCAGGTAATACTTTAATGCAAATTCCGGACCTTGTCCATTGTAGTCTACCCTCTACAGAACGTAAGTTCCTAAGTTTTCTGCTTCTTTGTTGACGGGACGACGATAATAAACAAAGGACCGACTCACGCTAATTTTAAAGTGAGTCAGTCCTTTGGTCATATATTCAATTACTCTTCTTTAACCGGAAAGGCCTTGACCAAGGCGGCGATGAGCAGCCAAAATACGGCGTTAACCACGAAAATGGCGGGATATGCGATAACGGTGACGCGAAGTGTTTCGCTAAAAGCATTCATTCAGTATCCACCTCACTTAATCAGTGCCAAAAGTAGTCCACCAGCAATGACAGAACCAATTTGACCTGCGACGTTTGCCGCGATAGCGGGCATGAGAAGGTAGTTAGTGGGGTCTTCTTTCCTGCCCATTTTATGAATAACCCGCGCCGACATCGGGAACGCGGAGATGCCTGCAGCACCGACCATGGGGTTAATCTTAACCTTAAGGAAGAGGTTCATGAAGCGGGCAAAGAGTACACCGCCCGCAGTGTCAAAGATGAAAGCAATCAGCCCCATGCCAATAATCATGAGCGTATCTGTCTTCAGGAAAGCCTCGGCTATCATAGTAGAGCCGATGGTAATACCGAGTAATAGAGTTACTAAGTTAGCGAGCTCATTCTGTGCAGTCTTAGACAGGCGCTCGAGTACCCCGGATTCACGAATGAGGTTACCAAACATAAGAGGAGCGATTAGAGCAACGCTAAGTGGAGCAATGATTCCGGCAACTATTGCCACCATGATCGGGAACAAGATACGTGTTGTACGTGAGATAGACGAGTAGTTAAACTCCATACGAATTTTACGTTGCTCGACAGTCGTGAGTAGCCGGATTACTGGCGGCTGAATAATAGGCACAAGCGCCATGTAAGAGTAAGCTGCGACTGTTATTGGGGCAAGGTATTCCAGAGCAAAGCGCTTGGCGACAAGAATTGAAGTCGGGCCATCGGCGGCTCCAATGATACCGATAGCGGCTGACTGCTTAAGTGTAAATCCAACTGCTGCGGCCAGAGCCATCGTAAAAAAAATACCAAATTGAGCTGCAGCGCCAAACAACAACAACCGTGGGTTTTGGAGCAGCGGAGTAAAGTCAATCATTGCACCTATAGCAATAAAAATGAGCACTGGGAACAACTCCGTCTTTATGCCTGCATTATAGAGAGTGGTTAAGAAGCCGCCCGGGCCAACAGCGGATGAGTTTGGGATATTAGCCGCAATGGCTCCAAAACCCATGGGCAGCAATAAAGCAGGTTCATAGTCCTTTTTGATTGCAAGGTAGATTAGTACGCCACCTATGACGAACATAACCATCTGTCCCGCAGTCAGTTGGGAGACTCCATCTAGTAGTGCTGTGAACACAGTCCATACCTCCATCTGTCATCTGTAGTTTACGCCCCTAGTGTAACAGAAAATCACGTATACCGTATACTCAATCCTGCTTAAGACTAACTGGCATTCTATGCCGACATCTGCCGCGGTTGACGCAATCGAGAGCCACATGGAAAATGGCTTGACTAGCGCGCAAGCAGCTGAGCGTTTGGCGAAGCATGGCCCGAACGAACTTATCGGCAAGGAGCCGCCTAAACTTTGGATGATGTTACTGGGGCAGTTTAAGGACTTCTTAGTTCTACATTGGCGTAAGTATATCACTGGTATTGGTTTTAGCAACTGTGGTTGTTCCACCACTACGCCACGTGTTTGAGACAACTCCTCTTAACGCGATGCAAACCGGCGTAGTGCTTGGTTGCGCCATCTTGCCGTTTATAGCCGCCGAGATAGCCAAGGTGGTCATGCCCCGCAAGTACTAAACTGCCATGAAATAAACTGGCCCTCATCCATTAGGATAGGGCAGTTTATTTCATGGGGCTACAGCTTTACTTCACTCACGCCTTGCCTGCACGCTCAGCGCAAACAGTTATTGTGACTGGGTCCTTCAGAGTGCTACTAAGAGACCAGCCCAAAAGCAGAGCCAACATGCCCTCATAAAAGGATATGTTGGCTTTAGGAGTAACCTCTCTGCTTACCTCAACTTGCTCAGAACTCTTGCAATGTTCTCACGCTCTCTGTCGAATTCCTTGACGTCAATTGTTCTAAGATACTCGACTAACATTTCAGCAGTTATTCCCTCGTTCTGATACTGACCGACCTCATGAGCCGCCAGCCATTTCTTACGATGATTGCCCTTAGTGGAGCTGCAAATCCTAGTACAATCTCTAGTTCCTTTTCGCATATAAGGAAAGGCCAAAGTTCAAAAAACCATAACTTTGTCAGTGGCCTCGTCTATAGGATGCCTTTTGGTTAAATCATGTTAGCAGTCAAGGAACCAAATATGATTTAGCAGCCTCATATAACTCTACTGCTACAATGGCGTAGAACGTGGAAGAAAAGCGATGTGTGCGATTGACAAAACCGATAATTACACCATTTTGCACTACTGGTGAACCACTTGCTCCAGGCAGGGCTTTGTCAGCGCGACGATCCGGTTCTAAAGAAATGTGTAGATAGTTTCCGAATCGGCCCATATATTCCACAGTTACCTCATATGGCTCCCTGTCCTTGGAAACAACAAGAGCTCTGCCACCAAGAGTAATGTCCTCTGTTCCGCCTAGAGGGAGCACTTGCCTACCATCTGGGAGGGGCATCCCAGCAAGTACAACTCCTACGTCGGTACTCACGACTATACTAGCATCAGGAATTACCTCACTTTGGATCTTGACTCGCCTCTTTTCCGTGACATCATAATTATGGGCATAAGCTATTGCCATGTTCTCCCGGGTATAGAAGCAGAGTGTAGCTCCTTTTGTTTGAATCATGGCCCTTGAGTCAAGAATCACTTCCTCTCCCCCCAAGATGACGTCCACACCCGGTCTTTGTAGTGCTGTATATTGCGATGGCATGAGTCTTTCAAAATATATGTCTCGAAGTGGCATTAGGGCAATTGCCCCATATGATACACAACATGCAACGCTCACAGCTACTACAGCTTTGGTAGAATGTATCGTGAATTTTTTCGTATATAGACCAATTGCCCTTGCAAGTATCACAATGCCACATCCTGTCACTAAGAGTGCAGAGCTTAATCCGACTATGATGAGGTGTGACAACAGGGCAACTGACTCGACTACGATACAAGAACACAAGAAATAGTAATAATAGCGTCTCTTCGGGGAGCCTGTACCAAATATGCCGTCTAGTATGGTTTGCTTAGGTGAGCCCAAAGGCAATCTGGCCAGATATAGGGATGATGCCACAATACATGCCATAACGGAATGCCAGTAGACTCTCCACGTTATGTAGGAGTGCGTCATAATGTTCATGGCTAAGCTTGTACCAGTGATCACCATGAACGCTCCGAATACGATGGTCAATATACCAGACTGATGATCCCTCACTTGTCATCATTCCTCCTTGGATGCATGATAAACCCTCAGGTAGTACAGAGCTCCGCAAATAAGTTTTTGCGAAGCTCCACGTACAATCCATCCCATTGCTAGGAAGTCTGTGACTCTATGGATTAAGGTAATCGGCTGCTCCTGGGTATGCTGTGCCCTCTCCTGGCTCAGAAGTCATTATAGCATAGCCTATCACAGCGAGGGATATCACTATGCCAGCCATCGGGTATGTTATTCCGATAATTGCTATTTGACAAAGTAAACGCAACCGATGCAATGTGGCGTAGTTGCATTAAGTCTTGCGCTCAATCAGTTGCAGTTACTCTTGCTGGGGACCGTCT
>WSXW01000063.1 GCA_009773495.1 Bacillota bacterium
AAAGGAACAAAAATCGATTCTTGCTGCCTTCAATGCGGCCGATGACATCTTAAAATCTGTCGAAACTTGTCTACGCTAATTTAATGCGGAATTCAGGTTGCATTACGCTTATTTTGAAGTATCTCACATAAATATGCTTGTTATAGTTTACTCTTTCGTATTAACGGTAGTTTTTAGCTGAGGGTGCTCAACCTTAGCGGTGGCTAATACCTATTGAATGATATGGGAGAGAGAGGGGGGCTATCGATTTAATAGACGTAATAGATAAAGGCTTCGCGAATATCAGTGATATTTGCGCCTGTTATGGTGGTGTTCACTTGTCCGACTATTGTTACGGTAACTGTGTGTGCTTTAGTGGCTTTTGTGAGATCTATTGTAATCCCGTAGAGTAACGTTTTCCCCAAGGGTCGGGCACCCGCCTATTTTTGTTAAGGAGAAGAAAGCTGCAATGTCTTACAAGGAAGTGATAAAGAATAGTTCTGCATTACGCCTATTCTGGAGTCTATTACCTAAACAGAGAATGCTCCTTATAATTATTCTTTCATTTTTAGCAACTCTGCTATCTCTGGGGTCTCCGTTTGTCATACGATTTCTTCTGGATTCTGTTCTTCCGTCACAAAATCTTAATCACCTAGTAGTGGCTGCCCTATTATTGATTCTATTGCCTCTTTCTGCCAGGGGTGTTGGTCACGTTATTGTTAAGCAAAGGATACTGCTCACAGCAGTAGTCCAGTCAGCACTTCAATCAAAGGTTATGTCCAGTTATCTTAGCGGTCCAATAGCGCGTATTTTAGAATATCCCATTGGTCACGTTAACACAGTCATCTTGTCGGATTGTCAGATCCTTGTAATCGGGATCGTGTCATTAATTGAGGCGTTTGCTCAATCTCTGGTAACCCTTGGAGTAACGATCTATTTCCTGTTGAGTACATCCCCGCACCTAGTCGTTGGGGTGGTTCTTGTCAGTTTATGCAGGTTTCCCTTTCAGAGAAAGATGGCCTCATTATCAAAGGAAGGAACTGCACTTCAGCAGAGCTGGCAATCTGAGCTTTCCACGAATACAACAGATAGCTTTAATGGAATACAGACCGTAAAATTATATGTGTTAGAGGATAAGCAGAGTCAAGCTCTTCAAGCAAGGGTGTTGAAAAAATATCGGGAAATGGGAGTTATTGAACGGCGATTACAGGCAGTTATAAGTATGGAAACGTTGTTAAATGCGTGCATCCCCGCTCTCGTGTACGGCTATGGAGGTTACTTAGCTTTGATGGGGAAAGCCAGTCTAGGAGTGCTTGTAGCTGCTCTGCAATTTGTATCTCGGGGGACTGAAAGCCTTAATGCTTTAGTTGGCCTGTATGCTCGTGCGAAGCCTTTGACTGTACATTCACACAGAATCAACGAGTTTCTTGAGTTTCCGAATGAGTTCAGTTCATCACCACCCCAAATTAAGGGTGTACCCTCTAAGGTTCAGGAGCTTGTTGTCAGAGATGTATTCTTTAGATACAAGGAAGAGGATTCATTTTTGCTGCAGGGGGTTTCCTTTTCCGTTACTCGAGGAGTTTTGACTGCTTTAGCAGGTGCCTCGGGTAGCGGTAAAACGACTCTTTGTTCTATCTTGTGTAGACTAGGGAGGCCTAGAAGCGGGTCTATCCTGTTGAACGGGATAGATGTGCAGGAACTCGATCTAAGGGCTTACCGTGAGGCCGTGGCACTATATACTGACATGGAGTATTATTTTGCCGGTAGTATTAGAGACAACCTCATGATTGCTAAATCCAAGGCGTCGTGTGGTGAAATTGCGCGAGCACTTTATATATCAACCTTTGATGAGGTTCTGCTGACTCTTCCAGCGGGACTAGACACGATCATTGGCAAGGCTGGGCGGGCCTTATCTTCGGGACAGAAACAGCGCTTATCTTTAGCTCGGATGGTCTTACGAGAGCCCCAGGTTGTACTGTTAGATGAATTTACGTCTCACGTAGACCCGTTATCTGAAGGTGCCATGCGTTCTAGGATTGAACCTTGGCTTAGAGAAAGAGTATCGCTCATTGTGTCGCACAAGGAAGGTACTTTGGAGTGGGCAGATAGAATCTTAGTATTAGAACATGGCAAGGTCTCCGAAAAAAACGGTAGCTACAGTAAAGGAGGGAACCAGTATGCGTTGGTTGCTGCTAGTAGTACTAAGGCGTAACCTCAAGAAGTATGCACTCGCCTCTATTCCTTTGATGTTATCGGTTACGGTGAGCTGTCTTGGGCTCGCAGGTGTCACTCTGATGTGGAATATTGCGAAATACCCGATGTTACAGGTGATCGGTGGTGATGTTATGGTGGTTTCCCGAGACATTAAGTTCTTTAGTGTTCAAGGTGGGGTAGGAAGTGATGGCTCATTCGAACCGTTTCACCTTGATGAGGTTCGCGAGCTTATAGTAAAGGCGATGCCGAAGAGCAAGGTTACCGGTAGTCTGGTAGTGCCCGCTATTCTCAATTATGGTGATAATAAAACTGCGAGCATTCAATTGTTGGGTCGAGAAAACGACACGGGTAATTGGCTCTTTTCCCCACGCTTTGTAGCCGGCACCCTCCCAAAGGCTACGGCGGGCAGCTTTGAGATTTCTGTTCCCGGACATCAAGGAGGCTCAGTTTGGGGTACCGTTGGCAATGAAATATTTATCAGGCCTATGGTTTATTCTGGTGCTGGTGCTGGTGATGTAGATGCGTGGGATTATCTTAGATCAAGCCTCGTTAGGGGCAGAATAACTGGAATCATAGGACCCCCATCGCTGGGCGGGTTTATGTGGACTGATTTTAATTCGCTTAGAGAACATGCTGCATCAAGCAATCTGGTCCATTGGGCAGGTATAGTTTTGCCGGATAGCACTATGCTTCAGAAAGAGAGCCAGAAGCTTGCCGAGGTATTTGCTTCAGCAATGCCAACGCTTAAGGTAGTGACTGTTGACGAGTTAGGTGAGCTATTTATCTCTGATTTCATCCATTTGCGTCGGGCGGCGGCATATTATGTGCCTGTCATGCTCTTTCTTTCAGTACAGATTGTTGTTGCCACGGCACTGGCTCTTGCGATCAGCAGGCGACGAGAGCTTGCTGTATTAAAAACTTTGGGTCTTAGTCATAATCAGTTATACCTTCTCTTTATTTTTGAGTGTCTGACAATTTCGTTCTTGAGCGCACTTCTTGGCTTACTGCTGTCGAAAGTTTTGGCCCAGGCCCTCTTTAATTCAATGTCCGTGAGTAGTACGCCAGTCGTTGTTACAGTGGCAGTCACTGTTCTTGTTTCATCCATCGTGACCTTTTATTCTTTCAAGACAAGAGTAGTCGGGTCTCTGAGGAATTCATAGTCTTATTACGGAAGGAGAGTTTTAGTATGGGGCCGCCTATTTTGTGTGGTAAAGACTTGGGGAAATCATATACTTGGGGAAAACGATCCATCAGTGTATTTAATAATCTTGGGATTAACTTGAATAGGGGAGAAATAGTTGTGCTCCTCGGTCCGTCCGGCGTGGGAAAATCTTCTTTGCTCCATGTATTATCTGGATTGGAAATACCTGACAAGGGTGTGGTTCTTTACGATGGTCAGGATCTGCACAAAATGTCCGATAGGCGGCTGTCAGGTTTGAGGGCTAGGAATTTTGGCTTCGTGTTTCAGGCATATAATCTTATTGGGGGTATGACTGCACTCGAGAATGTAGAAGTGCCTTCGAGAATAGCAGGACAGGAGAAAGCAATGGCCAAAGCCAAGGAAGCTCTGGAACACGTCGGTCTGGGAGATAGGATGAATCACCACCCGTGGCAGCTTTCGGGTGGTGAACAGCAGCGAGTAGCAGTGGCCAGAGCTCTAGTGTGCCACCCGCAAATCATTTTTGCGGATGAACCAACTGGAAACCTCGATGCTCAGACTGGCGCAGAGATAGTGACTTTACTTACCAGTCGGGTAAGAGAAGAAGGGGCAGCATGCGTGTTGGTAACTCATAATCCTGAATGGATTGCGGTAGCCGATAGGGTTCTGCAACTAAGAGACGGTAACTTGTGTGAGGTCTCCTGATGATACAGTTGGTTTTTACTATAATCTGCAAAGGTGTCAAGAGCTCGCCAACTCGGGTCGGGATAATGTTGTTTGCGGTTCTGGGCTCAATAATTGCATATACTGTTTTAGGTATTGCGTTATCTGATATGGCGGTGAGAGCCGTCTCAACCTGGAGGTTAGAGTGGCCGTTTGATATGGTCGTTATTGGAGCGGATGTTTTTTCCATACAGGATCAGGTCCAACAAATTCCTGGAGTTAAGATCGCTGAAAAAACCTCTATGCTTGAGATACTGATGCCTTCAGGTGTTATCTCGGCCATGGTACCGCTGGAAAACAGCGCAATTTACAGTTTGAAACACTTGGAAGGTAGAGCCCCAGAACATGGAGGGGAAATCTCTTTGCCCTCTAGTTTGGCCAGAGCCAAAGGCGTACAGATTGGTGACACCATATCTATTCTTCCTATGCAGGGGAATTGGCCACCCGAGAAGTTCGTCGTAAGCGGTATACTTGATTCTAAGATTGGTATTCCACCTATTCCTATTCTCCACGCAGATGCTATCGCGCGTGTTACTGCAATGCCTGAGGCCACCAATGCCCTCATATGCCTCTTGGACGGTAAAGTAGACTCGGCTAGAGTAGAGCAGGCGATCAAAAGCCTGACCGCATCGGTGACTGTTCGTCAAACAGCACAGTACGATGGAGTATCATCGGGTCTGACCTTGGCGGGGATAATGATTGCCTCTCTTCGTTTTGTTATAGTGATCGTGCTGGGCTCGTCTTTAATCTCACTGTTTTATATGAGCCAGAAAGAGAAGGCCTATGAGTGCGGCGTTCTCCGTGCCCTTGGGTTCACCCGGTTGTGGCTCATGCTGCCCCCCCTGTTTGAAGGCATAGCGGTGCTGATGCTGGCCTCAATACTGGGCACTGTGCTTTTACTCGCACTGGTTCCTGTACTAACAACAGCTGGGAATGTGAGTGTGCGAGACCTTATTCGGCCAATTGCTGCTGTTAACTCCTTAGGTCTGGCCGTAATTGCTGTCTCAATTTTCACCCAGGCCTTCAAACCAATTACACGACTGCTAAAAGATCCGTGGGGTAAGGATTAATTATATTGGACTAGGGGAGTGATGTCATGGTGAAGAAAAACGCGCGGTGGAGAGTAGTAGTGGGAATCGTTGTAGCGATTTTTTTGGGTGTAGTGGTGATACCGTTTGTCGTTTTTTTGTCGTATGCGACAGGTGGCATGGGTTATCACTCGAATTCTGATGGTTCTGCACGCTACCTACTGCTTAATGGAGAGGCATCCTATGGTTATTTTTTTGCCGAAAATGTCCCGCTGATAGTTCCCTATGAAATAGAGGTTAAGATCGGCCGCTTAACCTTAGTCGTTCTTGATGATAAATTCCAACCAGTATATGAGATGACCGCTAAGCGCAGTGTATCAGGTTCATTTACGATAGAGGCGCCTGGAGCTTACAGGGTCGTGTTTCATGGCATCAGAACATCTGGTTCTTATACGTTTTCGTGGCCAACCCACAGACCTTAGCTTTAGTTTCCGTTCCTAACATCTAAAACACCCCCGCGCGAGTCCTGCGGAACTCACACGGGGGTGTTGGTTTTTAACTAACGCTTATCTATCCATGGGCCCAGTACTGAGGCCAAGCCAC
>WSXW01000010.1 GCA_009773495.1 Bacillota bacterium
ACACGTGCGTCAGTACGCACTAACTCTCCGCAGCAATTCGGTGTAACAGGACTTTTTCATTCTCTGATGGTGGGGGTCACCCCCATGAGTGTCTTCAGTGTCCTCGGCCAGTGATTCGGTCAGTGGTACCGGTCTCCTCTCATCATGCATTTTTGCGTGAAGTTCGAGGCAAGTTAAGATAGGAGCGTGCCAAAGGGAGGTAAAGAAGTGACTAAAATGGAAGGAACCGCAACGAGGGTAGCTACCGTAGCTCGCTTTTCCGGCAATGCCAAGCTCCTGCTTACTTGTCTTAGACCTAAACAGTGGATAAAAAACGGCCTATTGTTAGCGCCTCTAGTTTTTGCGGGGAAGCTACTCGAGCTTGACAGTGTACTGAAAGTTTCGTTAGGTGCGGTCTTTTTTTCTCTCCTCGCTGGCGGCCTCTACATAATAAACGATGCCCTAGATATAGAGCGCGACAAACAACACTCCACCAAATGCAATAGGCCCTTGGCTTCGGGGAAACTCTCTCTCCCTGCGGCTTTATCCTTTGCCGCTGTGGTCATCTCCTTAAGCCTAGGAGCGGCCTTCACCCTAGGGTTACCCTTTGGGGTTATTGCAGCTCTATATGCTGCTAATGTCCTCTCCTATAGCCTGTGGATTAAACACATCGTAATACTTGACGTGTTCTCAATTAGCTTTGGCTTTGTGTTGCGGGCAGCTGCCGGAGCTTACGTCATTAACGTAGGGGTATCCCCTTGGCTCGTTATCTGCACTATTTGCTTGAGCTTATTCCTAGGGCTGACCAAGCGCCGCGCGGAGATAGCTAGTCTTAAGGATGACGCTACAAGCCATAGGCGCGCATTAGAACATTATAGCCTGCCCCTGCTCGATAAAATGATCGCAGTAGTTACGCCGTCTACCCTCATGTGTTATTCCCTCTACACCTTCACCGCCAGTAGTGATTATCGTCTAATGTACACAATCCCTCTCGTCATCTTTGGAATGCTTAGGTACCTGTATCTCGCCGAGAGCAAGGATGTGGCTGGAGCACCGGAGACTGCCTTACTGGGGGACGTGCCGCTCTTGACTGCGGTGCTCTGGTGGGGCCTCTGTGTCGTAACCATAGTGTATTTTGTGTGAGGTGCAAATGAAGACCAGTTTTGTCGCAGTCCGCAAAGCGAATCCTGCTACCATTGGCAGGGACTATCGGCGTCTCTTAACTGAGGCCCAATTACTCGATCATCTAGGCAAGCACAGGCCCATCATCCTCAAGCTAAATCTTTCTTGGACGAGATTTTTCCCGGCTTGCTCTTCCCCTCCTTGGCAGCTTGACCATACTGTCGGGTTTCTTAAAGAAGGTTGCGTGACCGCACACGATCTAATCCCTGTCGAAAACAAGACTGTGGTTACAAACCCCCTACTAGGTGCCGAGAATAATAGATGGGACAAGGTATTCACCAAGCAGGGGCTCAATTTCGTGCCTCTGCCAAATGTGAAGTGGGTTAAGTTTAAGCCCAAAGCTCAGTTGCTTGCCTTACATCGCATTTTCCCAGATGGCATAGAAATCCCGGAAATATTTCTCGACAAACCTATCATTCATTTCCCTACCATGAAGACACATGGCCATAGCATTACTACCGGAGCCGTTAAGAACTCCTTTGGCGGGTTGCTTAAAGAGGTCAGGCATTACTGTCACAAACATATGCACGAAGTTTTGGTGGACCTAATGCTATTGCAGCGCGAAATTCACCCCCGCGTTTTTGCAGTGATGGATGCAACTACTGCCGGTAATGGCGCTGGGCCGCGCACTATGGAACCACGCGATACGGGGTTAATTCTCGCCAGCCCCGACAGTGTTGCGGTGGATGCAGTCGCCGCCAAACTAATGGGGTTTAACCCCTTAGATATACCCTATCTACGCATGTGTCATGAGATGAATCTCGGGGTAGCGGACATGTCTCGCATTGAATTAGTTGGGGACGACGTAGCGGACTTGAATCTAGGATTTACCACGAAGCGCAGCTTTGTCATCTGGGGGGATCAAATGCTACGCAAAGGGCCTCTACGCTTTTTAGAAAAAATACTGCTTCACTCTAAAGCAGTCGGTTGGGCTCCAATGGCATCGAACATTTACCACGACTACATATGGTACCCCCTAGTTGGGGCTAGACATATTAAACAGTTTAACTCCGGGAGATGGGGTGCCCTCTTCGCCGAGTATGGTAATAGCTCGTGAAAAAGATTCACCCTGCTCTTTTACTAGCCATAGTTGTCCCCTTAGCTGTGTATATGGCCCTTCATCTGTGCTTCGGCTTTTACACCGGCACTAATTATGATGCCTATCAATATACCTACGCTTTACGTGAAGGACCTCATCTCGCCCGCGAGGAGTTTGCTAGCACCAGTAGAGTTTTCGTGCACGCTTTATACTACTTTATGCTGCAGCCCTTGGTGGCCTGGGGTCTCGATGCTTGGTCGGTCTTCGCCTGGAGCAGCATGCTGTTTTCGGTATTGTCGGGCGTGTTGCTCTACCAAGCGGCACGTCAGCTGGGAGTTGGCCCATGGTTGGCGTTAGCAGCCACCTTGCTTTGGGGGCTTAGCGCAACAGGGGTTTACCATTCCAACATCCCCGAGGTGTACCCGATGTGGCTCTGTGCGCTCTTTGTTACCATGCTGGCATTGTGGCACAAAAGACCCAAGCTCGCCACATTATTCTACGTGTTCTCTTTTCTGGTCTATGTTCAATCGATTCTCATTGTCCCGATGTTCTTATGGCTGGGAATCAAGCGCGGCCTAAAGTGGGGTACTGTCGCTGTTGCGCTGGGCTTTGTCGCACTCCTGCTGCTCCTACAGGCTACGGGGGTATCGTTTATAAATCACTTTGCAAAAGAGCGCATTTACCTTGAAGTTGCGAGAGGGGATCTAGAGTGGGTTAGGACTAACGTCGTAGCCCTACGTCAGAGCGGCGTCATAATCCCTCTCTTACTGGTCATCCCCCTAGCCCTAAGCTACTTTACTGGCGCTGTATTTTTTCTGTTATTGGGCTTAGTACCAAATCTCCTCTTCGGCCTATTCTGGGTCAAGGACCAAGGAGCATTTCTCTCACCGGCAGCTGCGCTAACAACTCTTTTATTTGTCTACCTCGCTGGGAAAACAAAAGACTACCGCCCAATTGTTGCGGTAGCCTTAATTTTCACTGTCCCTATGTTTCAATATGCCTGGGACGAAGCAGCCTATGACCGTAGTCTAGGCAAAGTCCAATTTGAGTTTTGCCTAGCAGCCATAGAGCAAATGGATGGGGAAACACCCCTTGTATCTACAGCTCTGTTTTCGCGCTGGCTCTACGCCTTCAGCTTGAAGGAGAGGAACTGTAAACTCATTAAATATTCACCCTGGGCCTTCGTCGAGAGTCAGTCTGCTGCCATGCAAACAGCCAAATATGAATTATACCCTTATGACTCCCCTGTCTACACTGATGACTCAGTACACCCCGCTATAGTGGCCGACCTTGAGAGTGAGTTAGTATTTTCACACAGCGGTCTACTCTCTAATGGCTCCCCTGCTGTGCTTAAGCTTTATCGCGCAGTACGTCGCAGTAAACATTAGCCATTCCCCCTAAACATTGTTTGATGCTCTCGCGCAACTCCTGAGGCTCAATGACCTCGGCACATTCGCCAAAACCTAGTACCCAGCGCCTAATCTCCACAAGCCCATCTACCTCTGCGGTGAAGATGACCGAACCGTCTTCCTTTGTCGTCAGTTGTTGAGTAGGGTGCCACTGGCTCTCTACAATTAAGCGAGAAAGAGGGGGGGAAAACCGTATTTTTACAGCGTTTCTCTGTCCGCGTATGATTCCCCAAGCAGAGCCCAAGTAGCCGTACAGGCTAAAACTCTTGGGGCGCTGAAAGGTCCGTTCCTCAACGCCTAACTGCTTGATACGATCTAGGCGAAAGGTCCTAACATCATTTCGCACGTGGCAATGACCGATAACATACCAAGCCCCTCCTTGGTAAAACAAGTGATAGGGGTCTATTTGTCTCTCGTCATACGCATCTCTGTGCAAACTGTAGTATGTAATTGCGATACCGCATTTGTGCGCGATAGCTTCGGTTACTTCCTCTAGGAGTGAATCGATTTCGTGGCAGTCTGAAAGTTTGTCTACCATTACGCTCACGTTAGGCATGGTCTCCTGAATTTCTGCCCAAGCAGATTTAGATAAACTACGACGGATTTTTTCTAGTGCACTGTCCAGCGAGTCGTTATAGGGCAGGAAATCATTTTGAGAAACAGCTGAGCCCACTAAGAGAATAGCCATAGACTCTTCTTCAGTAAGAGTTAAGCCTCTATTTTTCTCTGCACTGGAGATACGTAAACCTCCTGTGCTACCCGGACAGGACTCTATAGCAAACCCACTCTCACGTAGGCTCTCCACGTAGCGGTAAATAGTTCGGCGACTAGTTCCCAGTGCATTCGCTAGCTCTTGCGCAGTCACGGACCCCTTTGATAACACTAATTCTCTTACCTGCTCCAAACGTTCCACCCGTCTCTTGCCCACAACATTGCCCCCTGACGCAAATAATCGCACTACTTCCAATAAATTTCGCGGTTTTTTGCAGGAAACCTTTAGGGTGAGCAAGAAAGTTTACAATGACTTGTCATCGGTGAGATGCATTAATGGTACACACTTTAGAGAGAAGGGTGCATGCGCCCTTCTCTGCTTAGCGGGATGGGAAGACGCCTACTTTTTACGAGTCTCTACGATGGTAGCCAACCAGGCTTCACTCGCGCCACTTCACAGATGTGGGAGGTCAGACCACAAAGGTCTTCATGGTCTAATTCTTTTAGGCTGGTCTTGCCCAAACCTTGGATACCATGGACCATCTCCTCCGCACAGGATTTAAGATATTGACCTAAGGCCTTACCACCTTCCTCCGCCGAAAACTTGTGGCTGTACTTGCCGTTGTACCACACAACTTGTGTAGGAGGTTCAAACGGCAACGCTGTGAGAGTTTGGGTGTGGGTTACAGCGAAGAGCGCTGCCGTACCAATGCAGACCGCGTCTGCCCCCAGAGCAATAGCCTTGAGGAAATCTCCCGGTGTGAACAAACCACCACCGACTAGCAAAGTTATTTTCCCTCTAGCCTTATGCTTCTGGAGATGACGGGTGGCGCGGCATAGTGCATAGATGGTTGGTATACCAAAATCGTCTTGTAATATTGGTGTAGAGCCTTTAGTGGCGGCCTGTGCGCCATCAATAGTAACAAAGTCTACACCGCTTTCTATGAGAAAATCGAGATCAAGCTCTATATCCATGCCTGCAGCAATCTTTGCACCGATCGGCACACCCCCTGTCACTTTGCGCAGATAATCTATAAACTTGGCAAACTCTACCGGAGTAGCTGTGTGCTGCTGTCTGGCGTGAACAATGGCATCTTGGCCTCGTTGTAGCTGCATTTTGCTGCGTAGGTTTCTGTCTATCTCCTCCGCTTTAATACTGTGACCAACTCCACCAATCGCACCTTGACCAATTTGAATTTCTATAGCGTCTGCCTTTTTAAGAACCTCATCCTCTTTAGCCCATGTGCCACGATTATACTGCTGAATGTAGAATTTAGCATGTTGACGTTCTTCGGGTAGAAAGGGACCCTCCCCACTGTTTATGGCCGCTTTGCCCGTGCTTGCCCCTTTAGCTAAGGCTATTTTGGCCGCAGCACTTAGTGCTTCACCATAAGCCATAGGAGCTATAATAATGGGTATGCCAATGCGTAAGGGTCGCTTTGCTTGTGGTCCTATAGTAACCGTTATATCAATTTTGGTACTAGGTGGGGTTACCAACCTATGGAGTTGGGCCATATTAAACATTAGGTCATTAAACCCAAGGAACTTCCTAGGGCTGCCCAAAGGACGCGTAATTGCCTGGCCCTTTTCGGAGCGAAGATTTGTCTCTAGGATGTTCTGTGCCCCCATACGGGTACCCGCCGAATAAAATTCCATTAGATTTTCGTCATAAACATCAGTCATAATAATCCCTGTGGCCCAATCAAAGACCTTGTTAAATGCCAAGCGGGCCAAGAAAATGCTACCTAGCACACCTAAGGTGCCCGCCCCGGCAAACAGTACTAGATCCCTTAGATCTTTATTTATCATGTTCTTCATGTGAATCACCCCAAGTTTATCATGCCAAAAAAGCAGCAACCCCATTAGAGTTGCTGCTTTTTAATATACCGTTAAACGCCTTGAGTTAGACTGAGCAAGGCAACCGTGCAGAATACCGCCATCCCTCTCACCATCACTGATTCGTCAAAATCAAACTTGGCGTTATGAATGGGGTAGTCCGGGGTATTCGGTCCCTTACAACCGAGCCAGAACATGGCCCCTGCTGCATAATCCAAGAAGAATGCGAAATCTTCGCCACCCATAGAGGGACGCTCTAGATCTACGGTGCTATCAGCACCCAATACGCTTACGCTTGCTGTCCGGAGCAAATTGATTGCTTGTGGATTATTATACAACGTGGGATAGCCAAGCTCATAATTGATCTCCGCTCTTGCGCCCATGCCCACTGCAATGGATTGCACCAGCGTGGTAATACGCTCTGGTAAAACTTTACGCACAGCTTCATTCTGTGTACGTACAGTACCGTCCAAGTGAGCTGTCTGTGCAATTACGTTATAGCGTTGTCCGGCATGCAGTGACCCAATTGTCACCACAGCCGCGTCTAGGGGGTCAACTGTTCGGCTGACTATAGTCTGGAGAGAGTTTACTACCTGACTGGCAACAACCACAGCGTCAACGGCCTGGTGTGGAATGGCTCCATGGCCACCTTTGCCAATAATGTCGATTCTTATCCTGTCGGATGCTGACATAAGCGAGCCGCTTTTGAGCCCAACTTTGCCAAACGGTACATCTGGCCAAAGATGCAGGGCATAAATATAGTCCACCGTAGGGTTATTCATAGCCCCCGCCTCAATCAAGGATTTAGCCCCACCAAACGGTGCACACTCTTCAGCTGGCTGAAAAAGGAATTTGATTGTACCCACAATGCTACCTCGATGTAAAGATAGCACCTTGGCTACACCTAACAGTATTGCGGTATGGCCATCATGACCGCAAGCGTGCATCTTGCCATTGGTAGCTGCAAAAGGGAGCCCCGTAGCCTCTTGTACCTCTAGTGCGTCCATGTCAGCCCTGAGGGCCACACAAGGGCCGGGCTGAGCTCCCGCGAGCACACCAACCACACCTGTACCCCCTATACCTTGTTGTACTTCTAAACCGTATTCAAGCAACTTCTCAGCGATAAAGGAGGACGTAGCGTGCTCTTCGTACCCAACTTCAGGATTGGCATGGAGGTGACGCCTTAATTGTATTACTTCCTGCTCCACACTTTTCACCGCTGTCATAATATCGAACATCTCTTGACACTCTCCTTAGATGTATTTATTTTAGAACTCTTATTTTGTAACTATTAGTTACGACCCTGTCAGGCATTACTAAGTCCAGCTTAAGGATGTGTAGGCCACTATTACTAGGCTCCGCTAAGAATATGCCCACAGACTGGGCTTCACAATCAACAGGTAGCGATAGAGCATATCTGTCTGATGTAACTACAGTCCCCGTGGGGTCGAGTAGTGTTGCTACTGCCCCTGCTGCTGGGAAACCTTCCCAAGCATCATTTATGGCGTATATGGGGAGCTTAAGCACTTCGCCAACCCTGTACGTATCTTTAGGTATAAGCGTAAAAACATACTGCGGCGACATGGCCCTCTGCAGCGCGTAATAAGAGGCCTTAGGTTCACGCCAAAAGTCAATTACAGAGAACGAAACCGCTGGCGTAGGGTCGTTTAGAGCATAAGACATAATACCCTTGGTAGGCTTGTATTTCATAAAGCGGAGGTGATCGATGTAGTATTGGATGAGTTCCGACTGGTACATTTGGGTTAGCTCAACCAAGTCAGGCAAATCTGTAGCTTCATAAACTGGCATCCAGTGTCGCATAAGGTCAAGCTGAGTTGCGCATTGTTTTTTTAGCGTCTCCCAATCCGAACCAAGCATCAGTTTTGAGTTCTCATAATTAGGGAAGCTCTGGGCACCGAACTCGCTAACAAACGACAGATTCTTGCGGAATATCCACCCCTTTAGCACCTCAAAATTGCGCTTCTTACCAGAAGACTTGTTCCAACCAAAATAGAGATGCGTATCTGTAGGGCTATGCAACAACGCAAACTCGCCCGATGACCGGATTACAGGCCTTGACGGGTCAGCTGACTCGGCTACACGCTTAAGCTCAGCATCCAAAACATCCCTATTCCAGCTAAAAACCAACTGGCTAAAGAGAGAACGCAGCTTCAACCACCAGCTATCATTGCTATTGCTGGGTAAAAACACCGGGGAATGATGCATACACCAGAATGCCACCGACGGGTGGTTATAGAGCAGCGTCAGCACTTCTCTTACTAAAACTCGAGCTTCGCTTAAGATTTTATGTTGGTATAGACCGTGTAGTGGCATGTCCTGCCACAATAGAAGACCTATTTCATCGGCCACGTCATAGAGTAAGGGATGACCGACATGGGCCGAAACTTTGAGAATATTGAGATGCGCCTGTCTAGCCAGGCTAAGGTCTTTTTCAATAGTAGGACGTGAACAATGGGCTAAACGGACATCAGTAGGCAAATAATTACTACCCCGCAGAAAAAGGCGTTTTCCATTAAGATAGAAGGTAAAGTCCTCGGTTGATGTGACGGTTCTAAAACCATAGTTAAAAGATAAGGTATCATTAACGGTCCCTTGCACTGATAATGTTGCTTCCACCCTGTACAAACTTGGGTAACCTGTATCGTGCGTCCACCATAACTCTATATCGCGGATCTGCCAATCAAAGGACTCCTCATCTTGCGAAACAGAAAACTCCGCCCTTTTAGGTTCACCGGCAAAATTAAGCGGCTGGATGCAAAGATTTAAAATTGCTCCTTCACGTAATCCGTCGACCCGTATATTCACTCTGAGAAGAGAGGTATCATCATAGTATTGCAGCTTAACGTCCCTTAGGTAGGTTTCACCTGAACAAATCAGTTCCACCGGAAGCCACACGCCACCAGGGTTAAATGCTGGCTCCATATATTGGAGATGAGAGAAAACGTCCGGGGGGCACTCAACCTCTAATTCGAGCAGGTTCGTCTCCTGCAATAAGTCGGTAATATTTGCTTCCCACGGAGCAAAGTAGCCATTGCGGTAACCAAGCTCTGTTCCGTTAAGTATGACCCTAGACGCCGATAATACTCCACTCAGCCGGAGTCTGGCCTGTCCACCGGGAGGCAAGCTTGGGTATGAAAAATTAATACTGTAAACAACCCCGCCTGAATAGTCACTCAGCTCCGGGATATCCTGCCAGTGGCTTGGGATGTTCTGGGTATATATGCCTGCAGTCGTTAGTGGCTCAACCTTCCACGGTCCCGTTAGCACCACGCTCCGCATAGCCACCATCCTCTCCAGACTTTTAGAAACCTTAAAGTTATTCGTTAACTACATGCCAATGTCCTGCATAGCCCGTAGAAAGACTGTCTTATGCAGTCTATCGCCTCCAAGTCAGTTCTACTGAAGCCCCGGAAAGTCCAGCTGCCGCAAGGCCTCAAAAAGAACTATTGCCACAGAATTCGCAAGGTTCAGACTGCGCGCCCCTTCCCGCATGGGGATACGGAAGGTAAAATCCAGCTTTCCTGCTATAAGCTCAGCTGGGAGTCCCTTGGTCTCCTTACCGAATACTATATAGTCACCGCTGGCGAACTTGATATTGCTATAGTGCTTGTAGCCCTTTGTGCTGAGATAGAAGTACCGCGCAGTAGGGTCTTTGGCCCATAGCTCCTCAAGTGATACATGCTGCTCAATGTCTAACAGATGCCAGTAGTCTAACCCTGCACGCTTAAGCTGTTTATCATCGACAGAGAAACCTAGCTTACCCACTAGATGGAGCTTAGCGCCTGTAGCAGCACACGACCGCGCAACATTCCCCGTATTAGGCGGAATCTCTGGTTCGACCATAACGATGTTGATCATCTTTTATTCCTCCTTACAAGTCACAGGCCTAGTATAACGTAAAGCTAAAGCTAAAATAATAGCTAAAAAAGGAGCCCTACCCCTTGCCATTCCCGCAGCAAAATTATATACTTAACTAAGTGCAGTGATAACAATTATCAATATCATTATTTAGGAGGCGTTTAAGTTGAAAAAAGTTATACTTACGTTTTTTGCAATAGCCATTTTTGTCGCAGCCTTATCCGGTTGTAGTGCTAAGCCAGGTGAACTGGTAGTTTACTCGGCACGAAACGAGAGTTTTGTTTTGCCGCTCACAACTGCTTTTGAACAGCAGACTGGCATTAAAGTCAGGTTACTAACTGGCAATGAAGCGCTGGTGAATAAGCTCGGTGAAGAGAAAAATAATGTGCAGGCCGACATCTTCTTTTCCAATGATGCCGGTGCCATGGAATTCTTGCGCCTTCAGGGACTGTTGCAAGCTAACAAATCCCCTGCTGTAGCAGCTATTGACCCCCTTTACCGTTCGGACGATGGCTCTTGGGTAGGCCTTTCTGCCCGTACCAGAGTACTGATCTATAACACCGACCTAATTAGCGAAGAAAACATGCCCAAATCATTATGGGAACTTACCGACCCTAAATGGGAAGGTCAGTTTATGATTACCCGCGGCGGCAACGGCTCTATGGTCGCGCATGTAGCGGCTT
This sequence comes from Bacillota bacterium, assembly GCA_009773495.1. Lineage (GTDB taxonomy): Bacteria > Bacillota > UBA994 > UBA994 > UBA994 > WSXW01. The sequence continues at coordinate 10,719 of WSXW01000010.1, forward strand.
TACGGGTAGCTTGGGGTGATGAACGCACCACAGAATGGCTCACTAAAGTTCGCGCTAATGCCGGAGTTATAGTCAGCGGGCATACTGATATTCGCCGCGCTGTCGGTTCAGGAGAATACAAATTCGGCTTAGTTAACAATTACTACTACCACCTGCAGCTGGCTGAGGACAAGGACAATAACGTAGGCGCGATTTACCCTGACCAAGGTGCTGATGGCATGGGAGCATTCGTCAACGCTGCCGGCGTAGCATTAATCAAAGGTGCGCCAAACTCCTCTAACGCTAAAAAGTTTGTGGATTTCTTACTGCAACCCGAGCAACAAAGAATGTTTGCCTTTAACAATAAAGAGGTACCCCTCGTACCGGGTGTTGAAACTGTGAGCGAAGCTAAAAGGATCGACGAATACAAGGTTATGAGTGTCCGCCTCCAGGATATCGGTGCTGTATGGGCTGATGTCAAAGCTCTCATTGAAGCGGCCGGATTAGACTGGGATCTAAGCAAATAGGGGCTGAGTAAATGCTAACTTGCGCAAAGGAGACGGTTCGGGGCGTGCCCCGAACCGTCTCGGCTTACTGGCTGAAGTTATGGCGGGGTAACCCCCCAGGTATTTTTCTGGCCTTACTTTCACTCGTGGTGGGGTGTGCCATGTTTATTCCTGTTCTCTACGTGTTCGTACGCGGACTGCAGGGCGGCACAGCTAGTTGGATGCGGTTAATGGATACACGCATCCCTATCCTCTTACAACGCAGCCTAGGACTAGCTCTAGTAGTCACTGTTCTGGGCGTGGTTATAGGTGTGGCTGCCGCCTGGTTAGTTGTGCGCACCGACCTGCCTGGCAAAAGGGCCTGGCAATGGTTATTAGCGCTGCCCATGGTTATTCCGCCGTATATTGGCGCTATTACGTATATCATCATTTTCGGACCACGGGGATGGTTGCACAACCTGCCGGGGGCACACCTGTTTTCAATATACTCCTTCGGTGGGGTTGCTCTGGTACTAACCACCTTTACCTACCCTTATGTTTACCTTATATGTAGTGCATCCCTTAAGCGCATGAGCAGAAGTTATGAGGAGGCTGCACAAGCTGCTGGGTTTAGCCGAGGAGCAGTAGCATTGAGAGTTGTGCTACCTATGCTCCGTCCCGCCATCGGAGCAGGAGCGCTCCTCATAGCCTTGTACGTACTATCTGACTTTGGTGCCATCAGCATTTTACGCTATAACACCTTTACTACTGCTATTTATTACCAGATGGGGAGTTTTGATCACAAGGCAGCCTCTATCCTTAGCGTAATACTGGTGTTAATAAGTCTGACTCTTATTTGGCTTGAAACTAAGACCCGTCAAGGGCAGAAATTCTATGTGACCAAGGGAGGATTAGCTAGGGGTGCCGAAATACCGCTAGGTATCTGCAAATGGCCAAGTTTTATATTTATATTTATGCTCTTTGCTGTTTCAGTCTTATTGCCCCTAGGAGTGCTTGGGTACTGGTCCTACACGGGAATTGTACGTGGTGCTCTAGATCAACGTTTTTTTGGATTTGCGCTCAACAGCCTATCAACTGCGGGTATAGCATCTATTCTCTCGATGACCTTTGCTCTACCTGTAGTCTACCTGAAACTGCGCCACCCATCGATAGTGAGCTACAGCCTAGACAAAATGGCCTACGCGGGATACGCTCTGCCAGGGGTTGTGGTGGCTTTAGGGTTGGTGTTCGTATTTAGCAATTACCTGCCCTTCCTCTATGGCAGCATGGCCATGTTGATTATTTCGTACGTTGTTAGATTTCTACCACAAAATATGCAGGCGGTGGAAGCCTCGCTCAACTTGGTATCTCCTAGAATAGAAGAAGCAGGGCGCAGCCTAGGGCTACCACCTTGGCAGACGCTCTTTAAAATAACTCTCCCGGTTGTTGCGCCAGGAATTCTCGCGGGTGGAGCATTTGTCTTTGTAAGCGCTCTCAAGGAACTCCCAGCGACACTATTGCTGCGGCCCCCGGGCTTAGACACTTTAGCTGTCCGGGTGTGGATTGAAGCTGGCGAGGGCTTTTATCACGCAGCTGCTCCGGCTGCACTGATCATAATTCTAATATCAATACTGCCTCTCAAATGGATGCTAAGCAAATACTAAGTGAGGTGAAAACCATTAGCGCTATTGAGTTGAACTTAGTAGTCAAAACCTATCTTGGCTCTAGTGAACCAGCCGTAAAAGGAATATCGCTCTCAGTTGACTCAGGCAGCATTGTGACCTTACTAGGCCCGAGTGGTTGCGGTAAAACCACAACATTGCGTCTCATCGCAGGCTTTGAACGGGCTGACAGCGGTGAAATTAAACTTGCAGGTAAAGTAGTCAGCGATATGTCTACCTGGGTTCCGCCGGAAAGACGCGGGATTGGCATGGTATTCCAAGACTATGCGCTCTTTCCTCACCTTAACGTACGGGATAATATCGGCTTTGGCTGTAAGTCACATCAGCGGGCCGAAAGGATTCGTGAGATTCTTGCCCTCGTCGACCTTACAGGTCTAGAAAACCGCTACCCCCACGAGCTCTCGGGCGGTCAACAGCAGAGGGTCGCACTGGGGCGGGCTTTAGCTCCACATCCTGTGGTAGTCTTACTAGACGAACCCTTCAGTAACCTTGACGCTGACTTACGCGCTCAGATGCGCCTGGAGGTAAAACAGATTATTACAGCAGCAGGAGCTACCGCAGTGCTCGTGACCCACGATCAAAGGGATGCTTTGTCCATCTCTGACCAAATTGTGGTTATGCGCGACGGTAGAGTAGAGCAGATCGGTAGCCCTAGGGATGTTTATCAGCACCCCGAAAGTCGTTTTGTAGCCATGTTTGTAGGGGACTCTAATATTATCCCCGGCATTATCGGCCCAGATACGAAGTCCATTGAGACCACTCTAGGCCTCGTCCCCTGCAACCACACCCATGATCTGCCACCCGGGCAACCTGTTTACCTATCTATCCGCCCTGAAAGTATCGAGCTGACCTCCGAGGGGAGCGTAGAAGGCGTGGTGGAATCCCTCAGTTACACCGGCCAGAGCGTAGATGTAAAGATTCGAGTGGACCAGGGTGTAAATCCTGCGCTGATTTTACTGGCGCACCTTCACCCGGAGGAAAAGGTACAACGGGGAGATAAACTACACTTTAGGATTATGCCCGACTTTGTGGCTGTAATCAGAGAGCACTGAGGTAGCTGCTAATCGAGAAGCGTGGCTCTACCATTCGTAATCCTCATGAGATTGGCCAAATGCTGCCCGTTCTCATAGTAACGCCGCCGCTCTAGGAGTATAAAGGCTACGCCAACCTCGGAGATACCTACAGAGTGAACGTGCTGCGTAATTGCCTCGGACATCTTGTCAAACATCTCTGCGCCGCGGTCAAAGCAATAGACTTCTATGAAGGGGTCGCCGGGAGTTTCTTGGCCCTCGCTGATAAAGGTCGAGTGTAGGCATTCGAGGGTAAAGTACTCACGCGGTACTCCTGTGAGGGTAGATAGTTCCGTAGAGAGGGGCATACTCAAAGCTTTGACTTTCTCTACGGGAAAGGCATGAAATCTTAATTGGGGCATGATATCACCTCCTTTAGTTGTATTTGCTGCTGGCTCCTTGCAGAATCCATGTACAAAACAGAAGTATGCCAGGGGCGGCGTCCAGCCTGACACCGCTACTTCAATAAAGGGCGTGTCGCAAATCGTTTATTCGTAAACGTGGAGCGGCACGCTCATTTTTGTTCGGATCAGGGAAAGAACCACACCTTTGCAGGAACATTTACTGATTAGGAGGCTGTTGGGTACATTAAAACAAGAGAAGGCCCTTTCCCTGTGGATACCTGTTAAGTTGTGGACGCCGCTTTGGGAATGTTTACCTGTCCTCGCAGGAAGAAGCGCCGGAAACCCCTATCTTGCTTGCGCCTTTGATGCACTTCTCCTTGTGCGGCAGCCGTCACAGTGAGCGCAGGAATACACGATTGTCACGGTTGAGTACACTTCGCCGACAGGCCTGCTCCAGTTTCTGGCTGGTATGGATACCGTTCATGTATCCGTCCTCCGGGATCATTACACCAATATCTATCGGAATTGCCAGTTGATATACACTCCCGAATGATGCGACAGCCCATGGTCCCCACGTCTACGCTAAAGGGCACAGCCCTATCGCATAGTTCTGTGCTTGCGGGTAATACATGCCCTCCAGTGTAGGGGCACGGCGCAGCAGCAGTAGCCCTGTGCCCTCCAGTGTAGGGGCACGGCACTGCCGTGCCCTCGTGGCCACCTAAAAGGGCACGACATGTCGTGCCCCTACACAAAAGTAGAAACGGTGCCATGTCGTGCCCTCCATCCTCGCTATTCGCCACGGCTTACTCCTCCGTTTAAAGTAATAGTTATAGAGTTATGGTTACTATGTAAATAATTTTCGCTAGTTATAGCGGATATCCTTCTGTAATGGAAAAAATCCAGAGGGACCTACGAGTCTGCGCCTAACGGCTACATTACGGTACGAAGCACAAGGTACGATTCCCCCCTGTTCTGTGTACCGTGTTCCGTGTACTAGGAACCAGAAACGCCCTACTAACACCCCTTCTTCTGCGCACAGCTCGAACACGATCCCGTGCAGCCCTTAATCTCAACCACCAAACTGGTGCAACGGGGGCAACGCAATTCACCTTTAGGGACTGGTGCACCGCACTTAGGACAATTTGTTTCCACCTAGATCACCACCTGTGCGACTATGCCACCCACTAAAAATGCTATCGCAAAAGCGCTGATCCAAAGAATAGACGCTTCTTTCCAATTGCGCTCCTTGAACATGACAAGGACAGCAGCGATACAGGGAACGAACAGTGTGATCGTTACCATAGCAACAACAGTCTGAGCTGCGGTCAAGCTCATATCTGCCAGACCGGCGGCACCAAAGTCACGGCGCACTATGCCCATAATGAAGGCCGTCGCAGCTTCTTTAGGTAGCTTCAACCAACCTACTGTAAGAGGCGCAAAGACATTTTGCAGTGCGACCAAAGCCCCTGTAACTTCGAGTACTCCAATAATAAAAGCACCTATAGCAAAGAGGGGAGCGGCTTCGGCAATAAACATGTAGGACTTGTTCATGGTCTTTTTGAGCACGTTCTCTACGCGCGGGAGCCTAATCGGCGGCAGATCAATTAGCAAATCAGAAGATTTCCCTGGCAATACCTTATTAAGCACTACGCCAATAATCACGAAAGTAGCAAATACGGCCACCATGTAGGACGCAACATGTTGCCACCCTAATGGGGCAATAAGGCCGACGATGACGCCTAACTGGGCAGAACACGGAATGGTGATGACCAGTAGAGCAATAGCAATAAGGCGTTCTCGCGAGGTGCCAAGCAACCGCGTGGTGATAGTTGCCATTGTCACGCAGCCAAACCCTAAAATCATGGGGATTACTGCCCTGCCGTTTAGACCGATGCCTGTAAGGGCGCGGTCCAGTAAAGCAGCAATCCGCGGCAAGTATCCCGAGTCTTCAAGTATGGCTAACAGGAGATAGAAGCCAACAACTAAAGGCAAGAGAAGTCCAAATACATAGGTTATGGTCATAGTGAGCACACCAAATTCGCCTACCAACAGTGTATTTAGTACTGTCCCTTCAGCTATGAATCCACCCACTAGGTTACGCATAAAAGGCTCATACCTCTCTAGCATAATTACTTCTTCTGTTACTCCCACTACTGTTTGAGCAATGAAAAAACCGATAACGTAATACATGCCAAATAGGGTAGCCAACAACATCGGGATACCAGTTAAGGGTTTGAGCATTAAGCGACCGAGCACCGTGGCAAACTTGGCCTTGGTGTTATTTTCTTTTACCACATGATGAACGATGTCATTAACTCGCTCGCGACGCGCTAGATAAATCTTCTCACGGCTGCCGGGTGGCTTAAGACCATGCCTCTTGGCCACATCAGCATCATCTTCTAGATATAACAAAGCCTCACCCTTGGTACCCAACCTATCAAGGAGCCGATTGAGATCATCAGCCACATAAGCTCCGATAAGACCGACCTTAGGCTGCTGCAGTGCTATTTCCAGTTCCTTAAAGCCCTGCTTCTCTACTGCAACAGTCCCTACCACTGGCACACCGAGTAGGTGCGACAGCAGATCAAGATCAATTTTCAGCCCTAGGTGCTCTGCCTCATCAATCATGTTGACGGCGACCACCATAGGAATACCCATTTCTAGACACTGCAATGTCAGAAATAGATCACGTTCCAAATGAGCGGCATTAACTACATTTATGATCACTTCAGCGTTGAGGGCAACATCGCGGGTTACACGCTCTTCGTCATTAAAAGCTGAAATACCGTAGACACCAGGGGTGTCGATGTAAAGTCTTCCCCCAATCTTAGCCTGGGTAATTTCAACGGTTGTGCCGGGGAAGTTAGAGACATCAACGTACATACCTGTCAGTGCATTAAAGAACACAGACTTACCGGCGTTAGGATTACCCACCAATACCATACGTTTGAGTCCAGTGGTATCGATATGCGTATGATGATCGTGTTTAGGCATGTTTTTTCTCCCTCATTCTACTTTCCACCTGTATTTGCTGCGCTAAATTACGGCCAATCGCATATTGCATTGTTCCTCTACGCAGAATCACCGGACCTGCGGGAAGCACTTCCTCAACGCTTACTTCAGAGCCTTCTGAAATACCGAACCTAATGGCTTGGGCCCTAATTAACTCGCTAGCAATATGTTTCACTGTAGCCCTATCTCCACGTTTAAGTTCACTCATAAACACCTTACTCTACCTCCTGTTGTATATATTGATAATCGTTCTCAGTAAATTCTCAAAAAAATATGAGACTTATTCTCATTTTATATTATACAAAAGAGGAGGGGATAGTGTCTACCCCCTCTGAGAATAATTATCACAGATACTTACGGCTACTTACGGCACGTAGCGGAGGGCACATGGCGTACAACAGAGGCAGGGGCGTTCTTTGTTCCTTGTTCCTTGGGGGGCGTACATACACAGTGGAACGTTGGTGCTCTCCTCGGGTAGTAATTGAATTTTTGATCTTTGATTTTTGTTTACTCCGTCCACTCGCTTAGTGATTAGTAATTTGCTCCGCGCGTAGCTCCGCAATCGCTTCTCTGGCCAATACGTCGCACCGTTCATTTTCTACGTTCCCCGCATGCCCTCTAACTTTAACCCACGTAACGCGGTGAATTGCCGTTAATCCCAGCAATTGCCGCCATAGATCTGAGTTCTCCACTGGCTGCCTTTTGGCGTTTAACCAGCCATTCCGCTGCCAGTTAGCGAACCAGTTTTGTTGAAAAGCGTTAATCAGGTAGGCCGAGTCGCTGTAAAGGGTGGCGGAGCAGGGAACCTTGAGCGCAGACAGTGCTTCCACTGCTGCACGCAGCTCCATACGCTGGTTTGTCGTCATAACCTCTGCTCCCTTTACTTCCTTGCGGTAGTCACCACTCAGTAAGACTGCTCCCCAGCCTCCGGGGCCGGGGTTGCCGGAGCAGGCGCCATCTGTGTAGATTATTACTTCCTTCACTCGCTGCCTCCTACTCTCAAATGGTTCTCAGGCATAATGCCAATGAAACCTGTTTCTTCTTGCAGGCGCACTACAACCCCACTTACTGGGGCCACATATTCTCGAACCCGAAGCCCAGCCCAATCGTTCTGCACAGCTAATACTTCCCCTGCCTTTACGGTATCCCCAACTTTACGAAAGATAAACCCAAAGAACTCGCCGTTGTCTACGTCTAGCCTCACGAATCTCACTCCCCGTTCCACCTCTGTTTCAATGGCTGGGTAGCGGCGCTGCAAGCCCCTAATTTGCGCATAAAACATGGGTATAGGCTGCTCAAACAGCAATTGATTAACTGTAGCCATCTGTGTAAAACGCGCAGGTATAATAATACCCACAACGACAGCTGGAACAATTCCTAGAACTGAAGAAACTATTAATCCTATAGTTGGAGTAAGGCCAGTGCCAACGGCTCTTAACCAGAGGAGAACCCCGGTGCTGACTCCTAAGCCCAAAATAGCTGCAAAACCCGGTGCTATGCTATTTTCGCCAGCAATAATTGCCATGAGTTCGCTAGCCTTTAATCCGGTAGCCTTTAGAATGGCTAGGACTCTCCTGCGCTCTAAGAACGCCAACAAGCTAGACGACAAATAGGCAATGGTGACGAACCCCATTAGCTCTACTCTGGCCTTAGCGGCAGGTGCGTAATTTGCACCGACAATCTCCTGTGCCAAGGCAGTGGTGCTCTCTACATCCTCAAGAGCACCTTGGGGGAATACCCGGTGTGCGTACCGAATTAAGTCTGACCTCAGCTCTGCCGGATCCTCACTGTAGAGAAACGCGTTGCGCCCTCCTGAGATTGCAGTCAGCGCCACAAGAGAATCGCCAAAAACTAGGCCATCATGCACATGAGTAATTTTTAAGCGGCGTTCCTCTGCTCCTAGCTTAATTGTGATGTCTTCCCCCACAGATAGGGAAAAGCTCTCTGCCAAACCTTGTGGTATCGCGACCGTATCTTGTGTAAGAGTGAATGTGGGAATAAAACCTTCCGAGAGTAACGAAAACAGTACGCTTCCTAGGCTACTTGGCAACACCTCTCTGCGCCAAGAAGCGACTAAGGTAATGGGAGGCTCACGCATACCACGATATGGCGGCAGAGCAGGCTCAGTCGACAAAAGACTGGCCGTCTTGGCCAACATATACCCTGATGGCATTTGAGCTTGAATTCGCACTGCCAAGAGCTCCTGTTGCCGATTTAAATACGCTCCATAGAGAGCTAGTACTACTATCGCCGAAACGAGGAGAAGCACAACCGCCATTTGTACTACCCACTGCTTCTTAAAGAATTTCCAAACAAGCATTGCACCACTCCTTATTCGTTTCTAAATACTTCCACAACTGTAAGCCTAGCCACCCGCCAAGCAGGTATTGCGCCAAAGACCAAGGACACCGTAGTTGTTAGAGCTGTTACAGTGAGAAGCTCCTTAAAGGTCGTAACAAGGATAGACGATAGTCTTATGCCATTAGTAATTGCCTGATGTATGCCGGCAAGCCGTACCAAACCAAACCCGAATACTGCCCCAATCATCGCTAAGACTACGGCCTCCGTCAGCACCATCACCACTACTTCGGCTCGTTTTGAGCCTAACGCTTTAAGGATACCGATTTCTTTACGACGTGCAGCTACGCTGGCGAGCATCTGACTCGCAAGTAACATTCCTGCATTGAGGTAGAGTAGGATTGAACTAATCAGCCCAAACTCACGTGGAGCATAGGGCTGAACTGACTCAATACTCTGCCAGAGGTCTTTTGGTATACTATAAAACCTATCTAGTAAACTGTACCGCTCTACGTGTTGCGCAACGCGTGATACTGTAAATATTGCCAGTTCAGGAAATCGTTTCTCTAACTTCGCGGCGATGACATTCAACTGAGACAAATCGCCGACACGCAACGAGACTGACAGTAGAGGATATTCCTTCCCGCCTGACTGCTCATCCCATACTTGCTGCCAGCCGCTCTCCGTGAGATACAACTCGGGCATGTGAACGTAGCCCTGCTCGACAATAGTCGCACCCTCAGCACCCCAGATCAGCTCGCGCGTCGGCCATGCTACTTTGCCCACGATGCGCACATCATACATTGCGCTTGGCTGACTGTAGTCAACATATGGTACACCGTTCACGTTGAGTTTAAATGTGGGGACTGCTACCTGTAGAGTATCACCCACGCCTACGGCCGGAAGGCCGTAGGCGTTTACTACAGCTTTAATCTCTCCCGCGAGAGATATGGTTGGTTCAACACCCTCAGTAAGATAAGGACGAATATCTACCGGCGAACGTTTTAGCTCTATTCCCATATTCCGCACTGCAGCCGGCATGACACGATATGGGGTAACTTCGATGATGCCTGCTGGCCGGCTAGGAGACTCCCACTCTGGAGATAAGGTCCGATACTGCCATGCTTCTTCGGCAAGGTAGCCGCCCACACGAAAGTCAGGGTACAGCTTTAGCAGCGGATTAAACCCCGAATCATTTAACACCCGCCGAACGATAGCTTGTCCGCTTAATTCGTCTACGGGGGCAGCTCCTATAAAGCCCGGAGAGAACACTATAATGTCTCCGCCATAGTAGTTGCGGTACTCTAAATACGCCAACCTAACTATCCCTTGGGACAATGAAAGGCCTGAGGTCAATACTGCTGCCGCTACCCCCATGGCCAAAAGGGTTAGCGTACTGCGACTGAGCCTACGCCAAACGTTAGCTATGGCAAGTTGTACGAGCAAGGCTACCACCTCCTGTTTAAACTCTGGTGCGTTTTGTGGGTCTCGCTGTAAGCTTTCCGCCTGTTAGAAGCGGATAGCGTGAGCGGATTGCATCTCCTGCATAGTTACTCTAAACATTCTAGCACAAAAAGAGCTTAATATACCCCTATTTCTTAGGACAAAACTGCTACGCAACAGGGGCCTTGACAACGTATTGCCCGTTTCATATAATTCTGTTAGACGAACATCTAATTGTGTCTATGTCTAAATGGAGGCATGTGTTATTATGATTGACCCTAGCCAAATTAACACCCTAGTGCAATTTTATGGAGCTCTAGCAGACGGGACCAGACTAAAGCTAATTGGCTTGCTAGCTCTAAAGCCGACATGTGGTCAAGACCTCGCCATGCAACTAGGCGTCAGTGCGCCCACGGTGTCGCACCACATTAGCAAGCTGAAAAAGCTTGACCTTGTGTCATCCGTCCGCGAGGACAATACAATCTTCTACGCGCTAAATACTGCAAGGCTGCAGCAACTAACCAAGGGTATATTTGCAGAAGAGTCTCCGTCGGCTCCACGCAGAGACGAGCGCCAAAAAGTCATTAGCAATTTCTTTGCAAACGGTCGCCTCAAAGACATCCCTGTTCAGCGCAAAAAGAAGCTCTACGTCTTAGAAGAGATCCTTAAAGCATTCGTCGCTGAGCGGGATTACTCCGAGGCAGAAATCAACGACATTATCAAAGGTTACTTCGATGACTACTGTACCATTCGCCGCGAATTTATAATGAATCGATACATGAGCCGCGACAAGGGCGTGTATCGGCTTAACCCTCCCGAGCTCTGGATCGGGACCGACGCACTGCGGGGTAGCTATGCCGAAGAATAGCACTAAACCATAAGTCCTGGGGCCGCAAACAGCAGCCCCAGGACTTATGGTTTTAACTTTTAGATTATAATCACAGCTGTAGTGCCGCCTTTTTATTAGCTACAAATTTTTGCCAGAAATACACTAGAGCAACTAGGCCAAAGCCTACGATGTCTGTCAAAGTACCGGGATTGATGAGGAGCAACGAACTCCCTATTAGCAGAACCCTTTGTAAAGGAGTGGCTTCCGTAACCAACCAACCTTCCACGCCAGCTCCTAGGGCAAGGACACCTACTAAGGCACTCACTGCTACCATCACGGCTCCCAAGCCCGTAGTGCCAATTAGTAGCAAGGCCGGAGAATACACAAACATGAAAGGGACAATAAAGCCTGCCAGTGCCAGTTTCATGGCTTGTAATCCGGTTTTGTTAGGGTTACCCCCCGCTAATCCAGCTCCGGCAAAGGCAGCCAATGCGACAGGGGGCGTCAGGTTAGCTAAGATGCCAAAGTAGAAGACAAACATATGGGAAACTAATATAGGCACACCGAGCTCCGCTAACGCCGGAGCGGCCATAGTAGCGGTAATAATATAGCAGGGAATCGAGGGGATACCCATGCCTAGTATCAGAGAAGCGACCATCGTCAAGAACAAGGTAAGAAACATATTACCCCGCGCTAGTATAAGGATTGTACTAGCCAGTCTTATAGCGAAGCCAGTTTGAGAAGCAACTCCCACAATTAAGCCCACTACACCACAAGCAACAGCGACTCCTAAGGCATTACGCGTACCTGATTCCAAAGCCTCCAGAAAGCCTTTGGGAGTCATTCTGGTGTCCTTGCGCACATAGCTCACTGCAATGGTGAGGACAATTGCCCAGAAGGCTGACTTCGTCGCGGTATAACCAGTGAGCAGCATATAGATGAGCGCAAACAATGGAATAAACATATGGCCACCGCGCAGAAGAACTTCTTTAACATTGGGGAGCTCTGCCTTCGGCACACCCAAGAGACCGCGCTTCTTAGCGCGGAAATGCACCGTAACGCCCACCCCAAAAAAGTAGAGCAGTGCAGGTATTGTTGCAGACACTGCGATCGTTGCATAAGGGATGCCGAGAGTTTCAGCCATAATAAAGGCAGCTGCACCCATTACCGGCGGGAGTATCTGCCCACCTACCGACGCTGCAGCTTCCACCGCGCCCGCAAACTCAGCATTATATCCGATACGTTTCATGAGTGGGATGGTAAAGGCGCCAGTAGTTACTACATTTGCCACCGCAGATCCATTAATCGACCCAAGCAAGCCACTTGCTACTACAGCTACCTTGGCAGGACCGCCGGCAGAGGAGCCTGCTAGACCTAACGCCAGATCGTTAAAGAACTTACCCATGCCCGTTCTTTCTAAAAACGCACCGAAGATAATAAACAATATAATATACGTTGCAGATACGCTAATGGCTGAACCATAAAGACCTTCCGTTGTCATATACATATAGCCTAGGATATCCCTGATACTATAACCCCTGTGGCCAAGTAATCCAGGCATGTAGGGTCCGAAATAGGCATAGGCCAAAAAGATAAGTGCTAGAATGCTCAGCTCTTTGCCAGTAATTCTTCTTCCAGCCTCCAACACTAGCACTACAGCCAACCCCGCAAACATAAGGTCGATAGGAGTTTCATGAGAGACCCGCTGAGCTAGGGCATGGTAATCCCACCGGATATAAAGGGCCGTGGCAATACCCGCAAGTGCCAACAAAATGTCCCCCCAGGATAGTTTCCCACCCTTACGAGCCGGGTATAGTATGAACGCCAAAGCTAGCATTACACCCAAATGGATGGAGCGCTGCTGTAAAGCTGGCAGAGCACCCATTGCAGCTGTATAAAGGTGGAATAACGATAATGACACCGCTAAAATACTGACCACTATAGCCCAAGGACTCTTCGGTAAGAACTTACGGTAGCGGCTCTCTACGTCAAACTGTTCTAATATGGCCTGCGTCTGGTCTACAATAGGCGCAGTCTGGACCGATGGTTTGGTCATCTTCTCAACCTCCGAAATTGGTTTTGCGTTAAGAGATAATAAAATATAGGTCTATAGGCCACGCGTATGAGCGCATTACCTTGGTCACTTACTAGGTCACCAAAATAGATATCCTTGCCATGCATTTCAAAACGGTGTTCGAGACTCGATTGCACGTTCCATAAGAGGTTAGAGAACTCTTGGTCGTACCCAGCATACTCGATCCACCCATCAATAATGCGCGCGGTAGGCGCGTAATCAGGCACACCTGCTCCAAAGGACTGAAACCGCATGGCCACCAACTTGAGCTTATTGTTGGCTGTAACAACATAATAATGATGCCACGGGGTGCGCTCTACGGAGTGTACATACTTAATTATCACTGTCTCCCCCGCTGGCACGCATAAAATATAAACAGGCCCAAAACTTTTGCCAGCTTCAGCAATGATCAATACCCTTATAGGAATAACAAAGATTATGGCAAGCAAAACGGCAAGGTATTTGACCTTGTTCATGAAAGAGTGGGCATTGAATCTCAATGCCCACCGCACCTCCGGCCCTACTTACCTTTTTCCTTGAAGTACTTATCTGCACCCGGGTGCAGTGGTATGGGCATACCACTGCGTACTTTATCTAAAGAAATTAGCTTAGCTGCAGAATGGGCGTTGCCTAGCTTGGCAAGGTTGTCAAATATTGCTTTGGTCATGTTGTAAACCATGTCTTGTGATAAATCCTTGCGGACGACTAGCAGAGTTGTTACCGCGGCAGTCGCTAGAGGAGCGTCCTGACCACGGTAAGTATTGGCTGCAATCTCGATTGGGAAATAGAACGGGTATTGTTTAGCCAATTCGTTTATCTTGTCGGCCTCAATAGGCAAGAAGCGGATATTGTTAGTAGTAGCTAACTCCATTAGAGAAGAGTTTGGCAACCCTGAGGTTAAGAACGCTGCATCTACTGTGCCGTTTTTAATTCCCTCTGCGGACTCGGCATAGGATAAGTAATCGGCACGAAGATCATTATAGGTCAGGCCATAAGCCCCGAGTATTTGACGAGCACTTACTTCCGAACCACTATTAGCTGCACCTACGCCTACACGCTTACCTTTGAGGTCGGCAATGGACTGAATTTGGCTATCAGCGCGGACGAATACCTGCACATAATTAGGATAAAGAGCGGCAATGCCAGCCACGTTTTCATGCTTGGCTGTAAACATTTCTGTGGCGGTATAGGCGTAGTAAACTACGTCGTTCATAGCTAAAGCCACGTCAGCCTTTTTCTCTTGGAGAAGACCTACGTTGACATTAGAGGCATTAGTCACCGATGCAGAGGCTTGAATATTCTTGATGTTTTGGTTAAACAAATCCGCGATGTTAGCTCCAATTATGTTGTATGGGCCACCTGTTCCACCTGTTGCTACAGTGATAAATTGAACCTTGGGTTGACACGCAGTTAGACTAACTGTGGCTAGAGCAAAAAGAGCTAGTAATACGAGTAATTTCTTCATGTTTTTCCTCCTCTTTTTTTAGATGCTAGTCAAAATACTCTGAACATACCGATTAGAGTGACTATCGCAACAAATACTTATTTTATATTAACACTGTAAGGGCACACCCTACAAATGCGTATATTTGGTCTCTATAGTCCATTTAAGCGAAATATGTTCTGTTTTTCGACTGATTGCTCTGTATTGCTCCGTAATGCTCTTTTAGCGTTTTGTTCATATTGTACACACAAGCAAAAGTGGCTACCCCGTGATGATGGGCAGCCACTTTGGTTTAAATTTGGCTTGAATCTTTTTCCGCTGTTTTGCGGGGGAGCATTTCGAGGAGGTCTACCCCGGTTAGACTCTTAACGGTCTCGGGTAAGGTAGCAAGTATCTGGCTAACGTAGTCCGTGACTTTAGCTGCACCTCTGCCGTTTCCGCTACCACTGTCCACAATCACAATTTTCTCTGTCTTGCTGAGTGGTTCAGAAACTGCCCTAGCTAGCTCAGGCAGCCTCTCAATTATCATCTGTGTGACTGCTGCTTCGTTGTACTGCTTGAAGGCTTCAGCCTTAAGCCGCATGGCCTCTGCCTCGGCCTCACCTATAGCCCTGATGGCCTTTGCCTCAGCCTCACCCTTAATTTCAATCGCTCGGCCCTCCGCCTGAGCGCGCTGTATCTCACGGTAATGTAGAGCTTCGGACTCCTGTTGCTGACGGTATCTGTCGGCTTCAGCCAGCTTTCGCACTGTAGCTTCAAGCTCTTTTTCGCGCCGCAGAGCTTCTTGGCCAGCAAGCTCAATCTCTTTCTGTTTTTTGACAATCTGGACTTGCATGCGTTCGCTCTCGACCTCTTGCTCAACCTTGCTCTGCTGTACCAAGTATGCCAAGTCTGCCTTAGCCTTTTCAGTCTCCTGTGCTGCCTTGTAGGCCTGCACCTTGAGCTCCTTATTACGATTCGCCTCAGCGACTTCTGTTTCAGCCAGAATACGTGCCTGTTCGCCTTCGCGGGTAGCAACTGCTGTTCTCACGAGAGTCTCCTTGGTCGCCTCGGCTTCAGCGATGGCTGCGTCACGCTTAACTTCAGCAATACGTTTTTTGCCAAGTGCCTCGAGATAGCCATTATCGTCGTTGATATCCCTAATAGTAAAGGCCTTAATCTCAAGACCCATCTGTGACAAGTCGAGGGCCGCGACTTCCTGGACCTGAGAAGCAAACTTTTCTCTATCCTTATAAATTTCCTCCACGGTCATTTTAGAAATAATTTCACGGAGCTTACCCTCTAGCACGTCCTTAGCCGTATCCTTGATAACTTCAATAGTGCGATTTTCATTGCCAGTGTTAAACTGCTCCATGGCAGATAAGACAGACTCTCTGTCTGATTTGACCTTTATGACTGCGACACCATCTGCCTTGATGTCCACACCTTGCTCTGTAAGTGCTCCGGCAGTACTCACTTCGATTTTCATATTCTCAAGGGAGATTCGATCCGTCTTCTCTAGTAGCGGTATTACTATGCCGCCGCCTCCGGAGAGAACACGCTTTCTAAGACCAGTCACTACTAGGGCCTTGTCTTGCGATACCTTTTTCCACATGGTGAGAATTCCAAAAATGATAAGCACTAGAATACCGACAATTGTTCCAGCGATGGCCAGAGAACTCATCAGACCTGAGTTTAGGCTTGTGGGCATATCCCGTCCTCCTTTATTGTATCTACAAAGAAGACACCCTTGACTATGGCGACCACAGTAACGGTAGCTCCTTTTGCGATCAGACTACCAGTGTAAGACTTGGCTGGCGCAGAGTATTTTTTGTCGTTAACACTATATGATATCTGTCCAAAACGCTGGCCCTCCATCACCAGCATGACGATTGCCGTGTAGCCAATAAGGCTATCCTGAGAGACTGCGCTTGTGTTTTGCGCCCGTTTGAGGGGATTAATTATGAGATGGGTTAGGATAAGCATAGCGCTTAAGCCAAGACTTGAAGCCCAAGTCACCGCTCTAAACATACTTAGGTTGTTCCTCAGGGCAATCATACCCACACCGCCAAGTACCGTAGCAAATGCAGAGAGAGTGCTAGGTCTTAAAGCGATAAATCTACCGACAGAAAAATCCCCGAAGTCGCCTTCCTCGCCAACCTCTACATCTGCATCGTCAGAACCAAGGACTGATCCTAAAGCAAAGGAGACTACAGTGAAGAGCGTGCCCGCAAAAAAACAAACCTGAAATGCGCGTTCCACCTTTTATCCCCCCTTTGTTTCTTATACGCAGACTTTCCCTTAAAGTTTCATTAATTTAAACGAGGACGCCCCTAGGCCGCCTTCATCTCCATTTCATGCAGCCTGCGGTATAACCCATCTTGGGCTATTAACTCTTCATGGGTGCCGGACTCTACTATTTGCCCGTGGTCAAGGACATAGATGCAATCGGCGTGGCGAATGGTAGACAACCTATGCGCAATTACCAAGGTAGTTCGCCCTTGCATGAGACGTTCGAGTGCTTGTTGTACGAGTCTTTCGGATTCGCTGTCGAGGCTCGAGGTGGCCTCGTCGAGGAGCAGAATGGGTGCGTCTTTTAAAATCGCCCTAGCTATGGCAATGCGCTGTCGCTGCCCGCCGGACAATTGTGTGCCCCGTTCTCCCACTTGGGTGGAATACCCTTGCGGTAACCCGATGATAAAGTCGTGCGCATTGGCTGCTTTGGCGGCGGTTATGGCCTCTTCTTCTATCGAGCCATGTCGGCCATAGAGAATATTCTCGATAATTGTCCCGGTATAGAGGTATGATTCCTGCGGTACATAGGCAATGAGACTCCTTAGTTCTTCTAACCCATAGTCACTAATATCCCGACCTTGGATAGTCAAGCGACCCTCTACAAGGCTGCACAACCCGAGAATTAGCTTAAAAATAGTACTCTTGCCGCCACCGCTGGGCCCAGCGAAGGCGATGACCTTATTTTCAGGCACTGCAAATGATACGTCAGAAATTACTTCCTTGGCGCCGTAAAAAAAGCTCACGCGAGAAAAGGTAAGCGTGCCGCTCCCCATTTCGTTGGGCTTACTGTCAGAAGGTGCAATAATCTCCTTGGCTTCGGCCAAGACTGCAAAAACACGATCCGCTCCTGCGAGAGACTGCTGCAAGCGCGACCATACATCCCCTAAGACGTGGAAGGGCCGAATGACATTTTGAGTCAGCTGTACTGCCGCTACCCCAGCTCCCGGAGTGAGTTCCTTGGTGTATATCAAGTAGCCAGCACATATCAACATGCCGACTAAGGTGAACCCCCCAAAAAAATCATTACCTGCACTAATCAGACTTTGCAGCCGTACCCGCCTCATACTCTGGGCCCGCACTCGCGTATTTGTCTCCCCATATTCATCAGCAAAGCGTTTTTCTAGGTTAAAGGCTCTGATTACCGGTATACCTGTGAGCATGTCAGTGAGCCTACTGTTAAGTGCGGACAATCCCTGCTGCACTCCCCCGCTTACCCGGCGCAGAGGGCGAGCTGTGTACCTATTAAATACTAGTGGGAGAAGGCCCAAGGCAAAAGCCGCGACGACTAGTTTCCAGCTCACTGTGAACATGTATATAGTACACGCGAGAGATACCAGCACCGTTGACGCTAACTGCTCTAAATGGTCACCGAAGGTATCTCGGGCGGAATTAACATCGTTAGTTAACCTAGACACGACATCACCACTGTGTGTCTTCTCCCAATAACTTTGCGGCAAAGCATTGTAGTGGCTAAACAACTCCGTGCGCAAGTCTACCGTGGCTTTCTCCACAGCCTCGCTGCGCTTACGAACTACCATTGGGTATACTATAATCATTGCTACAGTCAAGGTCGTTGAGATAAAGACTACACGCAAAAGCCTTGACAAATCACTGCCGACGGCGGCATTAGTTAAACCGCGCACCATGTAGGCCAGTAACAGTTGTTCAGCAATCTTGATGCTGACTTCTCCACCCAAACCTACAATGTAAGCAATTGCATACTCCTTTAAATATGCGAATAGTTTCGAAAAGGTGTGTTTCTTCATAAGCATCTCCTTACGCTCCAGCTAGGGTAGTTTGAGAGTTATTAGCAACTTGATGTCTATACAGGGATGAATAGAGGCCGCCCTTATCGAGCAATGTGTTGTGTGAACCCTCTTCGACAACTCGACCTTGATCTATGACTATAATACGGTCAGCCCCACAAATGGTAGAAAGCCTATGAGCGACGATGAGCACCGTCCTTCCCACTCGCAGGGTCTCTATAGCCTCTTGTATGCGCGCCTCTGACTCTGTATCAAGAGCTGACGTGGCCTCATCCAACAGGAGGATGGGTGCATCTCGGAGCATTGCACGTGCGATGCTAAGCCGCTGCTTCTGGCCCCCGGATAGACCTATTCCGTCCTCTCCTAGGATGGTGTCGTAACCAGCGGGTAACGACAGTATAAATTCATGCGCGAAGGCCTGATGCGCGACGTTTTCGATTTCGGCGTCGTTAGCGTCCGGTCTACCTAGCCGAATATTCTCCCGCACGGTTTTGGCAAACAGCGTACTATCCTGCGGGACGTATGCAAGCATGCTTCTAACTTGGTACAGATTGTCTGCTGATAATGGCTGGCCGAAAACTTTAATCGTGCCACGCTCGGGCTCTACTAACCCTAATAGTAAGCTCAACAGTGTACTCTTACCGGTACCGCTATGGCCCACAACAGCTATGGTTTCGCCACTTTTTATCCTTAAATCCAACCCTGCAAACACGGGTTTGTGGGAATCGTAGGAAAAGTCTACGCCTTCAAACTCAATAGCGCATTCTGACGGTTGGAATACTGTCGTTTGGGTTCTATCTGCTTCTATTGGCAATGCAAAGATGGCAAAGACCCTTTCCACCGAGGCTGCAGCGGCTCTCACCTTACCATAGCTTTGCGCGGCAGACTGGAGGGGCCACGCAATATTCCCTAACAGATTGAGGAGCACTATCAGACTACCTAAGGTTAGCCTGCCTGCGATCACCTCATAGCCACCGAGCCCAAACAGTACAAGCAGCGGTCCCATGTTCAAAAGAAACGCCACTGCATTCAGCTTGCCCTGTGTGGCTGTAAGGCTAACTTGAGCGCTAGCCTGTCCTACTCCTGCTTCACGAAAGCGCCTTGCGAGCACGGAGTATAGACTAAAGACTTTAGTCACCACCACGCCTTTGGCGGCGTCTTGTGCTAACGCAGTAATATTGGCCATTTCTGCTTGGGCTTGCCGGGCGTGGCTCGAGATGGGGCGACTCACTAGTCCGGATAGGTACATCAGGAGGGGCAGAATACCTAACGAAATCAGCGTAATCTTCCACGAAATAACTAACATATAGCACAACGTTAGCACGCACTGAATAGGTGCCCGGATAAAGAACTGCAACTCCGTCGCCAAGAGGCTACGAATGAGGGCTAGGTCATTGCTGAGGCGGGAAACATATTCACCGCTATGGACTGCACGCAGCTCTGCTTGTTTGGCCACACTAAGATGCCGGCTTGCTGCAGCGCGTATGTCGTAGCACACCCTTTCGCCTAACGCTCCATTAAAAATGAGACGTATATAGAAAATGAGGTCCAGAGTCCCCCATGCAATAATGATCCATATAACAGCTGCCTGGAACTGGGTGAGGTCGCTAACAAGGCCAGCATCTAAGGCCCAACCCATCGAACGCGCAATGACTAGGTTGGCACCGACTTGCATCGTAGCAAAGACTATTAATGCTAAAGCTAAGCCAACATGAGGCCTGACATACGGCCAGAGGGGCCTAAGCTGTAAGCTTAGCCCTTTTTTGTGTCTCACAAAGCCACCCCCAAATTCAGTTAATGAGATATATGCTTTTTGTTTTTAAGGTCTTGGCTATATAATATTGATAATACTCAATTAATGTCAAGAGTTTTAATATATAACATCAATATATAAAGGATTTGCATATACCATACAAAAAGCAGCTCCCACCTAATTGGCGGGAGCTGCTTATGCTATACTGCGACCGATACTTCCTGTATCCAATATTTCTTGTACGAATGGATGTTCTCGATTCAAGCGACAAGCTGTAGTCGGGAAGTCTGTGTTCATGGGATTAGGCACCTTATAGGTTTCCAGAATACCGTCATTAATGGCCCGAGAGACTAGCCCCTGTGGGTCGACGAGATTACTGAGAATCCTTGTTGTAACTAGCCGCAACCCCACAAAGGCCATGCGAGACTGTTCCATACAGTCAATTTTACGGATGAGATAGGCTATATCCGGAGTAACCATTGCCCCCCCGCTGGTTGTTTCCAAGTTGATGCTGAGAATGGTCTCCACCGTAGAGAAACCATCGGCAAATTGCTTCAGATCCTTACTCGTGGTGCGGTCCACGCCTACAATAAACACTTTCTTACGGCGGGTATGGAGCTTCTTAATAACCTGGATCATATCTCTGTCACCGCAAACTATTACAAAATGATCAATATCCTCCCTAGTATATACGAGCTCAAGTGCGTCGAGTGACAATTCAATATCTGCAGCGTTCTTCCGCCTTCCATCTTCGGAAGATAAGGAATAAACATGACGCGGCTCTACAGAGCGCCTTTGCAGCTCTGTCTGCAGCCCCTTAAATTCCGCATGATCGAAGTCTGCATAAGCAAGCAGCAGTACTACATCGCCATATTGCTGTGCTTGGATGCGGAGACCTTCCACCAATTTGCCGGGCTCAGGGATAAAACCATAGGTGTTTTTTATGCTCCAATGTACGTTTTCATAGTCAATCAGTACTGCAATGTTAACAGCCATGTAATGCCTCCTAAAAATAAAAGATGTAATATTAGTTTTATATTTTTGGCGTCTATGGTATGGCCTCACCTCGCTAATGTAAAAAGACGGCTAGCTGCCGCCTCATAATAATCCCGGCGTTGATAATATTGCCAAAGCCGCCTTTTGCTATTCCTGCTTCAAGAACAGTTCATGAACTCGTAAATCTTCGGTTAGCTCAGGATGAAAAGCCAATGCCCAGATACTGCGTTGCCTCACCCCGACGATTTGTCCCTGATACTGAGCTATAACTTGTACGCCAGGGCCTACTTCCGTAAATAATGGGGCGCGTATAAACACCATGGGGTAGTCTTTAATCGCTCCCACAGAACCACGACCGGCAAAACTATTTAACTGCGAGCCAAAGGCATTACGCTCAATCGTAACGTCTAGCACCCCAATATGATGCGTGGGTTGGCCTACAATACGACTGCTCAGGAGTATTGCCCCAGCACAGGTGCCTAAAATTGGCCGGTGCACTGCAAAGGTTTTAAGCGCGGGCAGAAGCGCTGCTTGATCCAAGAGCTTACGCATGGCTGTACTTTCTCCGCCAGGAAGAATCAGGGCCTCTACATGTTTTAGCTCAGCCTCATTTCTCACAGGTATACCTTGATGGCCTAGCTTGGTGACAGCGAGTAGATGCTCTCTAACAGCTCCCTGCAATGCCAAAACACCGACACGCACTTTAGTGGCCACGCTCCGCATAAGCCGTCTCTAGCCTGTTGATTTCGAGGCCTGGCATCGCTTCACCTAAGCCCTGCGATATCTTAGCCAGCCGCTCTGGGTCATTGCAGTGAGTAGTTGCCTCAACTATAGCCGCCGCACGGCGCGCAGGGTCAGCAGATTTAAATATTCCCGAGCCGACAAACACCCCGTCACAACCTAACTGCATCATGAGAGCAGCATCCGCAGGCGTCGCAATCCCACCGGCAGCGAAGTTTACTACAGGTAGTCTGCCCAGTTCAGCTAGTTCCAACAACAATTCATAGGGGGCACCCAACTCCTTAGCAATGGTCATGAGCTCCTCTTTAGGCGCAAGCTGCACTCTCCTCATCTCGGCCTGAATAGTCCTCATGTGTCTAACAGCCTCTACTACATTGCCAGTGCCGGCCTCACCTTTGGTCCTAATCATCACCGCACCTTCGCCGATACGCCGTAGGGCCTCACCTAAGTTACGGGCACCACACACAAAGGGCACACTAAATTTATGCTTATTGATATGGAATTGTTCGTCCGCGGGGGTGAGAACTTCACTTTCGTCAATGAAGTCAACTCGTAGGGCCTCCAGTATCTGTGCCTCCACAAAGTGACCGATGCGCACTTTAGCCATGACCGGAATGCTTACCGCTTGCTTAATCCCTAAGATTAGCTCTGGATCACTCATCCTGGCAACTCCACCTTGCTTGCGAATATCTGACGGGACACGTTCTAAAGCCATGACTGCTACAGCCCCTGCCACCTCCGCAATTTTGGCCTGCTCGGCATTCACCACATCCATGATTACGCCACCCTTAAACATCTCTGCCAATCCCCTGTTCATTTCTGTCCGCATTATTTGATACATCTCCCTTGACATACATTCAGCGTACCGATACAGTTTAAAGCGTATGGCACACTGTCGGGGCAATTATATGGGAGCTACACTAAAAGTCAAGGAGGTATGGCATGGAAAAAAGGATAACCAGCAGTTCTCAACCACTCTACATAACACTAGCTGAACAAATCAAACGAGGCGCCCGTGAGCTGCCGGCGCATACAAAACTAGCTTCCATCCGCACCCTCGCCAAAGAAAATGGTGTCAACACCTCCACCGTTGTAGCTGCTTTTAACCTATTGGAGTCACAAGGCATGGTGTACTGCAAAGAAGGTAGCGGAACCTATCTCGCGCCAAGCTTTAAACCTCAGAGCCCACCTCAGGTCGAGCTCATGCCGCGAGGTGAGCGCATTGATTTTACTTCTGGCACGCCCTCACCGGAGTACTTCCCCGTCGAGGATTTTCAAGTTGCCTTTAACGCCGTGCTGGAGAGAGATCGCGGGCACGCCTTCGCCTACCCAGAACCACAAGGATACTTACCACTGCGCATAAGTATTACAGAGTATTTAAAAACCCATGGTATGGCAGTCGATCCAGAGCAAGTGTATATTACCTCTGGTGCTCAGCAAGCGATTTTTCTCCTGGCGCAGACCCTCATCAAAGCCGGGGATACAGCGCTCGTGGAGAGTCCTACCTACCCTGGCGCACTCCAGGCTCTCCACTCTTGTGGGGCCAAAATAGCGGGCGTTCCTTTGGGTTACAACGGGCCTAAACTAAAGCAGCTATCACATGCCCTCCGGTTTTCTCCTAAGCTAATGTACACTGTACCTAATTTCCAGAACCCCACTGGTATCTGTTACAGCCAGGAGAGCAGAACTCTCCTCATCGGGCATGCCCGCGAGAATGATTTCTACATCATTGAAGATGACCACGTATCTGAGCTTTACTATACGGGGTCCCGCCCGCGAACACTGTGGCAGGATGCCCCTGATCGGGTCTTATACGTCAAGAGTTTTTCTAAAGTTTTTATGCCTGGGTTACGATTGGGTTTTGTGATTGTGCCGCCCCCTCTCCTGGCAGCGATACACAAGGCCAAGCTGACGGCGGATCTGGGGAGCTCTGGCATAAACCAGCGTGCCCTTGATCACTACCTGCGGCAAGGGAAGTGGAACAGCCACCAGGAGTATCTGCGTAAGACCTACAAGGATAGGGCCGCCACACTGCACGAAGCGTTAAGCAGACACCTACACCATGAGACTTTCTTTCAGCCCATCCGGGGAGGCATGAATTGTTGGCTAGCCTTGCCCCGCAATGTTAGGGCGACTGACCTGCACCGCTTGGCCCTGATTCACGGCATACAAACTTCCCCTGGAGAGCAGTTCTCCCTCACAAACGAGCACCAACACCATCTGCGTTTGAGCATCGCTGCAGTATTTACGCAGGAGATTGAAAAAGGAGCTATGATTCTAGCCAAGTGCCTATCAGACCTGTTGGGAATATAAAAGAGGAGGTCATACCTCCTCAAGCTTCTTTAGTACCTATTTCTTCATCTGCCAATATCGTGACGTCGCTAGCATGGGCTACGGTTAGCAGACCAGCGAAGCGTGATCGCCGCAAGTAGGGCGCAACTGTCCGCACAGCTAATTCTGGGGTGTTACAGTCTAAACTCAGATGAGCTAACATTACACCCTTGGTGCGTTCCGTCACCAGACTTGACAACGCCTGCCCCGCCTGGTCATTAGAAAGATGCCCAAACCTTCCTAGCACGCGCTTGATCAGGCTGTAAGGGCGACCTGAAGCGAGCTCAAGTTGATAGTCATGGTTGCTCTCCCATACTAGGTAGTCACTATTAAAGGCCCCGCGCATTACGTCAGGAGTTACTTCTCCTAAGTCAGTTACAATAGCAGCTGAAGTGCCATCAGGAGCGGTAACTCGGAACCCAAGCGGTGCAATAGCGTCATGCGACTTGCTAAACGCTTCTACCTTCAGCATCCCAACACTTACCGCTACTCCTGCCTCCAAGTTGCATCTTAACTCTGACCCAAGACAGGCTATGCCTTGTGCCGCATACCAGAATAGCTTAGGACCAAAAACCTTAATCCCATGACGTTGTGGGAACGGATGCTTTAACTGAAGCGCCCTAATATGGTCACCATGCTCATGAGTTACAAACACCGCTGCAATGTGCCGCGGGTCTATGCCAAGCTCGCACAAATTCTTCTCGAGACGTCGCAGCGGAACACCGCAGTCGATAAGTACGGCGGTAGGCCCCCAGGCCACTAAATAAGCGTTACCATGTACACTTGAGCTTGCTAATGAAATTACTCGCACTGTCATCACCGCAGTCATTATAACATAACACTCGGAACAAAAAGCAGTGCCTGACGTATTAGTAGTATCAAACTCTTAAACTCTTAAACTCTCTCCACCAAACAGGAGAACGTGCCGTCATCGTGGAATTCTAAGCGAGGAAGGGGGTCAGGCCTGTGAATGCCCAACAAGAACTGACTCAGAAATCCCTGCTGTGGTTAGCCTCTTCAATTAAGGGTGTCTTAGTTGTAATCGACACCGCGGAAAAAGTTGTGTTTGCTAACACTGCAGCGTACGCTCTATATAATGTTGACCCCTCCGAATCCATGATCGGTTGGCACATCGAGCGTGTCTTTTCATATACAGGCTTCACTAGAGCACAGTCAGCCTTGCTTCGCTCCCTGCACGAGGGAATAGCTTTGTCTGATGTGAAGGTTGCCACAGAAAAAGGGACTTACCTACTCGAAACATCTCCCCTTCATTCTGGAGACACTATTGTTGGCGCTGTCGCGCTCGGTTACGATATTTCTGATGAGGAGAAGGCCCGCGAGGAACTGCATGAAATAGCTGGCCGTTTAACAAACGCGAATGCTCAAGCCTTGCAGCATCGCGAGGCACTAGACTGGTTTATCGAGTGCAGTCCCCTGGCCATTGTCGCGGTGGACAAGTATCACAATATCTCTTACATAAACAAAGCCATGCTTAACCTTGCAACAGCCAAAGCACAAGATGTGCTTGGTAAACCATATGCCAATTTGCTGCAGATGCTTGATTTAGCGCATGACAATTCAACACTCTTGCATGTACTTCAGGGCCATAACATACATAATCTACGGCACACGATCAAGCGTCGCATTTTTGATGTCTCGGGGTATTCCATTATCCATCCGATGACAGGCGAGAGCGTGGGCACTATTGTGATGGCTACTGATGTCACAGACAAAATCCATATGGAAAGCGAACTGGCTAGACTAGACCGCCTCAACCTCGTGGGTGAAATGGCGGCAAGCATTGCCCATGAGATACGCAACCCCATGACCACAGTAAGAGGATTTCTTCAGATCCTCGCCAGCAAGCCTGAACTGCAGACATACCGTAAGTTCACGGACTTAATGATTGAGGAGATAGATCGTGCTAATGGCATTATTACGACGTATTTGTCTTTATCTCGGACAACCGTAACGATGCGCCCCTGCGATATCGGGACCATCATCAAAAGGTTTGCACCCGTGCTGAATGCCGATGCCCTAATGCGAGGGATGCAGATTAGGTATGACGTTGAAACAACATCACCCGTTAACGTCAACGAGGCCGAGATCAAACAACTGCTCGCCAATCTAGTAAAAAACGCCCTAGAATCCATGGCTCCAGGACGAATCGTAACGATCAAGCTCTGCGAGTATAATAGTGCCATACGCCTTGAAGTTGCAGACCAAGGTTGTGGCATCGCCGCAGAACTGCTGCCCAAATTAGGCACCCCTTTTTTAACCACCAAAGATAACGGCACTGGGCTGGGGCTTGCGGTGTGTTATCGCATAGCAGAAAGACACGGAGCCCGCCTCAGTGTTGAGACGAGCCCCGCTGGTAGTGTATTTATTATAGATTTTTTAAACTAACGACGACCTCTGCCATAATCCCGGCTTTGGCCCTGAGACCTAAACCCTCCCCCACTGCGCGGTCTGTGCGGTGGGGATTCTTGTATTGGTGCAACTGCTATTGGGGTCATGTCCGGCTCCCTAGTAAGCATCTTAAGCACCGCTGCAACGAGCGTTACAGAATCGACTTTAGCCAAGAGAACCTCTGCCGCGCCAAAATAGCCGTCGATATTGCCTTCTTCTACTACTTGTAAAATTCTCTCCATGCTGAGACGGCGCTGTCCTTCTAGGGCCTCGGTTAAGGTCGGACTAGGACGACGCTTGAGCCTGCGGTTGGTTAACCTTTCAATTACTTTGAGTAGTCCAAATTCGCGTGGCGTGACCAGCGTTGTGGCCTGCCCGGTGCGCCCTGCGCGTCCTGTTCGTCCTACGCGATGCACGTAGCTCTCTGGATCCTGAGGCATGTCTAGATTATAGATATGTGTAACGCCGTCGATGTCGAGGCCACGCGCTGCCACGTCTGTAGCCACCATGATATCGATGCTACCTTCACGGAACTTGCGCATTACAGAATCTCTCTTCACCTGAGTTAGATCACCATGGATGCCCTGAGCAGCGTAGCCACGCTTGATCAAACCTTCAGCAATTTCGTCTACGCGGCGCTTTGTTCGGCCGAAAACAATAGACAAGCCCGGGCCTGAGGTATCTAGGAGACGGCATAATACATCGAACTTTTGGTTTTCTTTAATCTCGATATAGAACTGCTCGATAGTAGAAACCGTTAATTCCTTGGATGGCGTAGCCACATTTACGGCGTCGCGCATAAAGCGCTCCGCTAAAAGCTGGATGGGCCTGGGCATGGTAGCCGAGAACAGCATTGTTTGGCGCTCAGACGGCGTTTCCTCGAGGATTTTCTCGATATCTTCAATGAATCCCATGTTCAGCATTTCATCGGCTTCGTCTAGGACCAACATACGAACGTTCGCTAGCCTAATAGTGCGGCGCCGAATGTGGTCTAGAATCCTGCCCGGGGTTGCCACAACAATCTGAGGACGAGTGCGCAACGCTCTAATCTGGCGGTCAATCTCTTGGCCACCGTAAACCGGCAGAGCCTTTACACCCTTATTTTGCCCAATACGATTGAGCTCCTCTGCCACCTGCATGGCTAACTCACGGGTCGGTGCAAGCACTAGTCCTTGCACGTACTCATTGTCAATAGATATTTTTTCAATCATGGGAATACCAAAGGCGGCAGTCTTGCCTGTACCGGTCTGTGCTTGCCCTATCACATCCCCCCCCTTTAATGCAATTGGAATAGCTGCCTCTTGTATGGGGGTCATTTCTTCAAATCCCATATCGGCGATAGCCGCCATTAGCGGCTGGCTTAAATTCAATTCAGAAAAAGCCTTCAAACGAACAACTCCTTATTAATCAGTCTTTTGAGATAGTTTTGGCAGGAACTCTCTCTAATAAACAGGTCTTTAGCTGAAACAATACACACCTCATAAAAAAAGCCCCCTATACTACACGCGGCAGTACAAGAGCCATTAATTGTTATACTTAATACTCAACTTAAGCCCCATTACCTGTGGTAGTATAGCACACCACCAGGCAGTTGGCAAACATATTTTTTCAGTGGCGTACTCTCAATTATATGCACCCAAAATCCTGCAAGAAAGAGCAAGTCGCAAGGCCTGCTCATCTTGCGAGGAGGGAAACGGTCCCACCTGTTCCTCCTACTCTCCCTCGAATAGGTAGTAGCCTATAACGAAGTTCTCTTCGGGCGTAATCCACAGTTTCTCGCACAGGGTTATGCCCACAGCCTCGCGGATTTCCCTCTTTTCGTAATACACGCCATTCCGCTCGCGATAGAACACGACAAAAGTCCTAATCCCCTGCTCAATACGGACGTCTTCAATCACACAGTCGAGGGTTTTAGTCTGCCCTTGGTTATCTACCTGCTGCTGAGTCCATGTTGAACCCTTTACCACAGGACCGCGGAGAATCTCTATACGATTAAACTCCGAGTCCATCATCATCTCTTCTTGCTTCTCTTGCACCAAGGCGCCTTGGTTAATTGTATAGATAATTTGCAGGCTGTGATCCTTCTGCGACTCTCCTCCCGATGGGTCGCCCACTTCGCCGGATATTAAGTAGCGCGTGGTTGCACCTTTTGTCTCGATGGAATTGAGCTTCATAAAGTGATCGTACTCCGCAAAACCAAAATATCTCCACTCAAAGCCAGATTCACCTGGTAACAAAGTCTTGAGCTCTCGATCGTATTTACGGTTATTGAGCATGGCACATCCGCTTAGCGCCGTTGTTAACAGAGCAACTGCAAGTCCCATAGTTAGGTAGCGTTTCAATTTTAGGTCCCCCTTTTGGTAAATTCAGACGTCAGAAATAGCTCAAAGATCCGTTGACATTAACCCGTCAATTCTGTAATATAATTTATGGAATTAAATAAAGATAAATCTTCGGGGTTGGGTGAAATTCCCTATCGGTGGTAATGCGCAAGCTAGCCCACGAGCCATATTGGCAGACTTGGTGAGATTCCAAGGCCGACGGTAAAGTCCGGATGAAAGAAGGTATAGCAATTTTTTGCTATGTTTTGGAACACTGTTTTACGAAAGGCGCTAGTGGCGCTTCACTTAAAAAGTGTCCGATCACACCCCGATTGTTTATCGGGGTGTTTATTGTTGCGTTCCTCGTTGTTAGTTGTTAGTTCCTAGTTCCTAGCGGTCCACAAGGAACAAGGAGCGAGGAACCAAGAACGACTTCAATAACCCCCCACAAGAACAAACAATCAAAATAACGGGAGGTAACCACATTGAACAAATCCTTACGCACGCTCGTCCTTATGTCGATGTTTGCCGCGATGAGCTACATGCTTATGTTTACCCTGCAGATCCCCCTTATTCCTGCTGCACCTTATCTAAAATACGACCCTAGCGACGTGCCCACCCTCATAGGCGGCTTTGTGCTCGGGCCAGTGGCTGCGGTAGTCATTTCTGGTGTTAAAGCTCTATTATATATGATAACCAAAGGCGAGAGTGGCCCTATCGGTTCTATTCAGAACTTCCTCGCCTCAGCCTCATTTGCCTTCACTGCAGCTATGATCTATAAAAAGCGCCCCGGCTTACTCACTGCTGGATTGGGCATGCTCGCTGGAGCCCTCGTGATGACTGTCATAATGTATTTCTCTAACGCTTTGTGGGCACTTAGTGCTTACGGTATTCCGAAAGCTGCCCATGCCGGCTTGTTGCGTACTGCCGTGACACCATTCAACCTAGCCCGCGGTGCCATGAGTACCCTAATCACTTTTCCTGTGTTTGTAGCGCTTATACCTGCACTCAAGAAACTTGGGTTCACGCAAAAGAACAAATTCGGTAACTAGCTAACGAGGAGTAACGATCCACAAAAATAGAATCCCACAGGGTGGTGAGTGGCTCGTGACCTTCTAATGCCCAGTGTCAAACCTGATTACGATATCCACAATCTCGCTGTAGCTCCCGATGCGAATAGGAGGTCCCCAGGTCCCAAACCCACAAGAGACTATGACTTGGAAGTTATCCTTCTTTAAATAACCCCAGTCTACCTCAAATATCTTCCCTGTTACAAAGTTGTTGGGGAAGAATTGACCGTAGTGGGTATGGCCGGATAGCTGCAGGTCGGCCCCGTTTGACTCTGGCTCACCTAGATTACTCGGCTGGTGGTCAAGTAGAATTATGGGCAGACTGTGGTCTATCCCTTCCATCAACTGCGGCAGGCCTAGGCGCTGCCTCCCCCCCAAGCTCCCCCTCATGTGGTTACCCGAGCGGTCTTCACGCCCCACCACGTAGAACTGATCGTTGACTTTGACGTACTTATCGCGCAACACAGTAATGCCTGCTTCAGTCAGATGTTTCATGGCCAGTTCTGCGTGTCCACCAATGTGCTCATGGTTGCCGAATATGGCAAAAGAACCGAGCCTAGGCGTAAGCTTACTAAGAATTTTAGGCATGGCCTCTTCGGCAAATTTGCTTATGTCGCCGTCAATAATATCCCCTGCAAAGAACACAATATCTGGGTTGAGCTCGTTAATCTGTTCTACCATGTGTTCAAGCCGTTCGTTACTGATTGTCGTCCCCAGATGAATATCCGATACCAATACAGCGCGAAGTTCTGCCAAACCATTCGCCTGCTTAGGCACTGCAATATCGTACTTAGTGATGCGTGGCTGACGTGCGTTCCATGTTCCGTAGCTGAGTAGCATAATAACCAACATAGCTATACCCAGTCCAAGATAGGGAGAGGGCCGCAACGCTCCTCTGGTCACCAAGCGAATCAAATCAACTATAGCCCACAGGATGAGCAGGTAGTAGAAGACGGCTAACCAGTAATCCCCCACCGTAGCTGCACTGCTAATGAACGCGTTTTGAGTATCTCTCTTTACTAAACGAGCAATAAAAGGTGACAAAGCCAACAGGGCTATTGCCAACCAGTAATACCGGGTATAGGGACTCAGGGTACTATAAAAAGACTGAAAGAACCTTGTTCCTATATAGTAATTTCCCGCTCCATAAATCAAAAAGAAAAGGCCAATTAACCCCACAATTAGTAAGCTCATAGATTACTCCTCATCGCTATTAGTTTATACTGGTTGTTGCTGGTTGCTGGTTGCGGGTTCCTAGTTCTTGGTTGCTATTAAACTCTTTCCTGTCCTTCGGTCCAGTGGGTCCAGTGAGTCCCGAAAAATTCGTGCTTGCTCTGCGCCGACCTCGCAAGGCTATGTGCTATGCGCCCTGTGATATGTGCCCCTTCTAGATCACGGCGCCAGCAATACTACCGCACTTAGCGCAGCCAGGATAATTGCCAGTCGTCGCAAATCTTTTATACTCGCGCGGCGCAGATTGCTATCCATGATCGAGAGCCGTTCGCGTACAACGTCAAGACCCTTGCACCCTGCCAAAAAGACTTCTAGCATCGCCGCTTCTCCTACCCAGGTAAACATCTTGCGGCTACTCTGCCTTACTCCGGCGGTCCATACATCGTAGGTAACCACAGTGTGGGTGTCTGCAGGTAAAAATTGCACCTGAGTGGGCAGTTGTTTGCCATCAAAATTTTGCCAATAATAAGACCCGCCACGCACAGCCCGTAAAACATCGCCATACCATTGTACTTGGTAATTACGCGCGACAAAAAAGTTTTCAATTGCTGTTTGGTCTATCTGAGCCGTAGGCTTACTTAATGTAAATGTAAAACGTATGGCGTCCCCGCGCCCTGCTCCCAAAGGATTTGCGACCTTGAACAAGGAGCGCACTAAACCCCACAACCCATGCGAGAGCTTCAATCTTTCCGGCTGCCGCCTTGTGGAGTAAAACTCAATTACTGGCGCTACCGAAGGGACTTCGTCTGCACGCAATGGGTAGGAGTCGAGAATTTCGTGAAGCCCTCGAGCGAAACAAGCCACAGCCTCTGGTGTAGTAACGAACTCAATATCCAGGCCGCCCACCATTTCTAGGCTAGCCTTATATCTAATACCTTCTGGGGTCAGCTTAAACTTTAACTGTCGCTGGAGCAGGGGCACGAAAATGCCGGAACGGCTTAAACCCTGCAAGACGATACCTAGGTGAAAATACAGATCGTAAATATCGTGTACTGTAAGACGCTGCGTACAAAACCTAGCTTCCTCATCTGTGGCCAATAGCGCAAATTCTGCTGCGAGCCAGTTGTTTTCCCACGAATTCATTCCCTCAGGAATATGGCGAGCAAGAACATCAATTTGAAACGATGCATGTTCACCCTGAAGGGTGGCCATAATTATCCCCCTCTCCTTTGCCTAATACTGCCTTAAGTCTATCTATGAATGACCCACAAAACAAGAAGAAATAGCTGCAGTTTGTGTGCTGCAGCTATTCTATTAGTCGTGCTTGCTTAAGACGGACTCTATTAAGGTAGCCAAACCACCGAGCAGTGTCAAGATTACCCCGAAACGCACAAAATTCATGAGAGGCTTAACGCTTACTTCCGCCACTAACAAGGACTCCGCCTCTTGAGGTGAGTAGAGCTGTAAGGTCACCTCAGTGCCCATGTTGTCGACCCCCACAAGTGCTACAGCCCCGCCTGTCGGAAGCAAGGCTTTGCGACCTCTAATTCCACCCTCCGTTACTACCAACGCAGGCACGACCAGCTCCTCGCCATACAGAACCTCCGCTACAAGAGTGTGCCCCTCGAGGCGCATCCCCTCTATGAGTCCGAGTAGTTCAATTCTTTCGCCGTACCGTTCTAACACTTCACCACTCTTGAGAGTTACAATCTCTCCACCACGATCACCTACAGACAGTGGTGAGATATAAATGTCTTGCCACAGCTGGCGCCATATAACCGGCTTGACCAGCTCGGCTTGTCGTAGTTCCACTCTTGTCTGAATGGTATCGGCTCGGAAGACAGCTGTAATCGCTCCACCTGAAGGTGTGCGAGTGTAGGTAATTCCTAATTCCCCTACTTCCTGCATATCACCACTCTCAAGCGATAAGGTCTGGCTGCTTGAATATTGGCTACTAGCCACGGCGCCTATCAAAAACAGAATCACACCAAAGTGGGTTAAGCTCCTAGCTGTCCCATCGCGCTGCAGAGAGTGCCGCAACGCCCAAGCAGTGAGCAGCACCGTGGGAATTGCCCCAGAGCGGTAAAACCCTGGACCAATGCTCATCACATCACTGAGCACTAAGCTAGATATCAACGGCAGCGCTGTGCCTGCGGCAACCCACAACGCGTAAAGAGCGACAGCTTGCCACACTAGGGGGAGCGGATCCTGTTGCTTCCTGTTCTTAAACAATACGTACAAAGAAACCCCAACATGAATAACAAGCAGTAAATATAGATATGGTGCAGTGCTGCTGCCCGCAAAAGCGTGCACACTGGTAGTTGCCAGGATACCACTGCGCGTAATTGCCACCGCCCATATTACTGCGACATAAGCCAGTACTGTAAATGGGCGAGCCTGATCCCGGTGGTACAAATGGAGAGCGACAGTAGCTAACAACCATGGAACTAGGGAGGCTGCCTCGACCGGGTCCCAGGCCCAAAACCCACCCCAGCCGAGCACTCGATATGCCCAAAAGCCACCCAAGGTTAGACCAGTACCAAGCATCAGCCAGCCAAGGCGCAGGTAGCCCTTGCCGCGCCCTACCTCGCCTAGCAGACCTTCGGCAAAGGGCACCGTAAGCAGGGCATAGCCCATAAAGACCACAGGAGGGTGGTACAGCATCCAAGAAGTCCGGAGTAAGGGGTTTAAGCCCAGGCCACCATCTATGCCGCTCTGAGCCAAAGGGTTAAGGAGTAGGAACCCTAACAGGAGCAGCAGTTGCTCACCTAGCAGCACTTTACTTACCCGACCCCACGGATACGTCCACGTGATGGCTACTAGCGCTAGTAGCCACAGTAGCAACGTGCCCTCTTGGCCCGCCCATATTGCCGCAACACGCAATGGAGTGGGTAGCGAAGCATCGGAATATTTTGACACCCAAGTGAGAGAGTATTTCTCTGCAAGAAACGCCCATACCATATATGACATAAGGCCTAGCATACCTAGGCTATACAAAGCGTAATACTTTTTGCCCAAGTCCTCTTTACGAGCCGTTAAGGACAGTAGGAGTAATAAGGGAAGTATCAATAGGCCCATTGTCATCCTTACTCCCCCTGTTCATACTTACTTGGGCACTTATAAAGCAAGCGGTCCACAAGAATAGCACTATCTCGTACCATACCTATCGCTACTACCTGCTGACCAGGGTCGAGCCGCAAATTCTTAGCGTTGCTAATATCTAGCTTGACCACGACCCCAGCCCCTTCCACAACGTAGTAGCCCTCGGCTGAAAGTGTCAGAGTGCCCATAACTTGCACTCTGCCACTGCGGGCTAATGCATCTGCAGGTGTGGCATAACGCTGAATGCTACTGCCGCCCTGCCAAATTGCTATAGCGACGAAAATAGATACCAGGAGATAGACCCTAAGATTTCTCACGTTGCTCTAACCCCTCTAAGCGCAACTCTAAACTCAACATATACAACAGCAAGCCGAACCAAACAATCCCTGAGGTCATAAACAGAGCTATTTAACTCACCGTCCTTTCAGATCAATGCGCCAGTCTAAACGCCAGAGGTGAAGTGCCAGTAACGTGAAGCTGAGGGACCCTGCCACAAGGAATATTAGCATCTGCATATCCATTCCAATACCGCCAGGGCTGGCGATGACCGGGGAGGGGTGTAGGCTAGGGTAGACCCTCGGTAGAACGTAGACAAAGAGTGGCATCACAACACCGGCCAGTGCTGCATACGCGGCACTTAAGCTAGCGCGCAGATCAGAGCGATCTAGACTTGATCGCAAGGCGAAATACGCTGTATAGATCATGAGGACTATCGCCATAGTTGTTTGGCGCGGGTCCCAGTTCCAATAATGCCCCCAGGTATACTTGGCAAATACGGCCCCTGTCAACGTTGCTAAAACGGAAAACAAAAGACCTATTCTTGCCGCTGCTGCAGCCTGAGCATCATATCGCGAGGACTTATTAGCCATGAATCTAAAAGAGTAATACGCGCACAGTGCTAAGAACAAGCTCCCTACCCAAGCACATGGGACATGCACGTAGATAGCAAGCCCATTCGCGCCAAGCCCTAGCGGTAGAGGGACAAAAGAAATCATGTAGCCATAGAGAAGTGCCAAGATGAGTCCCAATAGAACAGTAATCACAACCACCACACCTCCTTCAACACAGCATTAGTTACAGTTGCAACGGCCCCGGTGAGAGCTAGCATAGTTACAATTGGCGCGGTCACAGGGATTTTTAGTAAAATGTCACCGAGAGCTTTACCCGCCATGAGTAGGATCGGCAGCATCAAGGGTAGCCCCATGAGAGTAAAGACAGTGCTTCTATTGCGTGCTTGTAAAGATACAATCCCTGTAAATACTGCAACAGCGGACAAGTATAGGTTGGTACTTAAGACTAGAGCGAGAAACGGCAATGCTCGCGGTAGCGTTCCCCCAAACCAAACTGCAAACAAGACGGGGAAAATACACAGCTCCAGCACTGTCAGTAACAGAAAACTAGCTGCCGTCTTTGCTACATAGAGCAGAAAGGCATTAGACCATAACAGGGCAAATCCTGTGCTTTGCTGCTGCTCTCGGCCCAGTACCGTGTCGAGTGGAGCGGTGGAGGCCAAATAGATGAGAAACCAAGCTCCCGTTGCCGCTTGTATATCGTTACTTGGCGGCCCCAGAGCAAACGCTGCCGCACTTACTAGGAACACCGGGAGCAGCATTGTCCACAGGGTGGCATAAGCGTCTGCCCCACGGTCCCTAATCTCTCGATGCAACATGGCGACAAACACTTTAGGCCAAGGATATTGCTCTATCAGCTAAAGCCACCTCCCCAGGGTCGTTGCTCGCTAGTATTACTAGGCCCTTGTACCGTAAAATTAGCTCACGCAGTGCAGCCCGACCTGCTGCATCTAGGCTCAACCCCGGCTCATCCAGTAGCAGCAACGGCTGCTCGGCAGCCGCGGCACAGGCTAAGCGAAGACGCTGAACCTGCCCGGTAGACAGCTCACAAACTTTGCGCCTCTCAGGCACGCCATACTTGTGCAGTACGTGAGGGAGTAAACCGACGGCTAAGCTGCGGATCCGCAGTAAAAATGAGGCGTTTTCAATAGCGGTCAGTAAAGGATAGAATTGTAATTGGGGACCCAAGTAAAAGCTATGTTGTCGTAGCGGTAAGTCGCCAGCTCCTCGCAGACGCACGGTCCCCGCTAAGGGCCTTAATACACCTCCTAAAGTCAACATTAGCGAGGTTTTGCCAGATCCATTTACGCCTTGCACTACCAATAATTTTCCTGGGCCGAGGGTAAAAGAAAGGCGGCCTAGGGCCACACCTTCCTTCCAACCATAATGCAGCTCGTCCACAAACAGGCGCATCCTTATCTAACCACCTTGCTGTGCCAGAGCGATGGCTTCGTTTACAAACTGCCGAATCTCGGTAAGTAGCCTGCGAGCGAGGGCAGCATTGTGAAAACCATTGCCGTTTTCTGACTGAACCCAGTCCCAACGGATATGGGCACGGGCATAAGCCGCACGTGCACCGGCAAGTTGCTGGCTTGTAGCGCTGAGGAGAACCGCAGCCTGAATAGACTCTGCCGCCTGCCCCATGAGGTCTGCTGTCTCCTTAAGGCCCGTTAGTACTTCACCCTGGATATTCTGGACGCGCCGAACCAAGGCCTGGTTATCTCCGCCGTGGCATCTACCGCAAGATTCATCAATGGTTAAGAGCGGGCTAATCCAAGCATGAGAAGTAATGGCCTTACCATCGGTCTCGACCTGGGGCATGTGACAATCAGCACACGAAACACCTAGTCTGTCATGTACGCTGCCTTGGTAGTTCTCAAACTCTGGGTGCTGGATTTTAACAAGCGGAACGCCAGCGGCAGGATGTGTCCAGTCTGCCCAATTGCGTTCTTGGAAGAAACGCTCTATATCTTCGGGTTTGATACCGTTATCCCAAGGCAAAATGAGCTCGTTGGTGGAGCGATTGAAGAAGTACTCCACATGACACTGAGCGCAGGCGTAGGTACGCATCTGTGCACCTGTAGCCTGATTAATATCTATCCCAATCTTGCTTAGACCCTTAACTAGGGATGGGCGGGTAATAGCTAAGGAAAAAGTACGGGTATCGTGGCAATCTATACAGGAGATGGGGTGGGTGACACGTGGGTCCACCTGGTTAAATGCCGCAGCATTAAGATTGGCTTCGCCCATCTCTTTAAGCAACCAGCTGTAGTCAGCCGTTTTACATGTGAGACAGAAGGCGGTTGGCTTGCCGCGGCGTATAGCCCTGATGTCCTCTAAAGCGTACTGGTGGTTACGGGTGGTATAATAGTCTTCACTAAAGGGCATCCCTGCATATATCTCTGTGAGAGCGGGGAATTTCTCAAACTTTGAGGTCTTTTCGTTTTGTTGCTGGCCCCCTATGTAGCTCTGATACTGCAGAGGCGCTCTCCCTCTGTAGGCCGCCGGGTTAGGGTCAGGACGGAAGTAGCGTGGATTCCGCATACGGGCGTACCCGTAGTATCCAGCCGTAATGGCTAATATAGCAACAACTAAAACTGCGATACGTCGCACGGGCAGACACCTCCTTAGGAAAGTGTGCCCAATTTGAAGAATCATAAATCAAAAAAACCCGCGACTTAGCGCGAGGCTTTATCCCACGTACCTCGTTCTTTCAGTGACAATCAGATTCCCGGTCAGTGTAGATTAGTGATACCGTCATCCCCTAGGATGCTACTTCGATGTTCTAAAGGGGCTGCGGGCCTGGAAGCGACCGATGACTTCGTTGGTATCCGATATGGTCATAAAAGCGTTAGGGTCGATTCCAAGTACTGTTTCCTTGAGCTGAGTTAGCTCGTAGCGGGTGAGTACACACAAAATGATCTTGCGTTGGCTGTGCTCATAAGCGCCTTCCCCGTGCAGGAAGGTAACGCCGCGCTCAAGCTTGGTATTGATAGCGGTAGCCACCGCTTCGGGCTGGGCAGAAACGATGAGCACGTTTTTCTTACCTCGCGAGGTCTGCATAGTATCAACTACCCGCGCGGATACAAACATAGCGATGAGGGTATAAAGCGCTGAAGTTAAGTCAAACAACACGGCAGATATGCCCACAATAATGGCATTAGACCCCATTAGCACTTCGCCAATAGATAATGAGAACTTGCGATTAGCAATAACCCCAATGATATCTGTGCCACCGGTAGAACCACCCACCCGCAGTACCAATCCCAGTCCTATACCATTAAGAGCACCGCCAAAGACGGCCGCAAGCAATAAATCGTCCACGGCCGCTTGAACAGGAATGACATCGAGAAATATGGAGAACCCCAAGACTGCGAGGGAGGTAAGAATGATAAACTTGCCGCCGATATGCTTGTAACCGAGAATAAGAATAGGGATATTCATCACCAGCACCAGCAAACCTGTGGGCCATCCCGTAAGGTTGTTAATGATAATGCTGATACCCGCAACGCCCCCAGATAACATACGGTTGGGGATAAGCATTTGATTATACGACATCGCCGAGAGAAAAGTGCCGATAACAGTCACAATAATAGGCCAGAGGTAGCCTTTGAGATACTTCATTTTTTTGGTCTCCTCCACTTGCTTTTATGCAACCTAGTTAATCTACTCCTATAAGTTGTAATAGTCAATATGAGTACGAGCTGTTATAATAATCGTATACGGGGGGGAGTAACCCTATCCAGCTTGCCAACATACTGGGCGATGAACCCTGGCAACTGGGGCAATTATTAATTGCTGGCGAGACTTCCGGTGCTTTTTTAGGCACCGGAAGTTTTTTGTTTCGCCGGAGAGGCTACGGTACCACTGGCCGAGGACACTTCACGAAGTCACTGATACCACTGGGGGACCGTCTGATTTATGAAAAGTAAGATAGGTGATAGAGCAAATCAGGCTAGGTCGACTTAAACCCTGCTCTATACTATTATCTTCCTCCGTTCAGTGTACATCAGTGTCCTCGGCCAGTGAAAATCAGTGGTACCGTAGCTCCGTTCTTGTACGTTTCCTTTATATCGCTGTTGCGCATACTACATATCTGGAGGTTGTTTGATGCTATCTATATTTTTACTCACAGCCGTTGTTGTTTTCTTAGCCGAACTCGGAGACAAAACCCAACTCGTGTGCATGGCCTTTGTGGCTCGCTTTGGGGTGTGGAAGGTACTATCCGCAGCTTCGGCCGCAGTTGTAGTCAACACAGGCTTAGCCGTGGCGCTTGGCGAAGGACTTAGCCGCATTGTTCCCTTCTCTACCCTGCAGATTATTGCGGGTGCGGGCTTTCTTGGCTTTGGCTTGTGGTCACTGCGCAGCGAAGAAGAAGAGGAAAACTGCCCTGATTCCAACCGTAAGAAAGGTAGCCCTTTTTGGACGGTATTCTTCACCTTTTTCGTGGCCGAGCTCGGAGATAAGACCCAGCTTATTACGTTAGGCCTCGCGGCAAAACAAGGCCTACCGGTTATCACCTGGCTGGGCGCAAGTGCCGGGCTAATTGCCGCCCAGGCTCTAGGCATATTTATGAGCGGATTTATCGCCAAACATATACCACCTAGAGCCTTGCAAGTAGGCGCCGCAGGTATTTTCTTTATTTTTGGTACCCTCAGCCTCTATCAGAACTTGCCTAAGCACTTTATTTCCCCGGTCGTCGTACTGGCATATGTACTCATACTTTCATTTCTCTCCTATCTTTTGCTCAGGAAAAAATCCTCCACTTTGGAGTAGGTTGCATCGCGGATAGCGAATATTAGGTAGATGACCAAAGCATTTTGCCCGGCAGGGGCCTAACAGAACTTGGGCACGCCATGGCGTGCCCCTACAAAAGCGCGACCTCAACCATGTGCTATGCGCATCCCCATACTGTTCAAAGGAGGGCACTGATGCAAGATTTACTGCTGCAGACAGTACTAGAAAAACTTCCAGAAACGCTACATACCCTAAACATAGAACCGATAACCATCGGCCAGAGCGGTAGCAGGGTTTACCGCTTGCGCCCCAAAAACGCCCAAGCAGTAGTGCTAAAGATCACCGAGCCTCAAGTTATGCCTGAGTACCTCACCGCAGGATACCCTCATATTGCCGATACGGAGTATAACTTCTACACCCAGCTAGCGCCAAGACTAGGCCTCCCCTGCCCTAAGCTTATTGAATATGGGCGACTCGCAGGTAAGGCTTCATTCTTAGTGCTGGAAGATGTAACCCTTAACAGCTATATCCCCCCTGAAGGGCACATGTGGAGCACGGCCGAGATGATATCAATTGTGACTACTTATGCACAAATGCATGGGCGTGCGCAGAGACTCTTCTCTCAACACGGTGTTCCCACTTGGCTTAACCCCGACCCGCGGCTGATCTACAGTGCAGAGAAAACTGAGGGTTATCTTCGCGCATTGGCCCAAAACTCATGGACTAAAGATACAGCAAGCCCAATCGTATTGTCGGCTGGGCTTAAGCAGTTGCTCCTAGAGCTGCAAAACAGTCTTAGAAACCTGCCTCCCACGCTGTTATACAACGACTTCTATCCGCCTAATGTCGCCTTATCTAAGGCAGGTGGCTCGGCCGTCCTATTTGATTACCAACTGATTAGCTCTGGCCCGCATCATATAGATATTAGTAACATCGGCTTCCTGAGAAGTGACAAGACCTTTTGCCAAGTGGACGGCGAAGCAGTGCTAGCACATTACCTCCACATTCTTAGCCGTCAGGCGGGGGAGGTAACCTCACCCTTGATGTTCCTCAGTGACTACCGCCACGCTAATCTCCTAGCCTGGGCCGACTATCTGCCCCGCTTCGTACGCGCCATGCATCGAAGCAATGCTAAGAATGAACACTGGGGCCAATGGATGGATGATATGTTCGCAAAATGCATGCAGGTATGGGCGCGCGAGCTTAGTTAAGATCGCAAGAACTAGGGCAAGTGCCCTGGTTCTCTTTCCAAATCTTCTGTAGGGAAGACCGACAACGTCAGGCCCCGCACCCTAAAGGCTGCTCGTGTTTTAACGTTGCTAACAAACCCCCATCTTTCAGTGTAAATCAGCCCTCGTTTCAGGTCTCGGTCAGTGGTACAGGTTCCCTCGTACCCTCCTACCTCCTCACCACCGCCGTACCCCAGCCCGCAAAGCGCGGGCTATGCGTGAGCAAGACGCTCTGCCTGTTCATATTGGCTAGGGCCTCTTGTATCCTAGTGAGACGCTCCCCATCACTAGTAAGAAAGGGATCATCAAAGATCAGGGGGGGTTCTTTATCCTGTGAGGTAAGATCAGCAATCGCTAAGCGCAAAGCTAAGTAGAGCTGATCTTGGGTTCCTTGGCTCAACTGACCAGGGACTATGAGCTTTCCATCTTCAGTCCTTACCCCAATGCTAAATTCCTCGTCTAGTACTACTCCTCGGCCTAAGCCTGCAATCCGTGCGAAATGAAAAGTTGCTCGCTCTGCTAAACGCTCGCGGTAGGAGCTTTGAAACTCCCCCGCTGCAGCCTCTAGTTCATCTATGGCTATGCCTAACGCCCTTGCTTCACGCATAAGCATCGCCTCTTCCTCTGCGAGCTCGTGCAAGTGGTCTGCACCCTGAGCCACGTTTTGCAGCGTCTTACCTTCTAGTATGCCTTGCCTTTGGCGCAACTCAAACATGCGAGCTTCCAGCCTGTCTAACTCTAACTGATGCTGCCTAACCTTTTCTTCTAGGGCCAGCTTCACCTCTGTAACCACAAGTGGGTCCCTAGCTGCATCTACCCCTGGCAAACCTGGGTTGCCATCGATGAGAGTGCGCCAGTCCTTAAGGGTTACGTAGACTTCGCCCGCCTGCTGCTCTGCTAAGTCGTTCAACCCTTCGACGGTATCCACACTGTAAGTTGAAAAAATCTGCCTTAAAGCTGCTCCCTTTTCTCGTAGCTTACTTAGGACTGCTGTCTCTATCCGCATAATTGCATGGCCAATGTCTTGCAGGTCTGAAGTAACCAAGGCAAACCTCTTGGCTTGCTCTTCGAGGTCCTCCCAAGTCGCTTGGTTTACATTCTCCACTCGCCCTAATAGGCCTTCGCCCCCACTGTCAATACCGAGCAGGCCGAGAACGGCATAATGCCTCTCCGGCATCACACGGCTAAGTCGGTCTACAAACTGCTCGTATTTGCCCTTGTTCTCTGCTAGCTCGGCTGCAGCCACCAGACAAGAGTCGTTCGCTTTTCTACTAAGCTCCCTGTATTGGAGCAGTTCCTCGCGTGCCAGTGGCCAGTGCTCAGGCACCAGCGCTGCCACTAAGGGAAGTTGGTGCTCTAACTGCTTAGCTTGCTCTGCTATGTGCGAGATTTCTCTCTGGTAAACTGCGGCCTCGGCAGGGTCTTGCCGCCACAAAACCGCTGTTAATACCCCTGCCCCTGTCAGTATCAAGGCCATGGCCATACCCATCGTCTCACCGGGCACAAACAAGGCTACAATCCCCAGGGCGAGCCCGGTAAACAATGGCCACCACTGTCGACGGGGCTTGCTTTTTGCTCGGGCCAGCTGTGTTATTAGCCGGTGCCTGCCCTCCTCCACAGAGGATCGTTGCTGTAAGAGCTCGGGGGAGTTATCGGGCAGAGTCTGTGGTGAGGCCCCATACTTACCCCTAAAGGCCTCACCACATTGTTCAGCCTGCTCGCACAACCCTCTAGCCTCTTGTTGTTCCTGTTCGGCTAGCACCACTGCTTGACTTAATTCTGACTTCTGCTGGATTTTCTCCTTCAGCCACAGCCGGGCGCTAAAAATCGCCTCGCCGGGATTAGAGCCCAGAGAAGCAAATGGTTCCAGTAAAACTAATTCTACCTTATATTGCTCCCGCTTCTGGTAGTGCTCCTGCACATTTTCTGCTCCATCAACCTGTTTTTGGAGAATAGCCTGTTCGGTAATCAGCTCTTGGGCCTGTTTCAGTGCCGTCTGCGTCGCCCGCACACGCCGTCTCTCAATTTCGTAGCGATCACGGCAGGTCAACCACTGCTGAAAAGACGAGAGCACCTTCTGCTGGGTTCCCAAACTTCTTTTTAAGGTATTCCGCTCGTTACCAACCTGTTCGATCTCTGCAACTACCGTTGTTAGCTCGCCTACCTCTAAGCTCTGAACCTTAACCTCTTGTTCTAGCTCACGCTGCTGGCGCTTAAGCGAGTCTAACTTGCGTTCGGTACGCCCTGAATTCAGGCTACTGCAATAGGTATTCCAGTCCATGGTCACTTCTTTGAGGGACGCTATTAGCTCCTTAAGAACCGC
Organism: Bacillota bacterium; assembly: GCA_009773495.1. Lineage (GTDB taxonomy): Bacteria > Bacillota > UBA994 > UBA994 > UBA994 > WSXW01. Next base: position 54,455 of record WSXW01000010.1, read on the forward strand.
CTTGTACTGAGAGCCGCCCCCGGACAATAGTTGCTGCACCTTTTCGTCGAGCTTATCTGTGGATGGCAACGGCTGCTCTACAAAGTAGGTCTGCCTAAAAACGTCTAGGCTCTCTATACTAATTTGCTCGCGCAGGAAGCGCAGGTAAGTCACGTTAGGTTTAATGGCGCGTGGGTTATGAGTGCCACTTATGAGCTCCTGCCATTCGCCCTTTTCCCCTCGCCGCCTCACAACAATGGCGTTATCCTCAAAGCGACGACGAATGTGGTACAGCTTGGTGCCGACTGTAAGCATAACTTCTCCTTCGAAGTTCTGCTCCTGCTGCCAGTTCCGATAGCGCTCTGTGGTAAAACCGCTCGCGTCCCCGCTAACGGCAAGTCCAAAGAGCACTGCAGCTAGACCCGCAGCCATAGTAGACTTGCCACTTTCGTTGGGCCCCCAAAGAACATTTGGACCTGGCCCAAACTCAAAGACGGCTTCATCCGCATAGAGCCCAAAACCTCGCAGGATGAGCTTATTAAATAGAACTACTTCCATTTTTACCTCCTTTAAAGGCTCGCAGGCCCTTCTGGAGTGCCCGCAGATAGTCGGCTTTCTCCTCTGATTTTTCAACTGATTCCAGGCGTGTAAGTATACGCCTCACAAAGTTGCCCCTTATACTTGTTTCTTGTCTTAGCTCTTCTACTAGAGCGGGCGAAATACTCTCGGTCTGATCAACTATCTCCAGGTAAGAAAACAACCCCTCGCTCGCTTGCTCTAGGGCCTGCTCGTCTATATCGAAGGCTGCTGTGCCTTTGAGTACTAGCCGCACTAGGGCCTGAGGGTCACCCAGTGAGGCTACAAAACGGCGCAATTCTATTTCTGTCTCTACCTCATCTAGCTTTATTTCCACGACCCGATGTGGACGGACTTGGAGGGGAATGGTTTGGAGCTTAACACCTTGTCCGTCGATATGAACGCACTGCACATTTCCCGTACCGAGGTCGTCAAAACCTCTGGCCTCAGTGGCACCACAATAGGACACCACCCCTCTCCCCACCCGGTGCTCACTCGCCCGGTGAAAATGCCCGAGTGCCGTATAATCGTAGTTGGCCCTAGCTAGCTCCGTGCTACTGAGTGGCAGGTTGCGCTCCCCAGCGTTCCAGTCTAGCGAACCATGAAATATCCCGATATGTATTCCCGGCAAGTCGCGGCGCGGGAGCTCGGCCAAAGGGCGATCACACCTAGTTAGGCCAGCCGTATATGCGACGCTGTAAATATACACCTGCTCACCACCTATATCTAGGGTATCAATGTACGAGGGGTTGGCCTCGCGCACTAGCAAACCGGGCCAACGCAATTCGTACTGCCTATACACCGAATCGTGGTATGTAATCTCATCATGGTTGCCAGGCACCGTTACCAGCGCCTTGCCGGCTTTGCTCAGGCGGTTTAGTTCGCGCAGTGCAGCCTCCACCACCGCAGACTCTGGCCGATGAGTATCAAAAAGGTCTCCAGCTATTACTACCATGTCTATACCATGTTTGCCCTCAAGTGCCATATCGATAGTTTTGCGTAGCATCTCATTGCGCTCCCGCGCTCTCTCCTGAGCCCCCGAGCCGAGAAACCGCGGCTGCCACCCTAGGTGTAGGTCAGATAAATGCAAAAAACGAAGCATGTCCCCACCTCCTACAACCATTATATGGCCTTGACTGTGCTCCAACAACAGTGAGTGCAAAGCCCTGACACAATAATATCCCTAATTGCCAACGGGGCTATGGCGTTCTTACGTAGCATCGTGATACATCATGATGTACCATCAGGCCGCGGGCAACCACCCTTCTAGGCGCTATGAACCGTCATACATTGTGAGATGCCTGTGTTGCATTTGTGGCGAAAGTAGAAACCCATTGGTATAATCTAAACAACAAAGCCTATGGGAGGTAAAATTTTGGAGATAATTACGAGCACTCAAAACCTAACTATTAAAGAGATTCGCAAATTGCAGCAGCGCAAGCACCGTGTAGAGACCGGGCTTTGTTTTGTTGAAGGTATCCAGCCTGTGCTGCGGGCCCTAGAAAACGACATTGTACCGCAGACCCTCGTTTACGCCCCAGAACTCCTAACGAGTGAGGTAGCTCTTGGTGTCTTGGATTTGTTAAGAGATAAAGTCAGGCTACTCGCTGTAAGCTCCGCCCTCTTTGCCGATATTTCTGAGCGCGACAACCCTGTGGGTCTAGCCGCAATAGTCCGGACCCCGATCAAACAATTAGCCGACCTAGTAGTCACCGAGCGGGCCATCTACACTGCTCTAGTAGACATTAAAAACCCCGGCAACTTAGGTACAATCGTTCGTACCATTGACTCTATTGCCGGAAGCGGCCTGATCATAATGGGCCAGACCGCAGACCCTTACGACCCCGCCTGTATTAAGGCTAGTATGGGCACGGTCTTTAACATCCCTATTGTCAGTATCGCCGACCCTAGAGAGTTTTTGGCTTGGTGCAAGCAAAACGGGGTCTCGCTCATTACTACCTCAGCTAAAGCCCCACACAATATTGGCGAAACGGCTTTAACCTGCCCCTGTGCTGTGATGCTGGGCAGCGAGGCGCAAGGTCTGCCCACCGAGCTCATGGCAGCTGGCGACATACCCGTGCGCATCCCCATGTATGGGCAGGCTTCGTCGTTGAACTTAGCCGTTGCCGCGGGAATAATTCTATATGAGGTAAAGAAGGGGCAGCAGAGACAAATCGCTAATCACTAGGGGGAGCACCAGGTGATTGGTACGCACACTATTTCATCTTTTATATACATTACGTGTTCACACACTGGGAAAATGCAGTATAATTATCTAGGACAAGCGTCTATAATAAGAGGAGGTTGACTTTTTGAAAAAATTATTTCTAGGTATTCTCGTTGTGTCAATGCTGGCAGCTACACTGCTCGGTTGCACCCCCAAGCCAGCACCCGTGGTAAAATACAAGGTTGGCATGGTCACTGATGCAGGCACTATTGATGACAAATCCTTTAACCAAGGAACCTGGGAAGGCATCCAAAAGGCTGCGACGGATATGGATCTCGACATTAAGTACTTAAAGCCTGCCGGAACCACAGAGGCGCATTACATTACTGAGATCGACAACCTTGTAGCCGCTGGATACAAATTTATCGTAACTCCCGGTTTTAAATTTGAAACCACCATTTTTGCGGCTCAAACTAAGCACAAAGATTCTAAGTTCGTGTTAATCGATGGTTCCCCTCATGCTGGCGACTGGACTTCTGTCGTAGGGAACAACACTGTATCCATTTTCTTTGCTGAGCACGAATCTGGCTTCCTAGCTGGTGTTGCTGCGGCACAACAGATTAAGACTGGTGAATTTGGCTTTATCGGTGGCATGGAAATTCCTCCAGTTCAGAAATTTAACTGGGGCTTCCAACAGGGTATTGCTTATGCTAACAAGAACTTTGGCACAAGCATTACCATGAAAGAGGAAAACGTAATTTACGAAGGTTCTTTTGAGAGAATAGAAGCAGGCCAGCAATTAGCCGCTACCATGTACGACAATGGCGTGAAGGCTATCTTTGCTGCAGCAGGTGGCGTAGGTATTGGAGTTATCCAAGAAGCCGTAGCACGCGCTGAGGCAGGGAAAGAAGCATGGGTGATTGGTGTTGACGTCGACCAATATGCTGCCGGAATTTATGGCACAAAGCAGGACAAGTCCGTTATTCTGACTTCGGCCATGAAGTACATCGATCAAGCCGCATATGACATGATTAAGGCTGAGAAAGCCGGCACGTTCCCCGGTGGGAAAACCCTGACGTTCGATGCCAAGAACAACGGTATCGGAATCCCTAAGACTAACCCTAATCTAAGCGCAGAAATCCAGGCCAGCGTTGCTACAGTATTTGCTAAACTCAAGGACGGCAGCTTGGTTGTTGCTGCTGTTCAAGGAGACCTGATTAAGTAAGTCATTCCTACAGATGAGAGAGGGGCGGGTTTCCCGCCCTTTTTTTATGTATTGTGTAGGCACGGATTCATGGTTATGATTATCTATAGTTACAGCAGTTAGAACCTGAGAGGAGATGGTCTCTGTGGATTATGTTGTAGAATTGTTGGACATACGCAAGGAGTTTCCCAGTGTCGTAGCTTGTGATAATATTACCTTTCAGCTGAAGAGAGGGGAAATTCACGCTCTGTTAGGCGAAAATGGAGCAGGGAAATCTACACTGACCAACATCTTGTTTGGTCTTTATCAACCAGACAGCGGTAGTATACGGCTGCGCGGGAGAGAAGTGAGCATCCCTAACCCCAATGTGGCAAATCACTTAGGCATAGGAATGGTTCACCAACACTTCAAGCTTGTACACAACTTCACAGTCACGGAGAACATCATCCTCGGCAGTGAGACGACTAACGGTCTCTTTATCGACCTTCGTTCTGCCGCTGCTCGCATTACAGAACTCTCCAATAAATACGGCTTAAACGTTAATCCCCATGCCAAAATATCCGACGTTTCTGTGGGTATGCAGCAGAGAGTAGAGATTCTCAAGATGTTATACCGCAACGCAGAAATCTTAATCTTTGATGAGCCTACTGCCGTATTAACTCCGCAAGAGATACAAGAACTCATGAAGATCATGAAAAACCTTATCGCCGAGGGCAAGTCCATTATTCTAATTACTCATAAACTCAAGGAAATCAAGGCCGTAGCAGATCGTTGCACTGTCATCCGCCGTGGTAAACTGATAGGTACGGTGGATGTGGCTTCTACTTCTCAGGAGACCTTAGCCGAAATGATGGTAGGGCGCAAAATTACATTTACCATAGACAAGCAAGAACAAGTCTGTGGTGGCAGTACCTTGGTCTTGGAGGGACTGTCCGTTCGCAATAACAACGGTGTTTTAGGCGTTAAGAACTTATCGTTGGAGGTACACGCCGGGGAAATTGTTGGTCTCGCAGGGATAGACGGCAATGGTCAGGTTGAACTTGTAGAATCCATAATAGGACTGCGGAAAGTTGAAAGCGGCAAGATATTTCTTAAAGGGCACGACATTACAACCCTTCCCATTCGGGATCGTCTTAATAGTGGCGTATCCCACATACCAGAGGACCGTCACAAGCACGGCTTAGTCCTTGAGTATACTGTGGGTGAAAATTTGATCCTCAAGATTTACAATCAAGAGCCGTTCTCACGCCGGGGCTTATTGCAGCGTGAGGCCATCGCCGAGCATTCCAACAGGGTTATTCAAGAATTTGATGTTCGCGCAGGACAGGGCGCTGCAACATCAGCTCGCTCTATGTCCGGAGGAAATCAGCAGAAAACCATAGTCGCCCGCGAGATAGATCGCAACCCTGATTTGCTTATCGCCGTACAGCCTACACGGGGATTAGATGTAGGGGCTATCGAATACATCCATCGGCGTCTGCTGGGGCAGCGAAATAAGGGCAAGGCCGTCCTCATGGTATCTCTCGAACTAGACGAAATAATGAACCTATCTGATCGCATTGCCGTTATTAACAATGGCGAGTTAATTGGAGTTGTCGACGCAAATGATACCACCGAGAATGAGGTAGGACTAATGATGGCAGGCATAAAGCGAGGTGCGATGGCGTGAGGATCAAGCTAAGTAAAGACTCCATCCTATCACTAGTGGCTGTAATTCTTGGATTAACTGCGGGAGCTATTTTAATGCGCTTGACCGGCAATTCACCTATTGAGGGTTATCGGTATCTCTTTAGCGGCGGGGCAATGAATATCGAGCGCATCGGTAATACTCTGGCAACTGCCACACCCCTGATTTTCACGGGACTTGCCGTAGCTTTTGCCTTTAAGACTGGTCTATTTAACATTGGTGCTTCTGGGCAGATGTTAATGGGCGGTTTAGGAGCTACAGCCGTAGGCCTAACATTGGCGTGGCCCAAACCAATTCTGCTTACCGTGATGATGCTTGTTGCCCTCTTTGCGGGGGGCCTGTGGGGGGCAATCCCGGGATGGCTGAAGGCCAAATTTAATGTTCACGAAGTAGTCGCTAGTATCATGATGAACTGGATCGCCTTCTGGACTGTCTACTATGCCGTGCCAGCGTATTTTAAAGGTCCATTCCTTGAGACAGAGTCTCGGAGACTTCCCTCCAGTGCGTCACTCAAGGTGCCGTGGTTAACTAACCTCTTTCAGGGTTCCTATATCAACCTAGGAATTTTTATAGCGATTGCGACTATAATCATAATTGCCTTTATACTCGACCGTACTACGCTGGGCTATGAACTAAAAGCAGTCGGACACAACAAACACGCTGCTCAAGCCTCCGGCATCAATGTTAACCAGAGGATCGTTCTTTCCATGGCCATTGCTGGAGCGTTAGCTGGCTTGGGAGGCGCATCGTTCTACGTAGGATTTGCTTCAAACATGCAAATTGGGGTGCTTCCTTCTCAAGGTTTTGATGGTATGGCCGTAGCGCTACTAGCGGCTAACTCCCCCTGGGGCGTATTTAGTGGGTCGATTTTCTTTGGAATCCTGCACACAGGCAAAGGATTTATGAACGCCATGACCAATATTCCGCCGGAAATAGCCGATACTATTATAGCTACTATCATTTATTTCGCCGCGACCAGTGTCCTTGTAGAGCGACTCTGGGTACGACTGAAAAAGAAAAAGATACTACGTTTCTTAGAGAAATCTGATGTTGGTGCCGGAGGTGGAGAGTAATGTGGGATATCATCATTCAGATTGCTGGCATTATAGTTCAGATCTTTCCCTATGCCATTGCCTACACCATTCCACTGCTCATCACTGCTTTAGGGGGGCTTTTTAGTGAAAGAAGCGGTGTTGTTAACATCGGGCTTGAAGGCTTGATGGTTATAGGCGGGTTTGCTGGTGCCCTCACCATTTCTACCTTTCAACGCAGCATGCCAGGTACTGCCATATGGCTAGGGCTGTTCGCGGCGTTTGTGGCCGGGGCCCTGTTCGCGCTACTCCACGCCTTTGCCTGCGTTACCCTTAATGCCAACCAAGTCATCAGTGGTATAGCCATTAACATGGTGGCAGGCGCTCTCACAACCTTTTTGGCGCGGAATATGACCGGCAGCGGCAATGTTCGTATCCGCGGCATGCTCAGGCAAGATGTACCTGTATTATCCGAAATTCCTATACTTGGCAAAACACTCTTCACCCAAACGTATGCGAGTACATGGGTGGTTTTGGCTATACTTTTACTTTCTGCATTCTTGCTTTACAAGACTAAGTTTGGTCTACGTTTGCGTGCTTGCGGGGAACACCCACACGCTGCAGATGCTGCAGGTGTAAACGTCTATCTCATTCGTTACCTGGCAGTAATGCTTTCAGGAGCCTTCGCTGGGCTAGGCGGCGCCATCTTCCTCGCAACAGTATCCGGTGAGTTTAGCGGTTCAGCCGGAGGCATCGGATTCCTAGCATTAGCTGCGCTCATCTTCGGTCAATGGAAACCTATTGGTATTCTCGGCGCTGCCTTTTTCTTTGGGTTCGCCACTACCATTGCTAATGTCTCACAGGTCATTCCTCTGTTCTCCAACATCCCTAGCATTTTGTTAAAAACCTTCCCTTTTGTAGTCACATTGGTTGCCCTAGTACTCTTCTCTAAGTCCTCGCAGGCGCCACGCGCTGCTGGCGAGCCCTATGATAAGGGGAAGAGGTAGGGGCGAACACAGTACACAGTACACGGTGGCGTAACGCAGGGAGTAAGGTCATGCCACCCCGTTGTAGCGGCATAGTGGACGCCGACCCCCGCGACACCTAGGTGACGATTCAAGATTCAGGTTTCGGAGGTGCTCATGTCCAAGATCCCCGTCATTATCGTCGATTACGACCCGGCTTGGCCGGGTCTCTTTAACACTCTTAAATCATCTGTAGAAATGTCCCTAGGAGAAGTAGCCCTATCCATAGAACACGTAGGCAGTACCTCCGTCCCTGGGCTAGCGGCCAAGCCCATAATTGACATGGATGTAATTGTTAGGGCCGAGGACCTCGGTAAGGCCACTGCTTTGCTGGCTAACATTGGCTACGTACATGACGGAGATGGCGGCATCCCCGGGCGGGAAAGATTCAGACCGCCTACCGGGCTGCCTAAACATCATCTGTATGTCTGTGCGGCGGACAACCCAGAGCTCAAACACCATTTGCAGTTCCGTGATTACCTGCGGGCACACCCTGACGCTGCTGCAGAATATGGGTTACTCAAGAAACACCTAGCCGCAGTCTATGGCGACGACCGTGAAGGCTATAGCGTTGCAAAGACGGAGTTTATAACAACGATACTTAGTAGGTGTTCCTATTTCTGTGGAGCTTTGTTGTAGCCACAAGGCTCCGCGTGTCTGTGCCACGCGGCTACAAGCGGATGCGCTTCTCTGCAAATATAAAGCCGACCGCACCAAAAGGGCGGTCAGCTTTTGTATTAGCACATGGCACATGGCACATAGGGGTGCTCACGGCTCAGTGCTCAGTGCTCAGTGCTCGGTGCTTACTAAACTCTTCCTTAATTTCATGCAACAAGCTCGGGCTTAGGAGCAAATCAGCTACTGTACCAGCAATGGACTTAGCGCCCACAGCTAAGCCATGGTGCCCTTCGTCTGTGACGCTGGCATCAGCAAAGTCAACGTGGTGCCCACTGATTTTCTTGCTGGATATGGCGATATAGGGGTGAATAGACGGCACCTCGTGACTGACGTTAGCCATATCGGTCGAGCCCGCACCAGCGCCCACGCTATCGCTCATCGGCTCACCCAGAGCTAGGATGTTAGCTTTAAACAGAGCATTCATGGTCGGATTGTTGACCATATCTTTATAGGTCTTAGCAGTCTGCCTGAACTCTACCGTAGCACCTGTAGCTAGAGCACCCGCGCGGGCACAGTTCTTGACCTTCTCTACAACTTCAGCTAGGTAGTCAGCTTGGTTAGCTCTTACATACATGCGAATAACGGCGCGTTCTGGGACAATGTTGGGAGCAAGCCCACCCTCTTGGATGATTCCATGGATGCGGACATCGGGTTTAACATGCTGGCGCAAAGCGTTGAAACCATTGAAGGTTTGAATAGCGGCGTCAAGCGCATTAATACCCTCATGGGGAGCGCCAGCGGCGTGAGCCGTCTTGCCCTTAAAGGTAATCTCCATAGCTTCGCGAGCATTAGAGCTACCGCCTAAAGCATTGCGGATAGAGGGGTGAATCATCAGTGCTGCGTCAACACCATTTAGGGCACCGTGCTCCAAGATAAACACCTTGCCGCCCGCGTTATCGACAGCGCCTTCTTCGGCAGGAGCACCAAACACAATAACCGTACCTGGCATATCTGGCCAAGCATCTTTTAACCCTATGGCTGCTCCAATAGCAGCACAACCGATAATATTATGACCACAGCCATGGCCAATGCCAGGCAAGGCATCGTACTCAGCAAATATAGCGATGGTTGGGCCGTCTCCACCCTTATGGGCCGCCTTAAATCCAGTTTCCATTCCAGCGAAAGGCGCTTCTACAGTAAAGCCATGTTGAGTTAACTCCGCGGTCAATAACTTCGCGGCTTCCCTCTCTTGGTGGCCAATCTCGGGGTTGTGGTACATCCAGTCGCTAATTTCGCACAGGCGAGACATTTTAGCATCAATGGCGTTGTAGATTAACTGTTTGTCCATAAAACAACGGCTCCCCTCTTACTCACGTAATTTCCTATTACCTAATATTCTAGGTGGCCCTCACTATTCCTGCTACTGCATAAAACAAAACGCCGAACCATTTGAACGATCTACACCCTCCCCAGGGAAGACAAAGGAGCTGGCTCAGTTCAATGTGAGTCAGCTCCCCTATATTACTGTGCCATTTTTTGCGGGGCCTTGTATTTTACACCAAAGGTCTCTACGGTAACCTTCTTCATCACTTCGTGGGGTTCTAAGGCTAGGCCATTCTGGGCCTGGTCGCTTGGCCCCATGACAATGCGGTCGACTATCTCCATACCTGAGATAACCTTGCCAAAGGTAGCGTACTGTCCATCGAGCTGCGGTACATCAGAAACCATGATAAAGAACTGTGAACCGGCTGTGTCGTAACCTACCATGGAGCGCGCCATGGATATGACGCCACGCTTGTGTGAGAGGTCGTTCTTATAATTCGCGGCACTAAACTCACCTTTGATGCTGTAACCGGGGTCACCCATACCGTTACCTAACGGGTCTCCCCCTTGGATCATGAATTCGGGTATAATACGATGGAATACTAACCCATCATAAAATCCTTCCTGGACTAAGGCAACGAAATTGTTCACGGTATTAGGAGCGATTCTGGGATCGAGCTCAATCTCTATGATCCCCCCAGCTTCCATTTCGATTGTCACTACGGGATTAGGCTTTTTTGTGCACCCTATCAGCATTAATGACGTTGCTAATAAGACTAACAGCATAATAGTCAATGTTTTGCGCAAATGTTCTTCCTCCTGTGTTAACTATCTACAGCTATTGTGACTTGATATTCATTCCCTGTCTAGTCCCTTTAGGCACTTGCCTGGTATTGCCATTAGGAGTTGGGGTCATCCAAAAGACGCTTTTCACCCTGCAGCTGCCTGAGCGCTGTGATGTCTTGCGAGACCTCAAGCGTGCCTAGGTACTTACCCTCTTCGTCTCTTACAGCAAAATAACGAATGTGAACAAACATGCCATGCAGGTTAATCCAAAATTCCGCTACATCTTTTTTACCTGTCCTAAAGTCATCCACAATTTGCATTACAACATGGACGCTCTCGGGCGGGTGACACATACCAACTTGGCGACCAATAATGGCTTTAGTGCGCGTGAAGATGCGCTCCCTACCCTGCGAGAAATAGCAGACCTTACCTTTATCATCAACAAATGTCATGTCGACAGGGAGAGTCTTAAGCATGGCGTTCAACTGCAGTTGAGTAAGAAAACCGGTGTCAAACTCCATTGCACCTTCAGCCACCGACTTTGCTGCTTGCGGTGAACCATGCAGTGTTTTGGCCGTCCACTCCCGCTCTGGTTTATATAGAGTGTAGCCAATGCCATCGCTTTGTCGGTTAATTTCTTCCCATTCTGATTCGGTCAACGTCTCCAAACACATGGGAAGCATAATTTTATTCTCTTTGTACACCATCTCGCCAATCGCAATAAGCATCGGGGCGACTGCGGTGTCTATAACTTCCTTGATGCCTTCGGCAGGCGCCGTATCTGCCTGATCAATAAACTTGGCAATCTGTTTCCACTGAACGCGAATCTCATCGTGTATAGACCACATTACTGAAGGCGGGCCACTAATACCATACTTCTCGAGGTAGGGAAAGAGTATATTCTCCTTACGGCTATAGTGGTTCTCAATGGTCATAAGCTCTTTATGCACATCAGCCCACTCCGCCAAATCCTGAGCATCTTTGCTGAGAGCTTTAGCCACAACTTTCTTATAGCGCCCTATTAACTGCTCGATAGCGGCATTTTCTTGACGGAAAGTATGTACGGGGTGCCCAGAAACCGCATCAGCGTCGCGCTGATCATCTAGCGCTTCCTTAAAGACTTGAACATGCACATCACAAAGCTTCTTTATCTCTGCTTCGGGTAACCCCTCGCGAATAAGCGCCTGTTCCAGCGCCGCAATCTCCGCAGGACCAATATCCTTAATCAAGATTGAGAACCGCTCTTTGACCTCTGCCAAGGGTTTGCCATCGTGTAAATCACGGATGATCTTCTTAAGCTCCTGTTGACGGTATTCACGACTGTGGAGTATCTCTGTCATAATAAACCTCCTTCCATTTTCTAAATCTAGTTTACCATATCGTCGACCAATAGATACCATATGGTATGCGCTTGTCGTATGTCGCATGTCGCTCGTCGCTTGGGTTGCCTACAGCCGTCGGCAACGACCTCCACGAGTCGGTGCCTCGTGGCTACATTCCAATACGAAGCACGAGGTACGAGGTACAATCTGCAGTGTACCTCGTACGCCCTACATGGGTGCTTGTCTCTTGTCCAAAGAAACACAAACGGAGCCAGCTAAGCCAGCTCCGTACTCGTGTAGGGGCACGGCATGTCCATCCCGCAACTTGCAGCCAATCTGAATCCAGCTCCGTACAAATGTAGGGCACTGCCGTGCCCTAGGTCCCCGTGCTACGCACAATTAAATCCTTACGTTCCCTAGGACATTGACGCCCCGTCGCTGCTTGACCTGCCCAGTCGCGGTTCCGGCAGAGTCGACGCCACTATATTCCCTAACAGTAAGACGCCTAAGGTAACTCCAAACACAACTTCATAGGATAACACCTGAATGAGCAAGCCGCCTAGGATCGGTAAAAAGGTGAACGGCGCTGTTAGGGTATTCATCATCCCTATATAAGTAGGCCGATCAACATCCTCTACAAGTTCCAGCAGGTAATTGGTAAAACCCATCCACATGCCGCTTAGGGTACAGCCTATCGATGCAAACAACAACAAGTACGGGACTAATGCTAGCCCACTATAACCGACTCCTGCCATCACGCTCGATACCAGAGCCAAAGCAGGTGTAGAAGCCGCAGCCGCCCCAGCTAAACGAATGACCGTGCGGTTGCCATACCTATCTCCAACATACCCCCATAGGAGCCCCGCTAGGATGCTACCTGCCATTTGGGCTGAGATAAAGAAACCTAATGTGCTCTCGGGGAAGCCCAATGCCCGTCGAGCGTAAACGGCATAAAAAGGCAAGGACAGATACAAAAAGGCCAGTAACATACGTGTAAACATCATGCGCTGAAACAGCTTATTCCCCCGCCAAGCCTGGGGCAGCCTCGCCAAATAGGCACGAAAACTTGAGCCCTGGCGCACCACTCCTGCCTCTTCACGGACCATCATGGTGCCAAAGAATGAAACGCAGAGAAATACAAAACCCATGATCAGAAGCAGAGAATAATTGCCTGGAAACGTAAGCGTGGCGCTAGCTAAAATTAGTCTAATAAAAAGACCTACAACTAAGGCTCCAATGCCCCCCGTAAACTGCATCACTCCAAATAAGGTGCCGCGACGGGTACTCGGGATAGTTTTAGCCACCATGTCAATCCATGGTACCCCGCCGATACCATCGGTCAGGGCGAATACCGTGTTGGCAGCTAATAGGCCGACTAGAGCTAAACTAGGGTTACTGCCAGCGAAAAAAAAGGTGATTGCCGCCATGGTCAGAACGCTAAGCCGGCTAATCAAGCCATTAATCATAAGAAACGGCTTCTTATATGGTAGACGCTCCGCATATCCAGCTACTAGCAGCTGGGGTAACAGATAACCAGCATTACGGATAGTACTAACCAGCCCTATAAGTACGCTGTTTTGAGTCAACTGACTGATAAGCGCGGGGAAAATCGTATTTGACTCCAAAAAGGCGATTCCGATTGAGAAAAAAGAGCCATCTATCACTAGCGACCTGAAGTTCCATTTGTCATTGTTCCTTTTTTGCATGCATTTTAAAGTCCTTCCCCAATCGTCATCCTAAATCTCAGTCTAGCACGGGACAGAAAAACATGAAACATGAATCGTAAACTATAGAAACGGGCAAATCACAATGGGAATAGCAAGTAAACAAAAATCAAATTAACCAAGAAGGACCGACGCACGTCAATCCCTTGCCCTAGTAAAATTTTGCGTAGCGCAGGGTCCCCATCGACCCTACCCCCGTGTAGCAACGTCATACATGACGTCGGCTTTAGTTTGGCCATTAATCCTGTCTAGCAAGAGCCGGTAATAGTGTTCCACCAGAGAGCCATGGGTAGGTCCTAGGAAAAAGCTCTTAACGCCTTGTCTGGCCGTTTTGGCAGCGGGAGGCTTCCAACATCCCCATAAAGCATTCCTCCCGTTTTACGCCCGTCGGCTAGTTCACGCCTGCTTTTAGTGCCTTCAGCGTTTTCGGGCATAAAAAACAGTCATCTCCACTAAGTCGTATCCGTTGGCTGTGAGCTGATTCTCACGTGCCAGGTTTCCCGCTTTGCGGGTAGCTGACCTAGCACAAAGCATTGCATAGGTGTCAACGGGAACGCTGTAGGCGTTAGGCTCGCTACCATACTGCACAATTATAAAGCCCTGGGCCTGTAACTTCTAGGGGTTTGTGGGTACGAGGTTTACCCCCACATGCGTGGGGACGATCACTCTCGCCTGGGTTCTCACTGCCTCTATCTCAGCCGCTGCTGTTCGCCTGAACAGCAGCGGCATAAGAATCGTAAATTTCCTGCGACCTAACTCCTACACTGGTGTTCATATAAGCCAGGTAGGTGACTATGCTGACATCAAAGAGACCGCATTCTAGAAGCTCACGTATAGGCGCATCAGGCATCCCCTGCCAGTGTTCTTTCACAGCACCAAACCCAAAAGACATCTGGTTAACATCCCCCCCTACGCATTGACAGCAGCAGATCGCGTACCCGAGTGGCGTCGGGTGGAGTGATTTCAACCCGCAGCCCTTTTGCGTCTTCGCTTAGACGCAACGTTCCAGCTTTATTTCGACCAAGCACAAAATTGAGGTCGTGATTCCAAAGCGCTCTGACATCATCCTTGCCTATGGCCTTTGAAAAGGCGCCGGGACGAATAACCTCGCGAAACCCCCACATCTCCTGCGACAGGGAATTAATTACGGCGGCGTATCCTACTATTGCGGGTTCATTCTCACCTCGCACCTCAAAGTCTAAAGTGTAGGCCCGGCGTTCAAGCTTACTCATGTGCTCACCTCCCTAAAAATAGGTATGAAAAAACCGCCGGATGGCGGTGGTGATGCTGTTGATCCGTTTAAATGAATCCTATAGCTGCTGGTGTTCGCACGAGACACAGACTTTTTTGGCCTTTTCTATATCGACTGTAGGAGCCTCTGTTTCTAACACAGAGAGACTAATAAACCCTTCTCGGACAATATTGATGTCATAACAAGCGTCTTCGCTGATCTCTTTGCCCAATAGCTTACACCACCACGTAATATCGTTTGTTATTTTTACCATGTTTTAGTACCACCTCAATTATTGTTCTCGCTTGAGCGTTAAAGTCCTTCTCTGCAAACGTTGTGATTAGCCCGCCTTGTCTACTTACTACTGTGGCCCCCTCGTGTAGAGTAATAGCACAGTTTGTTGCCACGAGCTTGCTCGAAAACAACCAATGCTTTATAGATGTAATTTTGAGCGTCCTGAACGGTTAACCCACGCGCTGTAAGTTTACCAACCGCGGTATAGTTGACGCTTTTAATCTCACACGGAGTTAATTCAATTACCATGCTAATACTATCATTAACACCGGCTGCAATAATGTCTTTCCCAAGGGCGTCCTCCCTGAGCGTTTGACTGATACTTCCGCCTCAACACTACACTCACAGCCTTTATGTAACGGGGGGACTACCGAGGCATGACGGTTTCAATCCACGCACCTGCAGGGGGTGCGACGCGGGTTGTTGGGCGAGCATGCATGGCGGAGGCAGTTTCAATCCACGCACCCGCAGGGGGTGCGACTCTGCGTTCGCCGCCTTTTGATTTCTTGAGTTCTGTTTCAATCCACGCACCCGCAGGGGGTGCGACTACTGCCAATTGCGTATAGCCTTAATTCAACACCGTTTCAATCCACGCACCCGCAGGGGGTGCGACGCACTAACAGGTGGTTCAAAAACTCCTGAATGATGTTTCAATCCACGCACCCGCAGGGGGTGCGACAGTACCCAGATGTTGGACCGCCGGCGCCGTCAGAGTTTCAATCCACGCACCCGCAGGGGGTGCGACGTAGGTTGTAGAAAGTGTAAAACCATTAAGAAGGTTTCAATCCACGCACCCGCAGGGGGTGCGACAT
>WSXW01000011.1 GCA_009773495.1 Bacillota bacterium
TGTGTCATACCTCTTTTTACCCCCAAATCACTAATTTATAGCCCATCCACCTCAATTTCCACGAAAATGAACATCCTTTATACCGACTTACTGCAACTCAGTTGCACTCACTCTGACAAAGTTGCATTTACTCTGACTAGTCACCTATTTTTGCGCGATTTTTGCGCGACATAACGGAATTTTATGTTAGCAGCTACTATGGGCTCTCCGCTTGGAGAGCCCAAGGGGGTATCCTATTTAACCTAGCAAACTATTACTACTTGGTAAGCGCTGCACGCCTTAATCATTGACCCTAAATTTAATATAAGAAAAGGGCTACACATGCAGCCCTTTTCTTATATTAATGGTTCTTTTTTGCCAGTTCTTCAAGCAGCTTATTGTTAAGCACCTTTATGTAGGTCCCCTTCATACCTAAGGAACGGGACTCAATAACACCTGCGCTTTCGAGCTTGCGCAAAGCATTTACGATGACGGACCGAGTGATACCAGCCTGATCAGCAATTTTACTTGCGACAAGCAAGCCCTCTTGCTCGTTGCCCAGTTCGCGCATGATATGCTCGACAGCCTCGAGTTCTGAATAAGACAAGGCGTCAACAGCCATCTCTACCGTAGCGCGCTGCCGCGACTCTTGGCTGGCTGCCTCAGTACGAGCGCGCAAAATCTCCATCGCTAGAACTGTCGCCCCAAACTCCGCCAAGGCGATGTCGTCGTCTACGAGTGGCTCCTCAAAACGAGCTATGAGCAATGTGCCGAGGCGCTCACCTCTCCCTACTACGGGGATAATGGTAGTAATCTTACGGATATGTTCACAGGTAGATGCATCGAAAACACAGTTCTCTGTCTCGCGACAGTTAATGTTACTTTCCTTAACATCAAGCAGCCTGTCGTTATAGTCGCTTGGAAAACGCCCTGCGCGCACGTGCCTCTTCAGAGCGTCACATTCATAATCGTCAATTAGCGCTACGCCGAGCAGCTTGCCTCTAGTATTGAGTATGTAGGTATTAGCACCGAATACTTGACTAAAGAGCTGAGCCAAATCGCTAAACCTTACAGCTTCACCCGCTGATTGCTGTAATACTCTATTGAGTCTGCGTGTCTTTTCTAATAAACTCATCATCCACAACCTCCACTCTAAAGTATATACTTTCCTAAATCTGCACTCCCTAGTAGGGGCTCAAGTTTACTTCGCACGTAAGCTCCGTCAATTGTGTAGTCTGCTTGCTCATCCGTGCCTGCTTCAAAACTGTACTCCTCTAAAACCCTCTCCAATATTGTGTGCAGTCTCCGTGCGCCAATGTCTTGACCTTGGGAATTGATGTTGAAGGCCGCCTGGGCAATCGCTGCTACTGCGCACTCCGTAAAATTCAGGGAGACCCCTTCGGTAGAAAAGAGGGCCTGGTACTGCTTCAATAGGGATGTGCGCGGCTCGGTTAGGATACGCCGTAGGTCTTCGCGCCTTAAGCTCTTCAACTCTACCCGTACCGGAAATCTACCTTGGAGTTCCGGAATCAGATCACTTGGCTTTGACATATGAAATGCACCTGCCGCGATAAACAACACGAAATCGGTACGAACTGGTCCGTATTTAGTATTTACCGTTGAACCCTCTACTATTGGTAAGATATCTCTCTGTACTCCCTCGCGCGAGACATCCGGCCCGTGCCCGCCTGATTTCATAGCTACTTTATCAATCTCGTCAATGAAGATAATACCGTTCTGCTCGGCTAGTTCTATACCGCGGGAGGCAATATCCTCGCTATCTAGTAGCCTCTCAGCTTCTTCTTGCGCGAGCGAACGGCGAGCTTGCGCCACGGTTACTCTTTTCTTCTTCGTTCGCTTAGGCATGAATTGCGAGAGCATGTCCGAAACATTCGCTCCCAACTCCTCCATACCACTACCCATGAACATGTCTGTAGGGTTAGGTCGGTCAGTGACCTCGATATCAATAGCATGATTCTCGAGTTCGCCTCGGGACAATCGCTCCTGGAAACGTTTACGCAGCTCCGCGCCATCGTCGGACTGAGGTTCAACTTGTTCGCGACTCTCCCCGAATAGCGTTTGAAAGGGGTTGGATTGCTGTTTGCGGCGGGATGGAACAAAAATATCCAAGATACTCTCTTCGGCACGACGACGAGCCTCTGGCATTACCGTCTCGCGGCGCTCTTCGCGTACCATGCGTATGGCACTCTCGACAAGGTCTCTGACCATAGATTCAACATCTCTACCAACATACCCGACTTCTGTATACTTTGTGGCCTCTACTTTAACGAAAGGGGCATTGATGAGCCGGGCCAGTCTGCGGGCAATTTCGGTCTTGCCTACTCCCGTAGGCCCTATCATTAAAATATTCTTAGGGGTGATTTCCTCGCGTGCTTCCTTGGGTAACTGCATCCTTCGATATCTGTTACGTAGAGCTAACGCCACGGCTTTTTTAGCATCGTCTTGCCCTACAATATGTTTGTCTAACTCGGCTACAACTTGTGCAGGTCTTAGCTCCACTATTTCCCACCTCCGGGCAGTTCTTCAACCAATATATGGGCATTGGTATAAACACATATCTCTGCCGCCACCCCGAGGGACGCCTCAACAATCTGTTTGGGCGAAAAATCTGTATAGCGGAGAAGCGCTCTCGCTGCAGCCAGGGCAAACCCACCGCCGGAGCCAATCGCCAATACACCGTCATCCGGCTCAAGGACCTCTCCTCCGCCGGAGATCAGTAGGAGAGTCTCACCATCTGTGACCAACATCTCCGCTTCTAAACGACGCAATAAACGATCGGCTCGCCACTCCTTAGCTGTCTCTACAGCCGCCCTAACTAGCTGACCTCCGTGTTCCTGTAGCTTACCTTCAAATTTTTCTGCTAACACAAATGCGTCTGCCACTGCACCAGCAAACCCCACGATAACACGTCCCCCGTATAATTTCCGTAGTTTCCGGGCACTGCCTTTGACAATCATATGGTTAGCCATCGTTACCTGCCCGTCGGAACCGATGGCCGCCCCCTGTCCGGGCCTAGAGACTGCAACTACAGTCGTGCCATGCATCGCACCATGCATTAAATCACACCCCCTTTACGCTCTCGGGTGAGCTTTACTATAGACCGCTTTAATACGCTCACCTGTTACATGGGTATAGATCTGTGTAGTAGAGACGTTAGCATGCCCTAAAAGTTCTTGAACACTGCGCAGGTCCGCACCGTTGTCTAGTAGGTGTGTAGCGAAAGTGTGGCGTAGAGAGTGAGGCGTGACACCAGTCTGTAGCGCGGCTCTCTCTACGTATTTGTCTACGATTCTACCTAGGCTCCGTTGACTAAGCTTCGTGCCCCGATAATTAACAAACACGTGCAACGTGCCCTGAGATGCCACCAAGCACGGACGCACATCATTTATGTAGGTCTTAAGCTGCACCTCAGCCAGCTTGCCGAAGGGCACTATACGCTCCTTAGAACCTTTCCCCATGACTTTGAGTGTTCGCGACGACCATTCAATGTCCGAAACCCTCAACCCGGAAATTTCACTGGCGCGACATCCGGTAGCATAGAGTATCTCTAGCAGCGCCCGATCTCGACAACCCAGCGGAGAGTGGTCAGGGGTGGATAGCATTAGTTCCATTTCCTTAGCGTATAAGAACACAGGTAGCGTTTTTTTTCGTTTAGGAAGTGCTACGGCGGCAGCGGGGTTCCCTGTAAGTCCTTCAGTGCGAACCAGAAAATTAAAAAAGGAGCGCAAGCAGGAAATCTTGCGCGATACGCTGCTCTTAGCATAGCCTTGATGATTCAAATAGGAGAGGAATCGTCGGACATCGGCCTTCGTAATCCTTTCCCACTGTGTGTCTAGCCCTACAAAGGACATAAACTGACTAAGATCGTGAGCGTAACTCACTATCGTTTTCTCTGAATAGCCTTTTTCTACCTTTAAACTAAGAATAAAATTATCCAAGTTTGAGTCCATCAGCATCACCACTAGAATCTTAACATGCGGTGGCTTAAACCGACAAGTGACTAAGCATGCCTTTGTTAAAAAAGTCTGTCAATTCCTGCAGCGCTCTCTCCCCATACGCCTTATTACGAAGCTTGCGATCCCTCGGGGGGTTGTCTAAAGGCGGGAACAAGCCAAAGGTAACGTTCATAGGCTGAAAAGCAGACCCCACATCCTCAGTAATATAGTGAAATAACGCTCCGTGGGCGGTTACATGGGGCATAATTAGAGGATCTAGCCCGTGTGATTGCCTACCCGCGTTGATGCCAACCAAAAGTCCACACGCAGCCGACTCAACATAACCCTCTACACCCGTCAATTGTCCAGCAAAAAAGACCCTAGGCTCTTCTTTCCACTGAAGTGTGGAACTAAGGACTTGGCGGGAATTAATGAAGGTATTCCGGTGCATTACACCATAGCGCACAAATTCTGCCTGCCCTAACGCCGGTATCAGGGAGAAGACCCTCTTCTGCTCCCCCCATTTGAGTCTAGTTTGAAATCCAACCATATTATACAGAGTGCCAGCTCTGTTATCCTGTCTCAATTGAACAACAGCAAATGGCCTCTTGCCCGTCCGTGGGTCGGTCAGGCCTACTGGCTTGAGGGGGCCGAAAAGCATTGTCTCTCTTCCCCGTTCTGCCATTGTCTCGATAGGCATACAACCTTCAAAGGAGACCAAGCTATCAGTCTCCTTGAGCTCTTGGCGCTCGGCTCCCAAGAGCTCCGCGTAGAAGATATTATACTCCTCTTCTGTCATGGGGCAGTTAACATATGCCGCATCCCCCTTGTTGTAGCGAGAAGCAAGGAAAGCACTCTCTAAATCTATCGAGTCCGTTGTCACTATTGGTGCTGCAGCATCAAAGAAAGCTAAATACTCTTGCCCTAAACGTTCTTTAAGGCGTGTGGCCAAAGCATTAGACGTAAGTGGCCCGGTGGCCACTACCACTATGCCCGAAGTAGGGATATCAGTAAGTTCTTCACGGACCACTTCGATAAGAGGGTGCTCCGCAATTTGACGGGTAATGTATGTGGCAAACTCCTCTCGATCAACTGCTAAGGCACCACCAGCTGGGACCTGAGTTTGCTCGGCAGCCTGCATGGTAAGTGAGCCTAGCCGACGCATCTCTTCTTTAAGTAACCCTACAGCGTTCTCGACTCCAGCTGCGCGCAGGGAATTGCTGCAGACTAGTTCGCCCAGAAGATCTGTATGATGGGCACCAGTGCTTAGGAGCGGCCGCATCTCATATAGTCTAACCTTTACGCCCTGCCGAGCAATCTGCCAGGCAGCTTCACTGCCAGCTAAACCTCCGCCGATTACTACTACTTCATTCATAATTTTTCCTCCTGTGATGATTCGCACTTAGGATTGGCGCAAGCATAAGTAGACTCGCCGTTTTTCGCTTTCTTTTCTGTTGTAAAGCTACTACATTTCTCACACTTATGGTCGCTAGGTTTGTTCCATACCACAAACCCGCAGGCCGGATAGTTTGCACACCCGTAAAACAATCTACCCTTCTTGCTCCGCCGCTCCACTACCTTGCCACTACACAAAGGACAAACCGCTCCTGTTTCCTTAAGCAGTGGTTTAGTATTACGACAGTCGGGAAATCCTGGACAAGCCAAGAATTTGCCGAAACGGCCGTTCTTAATAACCATATTTCGTCCACAATGCTCGCACATTTCATCAGTCTCTTCATCCGGCAAATCGACCTTTTCTACGCCTTCGAATGCTCGTTCCAGCTTGACAGCGAATGGTTCATAAAACTCCTGCAGTATCTGCTCTGGGGTGACTTTGCCCGATTCGATTTCATCCAATTCATCTTCCATAGTAGCTGTAAATTTAACATCCACGATCTCAGGAAAGTATTCCTTAAGAATATCCACAACCACCTGCCCGAGCTCTGTCGACCCAAAACGTTTTTGATCTTTAATGACATAGCCGCGTTCTTGAATGGTGTCGATAATTGGTGCATAAGTACTTGGGCGTCCAATTCTCTGCTCTTCGAGGAGTTTTACTAGTGAGGCCTCGGTAAACCGTGGTGGCGGTTCCGTGAAGTGCTGTTTAGGGGTCAGCCGCGATAATGATAGTTCCTGCCCTACAATGAGGTCTGGTAGTTCTGTGGTTGCATCCTTGTCTTCGTCGTCTTGACCTTCAATGTAGAGACTCATAAAACCGGGGAACACGAGTCTAGAACCATTCGCTCTGAACACATGTTGGGAAGCACAAATCTCCACTCCAACCGTGTCAAGCACGGCGTTTGCCATTTGTGAAGCTAGGAAGCGGTCATAAATCAGCTTGTACAAGCGATGTTGTTCCTTGCTCATACGGTCTTTAATTTGATTTGGATGTCGTTCTACGTACGAAGGTCTTATAGCCTCGTGGGCATCCTGAGAACCACTTTTACCGGCAAACTGGCGCCCCTCATAATACTCCTTCCCGAAGTTATCAATAACATATTGCTTAGCACTAGCCATCGCGTCGGGGGAAAGCCTAGTGCTATCTGTACGCATATATGTAATCAACCCAATGGAACCTTCCTTGCCTAACTCCACTCCTTCATATAAGGCCTGAGCTATGCGCATAGTCCGTTTAGCAGTAAAACCAAGCTTCCGCGACGACTCTTGCTGCAAAGTACTTGTAATAAAAGGAGGTGCTGGTTTTTTCTCTCTTTGTGCCTTTTTAACCTGCTTTACCACAAAGGGCTGGCCCTTCAGCCTGGCCAATACCTCATCTACTGTTACTTCATTAGGCAGATCCACACCTGTCAGCTTCGCCTCAAAAGACTTGCCCGTCTCAGGCTTGAGAACAACTGTTAGACTCCAGTATTCAACGGACTGGAACGAGTCAATTTCGCGGTCCCTGTCAACAATTATACTCACGGCCACTGATTGCACCCTTCCAGCGCTTAGACCCTTCCTCACTTTAGCCCAAAGTAGCGGGGATAATTTATAGCCCACAATTCTGTCAAGAATGCGGCGAGTCTGCTGGGCATTAACCAAGGGCTCGTCGATCATGCGAGGCTGTTTAAATGCTTTCTGAATGGCGGTTTTGGTTATTTCGTTAAACGTGACTCTACACGGTGTCTTAATATCTACCTCCAGCGCTTGGGCCAGATGCCAAGAGATAGCTTCTCCTTCGCGGTCAGGGTCCGTTGCCAAAAATACTTTTTTGGACTTCTTCGCCGCATCCTTTAGCTCTTTGAGAAGATCACCTTTACCCCTAATGGTGATATACTTAGGGGCAAAATTGTTTTCTATATCTACACCAAGCTGACTTTTGGGCAGATCCCGCAGGTGTCCTAAGGATGCCTTAACGGAATACCCTCGACCCAAATATTTTGAAATAGTCTTGGCCTTAGCCGGAGACTCAACGATCACAAGGTAGTTGGACAACTGAATCACTCCAGACTGCTTTCCTTCACCTAATTATTAACCATAACGCTCGAAACTTAACCAATTCTCAGCTGTATGTAAAGCCCACCGGGTTGTCGCTGCACGGCTCCAGCCACTTCAAGTTCAACTAGTTTGGCGGCCACAAGGGTAACTGGCAGACCGGCACGCTGAATTATCTCGTCAACATCTCGCGGTTCATGACCAAGAGCAGTGAGTATTAATTGCTCTTCTGTAGAAAATGCTTTAACCTCTGGTTTCGCCCCTGTATCTAGCCCATAATACTCCAAGAGATTGGAAGGCGCAAGTAGTGGAATAGCTCCTTGGACGATTAGGCGGTTTGGCCCACGGCTCTGTGGGCTGAAAATATTACCTGGCACAGCAAAAACATCTCTGCCCTGTTCCATAGCATGTTCAGCAGTAATTAACGAGCCACTGTGGATGTCACCTTCTACTATTATTACACCACGCGACAAACCACTGACGATGCGATTCCGAGCGGGAAAATGGTGCTTAAGGGGTGGCGTTCCAGGGCAGTACTCGCTGATTACTGCACCACCAGCCTCAACTATACGCGTAGCCAAATGCCTATTGACATGTGGATAGATCCGGTCAAGTCCCGATCCTAGAACAGCTATTGTTGTACCCCCACAACGTAATGTAACTACATGAGCCAATGTATCCACGCCTTGCGCTAACCCACTAACGATTGTGATACCCGAAGCTACCAAAGGCGGCACAAAGGTTTCAACTACCTGTCTGCCGTAAGGAGTGGGTTTGCGCGAACCTACTACTGACATCGCGCTTAGGGCAGCAATAGTGCCTTGAAGGTATAATATCAATGGAGGCCTATAGAGCTCTAACAACTGTGAGGGATACTCTGAATCTCCGATGCTTATTACTCTACAATGTGCAGCGGCAAGATCTGCGCCAAAACGAACTGGGTCATGTTTAGCAACGGCCTTAGCCAGAGTATAAGCTAAGCTTGGCGCCACACCATGTTCGTGTTCCCATGCACCCGGAGTATTAAAATCCTCTCCATTGGATAGATCGATATGTGCAATCTGCTCGTAGCGCAAGCTTGAAACCTGACTTAGCGCCGCAAGGATATCTATCCTTTCCATATAATTCCCCCCTCTCAGTCATTCGTAATTATAACAGGAAAAGCTGCATTGTACACGCAGCTTTTTGTGTAGTTGTGTAGAGCGCTTTCCACCGTCCGCTTGCCGCAGTTGTGGCAAACAGTGATGACAAGAATTCGCGCGGTTAATCACTACTCACAACTCACTAATTCCTAGGGGGGCCGAGGTAAACAAATAAGCGAATATCCAATTTTGGGGGGCGAGAGCCAGGAGCAGCTATGTAGCATGTGCTCTGCGCCAAAAAACGAGTGGCAACGCTTAGTGCGTCACCACTGTGTACTGTGTGTCATGAGGAAGTAAATATAACCCAAAACATGAACTGGGCCCTAGAGTTTGAGGCGCTAGCTACGACCGGAGTCGGCGTGTCAGTGTCACGCCGCTACAACGGGTAGAGTCCTGTGCTATGTGCTATGTGCCATATGCCGTCCCCTACGTTATTACTTAATCACCCGCCGCACGCTGTGCAGTCGCGTGCTCCAGTAACTCTGACTAAGGTTACTGTAGCTTACGCCTGTGCTGGTTACAGTGTGGATAAACTTACCATCGCCGATGTAGATACCAACATGAGAAATGCCAGCTTTGTATGTGTCTACAAAGATTAAGAGGTCTCCCTTTTGCATATCCTTTTTTGCTACCAGTGTCCCGGCTTGGGACTGGCTTAAAGAGGTGCGCGGGAGGGAGATATTATGCTGTGCATACACAAACCGTGTAAATCCCGAACAGTCGAAGGCCGTTGGGCCAACCGCGCCAAAGACATAGGGTGCCCCTAAGTATTTTTCAGCTGTGGTAATAATCTGAGACGCTAGTCTAGGTTTCGGCGTCTCTACAGGAGCAAAGACTGTACTTGGTAAACGCCTGGCACTGACATAATTTGCAGAAACCGCAGAGTCATTAAGACTGGCCTTGCGAACAATTTTTCTTCCAGAACTAGCCCATACTACTTCGTTGTTTCCGACAAAAATGCTGGTCCAACGCGTTCCGCTGGCAGAGA
Organism: Bacillota bacterium; assembly: GCA_009773495.1. GTDB lineage: Bacteria > Bacillota > UBA994 > UBA994 > UBA994 > WSXW01. The sequence continues at coordinate 9,501 of WSXW01000011.1, forward strand.
ATAATACAATATCCCCCGGGAGCAAATTTGCCCTAGTTACTGACGTGCCTACGGTAGCCTGATCACTAACAGTGCGCGGCAGCTTGGCCCCATATGCTCCATAAACGTAAACTAGCAGGCCTGAGGCGTCAAATCCCGAGGTGCTAGTTCCACCGAAAACATACGGTGTGCCCACGAGCTCTAGTGCCAAATTGGCCACCTTTTGTCCGTAGGGTGAGTTGGCTTCCGATACCACAGGCCTTACAAGCAACAGCAGGGAGAGTACAATAACAGTGGAAATCAGTTTTCTTGTCAACATCATTCGCCTCCTTCTTTCTGAGATAGAAGTAATCTTCTGCAAAAGAGGCGCATAACCTGCAAACTAGTTTACTGTAAATTATGGAACTGGAGACTAGGACCACCCATTGCCCTTTCCGGTCCCTACGCACTGTCCATCTCTTCCGTGTCTAAATTAAAAAACAGGGGCTACTTGCCCCTGTTTAGTTCTTTTAGGCGGTCTGCTTGGCTCAATACGCTCGTTAGGCGGACGCCAAAGTTCTCATTGACAACTACAATCTCACCCTTAGCAATCAGGGTACCATTCACCAGTACATCTACTTGGTCTTCAACCATGCGGTCAAGTTCTACTACAGAACCACTGCCGAGAGTAAGAATGTCTTTAATACTCTTTCTACTCTTACCGAGCACGACCGAAACCTGTAACTGAACGTCAAGGATTATCTCAATGTTAGCCCCTGGCACAGAAATGGGTGGTGGAGGTAATTGTGAGAACTGTGCTTTCTGCACATTGACTGGCTCAGGGTAAGAGTTAGTTGGTCGCTGATACTCCGGTCGCCTTCGCCTTTCTGCGCTTGAGTGTTCAGGGACAGCTTGTGATGCTGCGCTTGCTAGACTACCTCCCATCAAAAAATCAACCATCTGTTTAGCAGAGCGCAAAGGCATGACTTGTAGTATTTCACTATCGATTATGTTTCCAATTACCATTTTGAAAAACACTACAACCAACGCCTCTCCATTTAACTCGGGGAAAATCCCGGCATCTGGAGGCGAATCAAAGAGGACTACTTCCGGGGGAGAAATATTAACCTTACGACTAAACAAGGAATACATTGAAGTCGCTGCTGAGCCAATCATCTGGTTCATAACCTCTGCCACCGCGCTCAATTGAATTTCATCCAAAGCGCCTGAGGCAGGGTCGCCCTTACCTCCCATCATCAAGTCTGCAATGAGTGCAGCGTCAGTGGTCTTAATCACTAATAGGTTAAAACCTGTGAGGCCTTCAGTATAGTTCACCATAATCGAAAGATATGGCACCTTAAACTGATCAAAAAGCTCCTCTTTTTGTAGTACCACAACCCGAGGGGTCGTGATTGTCACTCGCTGATTGAGGAGTTGGGATAGGGTGGTCGCAGCAGTGCCCATAGAGATGTTACCGACCTCGCCTAGTGCGTCAATCTGAACCGCCGATAGACTCTCAGGCTCTGGATTAGAACCACCTTTAAGAATAGCGTCAATCTCTTCTTGTGATAAATATCTATTGCTCATAGTCTTCCTCCCCTTCTGTGAGCGGAGAGATTATCTGCACCGCAAGCTGGTTGTTAAGTAACCCCGGTTGAGCTAAAAAAGCGCTCTTGCCTTCAATTGTCAAATTCACCGGGCTTCCAAGTTTTGTATCAATGGCAAGGCAATCACCTACTTGCAGTTGTAAGAATTCCTCTACAGAAATTTCGCAACTGCCCAATAGTGCTGCTAGTCCCAATTCAGCTGAACTGAGTAACTTCTGTTTGTCATGCCATTGTTGCTGTAGCGAAGGACCAGCCTCGGTAGTTTGATCTACCTCAGGTCTATTGATTAGGGCGTTGACCGTTGTAAAAGGCAAACAAATGGTCAGAATCCCTTGCACCTTGTTGATATTTACCGTAAGCGTAATGACCGCCACCATCTCATGTGGAGATATGGATTGTATCAACCTAGCATTTTGTTCAATGGAATCAAGTGTACACTTAATAGGAGTAGTTTCTTTCCATGCAACCTCATAACGTCCTAATAAATGCGTGCTCAAGCGGTGGTAGATAGCCAGCTCAAGCTCGGTCACAACACGCAGTTTTCTGATTGCCTCTCCATTGCCACCACAAATCAGGTCTATCATCGGGATGACAAGTTCACTACCCACATTAAGGAGAGCAGGCCCATAATCCTCTATGGAAAAAACCACCACCAAGGTGCTGCCAGGCAAGGAAACAACTACGTCCTCAAACGCTACTTGGTCGACTGTAGCGAGCTTGACATTGACTGTTGCCCGCAAATAGGCCGACAGATAGTTAGCAGCCTGACGGGCGAAAATATCGTGCACCATCGCCAGAGTATTGAGATTGCTCTTCGAAAAGCGATTTGGTCGTTTAAAATCGTACTTGCGGATCTTTACTTGGTCTTTAACAAGCTCTTCTGAAGAGACCTCGCCTTGCTCCAAACTTTTTAGTAAACTGTCAATTTCATTTTGACTTAGGACGTTACGCATAATGCATCCACCTAAACTAAGGCTTTAGTGACAGCTTGTACCACGCGGGTGGGATCAAAGGGCTTGACTATAAAATCCCGGGCCCCTGCCTGAATGGCTTCCATCACCATATGTTGCTGCCCCATGGCACTACACATCACGATGCGAGCCTGTGGGTCGATCTTGCGGATTTCCTTAACTGCCAAGATACCATCCATTTCTGGCATGGTGATATCCATTGTCACTACGTCAGGGCGCAACTCCTTAAACTTGTTTATGGCCACCAAGCCATTCTCGGCTTGACCTACTACTTCAAATCCACCTTTTGTAAGGTGATCGGAAAGCATCATGCGCATAAAGGCTGCGTCATCTACAACTAGAATCCTCTTAGCCATTAACCTCAACCATCCCTTCTGCCACGTCTAACTTCTTGGTTATTGCACGAAAAGCCTCCGGAGAAGGTAGGAACGCCAAATCTCCAAAGATCGCTTTACCATCCACTTCAAGCTCAGTTTTAAACACTAGAACGACATCCGAGCCCTCTGTCCTCGCAATCACGGTATTGCATATGAAAGCATCAAAGTAATCATAGAGAAGTATAGGCGGGGTGGACATGCCCGTCTCTCCTACGAAGTTAGATATGGCAGTAATAAACGATCCCGTGACGATATTCCCTACTTCCATAAGGGCTGATTGTGCTAAATCATCCACTAATGTCTTACCTTCGAGCATGGTTCCAAAGCTACTAATAATGTGAGCCGCACTATCCTCGGTCAGTGTAAGAAGCATTGTGCCGCTGAGATTGCCTTCCACCCTGACTTCTACACAGATGCCGACCTCTCCTACTCTTGAAAGTATAGAACATCCCTCTTCGATGCTGCAAACTCTTGTCCACGGTAAGTGCATAATGACTTTGCGGTCCATTAAGATAGATAGAGAAGTAGCCGCATTGCCTGCGCCAATGTTCCCTACCTCATTCAACATATCGAGTTGTACCGAACTAGCGATTGTCATATCAATCACCTACCTTCTGATAAAAACATGTGTGAACTCGTTTGAGTCCAAATTCGCGGTGATTAGGGTAACTCTCGGTCGCGCCGGTAAACAAGTAACCGCCTGTCGCTAATGCAGTGGCGAAGCGACGGAGCATCAGGAGCTTAGCTCCTTCTGTAAAGTAGATTGCCACGTTGCGGCAAACGATTAAGTCAAAGCCTGACTCTATAGGATCCTTAAGGAGGTCGTGTCGTCTAAAGGAAACCATGCTTTTGGCGTTTTTCTTTACCTCTACCCCCCCGGGAGTAACATCGAAATATCTGGTGATTCGTTCTGGTGCTACATTTCGAACATCAGCTTGAGAGTAACGCCCAGTTGCAGCCTGCCGCAATGCCGCAGCATCAAGATCGGTGGCCACTATAGTTGCAACTAATGCAGGACGAGTCTCCAAAATCGCCATCGTGAGAGAATATGGTTCCGCACCTATTGAACAACCTGCGCTCCACACGCTGACTCTTTTCTGTTTCGTCGCGAAAGTAGGTAATACCTCTTGTTCTAAATAGGAAAACAACTCCGGATTTCTAAAAAACTCCGATACGTTTATATCTAAGTAGTCAATTAGATGGCTAGCCTTCTCGTGAGAATGGATATAATTAGTTAAGTCACCAAAGCCGCCAATCTGATGCCGCTGCATGTAACTATTTAATCGGCGAAAGAGCTGGGTTTCTTTATAGACCGAGAGGTCCAATCCCTGCGTTTTTGCAAGCTCCGTGCAAAATTGCGCATAAGCGGGGTCCTGACTGCTCATAGCTCTGATTCACCTCTCCCCACGGTTCTAACTTGGGTGATCCCTGTCTCTGTATTGAGTATTACTGTCCTTCCCCAACTCCCGCCGACGTCAGAAGCAACAAGCGGGACCCCTAGCTCGCTCAGCACGCGTCTAACTTGCTCTATGTTGCGCATGCCGATATCAAACCCTGAGCGGTCTGAGGAAAAAGTAAACATCTTCGCTCCTCCCGCAATTTTGGCTTGCATGTAGCTACATCCCTTGAGACATAGCTCACGGTGTAAAGCTGGGACTGCTAGGTCTGCAAACTTATACGGGTTGGTAAAAGTCGAAAAATCTTTGCTGTTCGGTAGCATTACGTGTGCTAGCCCCCCAGCACGGCGCGAGCAATCATAAATAATTACTCCCACGCATGACCCTAAGCCGCGTGTCGTCACCGTGCTAGGAGCATCAGCAATACGATACTCCCCAATTCCCACTAGGTAATCCATTATTTATCCCCCTACAGCATCATCGGCGGATGGTATTCGTCTTTTCCCACATTTCGTCTAAAAGTTTTATTGACTTCGCATTTATTTGATACGCCCGTTGTGCCCGTATAAGTGAAGTCATCTCATCCGCCAGAGAGACGTTGCTGGTCTCTACGTGACCTTGATGGACCTGAGTAGACTTACTAGGGGTCTGCGGACCAGAGTTTTCGCTTGGGACGTACTGCCCATGCCCTGGGCTCTCTAGCCCAGAAGGATTCGCGAATTCCACTAGCCTAATTGCACCTAGTACCACTACTTCTCCAGCATGGGTTATGGCTATCTCCCCGGTAGGATCGATACTGATGGCAGAAGCCTCTGGATCGATCTGAATGCGAGGAATCACTGCCCCAGAGCTATGTACAATACGCCCAACTGCATCTAAGGTAAAACTACCGCCTCGTACGTAAACAGGTTTACCTGTGTTATCCTGAAGCTCAATAAAGCCTGAACCTTCTAACGCTATGTCCAGGCTTCTATTAGTGGGTACAAGGCTACCCTGAGTGAACAGCACTTGGGGGGTATACTCTACCCCATGCGGTACATCCTTAGGAGACTCAGGCTTTAGTGGGGTGGACGCATGGTCAAGCTCAACCATCAATAACTCTGAAAATGAGCCTTCGCTGCGTTTGAAGCCAGGCGTAGTAGCATTAGCAATATTGTTACCCACCACTGTTAACCGCTGTACCTGAGCCATGAGACCACTAACACTGCGCTTAATGCTGTTGAGCATGCCCCTACCTCCTAACGTATACTACCTATTTCCTTGGCTTTTTCCATAAGCTGATCATACGTTGAGACGATGCGTTGAGCACTCTCGAAAATGCGATTAACAAGCATCATGTCAATCAATTCCTGCGCTGGGTCGACATTGGATCGCTCTAAGGAGTTCTGTACTACCCTAGCCGTCCCGGGGAAAGGCACAGCTTCATCTCCTATGAACTGACCGCGCGCGTCTTTAACTAAGGCTGCAGGCTCCGCAAAATCCGTGATCATAAGCCTGCCACGAGGCCCTCCCTCCATCATGATAGTCCCGTCGCTCTCAATCGCAAAATCAATGCCCTTAATTTGGATAGGTTGCCAATTATCGAGCAAGATCCTGCCACCATGAGCGTCTGACAGAAAACCAGCCGCGTCTATCCTAAAATCGCCTGCCCGTGTGTAACGAGGTCCCTCTTCAGTAAGAATGGCAAAGAAGCCGTTACCATGCAAGGCTAAGTGAAAATTATCGTCACTATGAACTAGTTGCCCTTGACTGAAGTCTGTTACGGGCTCAGCTAAGACCGTCTTAACCGTGGTGTCCCCTAATTCCCGCGAACCTGGTCCGAGTCTCGCTAAAAGCATGGCTTGCGCAAAGACCTCTTCAGGCAGGACCTGTCGCTTGAAACCAGCAGTATCTGCATTAGCAACGTTGCCGGAGATTATCTCTTGCTTAGTTTTAGCTATTACCATAGCACTCGTGGCCTGGTACAACCCCCTCAACATTATGACCTCCCCTTCCTAAAGAGCCGAGTCACAAGCTCCACCTGCCCATGCGGCACCCCTAATTCACGGGCTATAGCTTGCGAGTCAAAACCCTGTGACTGTAAGTCCATGATTTGATCCTGCTTCTGTGCTGCAGAGGCCGATGTCTGTTTCTTGGAGCGTGTTCGCACCGATTTAGGCTCCTGCGGCTCATCCAAGCGGTGTGTTATATATGCCAGTTGCTCCTCTAATGCCTGTAGACGCAACTCTAGCTCTTCTGCGAGGGGTTGACTCTGGGGCAAGGATTTCTGCCACATGTGGTACACCCCTGCCCCCACAACCACACCTAAAACAAAAATCATTAAATCCATCTGCTAGGCCTCTTTTCCTAGGATTCCACGCAATCGCAGAATTGCCCTGCTATGCAACTGCGAAACTCGGCCCTCAGTTACACCAAACACCGCAGCAATTTCTTTGAGGGTCAGTTCATCTACATAATAGAGAGATAACATCTCCCTGTCCCGCTGCGGCAGTTTTAGTAGTGCTTGGGCTAACCTACTTCTGAGCTCTATCTCCACTAGAATCGTTTCAGGATTCGGACTATTGTCTGAACCGATTACGGCTGACACAGCCACCTCTTCACCGTCATCAGAAAATAGCATCCGGTCTAGCGATACCACTGACCGCAAAGCGATGTGGTTAATTACGTCCCGTACTTGATCTATGCTAAGGCCTAGCTCTTGACTTATGCGCAGCTCGCTTATTTCCTCACCCGCTACAAGAAGGCGTTCTTCCACAGCGCGGTAATTCTTAATTCGGTCGTTTACACTGCGAGGGCTAAAACTTAAGGCGCGAATTGAGTCAAGCATAGCACCCTTAATCCTGCGGGAGGCATAAGACTCAAAACTGACCTCACGGCTCGGATCAAATTTGTTCACAGCATCCATTAGCCCTAAGAGCCCTTGCGACACTAAATCCTCTTTGTCCATAATCTCGGGAGACGGTATGTATAATCGAGCAGCAATGCGTTTAACTAGTGGCAGGTACGACATAATGAGCTTGTCTTTGTAACCTTCGTGCATAGTTACCACTCCTGCAACCGTCGCTGCTCTAACATGCGTTGAAATACAAAACCTACTATTCTATCCTGCACACTTATAGAGATATTTTCAAACTCCACTCCCGAGTGATACATACCGCTGCCCGGCCCCTGAAGCGCGTCTGAACGCACTACTTTGCCAGCAATAACTATGTTAGGCTCATGTTGCTTAAGCGAAAAACTTACTTGGATTAAATCTCCACTACTTAGTGCCTCACGGTGAGAAAGCCTAGCCCCACCTCCACTAATATCCACCAAGAATCCCTTTTGCCACGATTTATCTTCGTAGAGCCTAAATTGAGTAGGCAATAACACTGGGTAGCGCACAAACCTGCGGCGCTGGATTCGCTCGTACTCTCGCGGCATTGACATAAAGTACATGGGAAAGACGCGGGCTTCGCGCCGCAAGACTATGGCAGTAAACCCATACTGATCGTGAGTGCCACTGTCAGTAAAAAAACACTCCACTTGCTCACCGGACTGCAAAACATCCGCCTCACCACCACCGAATAAGGAAGAAACGGCGAATTCCCAAGTGCTGACATCTTCTACTTTGGCGTAATGAGCGTGCTGAGTGCCTTTACGCGTGACCTCTAGGCGCATGCCAATCCTCAGAGCGGGCTCCCTCTCCATTACTAACTACCTCCAAATATGCGTCTTAGTCCAGCCAGTAAGCCTTTGCCCTCTACCCCTTGCCCTCCTCCGCCAATTATGCTTTGTGCTATCACCTCGAGCTGGCGGCTGACATAAGAGTCTGGATGACTAAGCACAAAAGGATGCTGACGTCGGACAGCCTGACTGACAATGGGGTCATCTGGTATAGACCCAAGAAACTTGATTTTGTGATGTAAAAATCTCTCCGCTATAGTCAAGAACCTTTCGCCCGTTACTTTACCATCCTGGTAATTGAGGGCACGGTTAACGACTAGGCTTATTTTGGTAGCCACTCTGGTTTGCACCAGCAATTTAACCAATCCGTAAGCGTCCGCTAACGAAGTAGGCTCTGGTGTTACAACAATTATTACCTCATCAGCTAGGTTTGCAAAGGCCAACACATTGCGCGAAATCCCTGCCCCAGTATCAATTAAAAGAATGTCCGTAGAGTGCTCCAGAGTCGCTAGCTCAGTAATGAGGCGATCTCGCTGCTCTTTTTCCATATCTGCCATCTCAGGGACACCGGAGGCTGATGGTACGATTCGTAACCCGTACGGCCCCATGCCAATTATCTCATCCAAGTGCTTCTCGCCCTTGAGCACGTGTTCAAGGTCGAAGTCGAAATATTGACCAAGTACAACATCAACATTAGCCAAGCCTAGGTCTGCGTCGACAATGGTAGTGACTTGACCCCTCCTAGCTAAGACAATGCCAAGGTTGACCACCAAGTTGGTCTTGCCAACACCCCCTTTTCCACTGGCGACAGTGATAACTCGGGCCCGTTTCTTAGCAGGCTGACTGCGGGTTAGATTTCTTAAAAACGATGCCTGATCCCACATCAATCACTCACCCCCAATATCATCCGCGCAAGCTCTGAGGGGTCGGCCACTTGTAGATCCTCAGGAACGTTCTGTCCATTTGTTATATATGCCACAGGGATGGATGTGCGGTAACACAATTCTGCCAGCCCGCCGAGACTCTCTGTCTCATCAAATTTGGTGAAAATAACTGCGGTTAAGTCGATGCCGCAAAAAGCTCTGTAGATGCTGTGCAGATCTCGACTCTTAGTCGTGGCACTAACTACTAAATATTTTTCTAAATCTGGGATACCATCCAAATAAGCCCTAAGCTCTGCCACTTGCACAAGCTTTTTGGCCGAGCGACCAGTGGTGTCGATATATATGGTGTCTTTGTTTTTATGGAAATGAAGCATTTCACGTAGTTCCCCCGGCGTAGTGACGACCTCAACCGGGACACTCATAATGTCTCCATAGATCTTAAGTTGCTCAACAGCACCAATTCTGAACGTGTCTATTGTAATCAGCGCCACTTTTTTATTTTCCTGCAAGGCTCGCCGCGCCGCCAGTTTTGCAATTGTTGTGGTCTTACCTACTCCCGTGGGGCCAACAAAAGCCTGTATCCGCTTCCCCTTAGCCTTAGGTTTGGGTGCGAGTGCAAAACACTTGGCAAGCCTCTCTAAGACCCTCTTTTCCTCGTCTTTTTTGTCTCCTAAAGCCCCTATCTGTTCTAGCAACAGGGCACTAATCTCAGGGCTCAAATCTGCTGCCCTAAATCGTTCACTCCACTTTGGACTGATAGTTGACTTAAGGCTTGTTCCGTTATCTAGGCTTAGATTACCAAGCAAGGTCTTGATCTCACTGAGTTCTTCACGAAGTTGATCTTGCGAATTCGCAGAGGTATCTCGCTCTATAGAGCGTTCTGCTGCGGCGGTAACTTCTACTCTGCTGGGACGAAAAAAACCCCACAGCCCGGGTTCGCGGACTGTGCGCGAACTGACGATTACAGCGTCGGGGCCAAGTTCCTTGCGCAGCATATGGAGCGCGACCTGCATGTCCCGTGCTACAACTTTTTTTATTTTCATTCCATGGTCACCGCCCCTAAGGATTCAATCTCTACGTCATTTGAAACTTCTCCTGGTGCTAAGAAATTAAGACTAGGGAAATGCCTTATTGTTAGTCGCCGCAAGGGGAGCCTTAATCGACTCGGACATAAAATTATTGGGACCTTACCCTGGGTTCCGAGCTTCTCCGCCTGCTTAGCTAGACTCTCAAATAAAGCATGCAGTTTGGTGGGCTCAAGTACGATATGCGCTCCACCGGTATTATTAAGAGACTCCAGCAGTTGTTGCTCCGTGCGTGGACTCAGCGTTAGTACGTGAACTACCCCACCCTCAGCCAGACCACGGCTAATAGTGCGAGATAGGGCCTGACGCACCCTCTCTAATAAGAAGTCCGGCTCTTTGGATAATCGAGCGTTGTCGGCGATAGTCTCAAAGATCGTCACCAAGTCGCGAATCGGAGTCCCTTCTTGTAGCAAGCCTTGTAATACTTTTTGTATATCACCAATAGTAATCTGTTCGGTGGTCAACTCATCGATTACAGCCGCCTGCTGTTCACGAACTCTATCCACTATTTCTTTAACCTCTTGCCTACCTAATAACTCGTGAGCAAAGCGTTTTGACATTTCTGTTAGGTGTGTCACCATAACAGTGGTACTGTCAACAACGGTATAACCCAAGAGTTCAGCCCGCTCACGGTCACTATCAGCTATCCATTTAGCGGGTAAGTTAAAGGTCGGTTCAGAAGTGGTAATTCCAGGCAGATCAACCTCAGCGCCTGAGTAATCCATGCACAAGTAGTGGGTGGGCATTAGCTCACCAATGGCTACTTGGTTGCCTCTAATTTTAAATACATATTGGTTAGGCTTGAGCTGCAGGTTGTCGCGTATTCGGATGGGGCGTACGAACAACCCGTGGTCTACCATAAAACGCCTCCGCACAGCAGAAAGCCTGTCAAGCAGATCACCGCCTTGCGCTCCATCGGTCAAGCGTACTAAACCAAAACCAATTTCTATCTCCATCTGCTCGTTACTGATTAACGAAAGAACATTTTCTGGTTCAGCCAGCCGACTCGTCACGGGAGCAGGAGGCGCTGCTGCTTTTTCTTTTTCTTCGTTGTATAAAACAAAAGCTGCATACCCCGTCGCGCCTGACATCGCCAAAAACGGTAGGGCAGGCAACTGCGGAACAAGGCCTAAACCACCAAGCAATACGGAGACCAGACCAATAACCTTGGGCATTGAAAACAATTGTTGGAACAGGTCTGTTCCAAAACCGTTGTCGCTATGTGAACGTGTAACTAAGATACCTGAAGCTGTCGAAATCATCAGCGCGGAAAGCTGGCTAACTAAGCCATTGCCTACAGTAAGAATGATATAGGTATTAAGCGCACCCTCGAAAGTCATACCAAGCTGGACCATGCCCATTATCAAACCGCCTACGATGTTAACTAAGGTAATAATTATTCCGATAATCGCGTCGCCTTTGACGAATTTGCTGGCGCCATCCATAGAGCCGTAAAAATCAGCTTCGCGCTGCATGGAGCGCCGGCGCTCTCTGGCTTGCTCTTCGTTAATTAGGCCAGCATTAAGATCCGCGTCCACTGCCATCTGTTTACCAGGCATGGCGTCTAGGGTAAACCTCGCCGCGACCTCGGACACACGACCGGCACCGTTGGTAATAACCACGAGCTGAATTGCTGTAATAATAATAAATATGACTAAACCGACTACTGGGTTTGCACCGATAACAAAATCACCAAACGCTCCAATAACTCTGCCCGCTCCCCCGGTTGATAAAATCAAGCGCGTCGAAGATACATTGAGTGCTAAACGCAGTAGCGTTGTAACCAACAGCAATGTAGGAAAAACACTTAACTGCAGAACATTGGTAGTAAATAGTGTGGTTAGCAGGATAATTAAGCTAATAGTCAGGTTTATTATCAGAAGAAAATCGAGTGCCGTAGGAGGTTGCGGAATAACGATAATAAGAATAATCCCAATAATCAGTGCGGCTACGATGATGTCCGTATATTTGAGCAGACTGCGCATTATCATAGCCTCCCTTTTTGAGCGAATATCGTAGCCAGTATTTCCGCCACTACGCGGTAAAGATCAATCGGAATTTCTCTGCCCAGCTCTACTTGTTTGTATAGAGCTCTGGCCACTGGAGGTTCAGAGATTACTGGGACTCTGTGTTCTTTAGCCTTAGCGATAATCCGCTGAGCCAAATAATCACAGCCCTTAGCACACACGACGGGCGCGCCGCCATTTTCATCATACTTCAAGACCACGGCAAAATGAGTCGGGTTTGTAATAACAACGGTAGCTGTAGGGATCTCAGAAAACATGCGCCTGGTTGCCAGCGTGCGCTGCCTTTCCCTCTGTCGTGCCTTGATTTGGGGGTCGCCCTCAACCTGCTTGTGTTCTTCTTTAACCTCGTGCTTGCTCATCTTCATGTTCTTGCTGTGCTCATAACGTTGGAACATAAAATCCGCTATACCGATAACGAGATAAACCACTCCGACCCGCACTGCTACCCGCATCAGAACACTACCAGCTACCACTAATGCACCTAATCCCTCGGTATAGCCAACCAACAAGAGTGTAGCTATCTCTCCACGAATCCCTAGGTAAGCCGCGTATCCCACTAACGCCAACTTCAAAAATGCCTTAAGAAGGTCAAAAAGAGCTTTCATTGAGAACATACGTTTTACACCTTCTATAGGGTCAAGCCTGCTAAAAGATGGTTGAAGTGGCTCGAGACTTGCCAAAAAACCTACTTGAGCCACGTTTGCCAGTACCCCAAGCCCCATGGCTGCCACGAGCATTGGCCAGACCAAACCTGCAAAAGACGTCATAGCATTTATAAAAAGCAAACCATACGAACCCTCGAAGGAATTCGCTTGTGACAATTGGGCCATCGATTGGGTTAAATAGTTGATACTGTTGGTTATGATGTCTCCTGACACTGCCGCAAAAATCATCACTGTGCCGAAGAATCCTATTGCCGCCACTAAATCCATGCTCTTCGCGACTTGACCTTTGCTGCGCGCATCGCTTAACCGTTTGGGCGAAGCTTGTTCTGTTTTTTCTTGAGCCCCGCCTTGGGGACTGCTCATGGCGCCATCACCCCAAATGCTCTACTTAGCACTCCTTCAAGTTCACTTAGCAGACTGCCGCCTACCCCCAGAAAAGCGGGGCTTACAGCAGCTAACACCAGCAAGGCAACGCCTGCCTTCACAGGTAAGCCCAGCATCAACACGTTTAACTGTGGCACAGCACGGCCTATCATACCGAGTATTAAATCAGTAAGTACTAGGACAACTACTACCGGTATCGCTACGCGAATCATGAGCACCATTGAAGCTGTTAGCGCTCTTAGTACTACTGTTCCCAGTGACAAACCCAGCACCCCTGCTCCCACAGGCACTACTTGAAAGCTCTTAATTATCCCCAGCAGCAAGATGTGATGTCCATCGAGCTCCAAAAACAGCAAGATGCTTATAAAAAGAATAAAATTAGAGATAAGAGATACCTGTATGGAAGAGCCAGGGTCAAACATCGCAGCAGATCCAAAACCTGCCTGTTGGTCAATAAGTTGTCCGCCCATAGTAAAGCTCTGGAACAACCAGCTTGCTAGCATACCCATACAGAGTCCCACCATGGTCTCTGAAATAAGGCTGCCTATAAAGGCTGAGGTGCTACCTTCGTAGTGCATAGGCTCACCCGCAAAAACTATGAGCGCCACAAATACCCCAAGACCGATTTTTAGCAAACTAGGTATGCCTCGACGGTTAAGTATTGGCGCAGTCACAATAAAGGCGAGTATGCGGGCCAACACTAAAGTCAAGGCCAACCATGGTGTTAAGACCAGACTATTCATCGTACATACCGTCCTAAGTTAGATAAATGGTTAACAGTAAAGGAAAGCATGGTGTTCATCATCCACCCACCCAGCACGAGTAGGGTTATCAGAATGGCCACCAGCTTAGGTACAAAAGTCAACGTCTGCTCCTGAATCTGCGTGGCAGCTTGAAAAATACTCACCGCTAGTCCGACGGCTAGGCTCACCAACAACAAGGGACCCGCCAACAACAACACCAGAGAAATAGTTTCTCTCGCCAGATGAATAACTGAACCCTCGGTCATGCCACTACCTCCCTAAGCTTTCAAGCAAAGCTTTGACTACCAGATGCCACCCGTCGGCCATGACGAAGAGCAGAAGCTTAAAGGGGAGGGAGATGGTGGTCGGAGGTAACATGAACATACCCATAGACAGCAAGGTACTGGCAACCACCATGTCAATAACCATAAAGGGGATAAATAGCATAACCCCCATCTGAAATGCCGTCTTAAGCTCGCTGATCATAAAGGCGGGCACTACTACCATGAGTGATAGGTTATCCGGCGTGTCAGGTTGCGGACTATTTGATGCTACCAAAAACAGCGCCAAATCCTTCTCCCGCGTGTACCGGAGCATAAATTCCCTCAGCGGAGCCGAAGCTCGTTCGAAAGCAACTTCTTGCGATAATTGACCGTCCAGGTAAGGGGCCAAAGCCTCAGTCTGAACTCTAGCAAGTGTAGGGGCCATCGTGAAGAGTGTTAAAAAGAGCGCCAAACCAATCAGTACCTGATTGGGAGGAACGTTATTGGTGGCAATCGCATTTCGCACAAAAGAAAGAACTATAACTGTGCGCGTAAACGAAGTGACCATGACTAAGATAGCTGGGACTAAACTCAACACTGTTAAAAGTACTAACAAACGGATACTCTCAACTACTTCGACTGGAGAACCTGCGCCGCCTATGGCGAGGTCTATTCGCGGTATAGGAAACATTTATTTTCTTCCCTTCAAGAGGGTTACAGCTTCCTTAAGTTGCTCAGTAAAGGATAAGTGCTCGATACCCTGAGGTTCATTGGGCTGCGGCAGGGCATGTAGCTCTATTACGCTAACTGAGTTGTCTGACAGACAAACCAAGTAGCTCTTTTCAGCGACGTCGAGGACCACCGCTTGGCTGCGTGGACCAATCCCCACTCGCTCACGCACCCGCATAATGCTGTGGACTCTGTTAACTGGGACTTTGCGCAACACATAATAGCGCAAGGCAAAAAGGGCCCCGAACACAACTACCAAAGACAAAACCATGCGGAATAATGAACCGTAGAAGCTCCCTTCGCCCAATACTGCGACCTCCCTACTGAATGACAAACTCGATAAAGTATAGATCTATAACTTCCCCTGTAGACAGAACACTATTAATTGCCGTGACTAACTCAGTGCGCAATTGCTCTGTTGTCTCTGTCCCGACTAACTCTGCCACCGTCTTAGAGCGAAGCACACCAATAATAGCATCACGAACTTCTGGATCCCTAGCATCAAATTCGTTAACAAGCGCTTTTTTCTCCAAATACTTAAACGTCATCATTACCCTGAGGTACCGTTTCATATTTGGGTCAACTAAATTTACTGTGAATTCTTTGGGGGAGCCCATCACAATTTTAGGCCCAGGTATAACAAACTTTACCACGCGAGTATAGATAGGTTTACCCCACAATGCACCTGATATAAGCAGAACAACAAGTAGAATACCAAGTAAGATTTTCTTCAGCATAAATACCTCACCTTAATAGCGTTTAATTACTAAAACAACCCTACGATTGTGGGTCCTACCCTCTACTGTAGCGTTACTTACTGCTGGGCGAAACTCGCCGTAGCCCATAGCCGCAAAGCGACGCGGGTCTAGCCCGCTTATTTCAGTGAAATAACGTACCACTCTTGCCGAACGCGCCGCACTTAGTTCCCAGTTCGTAGGGTACTCTAAAGTCTTGATAGGAATGTTATCCGTATGTCCCTCTACCACTACGTCATTGGGCATTTGGTCGAGTAGAGCAGCCAACTTATTTAAGAGAGGCCTACCGTCTGAACGAATTTCTGCCCGAGCAGAGTCAAAGAACAAATGGTCTTTAATTTCTATCATCACCCCCTGCTCTTCCCGATAAACCTCTATATGGCCCTCGATACCATTCTCCTTAAGATACTCCTGAATGTGAATCATGAGCCTGCCACTATCTGCATAAAACGATCCCGAAGCCTCATTAGATGGACCATCATCAGGAACAGGGGGTGGGTCTTCATTTACCGGTACTGTGCCTCCATCAAGCATGCCTTGACCCTGAAATGACATGATGAACTTGCGAAATTTATCTACATCAAGTGCCGAAAATGAGTACAACAAGATGAAAAAACACAGCAGTAGCGTGACTAGATCTGACCAAGTAATCATCCAGTTCCCAGATTGTTGGACACTGGCTTTTCGTCGTCTAGTCATCAGCAGCCTCAAGCTTTAATCTGGTCGAAGCTTTGTCAGACTGCGGAACAATAAAGGCTCGAAGCCGTTGCTCAATTACTCGCGGGTTGACCCCTGCCTGTAAAGCCATTAGACCTTCCATAATCATTTCGCGGTACAGAAGAACCCGCTGACTACGCAGGTTTACCTTGCCCGCTAAGGGTATAAGGATGAAATTAGCCATGATAGCTCCGTAAAAAGTTGTGACCAGCGCTACAGCCATAGAAGGCCCAATTGTAGAAGCATCGTCTAACGAGTTGAGCATCTTTACAAGGCCAACTAAAGTACCAATCATTCCAAAGCCTGGCGCTAAGTTAGACCACACGGTCAACAGCCCGGAGCAGGTCTGATGCCTGCCCTCGACTTGCACGAGCTCGATTTCAAGTACTTTTGAAACGGCGGCTGAATCCATGCCGTCAATAATCATCTGTAGGCCTTTCCCTAAGAAAGGGTCCATCTTAGGGATTTCGTCTTCAAGAACCAGTAAGCCTTCCCGCCTAGCACGCACAGCCAGCGCACCAAAATCTTCAATTGTCTGCACTGGATCTGGAATCTCTAGTTTCAGCAAAGCTCGGATTTCAAAAAAGGATTGTGTGATCTCATCCCAAGAGTAATTGATGAGAAGAGCAGCAAATGAACCTAGGACAGTAATCATAAACGACTCCCTGTCGAGGAAGACGCTTGCGCCTCCACCGCTAAAAACAGCCATTAAGACAGCCCCGGCGCCAATGATAATCCCTACATTTGTGAACAAGACTGGCTTGCGCACTGTCATTCACCCCTATCGTTTCAGCTGGATTAACTCCTGCAACATTTCGTCTGAAGTTGTGACGACGCGAGAGTTAGCCTGGAAAGCCCTACTGGTAGAGATCATCTCAGTAAATTCCGTGGCAAGGTCAACATTCGACATCTCTAACATTCCGGTCTCTATAGTTCCTCGACCGTCGGATCCAGCGGCGCCGATACGTACCTCACCGGAGTTAGACGAGACATCGAATAAGTTGCCTGCGGACTTGAGCATACCCTCTGGGTTAGCAACATAAGCGAGAGCAATCTGCCCTAGGTCGCTGACCAGGCCGTTAGAATATGTCCCAGTAATCACACCGGTTTTGCCAATACTGAAGGTCAGCAGCTCACCCGGCGGATAGCCGTCTTGGAATTTCACTAAGGCAGTATTGTCGCCGGCTACTTGGCTTAAAGAGTTAAAGTCTAAAGAGAAAGAGACTGTCTCTGCACCGGGAATGGTAACAGTCACAGGACCGGTTGTTGCTGTATTTAAAGCCCCAGCGGTCGTAAATGACAACGTCCCTGAGCCGTTACCCACGGTAAGGCCGCCAACCGATGTGACGCCCCAATTCCAAGCATTTGCAGCTGTCTTTGTGAATTTGACTGTTAACTCATGAGAAGCTCCCTTAGAGTCATAAGCTGTGACATAAGTTGTGTGTGCGCTAGCAGCGGTAGCCGCCACGCCGCTAGATAGGTTGCCTGTCATCTCCACTAAGGCGGTAGCCTTAGTCATTATTTTTTCTCCAACGGGAATGCTTATTGGCTGCATCGCACTTTGTGTGCTGATTTGACCGTTGTTGTCAGCCATCCATCCTACGACCTTAAGACCTGTAGAAGCGTTAACGAGCTCATTGCTTAAGGACAAGCTGAATGAACCATCACGGGTATAAAGGTTACGGACGCCATCCGAGACCACGAATAAACCGCCGCCCTGAATAGCTAAATCTGTCACCCGGCCAGTCGCCTGAAGGCTCCCTTGCGTATGAATGGTATCAATGCCAGCTATAGTCATGCCCAACCCTACCTGCGAGGGATTAATTCCCGCCCTACCCCCCATCGGGGCGCTCGCGCTGCGTATAGTCTGGCTAAGCATATCCTGAAACTTAACCCGGCTACCCTTAAAACCTGTGGTGCCCACGTTAGCGATGTTGTTAGCGGTAACGTCTAGCTTAGTCTGCTGACTACGCATACCTGAGATGGCGGCAAATAACGACCTAAGCATTTTAAACTCCCTCCCTTATTTCAACGATCCTATTTAGGGGAATTGCTGCCTCGTTAATCTTCAAAACGCTATGTTGGCCTAACCACAGCACCGAGTCAACCTTGCCGCCTTGAGCCACGCCATTTTCATCTAAGTAGGTAACCGATTTGCCCACTAAACCACTGAGTTCCCCTAAGAGTTGTAGATTCACCAGCGAGTCTAGCTTGGTATTGAGATTTTGCAGCTGCTCTAGGGTACTGAACTGAGCTAACTGGGCGACCATAGCAGTACCATCGCTGGGATTTAGGGGGTCTTGGTTGCGCATCTGGGCGATCAGAATTTTAAGGAAGGCGTCCTTGCCTAGGCCTGCGTCCATTAGTCCAGAGGGCTTAGTTGTTGCAGTAGCACTTTGACCTGTAGCGTTAACTTGCATGCGGCACCTCCTAAATCACAAATTCTACCTCATGTGGTCGTTCCCGGCGGCTGCGTTCGCGCTGTTGTTTGTTGCGGTCGGAATTACGTTGGCGTTGTTCTTCGCGATATTCATGATACTCCTCCATGGTAAAGATAGAAATTGTAGTAGAGCTATACGTCGCTCCTGCGAATGCTTGTGGCAACTGTTGGGCTAGGGCCTCTTTAGCTGCTGGAGTCTCCACAACTAAACGCACAGTCACTTGCCCTTGTGCGTCACGCTTTGCGCTGACCACGATTCTACCATATTCCGGGGGGGAAACCTCGATCGTTACCATCGGTCGGACTGGATTATTGCTGTAGGAGATTATTTCTGTTCGCAACTGCTGCAAACTCTCAGCGCTGACCACAGGTAAACTAGGGCTTGCTGGTACTGCGACCTGAGGGACTTGGCCTGACAACACCGGAGCGTCGTCAACACGCTGCGGCCGCAGAGTGGACTCGGGACTTTGCTGCCCGGGTACTGAAACCACAGGTTGCTCAACACGTGGTTGTCCGGAATTCACTTCTAAGGGGACAGTAGCGACCGGCCTTACAGTGCTAGGAGTCTCTGGCGCTAAGTCTTGGCCTTTGGTAGAAGCGCCCTTGTCTATAACTTTAAACTCTGGTGCAAACGCTGGCGTCGCCTCTCCTGTCATCTCGGGTAGGTCCATATTAGGCGCTTGAGAATCCTTAGCAATCTCGCCAGCGCTTTCGGAAATCGCACTGAACTCCAGCAATAGAGCGCTTATTGCAGGAGATTCTTTAGGCAGATTTAAGAGAAGCTGTTCTACTGTAGTCCCTTCAGGCAGTGCTCTGAGCAGGTCCTCGATCTGAGCATTAGGCTCGCCATTGGTCTCCTGCCCATTGTTAGCTGCTGTTCGTACCTCTATATTTACCTGTACACCGGCTAGAGCTGCTAAAAGTAGTGCCAAAAAATCATTGCTGTCTGTCTTGCCTGGTTCAGTCTTTGCTGATAGTTCTAAAGCAACGTTAGATTCTGTAGGTAGTATTCTCATAATCAACGGGCCTGCCTAAGATAGACCTGAATCGCGCTCTCGTCTAAGAGGCTTTGCTCGATAGCCTGTTCAGCCTGACGAGCCACAGCCATAGTAGACTCTTTATGCACCTCGAACTTTTTTCTATTAACAGAGGCCTGCACTAAATGAGCTTGCGCAACATCTCTTAAATCGATGGCTGACTGCAGAGTCTTGCGAGCGTCTTGGATGCGGGTTAGGTGGGAGAAAAAAAACTGCCCACGCTGTTCAATCATGTCCGGACTAACCTTTGCATCACACTGGTCTTCCATCAGGCGCAGCATCAAATCTAGACGTTCAACTTGCTCCTGACGTGCCTGCTCTGCTTGCGCCAGTTGAAGCTTGCGCTGATCTTCGAGTTGTCGCTTGAGTCCAAGCACCTGTTCCAGAGAATAAGTACGTGCCACTTCTCATTCACCTCGCCAATACATTAGCTAGCTCCGTGAGCGAATCTTGGAGTTGCCACCGCTCGTGGGTGGCTTGGACTAATAGCTGCATGATACGGGGGTTCTTATCAATTGCTTCATCGATAAGAGGGCTACTACCCTTTACATAAGCTCCAATATTAATGAGGTCTTCGTTTTGCCTATAAACCGCAAGCAGATTACGACATCGCGAAACCAAACTCAGATGATCCTTGGAGGACAATTCGGTCGCTAGGCGGCTTATGCTTTGTAGCACATCGATAGATGGATAGTGATTCCGCTCGGCTAACTTACGCGATAACACAATGTGCCCGTCGAGTATACTCCGCACCGCATCTGCTATGGGCTCATTCATGTCGTCGCCATCTACTAACACAGTGTATAGAGCGGTAATACTCCCGCGGGATGATGTACCTGAGCGTTCTAAGAGCTTGGGTAAGAGGGCAAAAACTGAAGGTGGGAAACCACGGGTGGTAGGTGGCTCGCCAATAGCTAAACCAATCTCCCGCTGGGCAGTAGCAAAACGAGTAACCGAATCCATTAAGAGCATCACTTGCTTTCCCTGATCACGAAAATATTCCGCGATGGCGGTAGCCGTGAGTGCTGCCTTGATTCTCAGCAGAGCGGGTTGGTCAGATGTAGCTACAACCACTACTGACTTAGCTAAGCCCTCTGGCCCTAAATCCCTCTCTAGAAAGTCACGGACCTCGCGGCCACGCTCACCCACCAGAGCAATAACATTACAGTCGGCAGTACTGCCTCTGGCGATCATACCCAGCAGTGTGCTTTTACCCACGCCACTTCCCGCAAAAATCCCGAGGCGCTGTCCGCTACCCGCTGTAAGGAATAGATCAATTGACTTCACTCCCGTCTCTAAGACATCTTTCACCCTTTCTCGCTCTAAAGGGTTAGGAGGAGCTTGGTCTAAGGGGTAATCGTAATGCGGAGGCGAAAACTTGCTATTAGTCATTGACCTCCCTAGGCCGTCTACAATCCTACCCAGCAAATCTGCCCCGACTCTGACCGAAAGCCGCTCGCGTAAGGGATGTACTGGGCTGCCCGGAGCAATACCGTGTAGCGGGGCGAAGGGGAAGAGATAGAGCTTGTCCCCACTAAAACCCACAACTTCAGCTTCAACTTGCCTCGGTGGACTCCCTATTAGACACAACTCTCCGATAGATGCCCGCACGCCCCCGACCTCGACGGTCAACCCTATAACTTCCGTTACTCTGCCGAAGTGTTGCCAGCTAGGCCTGGTGGTAATCCTCTGCTTAACGCTGTGAAAATCGAACGAGAAGCTAGTCATCGGCTTGCACCTGTCGCATTATCTTCATATGCTCAGTAAGGCTGGCTACGATGGCCCCTGAGTCATCCTCAACTCTAAAAGACTCTAGATCTAAGGACGGGTCAGGGCGTATCAAAACTTCATTGCCGTCAGCGGTTCCGGGTAGCAAATAACTGTAAGCAGATACGGTCTCTACTCTGTTGGGGTTTACAAAAATGCACACTTTACGTCGTGAAACAAGCTCTTGTATAGCCCGAGCTACCATGTTTAATAAGAGCTCCGGCACTCGCTGCATTTGTTCATGCATAAAGTGTTCGGCTGTGGTAACCACAAGGTCTACAATTTGTTGCCGACTGCCTTCGATGAAGCGAACCCGGTCTGCCTCGAGGACCGCATAAGATTCTTGCACCTGCAACATGAGCGCTTGGGCCTCTGCCTGTGCTCTACTTGCTCCGGCCTCAAAGCCTTCTCTCTCCGCTACGGCTCTGACCCGCTCTCTTTCAGCATCTACTTCTGCCAGCAGGCGCCCTCGCTCCATTGCCAATTCAAGTTGTGCGGCTTCCCATTTTTCCTGAAAGAGAGCTTCAGCCCTTATCTGTAGTGCCATTTCCAACACATCGTCACCGGGATTTAGTTGCAGCGGGGCTGTCTTAACCTCTGCAATCGGAATGTTGACCTTACTGGCGGTATCTACCGCCACATGCTTATACAATGATGGCATCTTCGCCACCTCTTGCGATAACGATTTCTCCCGCCTCATCTAGGCGACGGATAACCGCAACAATACGTTGTTGCGCTTCTTCTACGTCGCGTAGGCGTATGGGGCCCATAAACTCAGTATCCTCACGGAGCATTTCAGCTGCCTTCTTGGACATGTTCTTATATACGCGCTGGCTCACTTCTGCCCCTGCTCCCTTGAGTGCCAAAGCAAGATCCTTGGTGTCTAGTTCGCGGATCACGCGCTGAATAGCGCTGTCGTCGAGCATAATGATATCCTCAAATACGAACAACCGCTTCCGGATGTCTTCTGCTAGAGCTGGGTCGTCACGTTCTAGCTGCTCAAAGATCATTTTCTCAGTAGCTCTGTCCACGCGGTTGAGTATATTAACCAAGGCTTTAATGCCACCTGCTACTGCGAAGTCGTGTTGAGCGAAGGACGTAAACTTGCCGGACAACACGCTCTCTAACTCGACCAGAACTTCGGGTGATACTCTCTCCATGGTGGCAATACGCTTCGCCACATCTGCCCGCATTTCGACAGACAACGTAGATAAGATTACTGCGGCTTGTTCAGGTTCAAGGTGAGAGAGAATGAGAGCAACCGTCTGCGGGTGTTCTTCGGCGATGGCCCCTGCCATTTGCTTTGGGTCAACTTTTTTGGCAAACGCAAAAGGCTTAAGGGCCGTACTCTCGGTGAGCTTGCGCATTATTTCTACTGACTTTGCTGCTCCTAAGGCCCGCTCCAACATATCTTTGGCGTACTTAACCCCGCCCTCCAACATATACGCATGTGCTTGGTGCATTTCCATGACTTCACCTAGCACTTGTTGCTTAAGATCTGGTTCTACCTTCGTGGTGTTAGCTACCTCAGCTGTAATGATCTCGATATCCTCATCTGGCAGCAATCTCAACACCTTGGCCGAGAGTTCCGGCCCCAGGGCGATGAGTAATGCTGCTATTTTTTTTATGCCCCTGGTGCGTCGATCTCTAGGCAAAATAATCCTCCTATCCTTCGCTAAACCAAGCCTTAATCATCATGGCAACTTCGTCTGGCTGGCTCTTAGCTAATTCCTTTACTCTATTCAGAGCTACTTCAGATTCAGTTAGAGTCCTAGCAGCGGCAGCCTCGGCTAAGGCTTGTTGCAGCGGCACGAAGTTTACAGCCTCAGTGCGCGGTACCTCAAACTTCAAGGCCCGGCTAATCTTGCCGATGACTATCAACAGCAGAATAAAGCCGAGTAGGACACCGGCTGCCATAATTCCGTAGTTGATGTATTGCCGAGTCTGGTCACGCTTGAGCAGGTCCGCCATTTCTTGGCGAGCGGCGTCGACATGGTCCATGTTAAAGTTAAGCGCAGAAACAATAATCGAGTCGCCGCGGTCATCCGAATACCCTAGCGCCGCCTTAACCAACCTGTCTAGCTCTTGCTTTTGATCCTCGCTCAGCGTGGCATTAACTGACACTGCTGTCGACAAGCGCAATACTTTGCCAGGTGCAATAATTACAGTTGTTTGGGTGGTGTCTATCTCATATTCGGTTGACCGATCCGTACTGGAATATGTATTGTTACCAGAGTCAGCACTACCAACGGGGTAGGTTGGTATGTTAGAGCCTGTGCCAGGTACACCCCCTCCGCTGCCGGTACTGCCTGAGTAAGATTCTTCGCGCACCTGTTCGCTGCGCACGATCTGACCATCTTTATCATAAACAATTCTCGTTACAGACTCCTGGTCAAAACTCATATCGGCAGTTACGACCGCTACCGCTTTACCTGGTCCGTAAATGCGCTCTAACATCTGAACAAGCTTAAGCTCCAATTCATGCTCAAAGCTACGCTTGAGTTCAGTCTGTTTGGCCGCAGTAGGGTTGCTGTCGTCAGAACCAAGGACCAACCCATCAGTAAGAATCCTACCTCCCACATCAATAATGGAGACGTTCTCAGGTTTTAGCTTGGGCACACTGAGAGCCACGAGGTAAGACATACCCTTGACTTTTTCTGCAGTTAAAGTCTGAAAAGGTCTGAGCTTGAGAGTAATAGATGCACTCGCGGAATCGGCTGTCTGCAAAAAGACACTAGGCTCCGGAATGACTAAATGCACGCGCACCTGCTCAATTTCAGGGTAAAACGAGATAGTGCGGCGCAGTTCCTCCTCAAGCGCCCGTTGGTAATTAAGGCGTCGTTCAAAATCTGTAATGCCTAACTTGACTTGATCAAACAACTCGTAACCTATTCCGCTGTTATAGAGACCCTCACCGGAAATCCTAATTTTTAACTCATGAACCATTCCTTGGGGAACGTGTATTGCCGTGCCCTCGTCTACTAACTGGTAGGCGACTTTCTCCTGTTTAAGGGATTCTACAATGGAGTTAGCTTGGCGGGCGTCAAGGCCCGAAAATAGAGGAACAAATTGAACTCGAGTTGAATAGTAGGACGCCGATCCAATCACAACTAGCAAAGCCACCACGGCAACTGACCACATGCTCTTCCGCCGAGGCGACTGGGCCCCCCACCAGGCGCTAAGACTCTGCACCGTATTCACCTGCTATTCACTCCTACACTTGCATGCGAGCAATCTCTTGGTAGGCCTCAACAATCTTGTTTCGGACTTGCACAGCCAGTTGTAAAGACAACTTGGCCTGCTCCATAGCCACAGTAACCTGATGCAAATCGTCAACTTCACCCAAGACTAGCTTTGTGGCCATATCGTCAGCCTTGACCTGCATTTCGTTGACGTTTCTCAAGGCGTCTGTTAGCTGTTTGGAGAAGTCCACTTTGGCGGTGGCTTGCTCCTTGAGTGCGGCACCCGGAGCTAGCTGTGTAGTAACAGCAGATATGCTCAGGGGGTTAATCATCGGCTCTCACCTACCCTCGCCCAATTTCTAAAGCTTTCATAGCCAGAGACTTAGTAACGTTTAACACCTGCACGTTTGTTTCATAGGCCCTTGAAGCAGTAATCAGATCAACCATCTCGTTCACGACGTCAATATTAGGCATCGCAACATAGCCGTCCTCGTCAGCATCGGGATGACTAGGATCATGTACCATGCGAGCCGGAGCTTCGTCGCGAATAACGGCCGAAACCTGCACTCCTGCCCCGTCGGTGCCGCCACGGGAGGGCAGTCTGACAAAGCGGTTGAGCTTTGACTCCTGCAACATCTCCGAAAAAACGACGCGGCGGCGCTGATACGGACCACCTTCGGGGGTACGAGTAGTATTGATGTTGGCGACATTTTGGGAGATAGTGTCAATGCGCAGCTTCTCTGCCGAAAGCGCCGATGCACTAATGGCCATGGATGCAAAAACCTTCATTTACCTAACGCCTCCCTTCGTTGATCACATAGCGCATCATCGACAAACGATCACTTAGCTGCTGGGTCAACGCTTGGTATTTAATGCCATTGGCAGACATTAAAACCATTTCCTGATCGAGATCCACATTGTTGCCGTCGTCGCGCATCGAGGTACTGCGATCGGCAACAATTCTAGGGTTAAGTGCCTGTGGTGAGGTATGTATAGTGCGCCTTTCCATGGCTTCTTTAACGTGTTCCTCAAAAGTCACCAAGCTACGCTTGAAGCCCGGAGTGTTGGCATTTGCTACGTTATTTGCTATAACTCTCTGTCGCAGAGCAGATGCATCCATCGCGCGATATAAGAGCTCCGAAACATTTGTTTTCATGTTTTATACAGTCCCCTCCTTTGTTTTACACAACTTAAGTCATTATTCGACAAATATATAACTAATCCTTCAAAATAATAAAAACCCGCAAGATAAATGCGGGTTAAAGGAAGACATAACACTATTTTCCACAATAATCGCCGTTAAACTCTCTCATCCACTAAAACACCGACCAAATGTCTTAGATGAACTAATAAATCTAGGGTTTTTTCCGCAGGAATCTCCCTTATAACCTCTTGACTGTCCTCGTTTACGACCTTCACTATGTATTCTCCTGAGGCCTCGTGCTTTTCAAACTTGAGGCGAATATTGAGGGCCTGCATGGTCATGTTCATGCGTTGAACGGCCTCGTCTGTAGAGCTTTGTCGTTGCTGCCTATTCTCCTCGGGGATAGGTCGCTCCTTTTTAGTCTGCAAATTCATGTCTATGGCGCTTTTTTTAGTATCCTTTACCTCCTGCCGCGCCGCGATATCTATCACCTTGCCCATTACAACTGGTTCCGTACCTTGAACTTTCATGTGTATCACCTCCCGTCTTTTGGGTTGCACATAGCGAATAGCGCATGGCACATGGCACGGCGATGGTTGTTCTTTGTTCCTAGTTTCTTGTAGAACACACACAGGTTCCCAGTGCTCAGCTCCCCGTTCCCCGTAACGCATGCTGTCCATTCTCAGCTACCCGCTCTAAAAGGGGTAGGCGCCCTATCGCATTGCTCTGTAACGCTAGAAGGCGGGCAGCGTTAGTAGTTAGTGAGTTTGTGATTCGCTATTTCTTCTCGTCCACTAACACCCCTTCGCCTGGTTGCTCATGTTGACTGTATGCTGCCAATCCTTTCTTACCAGTATTAACATTAACTAACTTTTGCCTTAGCTCGGAAAGGAGAGCGTGCATACCTTCGGACACTTCCTTGTCCACTACTTGAATAGACCGCCCTATCTCTAAAGCAGCCTGTTCGATGGAACGCACTAAAGCAAACCCTTCGGGAGAGAGCTGTTCGCGGACGTTTATATAAAGGAGATCATAACTACGGTTGATCTCCTCTACCTTGTCAAAACAGTGTTGCCGCTCATCAAGTAGCACTTCAATGTACTCTGGAGTCTCTCCAGCAAGAACTTCTAGCATGGCTTGTGTAAGCCTTAGCGCTTGGTTTAAGCTCTCTCTTTTAGCCTCCGCTAGACTGAGTAGTTCTTCGGTGGTGTATCTATTTATGTCCACGATTTAACCGCACCACCTCTGCCCAGGTGTCCCTGAGCTCCGTAACAAGTCCTAAACACTCGGCAAGTATTTGGTTATCTTTGCGGATGTTAGCCTCGGCCAAACGCTGATTAATGTATTCATATAGGGTTACCAGGTTGTGGGATAAATCTATTTGCATATCTAAGGTGGCCATAAATTCGAGGATGATATCTTGGGCGCGGCGGATAGCACTATGGGCGCCAGAGATATCCTTCTGCTCCACTGCAACTTGGCCTTGCTTAATGAATTTTATGCAGCCGTTATAAAGCATCAGAGTAAGATCGCCAGGTGATGCTGTCATGACACTCTGGTGTTGATATTGGGCGTAAGGGTTAGGTAAAGCCATGGGATGACCTCCTTTATGGATTGTGATAGAGACGGGACAGAAACACGATTACCTCGATTGAATACGAAGGTGCCTCAATCAATCTGTTTAACTGATTTACTTTGAAGATGAAAACCCAATTGTAGCGCACCTCTGATTTATACCTGAAACGTTAACCCTGTGCAGAGAACTGCTGCGTCAACCATGCACTCTGAGAATTCAGCCGACTCATCGCTGTCTCGAGGACAGTGAACTGTCGCCAATAACGGTCTTCTCTGCGTTGTAACACATTAGTTGCACGGTCTATGCGCTCATTAATGCGCTTAATCTGATCGTCCATGAAATTCTGGGATTCAGTTGTATCCCCTGTTATACCAGCGCGCTGTAAAAGGAAGCCCTTATTATCGTTCTTGTCTCGCGTAGTTCTAATGTTGTCTTCTACTATATCCGCTAACCGGACAGCCAAACCACTGCTGCTATATCGTCTTGACCGCTCTGCCGAAGTCATATCTGGAGAATATGCGACACTCGAACTCTTGGAAAACAGGTTCATGACTTGTTCGGAATTGGTGGTCAATGCCGCTTTCAGCTTGACTTCGTCGATGTGGAGCTTGCCACGTTCGTAGTACCCTACGGTTGTTATACCTATGGATGAAAGAGTCACACCGGAGCCGCTCCCTGCATCCGTTAGAGCCTTTCGCATCTCTAGGGCCATCCGCTGGAGTAATGTATCGCCGTTCAGCAAACCACTTTTAGCCTTGACCTCCCATTGGTCGACTTCCTTGTCTTTAAGGGACTCGCGTTGCTCATCAGTTAACGGCCGAAAATCTGGGTATCGCTTCTCGCGTGTTTTTCCATTGATCTTTTCCATGAGGTCATTGTACTTATTTATAAACCCCTTGATATTTTGGTAGGCTGTCTCCACATCTTGAGCAACCGCAATAGTTACAGGCACGGTGCTGAGCTTGTTTAGGGAGTAAGTTATTCCATCGACCGTAAATATGTTGCCCGAGCGAGAATGACTGGTGCCCGCAATAACAAAGATAGCGTCTTGCCCTGTTACTGCCGCTGGGGTAGTTAATCCTAGTCCAGCAAAAAGACTTCCCTCTAAAAATAGGGTCTGATTTAGCCCCGTCCCGTTAGTGGCGACGGAGTACCTCTGGGTGAACGAGTTATACGCCATGCGAACACCCGCACTGCTGCCATTTACAGCCTCCATTACCTGACGATAAGTCATACCTTGGGTAACAGCGATCTCTGTCTTTTTACCATTTACGGTGATCGATAAAACGCTGCCAGCACCCAATGCAGTGTCTACCCCGGGGGCGGCTGCGGAGCTCGTGACTCTGGCGGAATCTGCAAGCCGATCGACCCTGTCAATGACAATCTGTCCCGCTGAGGCATCAGAGTTCGCTGTAGCTGTTACGATGTCACTAGCACTAGACTTTACCACAAACGTCCGGTATGCATTTGGAGTTAGCATGAGGTTCTTAGGATTAGCCCGGTCAAAGAAATCGCGCTTGAAGGCTTGCAGTGACGAGATCATCTCCCGGTATTGTTCCTTACGCCACTCGACAATCTGTTTGTCTTGCTTCAGCTTGTCCACCTTATACTTTTCGGCCTTCATCAGGTCTTTAACCATTTGTTCAGTGTCGAGACCTGAGGCCAAACCGCTAAACCGCATAGATGTACGAAGCGAATTAATGTTTATAGACATAGGGGGACCTCCTTTGGGGAGACGTTTTTAATCACTAATCACAAAACCAATTCCTCTACCTTTAACATCGGCAAGTGCAAACGAACCTTTAGCCCAGTCCCTAACTAAGTACAGGACGCCATACCCACAGGGCTAGGGGCTGGCGTTCCCAATTACTGGCAGAAAGCCGTACACGGTACACAGAACACAGTGAAACGTTGGGGGCGACTGGTTTTAGCTTTAAAAAAAAGAAACAGTGGCCAAAAAGTCGCCTAGCACATGGCACATAGTGCATGGCAGCGGAATGGTCAAGACATATGAATGGTCAACACATAGGTACCACTCTCCAGTAAGATTTTGGGTGACTTGCTGAAGAGAAGGCCACCCGCTGCCCTGGAAGGAGAGCAGTGTTCATGCATTTTGATTTTTGCTTTTTGATTTTTATTTGACCCTAACGGCTGGCGCCAAAAGGAGAGAGCCCCCGGTTTCCCGAGAGCTCGTGAGTAATTACGAAAAGTTACTATGCAACCAAAGTCCGTAATTAACGGAGTAGCTGGAGAACGCCTTGGGGCGCTTGGTTAGCTTGGGCCAACATAGCTGTAGCTGCCTGAGTTAGGATGTTGTTCTTTGTAAACTCCATCATTTCCTTCGCCATATCCACGTCTCTGATTCGAGATTCAGACGCTTGCATGTTTTCAGCAGATGTATCTAAGTTCTTGATTGAATGTTCCAGCCTATTTTGGAATGCACCAAGTTTAGAGCGCTCAGCTGATACTTGTTCAATTGCATCATTTATGGTTTTTATTGCTGTTCCAGCTTTCCCAGAATCCATAACGCTGACACTATCAATTTTATTTGTAGTGTTTCCCAGAGAAGTAGTTGACATGGCGTTAATGTCTATGAGCATTGTCTGACCCGTGTTTGCGCCAATGTGAATACTTGAGCCCGCTTTCACTACATTTATTATAGAATTTGAAGTAGCTACCCCTGCGGCTGTAAATTCGGCCGTGCCAACAACAACCCTTCGACCTTCACCTGTCACCGTTACACTTGTTAAGTCTGTATTATGCCGTAGGGTCATTACGGCGTTCACGCCGGCGGTTGTAGATGATACTGTACCTATTAATGCTGCATTAGCACCGGTTACGACTGCACTCTTGCCTGCTCCAAATTCAGTTGCGGTAAAAACAAATCCTCCACCGTCTATATTGGTTGCAGTGAAACCAGTTTCAGCTGATCTGGCGTTAAATGCTGCTAGTACATCGGCCCTGGATGTCCCAGTGAAATCAATTTTTATGCCATTAAGAGATATATCTTTACCAACAAAGTTTGCCGTTACTATTGCCGCTTCATTTAAATATGTTGTTGCGCCAGTTGAAACTTGCCTAACTGCGGCTGTGTCAACTGTTGCTGTATACGCACCTAGCTTTAGTCCGCTTGCTGAAACAACACTAACGTTAGCTGGTAGAGAACTTGTGGCTACAGCTCCTAAACCACCGTTTAGTAATCTCTGCGTGTTAAATTCGGTTGTATTAGATATTCTGTCTATTTCGGAACTTAACTGATTAATTTCCTTTTGGATCTCCCCGCGATCAATGCCTACGTTCGTATCGTTAGATGCTTGAACTGCCAATTCTCTCATTCTCTGAAGAATTGCTTGAGTTTCACTTAGCGCACCTTCAGCCGTCTGAACTAGAGATATGCCATCTTGAGCATTTCTAGACGCTTGATTTAAGCCCCTGATTTGGCCTCTCATCTTTTCAGACATTGCAAGGCCAGCTGCGTCATCTCCTGCTCGGTTAATTCTAAAGCCTGAAGATAATTTCTCCATGGATTTAGCACCGTTAGTGTTGCCAATCCCCAACTGCCTATGGGTGTTCATGGCCATTATATTGTTATTAATACGCATTGATCTTCCTCCTTGAATTTTCGTTTCGGCTTCCTTGCCGCTGAGAAGCCTGTCGCGCGCCAAGCTACTCACTTTTGTTATCGGGGATATGCGAGGGAACTTTAGGGTTATTAAAAAAAGTTTGGGACAGTTATTAGGGGGACCTTGATAGCTACTGAAGGCAGGGCAAGGCGGTCAGCTACTTTTCGTGGGTCAGGAAGAGTTAGTGGAATGTATTTCAATGATGTCAGGTAGGCGACTTTTAGACCACATTGAACGTAATAAGAAGCCTAAACAGTCGCCCCCCAGCCCGTAGATAGTAATACTGTGGGTCAGAGGGAGAGGCAATGGATATGTGGAGCGTAGCTTTTGCTGCCACAGCAGCGAAGACAATGTGGCCGTGATCCCGCAGGATTACGGCCACTGGGGGGTTTTTCTGTGTCATTCATTTAATTCTGTGCCCTCTGTGGGCAGTAACCATACCGCGAGGGCCGAGGGCACGGCATGCCATGCCCCTACACCATGGTTGGTAGCCCTTCCGGTTAAGTCCGGTCGGGTCGGAAAGTCCGTGTGCCGTCCCCTTCAGTCAGTTGCCCTCTGCCGCCCTTATCAGCGTTAATCATATAGATCTGCGAAAATCTGCGTTTGGGTACCCAGGTTCTTTCAGAGTGAATCAGAAATATCGGTATATTGCTTTGAGCCAATGGTTGAGTAAAATCGCGTGCTCACGGATTCGAGAATATATTTCTTCCGCTAACGCATCGTTATAGGTATGTACAGCCAGATTTCGATCGTCTGTCATCCGCAATACCGTCACGGTTTGCTCCTCACTGAGCAGACCAATCTCCCGACATGACCTAATTACAGATTTGGGGCTCGCTAAGTCTAATCCTTCATGAACCCACAAGTACTCCTTTACGGCCTTCCACGCTGCCTCAAAAGCAAGCTCAAAGCGCTTAATCGTGGCATCCCGCTCAAGGGCTGAAGGAATCTCAATTGTAAGAGCTTCGTCTAAATTAGTTAAGGCCCGTTTCGCTGACTGCAGTCGCTCTGTTAACCTATCCATAAAATACCCTCCATACGGACCTTGTCATTAATGACTTCCCCTGCAGATGAGAGATCTACTACATCGACCTTATAAGGTACGTTAGACTCAGCAACACGAGTTCTCAAGTCTGATAGAACTGATGAAGCTAGCGGCCCGTTATACTCAATGGCGATGTCAATATCAGAAGAACGGCGCTCTTGTCGCCGTGCCCAAGACCCAAATAGGTATACCTTGGCCCCTGTCCCCGCAACCGCAGTGGTAACAATCTCCCTGAGTTCATTTAACACTCTATCCCGGTCCATAAGCCACCCCCTAGAAAACATTTCTTAGTAGGATTATACCACTATAAACTAAGGGTATTAGACAGCTAGTGAAAGCGGCACCATGCTGACGGCTTTAGAGTTGTCGCCAGCCTCGCAGGGATTAAGCCCATATCTACCCCTATCAGGGTTAATCATAGAGTTCTGCG
The DNA here is from genome assembly GCA_009773495.1 of Bacillota bacterium. Lineage (GTDB taxonomy): Bacteria > Bacillota > UBA994 > UBA994 > UBA994 > WSXW01. Next base: position 41,973 of record WSXW01000011.1, read on the forward strand.
AGAATCTGCGTTTGCGTTCCCAGTCTTTCAGAGTAAATCAGGAGGATCAGGTATATCAGGCTCACGTCTTCTCACGCTCCTCCTCTACGTAAAAGAGCACTGCTTGCGCCGTGCTTTTACTACTAGAAGGTCGGAATGCCCGCCCCGCCCATCATATCAAGTTCGATATCCTCGTGCTTGGCAACCTTGACATGCTGGCCGACCTTGACCTCTAAAGTCATATCCACACCAAGTACGCCTACAATATCTCTACCATTCTTAATTGGCGCGGCAATAGTCACACAGGGCATGCTGTTAGTAGAGGATATGTACACATCTGAAACATAGGCCTTGCCGCTCATAGCACTACGGAAGTAAGTCCTAAAGGCTATGCTCTTCATGCTCACAGCCTCTGTAACGGCTAACAGCTCACCCTTGGCATCTGCCGTAAACGCTAAGGCGTATTGCGGCACCAAGGCACCAATGGCTGCTTTATGCTTACCCGCATCCATGCCCATAATCTCCGGAGTTGTCGCCCGCTTCTCTAAGTCAGCCCGGGCTTCGTTAATTTGCTCCCGCATGGCCTCTGCCCCGGTCTGTAGGCCGCCAAAGTCAGCTAGGGCTGTGTAAACCTGCTCTACTTGGCGAGAGACATCTTCCGCACTGCTAGAAACATCTGTGATGGCGCGTCCTTGTTCCTGCACTGCATGGTTGGCATTTTCGAGGTTGCCACTCGATTCAGCTACAAATTCGCTCACCGACGTAGCTACCCTAGCGATGCTATCGGCCATAGCCTTGAGGCCACTGCGTGATGCTTCGATGCTAGCCAGCTCGTGCTGAGCAACGCGCCGGTTCTCATCGATCTCTGTACCTACGGTAGCAATATCGTTTTTAATAGCGTCAAGAATTTTGCGCGTGTTCTCGGTGGCTGCGGTGGCGCGATCTGCTAATTGGCGTATTTCGCCAGCCAGAACTGCAAAACCCTTGCCCTTCTCCCCAGCTAGAGCTGCTTCGATGCTGGCGTTAATGGAGAGAATGTTAATCTGGTCGGCAATTTCATCTATGGTCTTTGTAACACTGTCTACCTGCTTGGTTTGGTCAGCCAAGCGATGAAACAGTGTCCCGAGTCCTGTCGCGAACGCGGCGAGTTGCTGTATACCTTCGATACGCTTTTGTAGCTCGCTTTCGTTACGAGCTACATTCTGCTGCGCCACGCTGACAACTGCTCGAACTGTGTCTGTCTGGCCCGACAAACCGGAAAACACGCTGTTAAGATTAGCAGTCATTATCTGAGCCGCAGCCTCAACCTGCTGCATACTAGCAGCCAAGCTTTCCGCCGAGGAGGATGTCTGTTCACTACACATCTGTAGCTCGCGAATCATCACACGTATGTTACTAAAAAGCGTAGCGAGCTCCTGTGATAGCTCTTTCCCTAGGTCATCTAAACCCTCATCCGAAAACGAGGCAAAGATCAGATTTTCTGAACCGAGCTGTTTTAACTCTTTAAGAATACGCATCATTCCGCCATAAAACAGCTTGCGCCTGAGGGCATAAGTAGTACCGCCGAATCCGACTGCGCTAATTAGCGCCACCACAAGTGACTGCGTGACAAAATAAACAAAGAGCGGTACACAACTAGCCGCTAGCAACACAAACAAGGAAAGCACTACTCTTCCCCCCTTTCTCTAGTAAACATATTTTTCATCTGACTGAGGTCGCCCTGAATTCTTGAGGCAGACACGTTCTCCGCCTGTATTGCAGCATAGATTTCCTCTCGGTAAATGAATACTCCACGGGGAGCAGAGATACCTAAGCGGACCACATCGCCTCTGACTTCAACCACAACTATCTCAATCTCATCCCCAACGCGCAATTTTTCCCCTACCTTGCGCGCTAGTACTAACATGCTGCTTCCTCCACAAAAAGAGGATGGCGCAGTGGATAGTTAAAGTCGTGGAGGATAACTTGTTGGGCGAGGCGCCTCGGATCGCTAGTCTCTTGGCGCTTGTCGCTAAAGGAAGCTGGCGGCTCGATAACTATCGGCGCCATCAAGTTCGTTGTGGCCTGTGTGAAGTCGCCATTTGGGACTTTAACTATGGTATACACCTTGGCATCCTGCCCCAGTTGAGCCTGCTCCCTGGCAAACTCTAAACGGTAATCAGGGTAGAGAGCTTGTACGTCAAGCAACAAGAAGGCGGCGCTTGGGTCGTGTGCAAATTGCAGCCAATTCAATAATGGCAAGTCAGGAACAGGAACTACAACAGCGTTCTGCCAATCGGTGAGGCCAACCACACCGCTGGGAAAATGTACCAATTCTTGTTCCTGTACCTCAATAATGCCGATGCGAGTGCTATTTATAATCATTTGCCTTACCCTAGCGCAGGTAGTCTAGAAGTGTAGGCTGCATGACTCGAGCCCCTGCTGCTAGTGCTGCCTGATAGACGTGCTCTTTTACATTGTAATTCATTATCGCTTCGGCCATATCCACATCTCCTAGCACTGACTGCAGTTGCTTCAAGGTCAGCACCTCATCTAGGTAGCGCGAGTCAGTCATCTCCAAGCGGTTTTGCCTAGCACCGATGGTAGCTCTCTCTGTGAGAATTGTGTTAAAAGCTGCATCTACTGCAACCATTGCCGCTTGGCCATCACTACCTGAGCGCAGAGCCGTACTTAGGTCATGCAATGACTTAAATACGCCGCCGTCAATAAAAGCCTTGTTGCCCTCGATATTAACCTTCATTTCAATACCACGTAGGATTTCGTATTTTATAGCACCAGAACCGGCGCCAGTGCCTCTCGTCCCCACAACTCCCCCTACAAGAGCAAACGGCTGACCTTGGTGGTAGGTGCCGCCAAATAAAAAGCGTTCACCATCAAACGAGGAATTAGATAATGTCACTACGTGCTCAAGAAGCTGGTCTATCTCACCCGCAATGTAATCCCTCGAATTCTGGGGTGTGGTGCCCGTAAAACCGCCTTGTGCTAGTGTCTTAGCCCGGCCTAGCGACTCACCAATTTTATCTAAAGTCGCATCGGTAAGGCTAACCCAAGCAACAGCATCACGCACGTTGGACTGGTACTGGGCGGTTTCACTCAGGGCGGCATTGATGTTCAGGAGCTTGGCGGCCACAACAGGGTTATCGGAAGGCTTGCTAATGACTTGGCCAGACATTTGGCTCTGCGCCTTGCTTAACTCTCGCAAGGAACGGCCTAAATTGCGCATGACGTTATTACGAAGAGTGTTATCGGCTACGCGCATTGTTCTTACCTCCCTAGATTAATTAGTGTCTGCAGCATCTCGTCGATAGTGGTAAGGAGCTTGGCTGCTGCTTGATAGCCATGTTGGAACTGGATCATATACGACAGTTCTTCATCGATAGATACCCCAGACGCCTCTTCTCTGCGACCCACTAACTGTGAGGTTAATGACTCCTGGTTTAATACCATGCGCTCAGCTTGTTGGGATTCGACACCGACAGAGTTGATGATGCCGGCGTAATAGGACTCGATAGAAGTGGTTCCATCGTTAAAAATAGGGGCGCTGCGGAGGCGTGCGATAGCTAAAGCGTTCTCACCCTGAGAGCGGCCTGTGTCAGGAGCTAGATTAGCTGCTGCACGCATATAGGCCGGATTATCAACTAGCTCTTGGTTAACCCTGATGAACTTAAGAACATTGTCCGTGGGAGTGTGACTTAGCACGAAAAAGTCGCCTGTATTGATTCCTCCATCGGATAACGGAACTCCATTCTTGTGGATTTTGTTAATCTCAGTCATAAGTGTAGTTGCCATCTTCTTGAGTTTGCCGCTAAAATCGTTGGCTATAAAGTCTCGAACGGCATACATACCCGCGATGCGTCCGGTGCTAGGACCAAGGTCGACGCCGTCGGCCCACTGCACTTTTACGTGACCTTCGACCATCTTGGATTGGACTTGGGTCGCCCTGCTTTCCTGTACAAGGTATCTACCCTTAATGCTGACATCGACAGAGCCATTACGTTGGAAGATGGGCGTAAAGTTTGTGAGCTCTGACAGATTATCGAGTAGTAAATCCCGCTCATCCATCAGATCGTTAGGGTTAAGCCCTGCCCCCACGTTCGCGACTATCTGTTTATTAAGGGCAGCAACTTGCGTGGATATGGAGTTCATGTCCCGCACCGCAATATCTACCTTGACGTTGAGGTCACTCACTATAGTCTCGAGCTGGATGGCAGCGCCGTTAAGCGAGCTGGCCAAAGTTGCCGAGGTCTCAAGCACAGCGGCTCTAGTAGAGCCGCTAGTCGGGTTTTTGGCAAGCTCCTGCCAAGCACCCCAAAACCGCTCAAACACGGTACTTAAACCTGTCTCTGACGGCTCCATCATAATCATCTCTACGCTGGTTAGGCTCATTGACGTCTCATCCCAATAACCTAGTTTGCTAAGCTGAGGGCGCAGCTGAAAGTCTAGAAATGAATCGCGGATACGCCTGATCTCACCTATCTGAACACCCGTGCCGATTTGGCCTGCTCCTGCTGCTTTATTAGCGGAAGCAGAGTTGAATGGCGCAGTGGTTTGAAAGATAGCTTGCTGCCGCGAGTAACCCGCCGTAGAAGAGTTAGCAATGTTGTGCGCCGTTACATCTAGAGCGGCCTTATGAGCGGACATACCCCGCCGTGCGATATTAAACCCAAAAAAAGTGGAAGTCATACGTCCCCTCCTATGCTCGGATATCTATCCGCAGGCTTTTCGCGCGCGGCGCGGTTAAATTCCCATCTTCGCCATACGCTTCTTCTCCCCCTAGTAACCGCAGCATCCTACGGGAGAATGCTAGGCTCTGCTGAGCGAGTAGCTGGTTTAACTGCACTAGCGCAGCTACTTGCTGTAGCTGTTGTCTCTGGTTGTCTGACAAAATAGGCTTTGAACCCAAAAATCTATTCAAATCAACCGTCAGTATTTCCTGTTCCTCGATAGACTTAAGTACCTGCTCAACGTCATCCTGTACCATGGCCTGTTGCTCAACAGCGAGGTTGGCGAGCATCCTCTCTAGTATTTCGCTCATTTAAGAGTACCTCTTTGAAGCAACATCTCAGAAGATAACTTTTCGGCTAATACTTTAGTATCAGTTTGGTAGGCGCCCTGTGCCAAGGCCGACTTGATAGCAGACACTTTATCCTGATCAAACGGTTCATCTGCCGCCAAGCACTCCTGCAGGAGACGCGCTGCGGGAGATATACTGATGCTATCTTTGCTGGCAGTATGCTTGGTTTCTTTGGTCTTACTTAGTTCGTTCTGCAACTGAGCATACCTAATGGTCGCTTCGGTCTTACTACTTATCTTCATAATACACCTCTATTTCTTAACTGAGGTACTTAAAAACTCTACTATTTGCTCCAAGTTTAAGACGCGATGTGCAAGCTTGGACTCCACGATTACTCGAGGCATCCCGTAGATCACGGCCGACTCTTCTGACTCAGCTACAATATGCGCACCCTTAGCGTGTAGTGCCTTGACTCCCTCTAGCCCATCCTGCCCCATTCCTGTTAACACCACTGCTAACACATGCGGCGCGAAGGCCTCGGCGCTAAGAAAGAGAGCGTTTACACTCGGTCGGTATAGGCCTAGCGCCGCTTCTGGAAGCAGGATTTCTATAATCATTCGAGACTCATGCTTCCTCACTACTGTATGGCTGCCGGCTGGGGCGATGTATACCGTGCTAGGTTCTAATTCAGCTCCATGCACGGCTTCCACCACTTTGATCTTACTGCATTGGTCTAAACGATGCGCCATTGGTCCGGTAAAGCCTACTGGGATATGTTGTGCTACAACAATTGGCGCTGGAAAATCCTCAGGTAGCTCGGGAATTATTCTCTGCAGTGCCGCAGGCCCGCCCGTAGAGCATCCTACTACCACTAGCTCAAAGCTACTTGGCGGGGTCTTACTGACAGTCTTTGGTTTGACCGCCACAACTCCGCCAGCCGACAAGTGCGCCGTGGCCGCTGACCGGAGCCTAGGAGCTATGGCCGCCGCCAATTGATCGATATCGGCTCGACGTTGCGGCTTTGAGATAACATCAACCGCGCCCATCTCTAGTGCCTCTAGGGTTTCGCGAGCGCCTTCCACCGTGAGGCTACTCACCATCACCACTGGAGTGGGGGTCTCGCGCATAATCTGGGCTAGCGCCTCCAAACCTGATAACACTGGCATATCGACATCGAGGGTGATCACATCCGGCCGCAGTTCGCGAGTCTTAGTCACTGCCTCTTTACCGTTCCTTGCCAAACCAATGACCTGCATATCCTCACTGGCGTTAATTGCATTGCTAATAAGTTGGCGCATAAAAGCAGAATCATCCACAACTAGTACTTTTAGTTTGGGCTTATGTGTCATTTCTTCTTATTGATCAGGTCAAACAGTCCTTTGACGTCGATAATAGGAATGACCCTTCCGTCTCCCAAAATCGTTGCCCCCGCAAATTCTCGATTATCATGGAAAAAGGGGCCTAAAGGTTTTATGACTATTTCCTGTTCACCTAGTAATCGGTCTACCAAGAGACCAACTTTAGTGTTACCGCTTGTAGCGACCACTAGGTTACTAGGGACTTCCGTTGGCTTAACTAACTCTAGGACTTGATGCATCCCTACCAAGGGAATAATCTGCTCACGCACAACTATGCACTCGAGGCCTTGCACTGTTTTTACCTCTACAGAATGCATACGCTTAGTCTCACTTACCGAAACTATGGGAACCGCGTAATCTCTGTCGCCTACGCGCACGAGCAAGGCTCGGATAATAGCTAAGGTCAGTGGTAACCGGATAACAAACTTAGTGCCAGAACCCACTTTACTAGTTATATTTACACTGCCTCCGAGCTTTTCCAACTGACTCTTTACGATATCCATACCGACACCGCGGCCGGAGACATCTGTGACCTTGCTCGCAGTGCTTAGCCCAGGTAAGAATATGAGTTGATTAACTTGCTCAGGAGTCATGGCGTTCACTTGGTCCTCAGTGGTCAAACCCATAGCTACAGCCTTGCGACTGACAGCCTGCCCATCTATGCCCCGTCCATCATCACTAATCGTAATTACCACGTTGTTCTCCTCGTGTGTAGCCCTCAGTGTAATGTTTCCTGCAGCAGATTTGCCAGCGGCTAACCGGTCAGCAGGTGAGTCTACACCATGGTCGACGGCATTGCGCACGATGTGGATTAAAGGATCGCGGATTTCCTCCACGATAGTACGGTCCAGCTCTGTTTCGTTACCCTCCAAATGAAGTTCTATTTGCTTGCCTAAGCCTTGCGAGAGGTCGCGCACCAAGCGCGGGAAGGTGCTAAATAGCTGCGAGATCGGAATCATACGCGCCTTCATAATCTCTAGTTGTAAGTCACCAGTAATCCGCCCTAACTGACCCGACACAGCCATGAGTGTACGCACTGATGCATCTTCCTTATTCTGTCGCTCCATAATGCCAGCGATGGTTGCGAGCCTGTTGCGCTCAATGACCAGTTCCCCCACCAAATTCATGAGGACTTCTAGCTTTTTGACGTCTACACGCACCGAATGCTGTCTGGCCTCATGGCGCAACTCTGTTGGCGCCTGACCTGGCATAGTCTTAGCGGTGGTTTCGGTCAAGACGGTCTGCAGTTTTACGTCCTCAATATCTCCATCCTGGCCTAAGAACGCTACCACATTATCTGGTGAATCCTCTGTAATTAAATCCACGACAAAGCGTAAATCAAAACGTTCCGCCATAAGGTCGACTTCGGACGGCTCGCAATTTATAACCTGGCCTAACTGCTTTAGACTCTGCAAAATTACGTAAGAACGCGCCGACTTCATAACGGTGCCGGCTCGCAAAGTAATCTCCACTCTAAGTTTAGGCATGTGTTGCACTTTCGCCGTTGGTAAAACTGCAACTGGCATGGCCGCAGCCACTTGCGACTGTGCCTGTAAGAATTGGGCCAAAGAGCCCACAACTGCGGAAATATTGTATGAACGCTCTACGCCACTTGCGTAGACATCATGCTTTATTTGCCTAATCATATCAAGGCCCGAGAGCAATGCAGAAAACAAGAGCGGTGTAGCGCCCACTTGTTTTTGCCTGAGACAACTGAGCACACTCTCCATTTGGTGAGCTACCTCGGCCATCTGCGTAAATCCCATAGCCCCTGCCGAACCCTTGACGGTATGTGCATCGCGAAATACCTCGTTTATAATCCTTGGCTCTTCGGGGTACTTCTCCAACAACACCAAGTTACCCGTCAAACGGTCGATAATTTCTTCTGCCTCATCTAGGAACAAACGCAAGTAATCACTGTTTTGCATATATTCCCACCCCAATCTCTGCTACTATTTCGTGTTGTTCCGCAAAAAGCGCTTCTATATTAATAACAATCACTAAGTTATTGTTATAGTGGCAAAGCCCTGCTACATAAGCCGCTGTAGCAACCTCAGGGGCCGGGATCAGAGTGCTGTCTATTAATGTAATGACCTCACTGACAAAGTCAACTATAAGTCCTACTCTGAGCTCATCAAAGTCGATGATGATGATGCGCGTCTCTTTATCATCTACCCGTTCAGGTAAACCAAGGCGTTTGCGTAGGCATACCACCGGTATTATCTGGCCGCGCAGATTAAGAATGCCCTCAATATAGGGCTTGGTGCGCGGAATAGGGGTTATATCTTCCATACGCGATATTTCTTTAACACCTTGCGTGTCGATAGCGTATAATTCCGCATTAATACCAAATATAACTAGTTGTAATTGCTTTATTGACATATCTATCCCTCCAAAAACTCTTATGTTGTCATAGCCCTATTAGTTGTTAATCGGCATGTTCAGTGAAATTCTTTAGTATTTGGCAAAAAGAAATAGTGCTCTTAGCACGCGGCACATCGCATATAGCACATGCACATAGTGCTCAGTGCCCAATATGATTTTTGCTTTTTGATTTGTTTACCCCCCGGCGACTAGCGACTAGCGACTCACAGCCCTATACAAGAAAAACGCAGGATTCACTCCTGCGTTTTTTGCTGTCCTAAGTCAGCCACTAGTTCCGCCACGAACTCTACCGCTGTTTCTACAGTCTTTAGTTCTACGTTTGCAAAAGTATCCGTCGGCCAGTGCCAATTAGGTAATAGCCCTTCATCATTCATGCTGAGAAAGCTGACCGCCTTATACCCACGCACGAGAGCTGGCATGGCGTCGGTCGAGAGCAAATTGTAAACACCTTGCTTAACACCAAGCTCTGGTCTACGCTTAGCTACACGCTGACAGGCTTCAATGAGCTCAGTAGGAGCCTTGAAAACTGGGAACATCCCTTCGCCGGACATATAGTGTAGGCTACCCGCTCCTATGTTGTCTAGATTAACGAACACAGACTCTTTGTGACGACTACCGTACTCCTCTAGGAAGCGAATCATGCCGTAAGTCCCGGCTTCCTCACATCCCGTTAACAGTACACTGAGTTGTACACCGTCCGGCAATGTTGCCTTAAATCTCTCTGCTACAGCCAGCACAGCACCTACACCCGAGGCGTTATCATTTGCACCGTTAGTATAACGATTCCAGATTTCACGGTGTATGAGGGTAATAGAGGCAAAGGCTAGATACAAACAGGGTAAAAGTGCAACAAAACGCCACGCGCCCCCCCACAAGCTAGCAACAAACAACAGGATGGGTGCGGCGCATAACGAAGCAACCATCAAGAGAAAAGAGGTCCGGAAACCCTTGACCATGGCTGGGCTAAAATTAATCCCAGCTTTACTGCTATCAAGGTGCGCCACCAAGACTACCTGGCGACCCTGCCCCTTAGGATGGGTGGCGTAGATATTTTGGCTCGCCCCGGTGGGAAAGACTCTACTCAAAACTTGATATGTATTTAGATCCATAAAAAAGAGGATGGAACCAAGTAACGATAACAACGGCCAATCTAATGCCCAAGCAACAAGCGGCCACAAATAGAAGGTTATGTACAGCCATGAAAATGTAGTGAGCGCTTTAAATCGCTGTTCTATAACCTCGTACCCCATGCCTTTGAGTAAGTCTTTACAATAGTTGGCGGCACGTTTCTCTTCCGAAGTAGCAGAGCCACGGGCACCAATTTCTTCACTTAAATGGTATACAACACGCTTCAGCATTCGCTTCACCTCCACAATGGAGATTCACCATAGCGACTTAATATTCCTGCAAGCAGCCTAGAGCCCTTAACATATTCTATTGTTGGTTAAAAGCGTACTACCTACGTCATTGATTTAGAACCTGTCAGTGCTAGGGCGCTACACCCATTCCCATAGGATTTTTGCTTTTTGATTTTATTTGTCTCACTGCCCCCTAGTGTAGTTTTTTGTGATTAGTGATTTTTCCCAGTTCATGTTTCATGCTTCTTGTTTCATGTGTCCTGCGCTGCCCCTATTGCCCCACCTGCCAGGTAGCCACACGGACAACCGTGCATAGAGTCAAGTACAGTGCCCCCCCCCAAGGGGCAATGTCATTGAGCTTATCTAAATGACATTGCCCCAAGGGGTGCTGTACTTTTTGATGGAGTGGCGACCACAATACGCGGCCGTTACTACCGTTGTGAAGCGCTTTCGCTCCATGTGTTGGTACGTGGGTCGAGACGATAAGTGACAACATGACTGCTTGGGGCCTTATAAGAGAACACATCAGTGGGGATGGCGGCCTTTGCTATCATAGCAACACCAACGCAGATGATCACAAGAGCGCTCAACAACATAAGGATTCTTTTCATCGCTTACCTCCTCATTTTACGCCCAATCGATGTTGGCCACGTTTTGGCGACAGGAACAGCTTTCCCAAGACAGACCGAGATGCGAGCGAAGAGAACTACACCTGGTGCGAGAAAAATGGCCATTTTGATCTGCTCCGCTTCAACAATCGCCCTAATGTTGCTCGTTGCGCAAAACTCAAAAACCGAGCTCTGCCCATTATTCAGTAGCAAAATCGCTGACCCCAAGTCCCGGCTTTCTACAGGCTGGTGAGCGACTGTTTAGGCCTCCTATGGCAGTTAAATGTTGCCTAAAAGTCGCCTATCATGACCCTCAATCCTGCTTCCCACTGGCTTAACCCGCATCCTACTGCGCCCCCTGCCTATCCAGCATCCTATAACTCACCGCCTCGGCAAGATGCGCAGATTCAATTATGTCGCTGCCCGCTAAGTCCGCTATAGTGCGCGCAACTTTTAGAATACGATCATGCGCGCGAGCGGAGAGGGCTAGTTTAGTGAAGGCATTCTTTAATAGCCTTTCAGCACTCTCGCTGATAGCGAGCTTACGTAAATGGCGATGCTGCATACGGGCATTTGAGTAAATGCGGAATTCCTTAAGTTTATGTTCCTGGCGATTGCGGGCTGCGGTTACCCTCTCACGTATGGCCACTGAAGTCTCTCCATAAGCTTTAGCGGCGAGTTCTTCATACGCTAACCTCGGCACGTGCAGCTGAATGTCGATGCGGTCAAGCAAGGGCCCCGAAATACGCGCCTGATAGCGGGATACATCCCCCGGCGAGCATGTGCAAGCCTTAAGTTTGTCCCCTAGGTAACCGCATGGACAAGGGTTCATGGAAGCTACTAGCATTACCTCGGCCGGGTAGGATAAGGTGGCGTTGACGCGTGCAATGGTAACGCTACCGTCTTCTAGCGGTTGGCGGAGCTGCTCTAAGACGCGCTTGCTGAACTCCGGCAACTCGTCTAGGAACAGCACTCCATGGTGCGAGAGGCTTACTTCGCCCGGCTGTGGGATGCGTCCACCGCCAATTAGCCCACCCTGGGAAATAGAGTGGTGCGGTGCTCTGAAAGGCCGTTCGGAGACTAAGGAACCGCGATCTGTAAGTAGCCCCGCTACGCTGTATATCTTGGTTACCTCTAATGCTTCTTCCCGATGCATGGGTGGCAAAATGGAGGGTAAATGCCGCGCCATTAGCGTTTTACCTGAACCGGGAGGGCCTACGAGAAGTACATTGTGGCCTCCGGCTGCTGCTACCTCTAGAGCCCGCTTGGCCTGATCCTGTCCGGCGATATCTTTAAAATCTAAATAGCTAAGGCTTTTCTTTTCTGTCTGAGGCAATGCCTCAGACGGTTCTCTGTGCCCGAGAAGAATGCCGAGAAGCTCTGTTAGGCTGTCTACTGGAACTACGTCTAACCCCTCTACCAAGCGAGCTTCGGCTGCGTTGGCTGGGGGAAGAATTAGCTTCTTACCTGCCTTTTTACAAGCGATGGCCATGGGTAAAGCACCCGGCACAGGACGGACATTGCCGTCGAGGGACAACTCCCCCACCAACACGGCTTCTTTAAGCAGGTGATGCTCAAGCTGCCCCGATGCCACTAGGAGCGCAACGGCAATAGGCAAATCAAACCCTGAACCGACCTTGCGTAGATCTGCGGGGGCTAGGTTAACGGTAATGCGGCGGTTGGGAACCTCGAGATAGCAGTTCTTGACCGCTGACCGCACTCGTTCTTTGGCCTCGCGCACTGCAGCATCGGGGAGGCCGACAATATCAAAGTTGGGAAGTCCTAGGGCAACGTCTACTTCAACGTCTACTAAGTAACCATCGATACCAAGAATTGTGGCTCCGTTTACCTTAGCTAGCATAGCTCTCACTCCAAAACGATTCTTTTAGAACACATGTTCGCCAAAAGGTCGCGTATTCCTCTTTTCCGAATTTTCTTTTTATAAACATAGGACTATACAAAGCGCTGTCGAATAATGTCAAGGGATACCTTCAAGTCCAGATACACCGCATCCCCATTGGTGAGTAGGCTGAAGGATACTGAGCTACCTGTGATACAAAGGAAACCTTGCTCTCAGAGTTTTCTCAATCATGTACTTCCCTAGTGGCTGATCTTCCCTTAAGCCAAAGGCACCAGACAACCAGAGCTGTATAACTCGTCAACCAACATGCTGCGTCACAAATAAGATGCGTTTATTCTTTGCAATGATGCCCAACACGGCGCTCATGAATGGAATTATACTCAATTTTTATTCGATCAGGGACAATGGTGGTTGCCTTGTCGACTTCTGTCGATAGGTTTTTCTTCCATCTCAGCGGACTTTGTGTTAGACATAAGATGAGCACGCAACCAAAGTATGATTAGGAGGTTATGCAATGAAGAAGACCCGGTTAAGCATGTCTGTGCTAACCATGTTGCTGCTAGTGGGGTTCATCTTTGCTACATTGAGCGTATCTGCGGCAGATAAAGATTCCAACGCCAAGCACAGTGCAAATCTGATTGAAAAGCAGGGCGTCATCATAGACGGCAGGCTTGGCATACAGGACCAAAACAAGGAGCTTGCAAAGTCACAGGTTGGAACTGTTGTAACAATTCTCAATTGGGCCCATTGCGTTAGCGCAGCTGGAACTAAAGTTAGTTCCAGCCTGAGAAAATTCTCACAGCGTCCCTACCCAGCGAGTTTATAACTGACGCTGATATACAGCTGGCCTCTACGCTGTGGCGAAGCTAATAGAGAACGTGGCACCCACCCTCAAAACCAAAAAAATCTCAGGAGATTGGACTTCTTTCCTCGGACTGCGGTTACGATCAAATTGTGTCAATCGATAGGTCTTACAATAGGACTGTACGCACTGAGTATAATCTTAACGCTGTGCTATACCCTACCACTGGATCGAACAGTTTTCAGTATACCGCGGGGGTAACTGTATCTGCTTCAGCAACGATCCCAAAAACGATCTTCTCATGTAGTCTTGATGCGAACATAACGTATAGTTATACGTTTACTTATAATTGGGGCCCTGCTTCACAAGCAGGTTACGTATGCTGGCCTTATAAAGATGCAAAGTACTTATGTCATGAACATACCATTGTTATCCCGTACCGCTCTAATAGGTGGAACCTATCTGGAAGAATGAGGGTCTTTTCGGAGATAGATTTAGCTCCAGAAGCCGCAGTCCTCTCCTACTCTACTCTGAAAAAGAAATAATGTGGCATGCGCGCAGCGTGAGACTTGGCTGAAAAGAGCAAAAAAATACCCCCTAAACCCTAGACATAGGCGTCTCTAG
>WSXW01000064.1 GCA_009773495.1 Bacillota bacterium
ACATGTGACCACATTTCTATACTCGTCAATACCAAGAAGATCTCCTGCAACCGCAATGGTTTCAGGAGATCTTGTCTCTTAGCTTCTGTTAAACTCGGGGTCTACCACATAAGTTTGAGGTAGTGCCGTGACAGGGATGCCCAGGGCTTCTGCGTAATATTCAAGCGGGAATACTTGTTCTTTACACAGAAATTTGAGGTTAGGTTTGATATTATACAGGTACATTGGATCAAAGGAGGGAGAGTCCTATGTCGATGGGGAATTACGCTAAACACGCAGCGGTGTGGGACTGGTCGGGGCACGATAGATCAGGTGAGGTCAACTGTTGGCTAACTTTAGCCCAGAAGTATGGGACTAGGGTGCTCTCTGCCATGTGCGCTACAGGAAAAGTAGCTAGTGCACTTGCAGAAGAGTGCCTCACCGTTACTGCGGTAGACATCACCACAGAAATGATCAACGAGGGTAGGCGCAAATATGGTCATAGCCCTAATCTTACCTTCAGAGAGGGTGACATTTGCGCCTTAGACCTAGCTACCAAGGACTACGATTTTACCTTTATAGCTACGACTGATATACATCACCTACATACCTCAGAAGCACGGGAAAAGGCCCTGGCTTCGCTAGCTACTCATACAAGGCCGGGCGGTGGTTTAGGAATAGAGCTGTGGTACCCTCCTGATAAGTCCTTTGCTTCGCCCTGGCGAGAATTTCAGCCACTTGTGCCACCAACCCCAGGCGAACCAAAGGCCTGGAAGAAAGGCAGGACAGAATATGATGCTAGTACAAAGCTCGTTACCATTACTCAAGAAGTCTTTGTGGAGCGGGACGGGGTTGTGGAGCAGTTCCCTCACGCGTTCTCCCTACAGTTGTTTAGCCGCGAAGACCTCTATGGCACGTTGGCTAGGGCCGGGTACATAGAAGTGGCCGAGTACGGTTCCTACGATCTTGAGCCATGGGAACAAGGGTCTAGCAAGTGGATAGTGGAAGCTGTTAGGCGATAGGAGTTATTTATGTTAGGTATGACGGCGGAGCAGGTATTGAACAGGAAACAGGCCGACAATGGCGAAAAGCGTGAGGAGGGCTAAGCATTCCCCTACAGGAGGCGATGGTATGTCTAGGCAGATCATATTTGTGTCTCGCGAAGAGTTTAGAGCGTGGCTAGAAGCGAACTGTCTGTCCAGTGACGGCGTCTGGCTTGTATTTGACAAACAAGGCGGTCCAAGAACCTTGACGGCCAATGAAGCGCTAGAAGAAGCTTTGTGTTTTGGGTGGATTGATGGCCAGATTAAGAGCATAGATGACAGAGCATATGTGAAGTATTTTGCGCAGAGGACCAAGACCACCGAATGGTCGGCTAAGAACATAGCTTTGGTGGAGTCGCTCGAAGCATCCGGCCGAATGACCGATTTTGGTCGAGCAAAGATTGACGAGGCTAAGCGCAGTAATCGGTTTCAACCTAAGAAACGTCTAGAGATTACTGATGAGCATACTCAGCAACTCATTAGCGCGATTAAAGATATAGAGCCTGCTCACTCGAATTTTCTGGCGATGTCTCCTTCGGTAAAACGTATATATACGGCACTCTATTTTGATGCAAAGTCAGAGCAAGTACGAGTAACTAGACTTCAGAAAATCATCGAAAGGCTACACCAGAATCTCAAACCAATGTAATCATAGTTAGGCGCATTCCGTGGGGTGGTGTCGATGCGCTTGACCGAGTATTATGTCTGAAACTGATGAGGGATTCAGACGTAGATATTTATGAGCGACACCTATGTGAAAGAGATTCAGATACCGTTAAGTAGAGTACTAGAGAGAGGGAGTGACTGATTGAACAGCATAGAGGTGTTATCGCTAATAAAGAATTACGGATCAGTGAGAGCGGTCGACAACGTAAACCTGTCCATCAAGCAAGGTGAAGTATTTGGTATGCTAGGGCCTAATGGCGCGGGCAAAACCACCACCATGGAAATACTGGTGGGTTTGCGGAGCCCGGATAGCGGCACTGTGTCCGTTCTTGGCCTGAACCCAACAACTCAGAAAGGTAAGCTACACCAGAGAATTGGTGTTCAACTGCAAACACCGTCGCTATTCCCAAGGCTAACAGTTCGGGAAAGCCTGCAGCTAAACGCCAGTTTTTACGAAAACCCCTTCCCCATAGATGAGGTTTTGCAGTGGATCGGCTTGCAGGACAGGGCGAAAGTACTCACCCACAAGTTATCCGGTGGGCAACTCCAACGGCTTGTGGTAGGTACTGCCATGATAGGCAACGGGGATATCATTTTCTTGGATGAACCTACCACGGGCCTTGACCCGCAAGCGCGGCGGAGTATGTGGGATGTGATTGTCCACCTCAAGAAGCTCAACAAAACGGTATTCCTAACCACACACTACATGGAAGAAGCGGAGCGGCTGTGTGACCATGTTGCAATCATTGACCATGGCTCGATCATTGCCCTAGACTCGCCGGATGAACTGATTCGTCATCATTTTCAGGAACAAGCTATCGATCTTACTTTGACTAGCTCTGACGATGCCAATGCTTATAGGCACGCCCCAGGGGTTAATCGTGTTCAGGTGGCTGCCGACAAAATCACCCTGTATTCTGGCCAAGTGGAAGAGACCATTCGTTACCTCATCGGCCAAGAGGTAGCAGGGGGACCGGCCCTTGCCGGTCTTTCCATTCGTAAGGCTAGCCTCGAAGATGTGTTTCTTAAGCTGACGGGAAGGAGCATACGGGAATGAAGATATTTAGAAATCTATTTGTTGCAACGCTAAAAGACTTAGCTAGGGACAAAATGAGCATCTTCTGGTTCCTGATGTTCCCTATTCTGTTCATTGTGCTGTTTGGGCTTATCTTCTCGGGGGGTACAGATAGTATTGACGTGAGTCTTGGGGTTGTCGTTGAAGACGATAGCCCTGCAGCTAGGATGTTTGTTGAGAACCTTAGCCAAGTGCCCGGTTTCACCATTATTCAGGGCACCAAGGAAGTGGAGCTTGCAGCCCTTGAGAAAGGTGAGAGATCTCTGGTTTTGGTCCTGCCGGAGGAAATTGCGACAGTTGGTTCCGCTGCAGGCATCACCATACCTGTTTACTATGATGCAGCTCAGCAAACGACAAATCATATTCTATTGTCTGTAATAAGTGAGGTTTTCGACGAAAGCGAGCGCCATATATTACAGCGTCCCCGTCTCTTTAATATTAACGCCCAACCGGTTCAGACTGAACCTCTCAAGAATATAGACTTTTTGCTGCCAGGCATCCTAGGCATGGCTCTGATGCAGTTGGGCTTATTTGGGTCACTGCGGTTGGTGTCCCTACGAGAAAAGAAAATCCTCAAATCCCTTGGGGCGACACCCTTACCCCGCACCCATCTCATATTGAGCGAGGTAGCTGTTCGTTTACTAATGGCCGTTGTTCAAACTGTTCTAATCATTCTCATTGGTAGACTCGCTTTTGGAGTTACGGTAATCGGGAGTTGGTGGACGGTACTTGGAGTTGTTCTGCTCGGGGCAGCAACTTTCGTCAGTATCGGCTATATGCTGGTCTCCTTTGCCAAGACCGAAGAGAGCGGTATGGGCATCATTCAGGTAGTGCAATTTCCTATGATGTTCTTGTCGGGGATCTTCTTCCCGCTAAATGCTCTACCCGGCTTCTTGCGCCCAGTGGTGAGAGCAATTCCCCTGTCTTACTTAGGAGACCTGCTGCGTAACGTAATGACGGGCGAACCCTCTGAATTCGGTATCAGCACGAGCATACTGGTCCTCGGCATTTGGCTAGTCGTGAGTTTAACCGCCGCCATTCGCTTCTGGCGTTGGGAGTAACAAAGGGGGACGGTTCTTTTTGTTTGACTTTGTCTATACAGATGATACTATATCCTCAAGTAATAGTTAGGCTCATCCAACTAGGTTGTATGGGTGCGCTTGACCGAATATGAGGGGGAGTATTAGTGAGTTTTAAGGTGGGCGATATTATCTGGACTGATTTGACGGTGGACGATGCTGCTGGAATCCGTGACTTCTACAGTAAGGTGGTCGGGTGGAAGCATGAGGTGCATCCGGAGTGTGACGATTTTAATCTGTTTCCCCCCGATCGAGATAGAGAGGTTGCCGGCATCTGCTATGCCAAGGGAGTCAACGAGGGCTTCCCTGCCCAATGGCTGAATTATGTGGTGGTAAAGGACCTTGACGCAAGCATGAGGTCTTGCATTGAACTAGGTGGGAAAGTGGTCAAGGAGCCAAGTCCTACGGGGAATAGAGTGTGTGTTATTCAGGACCCAGCGGGGGCATATATTGCTCTATTGGGGGCACGGTAGAGAGATGGCTAGACAGAGACGAAATGAGAGCGCCACGGGATATTACCATGTGATGATGCGTGGGATCAATCGTGAGTTCCTTTTCCGGTTAGATGTAGACAAGCATCATTTCTTGGAGCTTGTTAAAGAGCAACAGGCCAAAGGGTTTATTGAACTCGTGGCTTGGTGTTTAATGAATAACCATGTTCATATGATTGTTAAGGCTGAGGTGGCTGCCTTGTCTAAGGCAGTGAAGATCCTAAGCCTTAAATACTCCGCTTACTACAATCGGGGGCAGAGACGCGTAGGACCTGTTTTTGGCGACCGTTTTAGAAGCGAAAACATAGAAGATGACGGTTACTTGCTTGGAGCATTGCGTTACATTCACATGAACCCGGTGAAAGCACAGCTCGCGAAAGATCCGGCTGATTACGAATGGAGTAGCTTTGGTGAGTATCTGGGTGAATCCATGTACATTGACCAAGGACAGAAGGACTTTGTACTGGGGCTCTTTGGTAAAAATGTGGCCAGCTTTGCTCAGTTTCACGCACAAGTGGATGACGACAGATACTTGGAGACACGCGAGGACGCTGATAAATATAGAGAGGAACTCGCCGCTAGCGTTCTAGAGGGCTTCTGCAATGAACTGGGCGTTACCAGCGCCAAGGAAATCCAATCTAGTCCGGAGCTACTTGAGGAGATAAGCCGTCGATTAGTGCAAGATGTGGGGTTATCCCTGCGGAAGGCAGCGGGGCTTTTGGAGACGACCCATAATAGGGTTTACCAAGCGCTGCAAGATGAATAAGGCGGACCGATTGGGAACAGAAAGAAGAACGAAATCGCTCCAGCGATAGCTTAAGTTAAAAAAAAAACGAAAAGGTACGCCCATTTGTGTTATTGTTTAATCGCCAAACCAAACAAAGCACAAAGGGAGAAACCTTTTCGCATGATGATTATAGCACAGTCGCTCCCCGTCGCATATCTGGAATACAGACCTAGAGACCCTCTTATAGCACAGTCGCTCCCCGTCGCATATCTGGAATACAGACCTAGAGACCCTCCAAACTGTGGTGCAAGTAACAGCATCACAGTTTAGGAGGTTTTATTATGTTTAATGTTAATGATGAGATGGAGCTGTACTTTGAGCTCAGGGGCACGCCAGAATCATCGCGAGAGTCGTATGCGCGCCGCGTAGATGCTTTCGTAAAGTTCTTACGGGCTAAGGATAAGAACGCAGATGAAGCTGTTACGAGAGATGTGCAGGAATATATTCTGTACCTAAAGCGGGAGAAAGGTCTATCCGCGGGAACCATTAATACCTACATTTCCTC
>WSXW01000012.1 GCA_009773495.1 Bacillota bacterium
GTGTTTCAATCCACGCACCCGCAGGGGGTGCGACGTAACTCCATTTTATTGTCCTCCTTTTAATTCGGTTTCAATCCACGCACCCGCAGGGGGTGCGACCCTTTAACGACGCTTCTGCTGCATCTATGTTAGGTTTCAATCCACGCACCCGCAGGGGGTGCGACGTTAATTCAAATGTCGTTTTTTACACCGAGTGAAGTTTCAATCCACGCACCCGCAGGGGGTGCGACCCCTAAAAAATCACGCTTTTGCAAATCGGTTTTGTTTCAATCCACGCACCCGCAGGGGGTGCGACGATGTTAATCGGCACTAATCCTTTACGATTAGGGTTTCAATCCACGCACCCGCAGGGGGTGCGACCAAAAGATAAATCAACAACCAACCACCAAAAGAGTTTCAATCCACGCACCCGCAGGGGGTGCGACCCGCAAGGGGTATGACTTCCGGCTACTAGACGGTAGTTTCAATCCACGCACCCGCAGGGGGTGCGACTTTGCTCTTCCCGTTGCGTCCGTCACCATAGAGGTTTCAATCCACGCACCCGCAGGGGGTGCGACCGTTGGTGCCAATCGTGCAGAAGGGTACGTCGATGTTTCAATCCACGCACCCGCAGGGGGTGCGACTTTCAAGCTTAACCTGTTTGCGAACAGGTTAAGTGTTTCAATCCACGCACCCGCAGGGGGTGCGACTCACCGGGTGCGCCTAAAGACTGAATGGTACGCGTTTCAATCCACGCACCCGCAGGGGGTGCGACTAAAGACGTGCAGGATGCTACCGACGAGTATATGTTTCAATCCACGCACCCGCAGGGGGTGCGACGATATACCCAGAATGACCCGGCGACGTAAGCTAGGTTTCAATCCACGCACCCGCAGGGGGTGCGACCAGTAATGACTGGAACTTGAAGTTCGCCATTGTAGTTTCAATCCACGCACCCGCAGGGGGTGCGATGCTCATCATGTGGCTTCCTCCTTTCCCTTCGGCGTTTCAATCCACGCACCCGCAGGGGGTGCGACGCTGCGGGTGCAGTATGGCACCGAGCATAGGAGGTTTCAATCCACGCACCCGCAGGGGGTGCGACGCGGACTTGTACTGCAGTTGCCGCCGGAACTCGAAGTTTCAATCCACGCACCCGCAGGGGGTGCGACTCCTGAGGCGCGCCTTAATGACCGCAACAACGAGGTTTCAATCCACGCACCCGCAGGGGGTGCGACCGGTTATAGCCATCACCCGCGCTACCTGATCGCCGTTTCAATCCACGCACCCGCAGGGGGTGCGACTTTGAGAGCAGGTACTTGCCCCAAACGCTTTCGTTTCAATCCACGCACCCGCAGGGGGTGCGACGGGCGACCTTATCCCCCTGTCTGCTGTGGGTAGGGTTTCAATCCACGCACCCGCAGGGGGTGCGACGGTCCTATTGTGATGGCGCTGCTGACGGGTATGAGTTTCAATCCACGCACCCGCAGGGGGTGCGACCATTGTTGCAACATATGTATCCCTTCTCCTCTCGGTTTCAATCCACGCACCCGCAGGGGGTGCGACTTGCGGCTGCTAGGCAGGGTACGATATTCGGATGACGTTTCAATCCACGCACCCGCAGGGGGTGCGACGACTTTAGACTCGCTGCCCTCACAGAGGGATATTGTTTCAATCCACGCACCCGCAGGGGGTGCGACTTGCATTGCAGTGCTTATGATGGCAGCGGTCAAAGTTTCAATCCACGCACCCGCAGGGGGTGCGACCTGTTCACCATTCCACCCCATCGTTAGGAGAGTGTTTCAATCCACGCACCCGCAGGGGGTGCGACCAAACCCGCGGTAGTGGTACCACCAGAGCAATTTGTTTCAATCCACGCACCCGCAGGGGGTGCGACTTGATGCAGAGCTTCGCGACGATAACGCAGTTGATGTTTCAATCCACGCACCCGCAGGGGGTGCGACTGGCCAGCAAGGGCGATGCTGTGCAGCGGTTTAAGTTTCAATTCACGCACCCGCAGGGGGTGCGACGTGTTTCGGCTCAAGCAAATAACCGGCATTGCGGTTTCAATCCACGCACCCGCAGGGGGTGCGACCAGCGGTTTAAGAATGAGGTAGACAAAGTAAAGGGTTTCAATCCACGCACCCGCAGGGGGTGCGACGTTCATAAAGTACTTCAACGCGCTTAGTGAGGAGTTTCAATCCACGCACCCGCAGGGGGTGCGACGCAGTCCAACAAGGTGCACAAGTACAAACAGCGATCGTTTCAATCCACGCACCCGCAGGGGGTGCGACGGGGGCGCGATTATGGCTATGTAGTCTCAGCGGAGGTTTCAATCCACGCACCCGCAGGGGGTGCGACAACGTCTATCCTCTCTAGGTACGCCGCCCCTGTGTTTCAATCCACGCACCCGCAGGGGGTGCGACCTGTACAAAATAGGGCATAAATACAGGATTTTATGGTTTCAATCCACGCACCCGCAGGGGGTGCGACATAGAAGGGGGGTAGCAAATGTGAATGTAAAAGAGTTTCAATCCACGCACCCGCAGGGGGTGCGACCATCTACAACATGTTAGCCAGTCCGTAATTGACGTTTCAATCCACGCACCCGCAGGGGGTGCGACTCATACGTTACCCCAAGAGCGCAACATCGATTTTGTTTCAATCCACGCACCCGCAGGGGGTGCGACAATGCGGGTCTGGCGCAGCGAGGGGCCAATCAGAGTTTCAATCCACGCACCCGCAGGGGGTGCGACTATATACCGCAATGACCCAGACGTATTCCTAGACGTTTCAATCCACGCACCCGCAGGGGGTGCGACTCACTATCACCAAGATAGCGTGCGCGTCGTTAAGGTTTCAATCCACGCACCCGCAGGGGGTGCGACGGTTATAAGCCTTACGGTAACACAGGCAACAGGGTTTCAATCCACGCACCCGCAGGGGGTGCGACCTGCGCGTTGTTCATTGCTTCGTGCGTCTATATAGTTTCAATCCACGCACCCGCAGGGGGTGCGACTGCCAGAAGTGGCTACATCTTCGTATATGACAAAGTTTCAATCCACGCACCCGCAGGGGGTGCGACCATAACCACAGTGAATGTACCACCTCAAACCTTTGTTTCAATCCACGCACCCGCAGGGGGTGCGACATCAGTGCAACAGGGGTGCAGTATCGTGCAATGGGTTTCAATCCACGCACCCGCAGGGGGTGCGACCCTGTCGCCCGGTCTGCCCAAGGTATCGCTTAAGGTTTCAATCCACGCACCCGCAGGGGGTGCGACTTTCACCTAACGCCAGCTGACCGCCATAAAGAAGGTTTCAATCCACGCACCCGCAGGGGGTGCGACCATCGGAGTACAGTCCCTGCGCCTCGCGTCGTCTGTTTCAATCCACGCACCCGCAGGGGGTGCGACATGTCTTCCTTGTTGTTAATGTAAAGGTTATCTGGTTTCAATCCACGCACCCGCAGGGGGTGCGACGGGCACGATAGATCAGATTACAGGTGCATTACACGTTTCAATCCACGCACCCGCAGGGGGTGCGACCGTAAACGGAGCTATCTCCGAGGTAGGTATACAGTTTCAATCCACGCACCCGCAGGGGGTGCGACTGTGGTTAACGTTTAAGTTTGCTTCCGTGTTGTGGTTTCAATCCACGCACCCGCAGGGGGTGCGACAGGTAAGCCTTGGTACAGCAATAAGGACCTCTTTGTTTCAATCCACGCACCCGCAGGGGGTGCGACCGTGTCGTTAGTCGAGGCCCCTACGGATTTTTTAGTTTCAATCCACGCACCCGCAGGGGGTGCGACCGGAGTTCTCCCGTAGTCAGCTGGTAGAGAACATGTTTCAATCCACGCACCCGCAGGGGGTGCGACTTACTTTGGTCACAATAAGCGTATAATGAGAGTGTTTCAATCCACGCACCCGCAGGGGGTGCGACTTCCGGGGGCTGTTCTCCGTCCTACTGCTGTCAAGTTTCAATCCACGCACCCGCAGGGGGTGCGACGCGGCTGGTGCTGTAGCTGACGTGGTGGTAACAGTGTTTCAATCCACGCACCCGCAGGGGGTGCGACGGGGCACACAGACAGCAATAGATTTCCACACAGATAGTTTCAATCCACGCACCCGCAGGGGGTGCGACGTTTGAAAGCGTCGCAGGGGCGCAGAACAAGGTGTTTCAATCCACGCACCCGCAGGGGGTGCGACGCTACAGCCTCCGCTCAAGGGCACATAGCCCTAGTTTCAATCCACGCACCCGCAGGGGGTGCGACCCGCTCGGGAAGCGGCCAGGCTACGCGCATTATCGTTTCAATCCACGCACCCGCAGGGGGTGCGACACGCAAGCAGCGCTAAGGGCGGGATACAGTGAGAGTTTCAATCCACGCACCCGCAGGGGGTGCGACGTCGTTGGTGGGGATTCACCTGGGGATTCATTAGTTTCAATCCACGCACCCGCAGGGGGTGCGACTTTCATCTGTCTTTCATAATGGTTCTGGGTGCATGTTTCAATCCACGCACCCGCAGGGGGTGCGACGCCTCATTCCAGTATAGGCGGCGGTGTAGACCAGTTTCAATCCACGCACCCGCAGGGGGTGCGACACGATACAGCCTGGGAGCGTGCGTTATCAAAGCAGTTTCAATCCACGCACCCGCAGGGGGTGCGACTCGGAACAGCGGAGATCGGAACAGCGGCAGTCGGTTTCAATCCACGCACCCGCAGGGGGTGCGACTTTCTCGCCGCATTGCTGCAGCGTCCATTTTTCGGTTTCAATCCACGCACCCGCAGGGGGTGCGACAGACGGTGTGCTATGCATTAACGTAGGTTCACTAGTTTCAATCCACGCACCCGCAGGGGGTGCGACTCCATTGCTAATTCCTCCTTGAGTTTCCGGAGTGTTTCAATCCACGCACCCGCAGGGGGTGCGACTTGCCTGGGTCCGTTGTAATAGAGAGCGAAGACGTTTCAATCCACGCACCCGCAGGGGGTGCGACTTGTGGGGATGAACCTTCCAGGATTTGACTGTATGTTTCAATCCACGCACCCGCAGGGGGTGCGACTTAGTCGTGAGGCAACAAAGAGCAGTAGCAGGGGGTTTCAATCCACGCACCCGCAGGGGGTGCGACGTGGTAAATATCACATCTACCCTAATTTTATTGTGTTTCAATCCACGCACCCGCAGGGGGTGCGACGCATCATTTTGTTTACCATAGATTCAGAGTCTTGTTTCAATCCACGCACCCGCAGGGGGTGCGACGAGTTAATGTACCTCTTGCAATTCCCCACTAACGTTTCAATCCACGCACCCGCAGGGGGTGCGACGCGAGCCTTTTAAGCCAGACGCAGTGGGCTACGTGGTTTCAATCCACGCACCCGCAGGGGGTGCGACGGCAGGGTTTACCCTTGCCTAGTGTATCCTTAAGTGTTTCAATCCACGCACCCGCAGGGGGTGCGACCATGGGGTAATTGGCGCGTAAATCGATTGTAGGGGTTTCAATCCACGCACCCGCAGGGGGTGCGACTTAACTAAGATGGCTTGATAGTCATATGGTTGTAGTTTCAATCCACGCACCCGCAGGGGGTGCGACCACGTGGAACGTCTCGCAAGTCCATCCTAGTGGGTTTCAATCCACGCACCCGCAGGGGGTGCGACGCGTTGCCGGGGATACTACGTTGCGTTTACTGCAAGTTTCAATCCACGCACCCGCAGGGGGTGCGACATAGAGGGTGGGTGATTGAACCCGACACTGTCGAAGTTTCAATCCACGCACCCGCAGGGGGTGCGACCAGGAACGCGCCGAGACTATCCGTGAGGTAGCAGTTTCAATCCACGCACCCGCAGGGGGTGCGACGCCGAAAAGTCCTAAAAACTCACGTAACTGAGTAGTTTCAATCCACGCACCCGCAGGGGGTGCGACAGGCATTTGCAGCTAGGGATGGTTCTGCATTTCCGGTTTCAATCCACGCACCCGCAGGGGGTGCGACCTGCCAACTGTGCCGGGATAGAGTCAGCGAAGTAGTTTCAATCCACGCACCCGCAGGGGGTGCGACAGCACCCTTATGTGTTGTCTGAGGACCTCTGGGGTTTCAATCCACGCACCCGCAGGGGGTGCGACGTTAATAACTCTAAGCTGTGGGGAGCTTACGAAGTTTCAATCCACGCACCCGCAGGGGGTGCGACATAAGGTGGTGTTTGTGCCGCCTATGTCGTTAAAGTTTCAATCCACGCACCCGCAGGGGGTGCGACCCTACGGTGGACTGTACTGCTCAAGGATACGCTGGTTTCAATCCACGCACCCGCAGGGGGTGCGACGCAAGTCCATCCTAGTGGGAATCCTACTGGACCAAGTTTCAATCCACGCACCCGCAGGGGGTGCGACGGGGCCTCGTGGCTAACGGCTTTAGTTCTTTAATGTTTCAATCCACGCACCCGCAGGGGGTGCGACCGCGATATTCCGGAGTTATCAATGATAACTAAGGTTTCAATCCACGCACCCGCAGGGGGTGCGACCCACGCCCCCGCGCGGGGGGCGACCCAGTTGGTAGTTTCAATCCACGCACCCGCAGGGGGTGCGACACACAGCAAGGTGTCCTGCTCATTCTGACCAAGAGTTTCAATCCACGCACCCGCAGGGGGTGCGACGAGGCCGTGAAGCAGAAGGTTGATGCTATAACAGTTTCAATCCACGCACCCGCAGGGGGTGCGACAACTAACGAAGTTACAGTGGATTGGGTGGTCAAGTTTCAATCCACGCACCCGCAGGGGGTGCGACAGTATATGCCCAAGAGCATTGCGCTGCAATGCTCTTGGGATGCACTCCCGCGAACCTAATCTGTCTGGGCAATCTGTTAACGTGTTTGGAGATGTTTTAGGCACAAGAGCCTGCTACCATCAGTATCGCGAACCTACCGATGATAACATGGGTGCTGTAGGTTCGCGCTGGTGCTCAAGTGATGAGGATGCCTTCCGGATCGTAGCCGGGCTTAGCTCCAACGTGTTCTACACGCTTCTTCCAATTACTCCCTAGGAAATAGTAACGCAGGCTGTCGGTGTTGTGGTTTATTACGTCCTCTAGCTGCTTGCGCAATTGAAGGTATTGGTGAGGCTCTACTAGACACTCGAAAACAGAGTTTTGGACGCGTTGCCCATGGTTTTCGCATATGCGTGCTACCCTGCGCAAGCGACAATTTCCGTGCTCGCTAGATGTTTCTACATCGTAAGTGATTAGCACCATCATGGTAGGTCGCTCCTAACGCCAAAAGAATGGGGGATAATCATCTAAGTCACCCCTCAGGTAACGAGCCAAAAGCATGGCTTGAGTGTAGGGAAGTAACCCAATCGGTATTTTCTCATTCAGAAATGGGTGTTCTATCTCTTCCTGTTTGCGTTTTTGCCAAGCTTCCAAAACTGCCTTTCGGGTGCTAGGGTCCATGATCACAGCGCCATTCTCTTTCTGCAAGAAACCATCTGCCGTTACCTGTCGTCGGTTAATCATGGTAAGTACCAGCCGATCAGCGAGATAAGGGCGAAGCTCTTCCATTAAGTCTAGGGCAAGGCCTGCCCTTCCAGGACGATCACGATGCAGAAAACCCATTTGGGGATCCAACCCTACGGTCTCTAAGGCAGATGCGGCATCATGAGCCAGTAAAGTGTAAAGAAACGATAGCATTGCATTGACCTTATCTGTAGGCGGGCGGCGAACGCGGCGCGAGAACGAAAATTCCTCTTTCTGCGCCACAATGAGGTGGTCAAAAACTCCAAAGTACTCTGCTGCCGCCTCCCCTTCCAAACCACGAAGGACATCCAAGTCAGGACTATTCGTTACCCTTGAGATTACGTTCGACAGTGTCTTGATAGCCACAGAGAGGGGCTCCTGGGTGTGTACATGGTCGCGGACCGCGCGTTGGAGCGAGGTGCGGCTGTTATGAATTTTAGCCACCACAAAGTGCTTAGCCAGATTATTACTGGCTTCAAGGTCTTCTGTACGACGATGCTGATGCCGTCGCAACAGTACGTTGCCCGACACTGTTCCACTGACACGGGCTAGAAAACGGCCATGCTCTGTCAAGAACGAGAGACCCACTCCTCGCTCGCAGCAAAGCGACATCAGAGATGGGCTAGCTCCGGCGTAGCCAAAACATACAATGCCTTCCAAATTATGGACGGGGATGCGTAGTTTCACTTCTTCAGCTACACGAACCACCACGTTTTCTCCGTCGCGAGCGAGATAGCTATCCGGTCCAGTGACATAAAGAGTGTTCAGTAGACGCCGCATTACTTGCTCTCCTCCTGGTCTAGGACAGACTTGATATACGCCGACACAGAATGGCGCTTCCTTGCCAACTTCGGCTGACACGGCTCTTTTAGGGAACAATTGCTACAAGATTTGCTATAGATTGCGGCAGGAGTGGCTCCTGTGATGAAGCAAGCGTGCATGCGGGCTGCTAATTCTTTTGTACGGTTCCTTAGAGAATCAGTCAGTTCGACGACCTGCTTCCTCCTTGTCTGCCAGTAATAGAGGTCTCCGTGAGTGATGTGCGTGTTCATCATCTCTTCTATAGAAATCGCCTGCGCACACAACTGTACCTCATCGCGACTATCGGGTTTTGGTTTCCCGCGCTTAAACTCCACTGGCCGGGGCACCCAAGAACCAACGACGCCGGGAAGCTGAACAGAGTTTGGACTGCTGGTTTTTACCCTATGGAACTCAACGAGGTCGGCGACGCCTTGTAGACCCAAGCTTCTACTCAGGACGGGGACGCTGCGCACGATGCGCAGGTCCCCTCTTGATTCATCGCAGAATGGGTCATCGACGCGCTCATGGACATGGCGCCCCTCGACGGTTAGAAGATTTTCCTGCCAAACCTGCTCGACGTGGATAAGAGCCCACTGTCTCTCGCAGAAAGCGAAATGCTGTATGCCTGATAGAGGAAGGAGTGCGTCATCTAGATAATTGTTACGCACCATCAAAGACGTCAGGTTCCAGCCCGTCCAACGGTTCAATCGTGACCCTTGGTAAGCTGTTGCTTCCAAGAACCTCTATTTTGACGCTTCGATGGACTTTTGCCGAGGAGTACTGCCCGCTCATGCAATTGTGCCTCCACCAGATGACCTTCACGACTTCCATGCTGCCCTCGGGGCGCGCAGCGGAGACATCGTTCAGAAACAGTGTTTTCAGAGCCTCCAGTAGCTTGTCGGCGTCCGCATCACTGAAGCCGGTTTTTTCGGCCAACTGGCAGTTGATACTGCCGAATGTCTTGTAGACACCAAATTCCACGCGGTGCTTCATGCCCATGGTGTCACTGCCCTTTTTATCTGGGTCTTTCTCGGTTTCGAGGTTGACGCTCTTAGTAATCTGAAGGCTGCTGATGTCTATAGGCTCAACACTGACCGCACTCTGAATTGTCACAGGGCCGCGCACGCCAATAGAAACTGAATCGCTATCGCCGCTGCCCTTTGCCTTAAACGCAAACACTTGCCCAAAGGCACGCACGTCATACCACGTTTTGCAGGCTAGTTCTGCTTTCTTCCTCTTGTCACTTTCATCTCCAATCTCTTTACTCCCTTCAAAGCGGGCATTGAGGCTTCGATAGTCATCCTTTCTGTTGTCGTCCGATTGCACAAAGACCTGTTCTCCTAAATCCTGCAAACGGTTGCGCAGCTTGCGCTTTAGGCAGACATCTGACACCTCACCATAGCCCTCATAATCGACGCGTGGTCGGTTGCCGTTAAGCGGATCGCCGTTTGGGTTTGCCTTTTTTACTATAAACATCACTGCAAAGTCAATTTTGTTTGTTAAACTCATTTAATTTCCCCTCCATTTGTACCTTTATTATTTTCTCCTTGCCTTTGGCGCAGGGCTTGCCTTTGCGCAAAGAATCCGAGCAGATATTTCCCATCAAGTGGACTGTCAGACTCGTATTCGCCTACATTAAACAACGCCTTGATGCTCTCGATCTGATTAAGATACCATCCAGCTCCGTTTAGCTGTTGTATGTATGGATTCAACTGCTGAGTGAACAACATATTCCACGTGCGGAATGGGCGCTGTGAAAACGCATTCATGTAACGTATCGCATTTGTCGCCCGGGCGTCATCTTTAGCTGTACCCTGCTTATATCTCGCTGCCGATTCAATTCTGTCCGCCACCGCAAGTAGTCTTCCATAAAGATAGTCGCGGTCGGTTCTCTGATCTTCTAGAACCACTTCAAATTCCTCCTCTTTATAATCGTGGTAATATCGTTTGACCATTGCGCAGGCTGCGCAGAGCACCTGCTCCCAACCGCGCCAACGCTCGGCAGCGCCTTTCGCGTCGGTTTTCTCAAGTGCGAGCGGATTAGAAGCACGATGAATAGCCGCATTTACCATATCGCGCGGAATCCGCTCTCCGTCAAACACACAATGCAGCAGACGCTCCCGCGCCGCCTTCTTCTGTTTGTCGTAGTTAGCGTCTGTTTGACTTCTTTTTCTGCCCAACACAGCATCGATAATCCTGTCAAAGGACGGTGCGCCGATAAAATACCCTGGCTTGTACTTTCCATCCTTGTCTTTGCTAAACGGTTGGTACCACTTGCAGGTACTGTGCCAATTGACCACGCGCTCTAGATACTCATTTTCTCCAAGCCTGCGATAATACGTGATAGACATACGCCCAGTCCTATCGGTCGTGGCATCTGTTGCCATTACAGCGATGTCGCGCGCGTGTGCTCTTAGCCTATTTACGTTGCCAGAACTGAGCAGAGCGGCATTCAGCAACCTTGCATAGTCAATGAATGTTTGGTTGCCAGCTTCAATTAGCTTGTCCGCATCGCTTTCTATCTCCGACTCATAAATTCCATAACTATCTTCATGAAAGCTTGGCACCTGCGATGCTTTATCAACCCCCCATGCCACAATTGCCTGTGTGTCACAACCGTATCCTCGGGTAGAAATCAACCATCGTAACGCCTGGTGAGCCTTTTGGGAGGCCTCGTAGCTTACGGCAACTACCTGATGTGCATTATGAAACCGTCCTCGATAAACAAAATTGTTATTGTCGTTTTCCTTTGCATTGGACGAAATCAGCTTTGCACTGGCGGCCCTAGAATTTATCTTCTTGGGATGATTCTCGGTCAGAGCGAGCATTTTCCCCGATGCGTAACACATACCGTGTTTGCCTTCCATAGATGAAACATATTGTATATGCTTCTCTTGAACCGTTTTGTCCATCCATACTCTATTCTCCAGATCTCCTTCAATTGCGACTGCAAATCGTATACCAACCTTGTCAATTGTTAATTTGGCTTTGTCGCCTTCTTGCTTTGTGTTCCGCAATTCTTCAGGTGTAAAAACTCCGACATCAATCAAATCTCTGAGAACAGTACCCTTTTTTACATATGAGTATACTGCTGTTACCTTTGGGTGTGAATATTTTGAGGCACACCACGCCTTTAGGTTCTCAATATACATAGTGTAATGTCGCCTGTTGGGAAACCCAGTGAATGCGTTGTAGTCCCCTGCTACATATTTCACTTGGTCAAATAGTGGGTGCGGGGAGACATTCGCTGTTCGGCCTTCAGAATCATCCGTGCACGGCGCGCATATTGAGATTCCCTGTCCTCTATCCCTTGAGGCATCAACAAAAGTACCGTCTGAACGAATATGTATTTCGACAGATGTCTTAAGCAAGGTATGCCCGATGGGCAACAGCATCTTATCCTGCCCATCAAGACTGACCCCAACTGCTCCCGCGCACGCCTCATATGTTTGGTACAAGTCTTGTATCCAGCTCATGCCTCGTCACCACTTTCCCCTAACAGTGCCCTAAACTCTGGCTCGTTTAGCCCAGAGAAGCCAGCTTCATCCTCAAATACTTTGGCTTTCATTGGCTTAATAAACCGTGTCAAGATAACGGGCGAATCGTCATTGGGCGCTGGAAACCGGATGTAGCCATTCTCCAGCCTCGCTGACTTCCACAGCCGCACAGACATCTCATCTTTTCCCGTTTCGTCTGGGTAATCAAAGCCGTGGACCATCACGCCGAAATTCAGCTTACCGCAGCCGTCGTAAAAGCCTTTACCTTCCCCAAATACGCAAGGCTCAACGTAGCCCTGACATTCGCGCGTACCGAGAAATATGTCGCGCCGTCCGCCACGCTCTATCATGCGCTTCGCGATGTTGTGGTGCTTATGCTCGTTTCGGTCGTGAGCAAGCTCCGGACGATGCTCATTCCACTCGAAATGGGCCCTGACCTGATAGCACACGTCCTTAAGATAGGTGTAATAAGCTAGATCGTTTTCTGGGGAAGTGTACTTGATCGGCCGCATGCCCTTTGACTGAGTTTGAATTCTCTTCATCACTCGCGCCTCGTCAATGTACCAGATCAGTGTCGGCTTCCAGTACACGCTCTCTAGAACGCCTTTCAACGCCTGATATGTGGGAATCTGGTACGAGAATTTCTCCCCGCCAATGCGGGTTATTGGGTCGGAGAACAGCGCGTAGTTTCCATACACGACAAATTCCACAGTGTTTCTGTGCTGCATTTTCTCACCCTCCTATACACACAAAAATTCCGGATCTCCTTTAAAAACAACGCCAAGACTGACTGAGTCATGATAGGCTTTGTCCAACACATAGATGTCGTCGTCAATGAGAGACAGGGCGTGCATCTCCTCTAGCTTCTTCTTCTGGTATGGATACAGCGAAACGGAATACCGCCCCATCTCGCGGAGCAGCCGCGCCTTATCCTTGAGATTGGCTTTCTTGTATGCCGCGGCGAGCTCCACTCCGCGCTCATACGGGACAAGAACGCTGGTTGTATTTCGTTCAATTACGTAAAACTGTTCACCTGCCGTTTGAAACGCCTGAAGAAGTCTTGGTAGTGGTGCTTGACCACCGAAGTTAATGTATGTGCCACGGCCTTTCTTGTTACTTGACAGTAAGTCATAGATGTTTCCACCATCATATGGATAATTCATCCCTTCACTGCGCTTGTAGAAATACTCCTCATAATAGCGGTCCATCACCGTGTGAGACTGCAAATCATCCACCAATTCACCAAGTATCCGTGATGTTACATCACTACCGCACTTAATATCAGGTAATCTTGACAGATTCTCCTCTGCGAGATTCACAACATAGACCTCACGCCCTTCTGGGTCCTCGCCGTTACGGTTACACCGCCCCGCGGCCTGCATAATGCTATCGAGCCCAGCCAAGGCGCGCACGACACTGGCGAACGAAATGTCAACACCAGCTTCTATAAGCTGCGTGCTGATACACAAAATGCGTTCGTTCTTGAACACCTTCTTATGGTTGATCGTCTCTTGCATAGATTCGATGGCATCCATACGGTGAGCCGGACACATTAACGTGCTTAGGTGCACCAGCTTTATCTGTGTTTCAGTGTTCTCGGACATGTGCGTTTTCACTGATTTGTAAAGATTAGAAGCATCCGTTTTTGTGTTAAGGATAACGAGACAGTTGCCGGCTGCATCAAGCTTTTCAAGAACGAAGTCGCGCAAGGCCTCGGTTGAATAGCCTCCCCTTATCCTGCAATCCTTGATACTCGTTCGTTTGAGCCGCTCAAAGACTTCGGTGGTATCAGCTATAAGGTCACAACTTGAGGATAGCCGGATTGGGGTCTCTACTTTGTCAATGAGCGGCTGCGTTGCGGTGCAAAGCAACATAGTAGATTTGCCAAATGTGTGTAGGTAATTGAGAGCATCGTTAAATAGGTGCACGCACTTGATCGGCAGCGACTGGACTTCATCAAAAATCAAGACCGAGTTGGCCATGTTATGTAGTTTGCGTAGATTCCCAGCCTTATGAGAAAAGACACTCTCCAAAAACTGCACCAGCGTTGTGATGATAATGGGTTGACTCCAACGATCGGTCAGAAGACGGTAGGCTTGTGCCTCGTTCTCATCGTCCGGCCGAACAAAATTAGAATGATGCTCCAGTACAAACTCCTCGTCGTCGCGACACTGAAGTGCTTTCCGTATCTCACCTGCCGTCTGCTCCAAAACCGACAAGTAAGGGATAACATAAATGACATGCCCCATACTGTGCTCTTTGGCGTGATTTAACGCAAAGCGTAGACTGGAGAGTGTCTTGCCTCCGCCTGTTGGCACGTGCAATCGGTATACGCCGCACGGTCGTGCAGAAGCGCTTAGGCATTTCTCGGAAATATCCTTGCGGATGCGAGCAATATCTGAGTTAATCGGAAAGACCGAAATGTGCTTTTCAAGCCTGTTGGCATATTCTCCCCACGGTGGAGTAAAAAGCTGTGCCTCAGGCTTTTTATCTATATCGAAACAGTACGCATTGTAACGGTCGGAGTCTACCAAACATGAAAAAACGCTTTTGACGAGCATATGCACCATAAACCATGCGTCGAGTTTTTCTGCACGGCAAATCTTAATGAATGCCGTTAATTCATCGTCACACAATAACAACAACTCCTCTATGCTTTCGGACAGAACGCCCTCTCTCTCGAAAGCCTTTGCCACTTCTTCGTAGTGAAGTGCTTCTTTGTTGGCTGCAAGCCTGTCTCTCAGCGGCGTATCGCCTTGCGGCGAGATACTGTCCATGAGACCACCGTGGTGCCCTGCGGCGCAAATTGAGGCAGTCTCCGCCGCCAATAATAAACCCTTCTCGCTCAAGCCGACTTCGTAGATGTATTTCGCGCCTTGCGTCGCATGTATGACCGAACCCCTGCGCGGCTTGTCCCCACCGCTCTTCTTGCATTGGGCACTGACTCTAAGATATTGGACAAACTCATCGGAAAACTTGCCCATATCGTGAAAGAGCGCTGCCAGGCGTGCCATTGAGGGCAGGCGAAACTTCCCACCAAGCATACTAGCGTAAGCGGCGGTTTCCCTTAAATGGTCGACTGTCAGCTGTTCTCTGCCCTCGGTCGAAATCCTTGATATATACACGCGGATCCTCCTTTGCCAGTGAGGTTGCATCTCTTAACGGATGATGTTGGCGGTTTGGTAATCTCTCCTGCACTGAGGTGGTGGAAGAGGTGCGTCATTTCTTATCTGTAATTCTCATGGCAGTAATAGTCTGCAGGGGTATTTCTCGTGAGCTAGTTTCGCAATGAAGCGCTCCACACCGCGCTTCACTCCTTAAGACTCGCTCGCTGTCGCATATTGGAGTGAACGACACGCACATAAGCCCCGTGCATAATCATAACTGGCGTAAGTGATCATAGCTGGACTAGCGCGAAACTGAGTGTGTCGAATATCTGTGGAACAGCTATGCTTGTATAAGATAGAAAAGCAGCCTGTCCCAGCTGCTCTTACTTGTGTCTCTCTACCTATATTTTCTATCATGAAGGGGGATTTCCTGCAAGCGCTCAGTGTCTAATGGTGACAATACTAATTAAGATTTTGTCGACCGTAAATGGAATGCTTTAAGGGCTAGATCTCTTTACCGAAATTGGCACTGCGTTCCTTACACAGCTTAGCAAGTTTCTGGCGCAAACCTGCCATCCAGTCCGGTTCCTCGCCAAAGCTCTTATCTTGGGTAGACCGGATTATGCGAACATAACCATAAAGGAGTTGGTACCGCGTAAAGCCAGGCATAAGCGCAAGCCACTGCTCATCCCAGACATGCTCCGTACGGTAACCGGCAATAAATTGCTCCAGGGCCAGATGTGGGTTGTCGCCTTCATAGCTCGCCAAGGCATTGGTTACGTCGAGCGCAAACCAATGGTAGGCCGCGTCGTCAAAATCAATAATGTGAAATTTCTTGGTGTCTTCGCAATAAAAGACGTTGTCTAACTCAAAATCGTAGTGAATAAGACCGTAGTGGTCTTTTGTTCTGGGCAGCTTAGCGAGCCAATCGTTCACTATTTTGAGCTCTGTACGTGCTAGTTTCTCATCCGGAAATGTGGCTAAAACTTCGGCCATCCACTTAAGCTTACCTTCGTGGTCGACGCGCCTGTAGTTCTCTGGTGTATAGTCCTTACTCAAACGATGCAGTAGACCCATTTGTTTACCCCAGCCATAGAGCATGTCCGCTGTAATGGGTTGATTGCCGAGACTCTTACCGGGTACACCGAGAAACACAGTAGCGTAATAACGACCGGCGGGAGTATCGACTACTTCAACTTCGTTACCGTACTTCGATACTACAGGGCGTAAACACGGATAACCGTTCGCGTTTAGGTACCTGAGAAACTCGAGTTCCGCAAGGATTTGCTCACGGCTCTTTTCCTCTTCGTGAGCAAAGCGCAAGAAGTGGATCACACCTTCGTGAGTAAAGGCGTAGACGGCGTTAGACGATATGCGGAAACGTTCCATTAAGGCAGGCTGACTCTCGTCATAATTCCAGCGCGATAATATACTCAGGGCGCGGTCCCTATCATGTAGTAGATATTTTAACTGTAACATTGGCAGACCTTCTTTCCATAAGTTTTGTGTTACCTGCAACTTACGGTTAGCTGGCCGCGAAGCCAAAGCTAAGGGCCCAACTAACTATCTGAACCCTCGTATATGCGTATGATTTGGCTGTTCATACCGCTCACTCCTTAAAATAGATTAGTTTCATTGTACTCTAAGTGGATATGGTGGTAAGGGTAGAGGTTGATTAAGAGAGGAATATGGGCAGGAACGAATAAGTTAAAAAGGAAGGCCTGACCCCATTCATTTACCTATTAGTCCGTAGTAAAACAGTCTGTCGATGGCTTGCTTGTGCTCCTCGCTTGATTTTAGGTAATCGGGCTGGAGCTTAATCGATGCCAGTGCACTGGTGTAAGCCATTAAGGCCTCCCAGGTTATTGAAGGGTTGATTATTCCCTCTCGTTTGCCCTGATCAAGAAAGCGTTGCAGAAATGGGAGCGTCTTCTTTTGGAAAATCTCCCTAGATACATTTTGATTATCGGGATCACTCCACACTACGCTTTTGAGAAACTCCTGTGTCATCAAAGCAGCTAAACTACGCTGCAGTTCAAATACCCTTTCCATCTTTTCCTCGAAGGGGACGTTTTCCGTCAGGACCTTTTCGCATGCTTCCACACCTTGGGTCGTGAATTGCTCCATCACGGACGCCAAGCGACGGGACAGTCTTATCGAAAGGTTTGAGCTAGAGAGCGATCGTAAGATTCGCAAGATGTCCAAGGGCATGAAGCAAAAGGTAGGCCTGATAGCGGCATTTATGCATGACCCAGAAGTACTGATCCTTGATGAGCCAACCAGCGGGCTAGACCCCCTAATGCAAAAGCGGTTCATTGAACTCGTCATGGAGGAAAAGGGTCGCGGCAAGACCGTATTAATGTCCTCACACATGTTTGACGAAGTTGACCGTACCTGCGAGCGTGCTGCCATCATCCGAGAGGGAAAAATCGTGGCGGTAGAGGATATTGCTAGTTTGAAATCATCCCTGCGTAAGAGCTACTTGGTATCCGTTGCAGATAGCTCTGACCTAGAACGTATCAAGGCTAGTGGTCTAGACTACCGCATGGCTGATGATAATAGAGTTGAGATATTTATAGGTAGTGATTACATGATGATGATGACTACTTTGGCTTCCTGTAACGTTACAAGCCTTGATACGGCAGCACAAACTCTAGAGCAGATATTTATCCGTTACTACGGCAAGGAGGCGAAGTAACATGTCGTGGACATTGTTTAGAGCTAATATCAGGGATAATCGTACTATCTGGATTATCATGACTGCCGTCTTCTGCTTCTATATATCAATAATGGTAGGGATGTTCGACCCAGCTGGCGCCGAGAAGTTCCTAGTAATGATGGAAATGATGCCGGAAGCCCTCCTAAAAGCCTTTGGTATGGCGCAAATTGGATCAACTCTGGTGTCATTTATTGCTGGCTCTCTCTACTGTGGCATAGTATTTTTGTTCCCTCTGGTCGTATCTATTGTAGTTAATCACCGCCTCATGGCCAGCCACGTGGATAAAGGTAGTATGGCTTACCTACTGGCGACTCCCAATACGCGTACCAAAATCGCCTCAACTCAAGCGCTTTTCAGCCTGGCTTCAATCACTGCATTATTCACAGTAGCGACCACGCTCGGGATAGTCGTAAGCGGGGCAATGTTCCCTGGGCATCTGGAAACAGGCAAGTTCATTATGCTTAATATATACGCATTACTAACATACTTCGCCATTGGTGGCATTGGCTTCTTCGCCTCATGTATCGCTAATGAGAGCAAGCACAGTTTGGGAATTGGCATAGGGTTACCTGGCGCTTTTCTGGTACTGCAAATGGTTGGTGCTGCGGGTGACAAGTTTAGCTGGCTAGGCAATCTGTCTCTATATGCGCTGTTTGATCCGTTCAAATTGCTCGAGGGTGACAGCTTCGCATATATCGGGATGGCTTTACTCGCGCTGATAGCTGCAGCGCTGTACATCGGCGGCATAGCGATCTTTAACAAGCGCGACTTGCACGTATAAAGTGTGTATCTCATAGAACAAGTTAAAAAGTTAAGCCTGACCCCATTATTAACTCCACCGGACAGTGATCTGACCCCATAATATGCGGGTGAATATCTGCTTGAAGTAGCCTATCTTTGAGTCGCTCCGAGGTACAGAAGTAATCGATGCGCCAGCCGATATTTCTTTCGCGGGCGTTGGCAAAGTACGACCACCAAGTATAGGCTCCCTCTCGGTCGGGGTAGAAGTGGCGGTAAGAGTCGATGAAACCGCTCTCTAGGAGCATTGTGAACTTAGCTCTTTCTTCATCGGTGAAGCCGGCGTTGCGGCGGTTGGTCTTGGGGTTTTTGATGTCTATGTCCTTATGAGCAACGTTGAAATCGCCACAAAAGACTACTGGCTTATGAGCGTCGAGAGATCTTAGGTAATCCCGAAAACAGTCATCCCACTCCATGCGGTAGTCTAAGCGTGCTAGACCACGTTGCGAGTTAGGCGAATAGGAGTTAACTAGGTAATAGTCTTCGTACTCCAAGGTGATTAGGCGCCCTTCTTGGTCATGGGCCGGGATATTGAGGCCGTAGCTGACGTTAATTGGTTTAACCTTAGTAAAGACAGCGGTACCGGAATACCCCTTTTTCTCGGCGTAGCTATAGTATTGATCGTAGCCTTCCATGAGTAGCTCGATCTGACCAGCGGATATCTTGCTCTCCTGAATGCTAAAGATGTCGGCGTCGGCCTGGTTGAAGAAATCTAGAAAGCCCTTGTTTACACAGGCACGAATGCCGTTGACGTTCCACGAAATTAGCTTTGTCATTTGACCGCTCCTCACCTTATGTTTCTTCATCACATTTCGCCGAATGGTCGCTAATTCCCTGCCAAAAGGTAAGTGGGAAAAGGGAAAGTGGGCAGATATGGAGAATATAGTCTCGAATCCTTAACGGAAGGGAATGCTTACCAAAGAGGGGGTGCGAATGTGAAAGAAATGTCGCTGTCGGAAATCACCAATAGAGTAAATAGCTCTCCTAAGCAGCGTCAGTTTGCCCCACGTCGTGGTGGAAGGCCCCGCGATCCTGTAGAGCAACGCCTTCTGGATGATATCAGCAGACGTAGGTGGCAGGAAGCCGTGACGAGCGGTAAGGTCATTATGCGCAGCCCAAGGGAGTGGTACTATGAACTCTAAAGATAGGCTGGCAGCACTCAAAGGCCTGGAGATGCCCACTTTTGAGTTATTCCTCAGGGTGATGGCCATCATTACTGAGAGCAGCCAAAACGCGGGCCTGCTTCCGATAGTAGTTGGTGGGCACGCAGTTAGTCTATATAGCATTGGTTTCATGAGAAACTCAATGTGGTAATTGAGGTACCAGACCGCCAGCTCGCGGGCAGCATGGACAAGGTAATTAGACTAGACCTTGGAGATGTTGGGTATGTATTTGTCATTGGAGTAGAGGACCTCATCCTTGATAGGTTGCGGGCCTGCGTTTACTGGAAATCCTCTGTTGATTGCGAATGGGCGCAAAGACTTTACTTGGTTCATCAGGAGGCGATTGATGCCGACTATATCAACAAGCAAATAGATAAAGAGATCGGCGTACTGGATATAAGAAGAATCTTTGATACCTGGATATCTTAAAACAACAGAGCGCGAGTGGGGTTACCCCTCGCGCTCTGTTCTTGGTTTATTCTAGTGCAGCTGGTGCAGTGGTGGTTTGTGACCTTCCGGCAGTGGAGTCTTATACTCTCTGCCTTTTACCGATTGCGCAAATTCGATTTTGGCCTTGGCGACTAGTTCAGCGTCTTGCAGGAACTTCAGGGCGCTGAGGCCTAGTACCTTAGCGGCGGTGAGCATGCCCTTGTGGCCGATGCCCATGCCGGCGCAAGCGGTGTATTGCCAGGAGTGGCCGGGGGTTCCGAGGGCGTTGCAGGCGGCCATGAACTGAGCTGTAGGAGTGACCCAGCTGACGTCACCGACATCGGTGGAGCCTGCAGCTACTTTGCCGTAGTCGTGGGGCTCGGTAACTAAGTCCATAAGGTATTTGCCTTCGACATCTACGCCGACTCGGTCTTTCATGTTATCCACCATGGTCTGATAATGCCCAGGCGGGTAATTAGCAGCCATGTGGCGGGCGAATTCTACATCCTCTGCCGTGAACTGAGGCGCTCCCGCCGTACGAAAAGCATCCATCAGGA
The DNA here is from genome assembly GCA_009773495.1 of Bacillota bacterium. GTDB lineage: Bacteria > Bacillota > UBA994 > UBA994 > UBA994 > WSXW01. The sequence continues at coordinate 20,543 of WSXW01000012.1, forward strand.
CATCGCCTACCACATGGTTGTGCAATGTGTTGTAGCAACCCGTTAAGAACTCGATGTCAAAGGTGGTCTCGGTCATCATAGCTGCACCCTCAGCTACCTTAATGAGGCGTGCATATATCTCGTCGACCTGTTTACGTTTTGGCGCCCGCACGTAATACCAGACCTCGGCCACAGGGGGCACGATATTGGGCTCTCCGCCACCATTAGTGATTACATAGTGTAGTCTGGCATCTTGCACGATATGTTCGCGCAAGTAATTGGCGCCTACGTTCATTAGTTCAACGGCGTCTAGCGCACTGCGACCGCTCTCAGGGTCGCCTGCGGCATGGGAGGAACGGCCGTGGAAGGTGAACTTGGCGGAATTCATGGCTAAAGAGCTAGCAGCCCAAAGGGTGTTTAGAGAGCTCGGGTGCCAGGTTAGTGACACATCGACATCGGCGAATAAACCATCGCGCACCATAAAGACTTTGCCCACTAATGTTTCTTCGGCGGGGCAGCCGTAGTAACGAATGGTTCCCGAGAGCCCGTGCGTTACCATGGTCTCTCTTACGGCTACGGCGCCGCCTAAGGCACCTACTCCGAGTAGATTATGGCCGCAGCCATGCCCGGCAGCGCCGGGTTTTGCGGGGACTTTCTCGAAATGAGTCTTTTGGGACAAGCCTGGCAAGGCGTCATACTCACCCATAATAGCGATTACTGGCTTGCCGCTGCCGAAGCTGGCCACAAAGGCGCTGGGCATGCCGGCGACGCCTTCTTCGACGGTAAAGCCATGCTGCTTAAGCGTGTCAATAAGGGCCGCTGCCGATTTGTGCTCGTGCAGGCCTACTTCTGCTAACTCCCAAATGTGGTCGCTGAGCTTAACGAGATTGCCCGCGTTGCTGCTGATCCAGTGAAGAATTGTTTGGTTGTGCATTTTTATGCCTCCTAAAATTTAAGTAGAGTTACACATGGGAGTCCTCTCGCGCCCTATCGCATCCGCAGTGTAGGGACACATAGCAGATGGCCTAGCCGAAATGCGTCCTCGTGTTTAACTTTTGGCCCTCTCTACGAGTAACCCAATCATAAGCTCTGGTTCTTTATTGAAGAAAGCATTAATAGTGGCCACTTGTTCATTAGTTAAGCCCCATAAGAGCTTAAACTCACGGTCACCCTTATAAAAATCTGCCGTGAGCACTATCCCCACTAGAGGGCCTTCTGGGTTGCCTACAAAAATATCCTGTTCCGTGTCGTCCCAGCCCATGATTTCTGGTAAATACCCGTAGTCGACAGGATAGATGATATTACTATAACGTGGATGTTCGCTACCTGCAGGGCGATCGATTAGCCAACCCCTCTCTTTAATTAGGCCCTCCCAAAACTCCCACGGGAAGGTCTGAGCAGATACCTCGCGCGAAGCGGCAAGACGGAAGAGACCAAGATACTTGTCCAAAAAGCCATTGAAGGGGAAACCGCCTTTTTCGGCTTTCTCACGCAATCTGACTAACTCATGGCTGGCCCTGTAATGCAAATCCTGCGGATAGTTGTACATGGCAGCATTTTCTTGAAACTTCTCTTCGTTGGCTGTCTGCCAGTTACCCCGCCCATCACCTACCACGGCTAAATCTAAGTCCACAAACTCAATCAGGTCGTTGACGTGCTCAATTGGCATAATGACCTTGCAGTAAAAGGTAGGTTCGTTACCTCCTTGCACCTTCACTTGCACATAAAACCATTGCCCCACGGGGAAAAGGCTATAAGTCCCTAGCCCAGTGGCTGTCTGTTCGCGAACCATGAAATACTCAAGCGTACGTGCAATGAGCACAGCACTCTTTTCCTCATGTCTGTACCCACCATACTTGAGCGCCCGCACCCTTACCCGCATATCTAGCACCTCTAATCTTTCCTTTGAGGAGACTTTCCATAGGAGAGAGGCAAAGTCCTTCGCCCAAAAGAAGGTTTTGATAAAAAAATGGAGAAAAAGATTAGCAAGCTTTGTTGGCGTTCTGCTTAAATTATGGATAGCGGTAAAACTCGAGAGGATGGTGTCAATTTATGAGTCATAAACATGTACTACCTGAGCTCCCCTATGCCTATAATGCCTTAGAGCCTCACTACGATGAGGCGACCCTAAAACTACACCATAGCAAACACCACCAAGCCTATGTTGATGGGCTTAATAAGGCTGAAGAAAAGCTCAGTGAGGCTAGATCCACGTTAGATTTCTCGTTGATTAAGCATTGGGAGCGTGAGATTGCCTTCCACGGCAGTGGTCACTTACTCCATTCGCTTTTCTGGTCTAATATGTCTCCCCCTGGTGGAGGAGAGCCCACTGGACTGCTCATGGAAGACATAAGCACTAACTTTGGTTCTTTTGAGGCCTTTAAGAAGCAATTTAGTGCGGCTGCCGCAGCTGTCGAAGGGTCGGGCTGGGCTTTGCTGGTCCACTCTAAGGAGTTTAAGGGCCTACGCGTCCTGACCATCGAGAAGCATCAGGATGTGAGCCTAATCGGGGCTATTCCGCTACTAACCGTCGATGTGTGGGAACATGCCTATTATCTTAAGTACCAGAACCGCCGGGCTGATTGGATTGCTGCTTGGTGGAACCTGGTCAACTGGAACGACGTACAGAATAAACTGAGCAAGTGCAAGTAACTACTATAAGGGAGGGGGTCACCTTTTCCACCACATTAAAGGCCTAGGGTCTACTCAGACCCTAGGCCTTTAATGTGCATACACTCAGCTTGCAGCGGACAGGCATCGCAGTTGGGACGCTTGGCAGTGCACATGCGTCTGCCGTGCCAAATCAACAAATGATGCCCTGGCCCCCAAAGCTCACTTGGTAAGACTGCGGTTAAATCCTTTTCAACTGCATCAGGAGTGGTTCCCGAGGCCATCCCCAGACGGCGGGCCACCCTGAAGACATGGGTATCAACAGCCATGGCAGGAATACCGAAAGCGTTATAGCCCACGACATTAGCTGTTTTTCTCCCAACTCCAGGCAGCTCCTGCAGGTGGTCTAAGTTTGCTGGCACTGCGCAGTCATAAAGCTCGCATAGCTTCTGGCAACAGGCGATAATATTTTTAGCTTTGCTGCGGAACAAACCACAAGATTTGATAAGTTTCTCTAGTTCTTCCTGAGACACAGCCCCTAAATCTGCGGCTTGTGGGTACTTAGCAAACAGTAGGGGGGTCACTTTATTGACCCGTTCATCTGTACACTGGGCCGAAAGTATAGTGGCGATTAGTAGCTGAAACGGATTGGCATAAACGAGCTCGCAATGGGCATCGGGATATAGCTCTTGCAGTGACGCAACGATGATTTGCCAGTTAGCAGGCATGGGAGGGCCTCCTTTCCTAAAGCGCTTTCCGCTTGCCGCTTTCTTAAGAGCGCCCTATCGCATTACTCTGTAATGCTGTCGGATACTAGATAGCTGAGAGCGGATAGCGCTCCGTCATGTGCTAGCGCAACTATGCGTAACGCAACGCGCACGCGGTTACACTACCTGCGGGAGTGATTATACTTGATTTTAACGAGAGATTTTTACTATGGCAAGGATACGCTTGAGATATCGCGTTTATTGATAGGCAAGATTTTAGTGCATGAGTCTCCTGCGGGGAAAACTACGGGTCGAATCGTAGAGGTTGAGGCTTACTGTGGTAACCCAGACGACCCTGCCTGCCACGCAGCCAAGGGTAAGACTAAGCGCAATGAAGCGATGTTCGGGGAACCAGGTCACGCCTACGTGTACTTCACCTACGGCATGCATACCTGTTTTAACGTGGTGGTACAGGATGCCAATGTAGCTGATGCGGTGCTGATCCGCGCGCTTGAGCCAATTGATGGATTAACGTTAATGCAGCGCCGCCGTGGCGTTAGCGATAAGAGGCTGCTATGCAGCGGCCCGGGCAGGCTATGCCAGGCATTTGACATTACCCTTTCTCATAAAGGCGCTGACTTGACTACCCCGCCTCTATATATAATTGACGATGGTTACGTGCCTGCCGAGCTCGTAGCTACACCGCGCATCGGGATCTCCCAGGCTAAGGAATTGCCATGGCGCTTTTATGAGGCTGGGAGTGCATTTGTGTCGCGGTGGTGACGCGAGCGTTGCCGCCTCCGCTTGCTGTGTAGAGACATCAGCCATCAGGAGACCGTTAACTCCGTTCCACTATGCTCTGCGTACCGTGTACGACCGTTACACTAGGAACTAGGAACCACACCCGCGCACCTCCCCCACTCCCGCTGAATATAATAGAGCGGGGTGATGCGTAAAATGGATTGGAGAGCAAAAATAGGTGCGGATATACTGCAGCAATTAGATGGTAAATCGCGTGGTAGGCTTAGTGTAATAGTGCAGCACGACTTAGGCCCTACTTTGCCCAGGAGACTCCAAGGATTACGGATTAAGAAGACTATGCCTTGTATCTCGGCTTTTTCTGCAGAGCTTTTTGCTAATGAGATCGCATTTTTGGCTAAAAACAAAGATATCCGCTATATCTCCAGCAACAGACCCGTATCATCCGGAAACAACCTCACCGTCCGCTTCAGCTAGTTGGGCACAAAGTAGGGGCTGATTCACATTTGCGAATCAGCCCCTTAGATTTATGATTATTTATTTGCAAACATGAGAACTAAAGCGGTGAGAGAAAAGCAGATGCTAATGAGGTACATTACCAATACTGTTTGGCGATGGCTGAGTCCCGCCTGTAATAGTCTATGGTGGGCATGTCCTTTGTCCGCCACGTATACTGGTTTACCACTTAGGAGCCGACGTACGATGTTAAACACAGTATCTGCAATGGGTAATCCCAATACGATGATGGGAATTAAAAGTCCCACCAAGGTCGCCGACTTAAAGGCTCCTTCGACCGATACTGCCGCCAGCATGAAGCCTAAGAAATACGCCCCGGCATCGCCCATAAACATGCGAGCTGGATTAAAATTAACCCTAAAGAAAGCAGATGTAACGCCAACCAATACTAGTGATACCAACAAAGTAGTAGGTTGACCCATAAAATATGATACTACGGCCATTGTGAGAGCAGCAATGTTCACCAGCCCACACGCCAGCCCATCCAACCCATCCATAAAGTTGATGAGGTTAGTTACACCGACGACCCAGGCTACTGTTACGACCAGACTCACTAAATCAGGCAGGTATACTAAACCTCCAGTAAAAGGGTTAGAGAGGAATTGCACTTTAACACCAGCTGAAAATAGTAAGATGGCAGCAAAGATCTGACCTATAAACTTAGGCCCTGCCGCCAAATCTCCGCCCCGGCTCTTGATAAAGTCATCCACAAAACCCACCGCAAAAGCGACGGTTCCCCCTAAAGACACACCTATAAGTAATCTCCGCTCTATGGGCAGTAACCAGACTGCTAACAACACACCAGCCCAAATAGCAGCTCCCACAAAAGGCATAGGAGTCTGATGCACCTTGCGTGCATTGGGTTTATCCACAATGCTGTAACTCATGGATAGGTTATATACCGGCGGTATAACGGCTGTGACAATAAGGAAGGCACCCAGTAGAGCTATTAAGTTTAACAATATATCACCCCGTTTTAGTCCTTGCACTATCATATTAGGGTCGTGTCACCTTGTCCAGCGGATTTTAATGGGTTTAACAAATACTTAATTCTTCATACACCCACAAAAGTCCTCTAGTACAAGATTTCAATGATAATCGCTACCGAGATACCAAGAAGCAGAACTTGGTCAATCTGCGCTAGCAGTCTTCTATGAGACAAGTTTACACTCAGGCTGATGGCAGTAGCAATGGTGCACGCGATTCCCAACACGTACATCCTAGTGAAAATAGACAACGCCACTACTAAAAGCCAATAACTGGCCGGGACATAACGTGGATCCCATTTGAGAGCGGCGAAATAGGCCGGGGTAGTGAACTTAGGTGGGGTTGCCGTAAGGTCGGCCTCGATGTCTGAGAGATGATGAAACATCAGGTGGCCCACTAACACCAAGGCAGTGATAAACATGGGTAACCAATCGCCAGCTTCAAGAGGTTGCCCCCCAGAGGCCGACACGTTGGCGAGCCATCCACAGGCTACTAATGCTGGTACTACCGCCAGCCATTCTGCTACCACAGGGTGGTAGGCTAACATGAGCGGCGGTAAACTATAAAATAGTGCAGCGAAGACGGCTATTGCGCCTCCCAGTAAGGCCTGACTACCTATCCTTAAGTACAATAGCGCCATTAGGATTAGGCCTAGCAAGGATGCTACGCCCATGCCGTTCCACATGCTGTCGAAAGCTAGGTAACCTTCGGGTATGACCCTACTGCCGCCACTAAATAAACCGGGCGAGTTACGATCAGTGCCAGTATTCCAATCAACATAGTCATTCGCACTATGCGCAAGTAATCCGTGGCACACTATGCCGCTGTTTAAAACTAAAAAAACAGCCCAATAATCAAGTGATGCCCACGAGCTGTGTTTGGCAGCTATGGACACGCCTACAAACGTTGTTACCCCCACCCAAGTTAAGGTGGGAAATAGGCGCATTAAACGCAACCACGCCAACATTCGTTTCTTCATTTTAGCGCTTACGTGTTATGGCTACTTCAACACAGGCACTGAGCGCATCCCTACTCTCGCCTGGCGGTAAGCAACATAGTGCGGCTAAGGCTAAATCCGCATAGTGCTGCATTATCTGCAATAGCTCGTCCTCGGCTCCTGAGTCAGACACCCACTTGCGTATGGCTGGTAAGTCAGAGGCGGAAAACTCCCCATTCGTGACGCGCCCCCTAAGCGTTTGGTCGGGCTGACGTCTATGTGCCAACATGAGGGGCAAGGTGATGTTCCCTTGAACCAAATCGTTGGCGACAGGCTTTCCAAGAGACTGGCTAGTACCGAAAATGTCGAGGTAGTCATCACGCATCTGAAAGACTATACCTAGATAGTGACCAAACTGGCCAGCCAGAGCACGGATGGTATGTGGCGCCCCCGCCGCAACTGCTGCCAGCCGCATGCTCAGGCTAAATATTGCGCCCGTTTTCCCTGCCACCCGCTCTACATATTCTTCGAGAGTCATGTCGAAATTGTGGGTGGACGTAGCCTGCATCAACTCGCCTTCAATGACTTTAACTACCGCCTCCCCGAGTTCCAGGACTGCGCAGCTACCGAGTTTAGCAGCACAGCGAAGCGAGTTAGCTAAACAAAAATCTCCCCCAAGGACTGCGAACTTATTGCCCATAGTTTCCTTGAGGGTTGGCTTGCCGCGGCGGACTGAGGCATTATCAACGACATCATCATGGATTAAGGTGGCTATATGCAGTAGTTCAACAGTTGCCGCGGCGTAAACCAGGGTATTAATTGATGCTCCTAGCGCACGTCCGCAATGCAGCACGATAGCAGGGCGCAATAATTTGCCATCGTCAAAGGCATACGCCTTTGACTGTAGCAGTACAGCGTGAGTACCCCGTTGCTGTAGAACCTTTGACATGGTCTCTCGTACTCGATGCAGGTCCGTTTCGATTGGTTGCATGATACCTGCTATGGTCATCTCGCCACATCCTCGGAATAATTTTTTGTTAGTTTTTTCCCAAATGCTACGAAAGTATACTTTGACCAAAAAACATCCCCCCAAGGCCTGGCGGGGATGTTTTAACCTATAGTTCATGGGCTATACCGAATCCAGCGCGGGGATAGTCCCAGTGTATATTAGCATGCGGACAACCCCTAAGACATGCTCCACACTCTACACAACGTTGATATTGAATATTGAGGCCTTTCTCTCCCCACTCAAAAACTTGCGAAGGGCAAAACAGTTCACAGGGGTGTGTCTGGCACTTAGTACACCGATCACGGTCTATCTGGTGTATGTGGGGTCGGTCGTCGATGCGTATCTTAATGTATTGGAGAGGATCTTGATGTTGTACCATTAAAGCGGCCCCCAAAACCTAATTGCTTGATAGATGTCCGACAGAGACTTTATAGCATGCTGCTGATGTGTAACGACCTGTTTCAGTTTTGTCATCTTCTCTAGACCGGTCGCCATATCTTCGCTGAAGAACTCGTAGGCAACCTTATTTGCGGTAGAGGCAATGAGGAAGTCAGAGTCTCGATAGTTTTTAAAGTAGCGCAGACTGTTTTGACGGGTCTGGATGTCCTTCATAAAGAAGGTATCGTCGAGCTTGTGTTTATAATTCGATAACATAGCTTCCCTGAAGTCGCCCTTGGCTTTAGCATGAATTACGGTCTCCGCTGCCAATTTACCCGAAATCATTGCTAGATCTGTGCCGCGACGTCCACTCACCATTACTGCAGCGTCGCCAGCTACCAAAACACCATCTCCAAACATCTTTGGTTGGTAATTGTAGCCGCCTTTAGGGATCAAGTGAGCCATATACTCCTCCACTTTGGCCCCCTGTATCAATCGCTTTACCATGGGGTGTTCTTTTAATCGTTGCAGCAGGTGGTAAGGGCTAAGCCGAGATTCTACTATTTGGTTTAAGTAACCACCCACAATGATCGACAGGCTATCCTTATTAGTCCAAACCCCGGCCTTGCCTACGATACCAGCTGTGGACCATCCCAACATACCCACTATGGCCCCATGGCCGGGCTGTAGCGAAAACCGTTCTTCGATTTTGTGCTCCGGTAAATTCAGGACTTCCTTAACGTAGAGAGTCAGAGCGTGAGCGGGGATGACCCCCCGTAACCCAGCTTGCTTGGTGAGGAATGCATTTACTCCCTCTGCTAAAATGACGCAACTACTCCTAATCTCCTCCCCGCCATCTAGTTGCACCCCTGTGACAGGGCCCCGCCGTCCGAGGGGGCGTTTTTCATAGAGGAGCTTACGAACTAGGGCGTTGTTTCTTAGTTTGGCCCCCCGCTCTACTGCACAATCAGCAAACCATTTATCAAAGCGCGGTCTCAGCACCGAGAACTTATTGTAGGGTGGTTCAGCAAATCTAAGCCCTGTAAAGCCAACCTTAACAGCAGAATCTGTCTCCATCATCCACAGTTCGTCTGACACGATATTTCTCTCCACTGGTGCGGTTTCGACAAAATTTGGGATGATGATTTGGGTAGGTTCGCGGTAGATTGCCCCACCAAACATGTTCTTGGCGCCAGGAAACTCACCACGTTCTAACAAAAGCGTGGACACACCTGACCCACCTAAAGTGTGAGCGGCAGCCGCCCCTGCAGGACCAGCCCCGACTACGATACAATCGTAAATTTGTGTCATATGGTCTCCCTCCCAGAGCTTATGACACTAGCATGTGCAATTATCTCTGCTCTAGCCAAGTGCGCAATTGCGCTATTTCAGCGGCGTACCCTTGTATTCCTCAACTGGAGTCTCTAGCTGAAAAACGTGCCCTTATAGCGCAACCATCTTGATCTGCCTGTTTGTAAACGTAGCTAGCTGCCTGAGACCTAAATCTCGTAAAAGTGACGCTGCTCTGTCGAATGCAAACCCTACGTGTTCCGGTTCATGTGCATCCGAGGCTAGGGTAATATTAACGCCACGTTCTAGGCATGTCTTCAGCAAATCCAGGTGAGGGTAGAGTTCATTCACTGGTTTGCGCCATCCAGCGGTGCTAACCTCAAGACACACACAATTGTCTGCTAGGGTATCTGCTACCTGCCTATACTCCTCTTGCAAAGAGAAGCTAGGCCTATACCCAAATATCTTAATAACATCTGGGTGGGCAATTGCATCAAACATCTTACTCTGGACCGCCTCGCGCAGTAAGGTAAAATAGCGGCGATAAAGCTCGTCCACAGAGCGAGTATCCCACTCGGCCAGCCAATCGGGATTGTCAAAGCCGAACTCGTCAATCCAATGCACTGAACCGAGTACAAAATCAAACGGCTGGGTAGATAAAAATTGCCCTATCTTGACCTTGGTCTCGGGAATATAGTCCATCTCTAGACCCAGCTTAATTGGTAAATCCATGCCCTTAGCCTGCTCAACCAGGTTAGTATAGTCTGCTAGATGACGACGTGGAATGCTTAACGGCCAATCGTTATTAAGAAGCGCCCACGACTCGTGAAAAAAGTGCCCATGCTCAGTAAAACAGATTTCGGATACGCCACGTTCACGGCCCTTATCCACAAACGTCCTTAAATACTCTAAGGTGTAGGGACCCCTTTCAAGATGCGTATGGTAGTCAATCAACACAATGCATCACCATCCTATATGCCGTGTAACACTACTTCGTCATAATGACCTTCGAGCGAGTACGCCCATAGTTCCAAGATATCTGGAGTAGGCGGAATGAAACGTTTGCCACTAAGTGTAGGCAAATTTTGTCGCACTGGCTGGAGAGCATAGCGCTTACCATTGCCAAAATAACTGACAATGTCCGTAAAAGAATCCTCATCAAAGAGCTCCATCGATACTGTTGTGCGAAACTCGTAATCAAGACCAGAGTCCCTGATAATATCTGCGGAAGCTTTGACACTGCCAATGTCGATAAGGCCCATGCCACAGGTTTCAGCGTATTTAGCCGGGGTATTCTTAATATCCATAGCCACAAAGTCGAGCAATTTTTGCTCGACTAACTGCTTTAGAGCCTCTGGATGGTAGCCGTTTGTATCGAGCTTAACCTTATACCCTTGATCTTTGACCCTGCGTAAAAAGTCTGGCAGGAAAGGGGCTAGCATTGGTTCGCCTCCACTGATACAGACTCCTTCTAGCAAGCCCTTGCGCCGTTCTAATAAAGACCAAACCGAATCCCAGGCTAGCTCGGGTTCACTTTTATTCACTAAGGAGCAATTGTAGCAATATACGCAACGAAAACTACACCCTCCTGTGAAGAACACACATGCTAGGTGGCCTGGGTAATCAAGTAAGGTCGTTTTTTGAAGGCCGCGAAAGCATGTTTCTGCTGTTTTAGTCATTAGCTGCATTGCCCCTTAATGCGTATTCTAGTCTGTCCTTAAATTCCTCTTTTTTACCTGGATTCCAATTTTGTACAGGACGATGAAAGCCCACCACCCTGGTCCAAATTTCGGCTGTAGTTTTACATGTGGGGCAGGTACTGTGTTCGCCTTTAATGTAGCCATGATGCTGGCACACGGAGAATGTGGGTGATACTGTGAAATAAGGTATACGATATTTTTCCATTACCTTGCGCACCAGCTGCTTGCAAGTACGAATATCATCTATGGATTCCCCCAGAAAACCATGGAAAACAGTTCCGCCGGTATAGCGTGTTTGCAATTCATCCTGAAGATCTAAGGCATCAAAAAGATCATCCGTGAGGTTGACAGGTAGCTGCGTGGAGTTGGTATAGTAAGGTTCTGTTTTTCCTTGAGCAAACATCGCAGGATAATTCTCGCGGTCAATCTTAGCAAGCCTGTACCCTGTGCCCTCGGCCGGAGTGGCTTCGAGGTTAAACATATCTCCCGTCTCTTCTTGGTATTGGACCATGGTGTCCCGCATGTATTCTAGAACCCGTAGAGAGAAAGCCTGCCCGCGTGAGGTAGCGATACTCTCATTGGTGCCGAATAAATTGACGATGGCTTCATTCATCCCGTTTAACCCGATGGTGCTAAAATGATTCTTCCAATAGAAGCCAAATCTCTCTTTGACAGCCTTCAAATAGAAGCGACTGTAGGGATACAACCCTATCTCTGTGTTTTGTTCAAGCACTTTGCGCTTAGTATCTAGAGATGATTTAGCTAAGTCCATCAAACGGTGCAGGCGAGTAAAGAATTCTTCTTCAGTATTTGATAAATAACCAATACGAGCCATGTTTATAGTCACTACGCCAATTGAACCTGTGAGGGGGTTGGCGCCAAACAGGCCACCCCCGCGCTTGCGGAGCTCTCGGTTATCGAGCCGGAGTCTGCAGCACATGCTGCGGGCGTCCTCGGGTGACATATCGCTGTTAACAAAGTTCGCAAAGTACGGTATGCCATAGCGCGCAGTCATTTCCATAACTGAGTCGACAACAGGGTTATCCCAATCGAACTCTTTGGTAATGTTGTAGGTGGGTATAGGAAAGGTAAAGATACGACCCCTAGCGTCACCCTTCATCATGACATCACAAAAGGCTAGATTAATCATATTCATTTCTTCTTGGAACTCACGATAAGTAGCTACTTGCGGCTCACCACCAATGATAACCGCTTGGTCTGCCAGTGTGCTAGGGCAGCTTAGGTCCATGGTCAAGTTAACAAAAGGAGTCTGGAAACCTACGCGTGTCGGCACATTGAGGTTGTAGACAAACTCTTGCATAGCTTGGCGGACTTCTTTGTAAGACAATTTATCATGACGAATAAAGGGAGCAAGATAAGTATCAAATGAACTTACCGCTTGAGCCCCGGCCGCCTCACCTTGTAACGTATAGAAGAAATTAACTAATTGGCCTAGGGCTGTACGAAAATGTCTAGGGGGAGCACTTTCGACTTTGCCCGGTACGCCCCTAAAACCGAGGAGCAATAAGTCTTCTAGACTCCAGCCACAACAATAAGGGGCCAGAAGACCTAAATCATGTAAATGAAAATCCCCACTAGTGTGAGCTTCGCGAACCTCTGGTGGATACAGTTGGTTAAGCCAAAAGCCTTTTGTCACTTCAGCAATGACGTGGTTGTTAAGCCCTTGCAAGCTAAAGTCCATATTGGAGTTCTCGTTAACATGCCAGTCCTCGCGGGTGACATACTCCATCACGATTCGCTGTGCATCTACGAAGGACTTTTTGTTTTGACGAATATCCTCGTGTTGCAAGCGATAGCGAATATAGCGACGGGCTGTTTGCCTTTCGCCAACTTCCATTAAAACTTCTTCGACTGTATCTTGAACCTCTTCTACAGTGGGGTAGCCGTTAGCTAAAGCCCGCTTACCTAAATAGTAAATAACCCGGTCTGATATAACTTCTGCCAGCTTACGCAGTCCAGGTCTTGTTCTATCTGGATATGTAGCGACAAGCCCCTTTAGTATAGCTAGAGTAATTTTGTCCTGCTTAAATTCTACTAGTGACCCATCTCTCTTTCTAACTTGTTCAAACATCGAAGCGCCTCCTCAGATATATCTTGGCAAACTTTCCACTAGACCTTGGGCCAAGACATTATGTAACATACTATATATAGTAGTCTTTAAGATTTCTACACTATAACACAATCTCCTTCTACTTAGCCAAAAAAATGCCCCCTTATTGGGGACATTCCTCTGACTACCCAAGTTACATACCTGTGAAGAAGCGGTGTGTCCCCATACCTCTAACGGGACATTCTTCTATCGAACCTTACTCTCTTAGCACTGGTCTGAATAAGCCACGAATACAGGCCTTGAGGGTGTCACCCCGCAGTCCTACCCGCAGCGCCTCTAATGCTAACACCTCTGCAGGGTGTATATTGCCGAGACTGACATTAGGCCCAAAGCGCATAATAAGCTCTTCTTGTTGATTCTTCAGGGGAGCTTCCCAAATCAGAGACTCAGGGTTAGGGACTCCCTTCACAAGAGACTCCAGCTCATCAGCGCGAATCTTACCCTCGGCGTCATAAATTACTACACCTTTGCCAGATTCTCTACCTTCTACAATTACCTTGTACGCCCCGTGCTCTAAATCAGCCGCTATTTGTTCCTGCATTCTCTTATGAGGCATGTTTTCACGGGGGTCTTTTTTACCAACTTCACAGATTACCTTTAAGTCAGCCCTCAAAGCTGCTCGAATAGCGTTACGCCTTATCTCGGGACTCATCTCGATAGTTCCATCCGAAATCTCGATATACGTAAATCCTAGTTCGCGGGCTCTCTCCATATAGCCTTCCATTCTATTTTGAAGCACAGCTATCTCTAAGAAGGTGCCCCCCGGAAAAATATCAACCCCATAGGAGCGCACTAATGTAATTTTTTGCTGCAACAGCCGAGTTGAATAGAAGGCAGAAGTGCCAAAAGTCAGCTTGATGTAATCTACATAATCAGAGGCAAGATCAAGCAGGTCATCCGTCTCTGTCAGTCCCAAACCCTTATCTATAACCATCGTCAGGCCCTTTGTACGCGGCTTCTCTGCCCTACCAGGTACCGGAAAATCAAAGGCCTCTCGCCATGCCTTATGTTCCCTGTTTTCACTACTCACTTATGTACCCCCCCACTTAATATTGCTTTTCCATTGTATGCGATGGAGGGGGGAAGGGTGAAAGGGGTAACGGCACAGAGCGAATAGCACATGGCCCATCGTAGAGTAGGAATCCCACGCGGCTACAGCGAACAGGCGCCTAGTGATTAGTGTTTGTGATTAGTGATTACCCGTTTGATTTTTGTTTTTCTTAGAACCTCACCTTGCTCCAATCAATATAGCGCACTAGAATAGCGACAAATTCTTCTAGGCCTGCTTTGTCTGCTGGCGAGAAGCGGTCTTTAACTGGGCTGTCGATATCTAGAACGCCGCAGAGCTTCCCATTTAACAAAACCGGCACTACAATCTCAGACTGTGAAGCCTCGTCGCAAGTGATGTGGCCTGGGAACTGGTGTACATCGGGCACAACAACAGTCTCTTTGGTCTGGGCAGACAAGCCGCATACTCCGTTACCTATTACAATCGCAGAACACGCCGGTTTCCCTTGAAATGGACCGAGTATAAGCAACTCTCCCTTTGTCAAGTAAAAGCCGGCCCAGTTAATGTGCTCAAGCTGATGGCCTAGTAAAGCTGCAGCATTAGTCAGGGCTGCTAACCACTCACCTTCATATTCAATTAATTGCAGTAGTTCATGATTAAGCTTTTTATAAAACTCACCGGGATTCTCGGATGAATACTTAGGTGCGCGATACATAGATGACCTCCTTTTAATAAATGGTTGATTTAAGCGCTTTCCGCTGGCCGCTTTCCGCTTTTTAGCTTAGAGAGCTGTGCGCTGTGAGCAATAGTATTCTAGCCTATTAATTGTAGCTGCGTAGCACCGACACGCAGGAGGAACCTCCACGAATCAGTGCGGCTCTGTGCATTTATAGCTAACAATCTTAATACTAAGTTAACATAATTTCTAAGAAAAAAGTATCTATCAATTATCTTCCATGCTGTGTAATACCAAGGTTTTGGATACTATTGCATAAATATGGTTGTTTGCATAATTGCTGATTGAGTTTACAATCCTCTTATGCTCTAGTGTTAGTGTAGCGACACCTAAGAGCAAACTCGAGAGAGGAGAGGTAACGATGAAGCTAAATCTAAAGCGCTTTCTTTCAACTGTTTTTATTGTAGCAGTAATCGCTGCTGTTCCCTTGCCCGCTTTTGCCGCCACTTCAAATGGCGTAAGAGGTGACCGCGTAGTACGAACTGCATTAAGCTATCTAGGTCGTCCATATGTTTTTGGATCAAATGGTCCACGCACATTTGATTGCAGCAGCTTTACTCGCTACGTAATGTACAAAGCGACTGGTATTAGGTTGCCGCGTACTGCTGCATCCCAATCAAGGGTTGGAAGGCAAATCAGCAGGACATCCGTACAGAAGGGTGATTTGGTCTTCTTTAAGAACACCTACAAGTATGGCGTTTCACACGTTGGAATTGCCATGGGCAATGGTCGTATGGTTCACGCTTGGCCTAAGGGCGGGGTGAAAATCGACAGCCTTAGCCAAAGGTATTTCATAGCTAAATATCACAGCAGCCGCACAGTGCTGCGCTAAGCATAAGGAGCTAACTCACATGGGTTAGCTCTCTTTATCTAGGCCAAGTTACGAACCACAGTCGAAACTTTAGGTTTAAGGTGGTGAGGTATTAGATAGGCCTTCTTTACATTCGATCGTGAATTAAGGCCTTTAGACGGCTCAGATCCTTCATATCCTTCTGGCGCAATGGAACATGCTCTTTGTCATAGTCAAGCTTGTGCCGACGCTGCGCACTCGGGCTCATAACGTATACACCCACGTCGTCGATAATTCCCGTTTTATTAGCAGGGAATGCTCCTTCTGGCCATACATAAGTTCGGTCTAGTCTATTATCGTAGGTTACGATTTCATCATTGTCACTAAGCCAAAGGAGCTCCCATTCTATGCGAAGCTTGCCCCTCTCTGCTGTAAAGGAGTTAGCGGTGATCTCTGTAATATTGAAGCCTTGCTCCTCTAGTAAACATCGTACTGTTGGTGCGTCCGCAGCAAAAACATGAAAATCTACATCGACATGATCTCGCTTATACGTTGCATCAAGAGCCTCTAAAGCCCAACCTCCGCCTAACCAAGTCTTGATGCCATGCTCGTCAAATAACGCCACTAATTGGGCAATAGCTCTGGCTTGGCGGATACGCCGTTTGACATCCATACAGAGGCCTCCTGCTCTGTTTATAGCTCTACTCTATTCCCCATTATACTCCATAGTACGTGAGTTTGCGGTAAGTCGTTAATATCTAGAGTTTTACCTAAGGCACGCAAAGCGGCAGTTACAACTCGAGGGTCAAATTGCGCCCCCTGGCATTCCTCAAGCACTGCGAGTGCCTCTTCCATAGAACGTGCTTGCCGATAAGGTCGGTTGGAAGTCATGGCGTCGAAGGCATCCGCCACGGCTACAATTCGCGCCCCTAGGGGTATGTCCTCACCGCTTTTCACGCCAGGATATGCAGGGAACATCTTGTCCGTCTTCCCGTCCCATCGCTCGTGGTGAAACAACACTATTTCTCTTACCTTGTCATATCCTTCTACGTTACGCAGTATATCGTCCCCTATCTGGGGATGAGACCTAATGAATTTAAATTCCTCGGGCGTGAGCCGCTCAACTTTAGCCAAGATGTGGTCGGGAACTCCTACTTTACCGATATCATGCATGAGAGCTCCGAGACACAGAATAAAACACTCTTTCTCATTAAAACCCATCTCCTTGGAAATAGCATATGCCACTCTAGCGACACGCTGGCTATGCCCACCTGTGTATATATCCTTGACTTCAATCGCCCTACCGAAAGCTTTAGCTGCGTTTAGCAGCATTTGCTGTAGCTTCTCCTGCTGGTCTGAAAGCTGTGCGTTAGCGTGAAACAGTGCCTTGGTCTGATAATTAATGCGATGCTGGAGATAGGTATTGCTCAGTACAAGGCCTAATCCTAGCGTTGCAATCCCAATAATCAAGAACAATATCCTACTATGTTGTTGCCGCATGTCTACTATCTCTTGCATCGCAGGTCCAAACCAGCGCGTGTCAAGCTCTGCCAACAGCCCCTCGTAACGTAGCTTTTGGAGTGCCTTATTGACGATGCTGATAAGCCTTGGATCTGCTGTGCTTGAGAAAGCCAGCGCATACTCTCCCCTCGTATCAGGCAGCGACCGAACGCTCCACTGGTGCATATCTTTTGACCCTATGTAATAGCGGGCCACCCATTCTTGTTCCACCCACGCGTCTGCAAGGCCCTGCGTCAATAGACTGTAGGCAGCCTCGGGGTCGGTCACAGGTATGACCTCAAGACCCTTGCCCACAAGGCGCTCGTATGTGGATGACCCTGCCTGCGCTACAATGCGCAGACCCCCTAATTCCTTTAATGATGCTACTGTACTGCCATGGGGCATGATCAGGGCATGCGAAGTGATTAAGTAAGGTCCAGAAAAAGCGTATGTAGATAGACGCTCCGGGGTTATGCGCATCCCCGTAACAAAATCAGCTTGGCCTGACTCCAGCATCTGCCGAACACCTGTCCACAGATGCTGTTCTAGTACAATTTCTACGCCGATAAAATTCTGCAAGACTTTGACGAGATCGGCCTCGTATCCAGCTGGCACACCACCGGACGTATAAGAGAACGGTGGGAAGCTATTATCACCCACAGCTCGCAGCACACTGATACCTGCCAAGTATTTTCGCTCGTTTCGAGTCAACCTATAGCGTAGGTTGGGCATGAGGCTCAGCCCACTCACCAACAACACGAGAATCAATACTATATAAAAACTAAGATACACTCTAGCCGGTCGCAACACTTTGCCACCCCCCATTAGTATAATTTTACCGACTGGGCGATGGTTTGGCTACCTAATCTATTAAATAAGTTAAGAAAACTTAAGCTAAAGGCAAACACTTCTGCATAATCGCCTCTGCCGCCTTCATTCCATCAACCGCTGCCGAAATAATGCCGCCGGCATAACCCGCACCTTCTCCTGCAGGATACAGTCCAGCTACGTTACTCTCGCCGTTTTCACCCCTAGTAATGCGCACAGGAGAGGAGCTACGGGTCTCTACACCGGTCAACAATGCTTCAGGATGCGAGAAACCGCGCAACTTGCGATCGAAGTCGAGCAAGGCTTCGCGCATGGTACTGACTACATAGTTGGGCAAGCACTGCCTGAGGTCTGCTGGTTCTACTCCTGGTCGATACGAGGAAACAACAGAACCTAGGGTAGAGCTCGGCCTCTCCGCAAGGAAATCTCTCACTGTTTGAGCGGGCGCGCGATATTTACCGCCTCCGACCACAAACGCGCGCTCTTCAAAGTGGCGTTGAAATTCTACCCCAGCTAAGGGGTGGTTATCTTCATAGTCTTCTGGACTCACTCCAACGAGCAGGGCGCTATTGGCGTTAGGGCGGGTACGGGCATGTTCACTCATACCGTTAGTAACTACCCTCCCCTCCTCGGATGCGGCGGCAACCACCAGCCCTCCTGGACACATGCAAAAAGTGTAGGCCGAGCGCTCTGTCTTTGAATGGTAGCTTAGTTTGTAATCTGCTGCACCTAGATTCTTATGCCCAGCATACCGTCCATATTGTGCTTCGTCAATAAGTGCTTGCGGGTGTTCTATGCGCGCACCTATGGAGAAAGGCTTAGGTACCAAAGTAACGCCGCGGCCTAATAGCATCGAGAAAGTATCCCGGGCACTGTGGCCTACTGCCAGAATGACGGCTGTCACTGGTATTGTCTCATTACCATTGACTCTGAGAGCAACGACTGCCCCACGCTCCACATGAATATCTGTTACTTTAGCCTCAAACCTGACTTCGCCACCGTTAGTTATAATCCTCTCTCTAATACCCTTTACTACCTGGCGCAAAATATCTGTGCCAACATGTGGCTTATACGAATACAGTATGTCCTCTGGCGCACCTGCACTAACGAGGTCTTGTAGCACTTTGCGGCAGCGCCTGTCCTTGATTAAGGTAGTAAGCTTACCATCGGAAAAAGTTCCTGCCCCACCTTCGCCAAACTGGACATTGCTTTCAGTGCTAAGAATTCCCTGCGACCAAAACAATCCCACATCCTGTGATCTGCGTATTACATCCTTGCCTCGTTCTAGGATGATGGGCTTATACCCCTGTTCGGACAGTAACAAAGCCGAGAACAAACCTGCTGGCCCTGAACCAATTACCACCGGACGATGTTTGAGCGGAGAGGCCCCTGATTTAACTCGCTCGTATTCAAGTTCGGGAGTCTCTTGTACGTCGGGGTTGCGCAAACGCTTTATAATCTCAACCTCATGGTCAGCTTCAACATCCACAGTGTAGACAAAATGGATGCTATCCTTCTTCCGTGCGTCGATAGACTCTTTATAGATGTGAATTCCGTTTATGGCGGTAGTCCCTATACCAAGCCTTTTGAGAACCTCACTTTGTACTTGGCCGCGCTCATCGAGGGGTAGTTTCACGTTGGTTATACGAATCATATCTTAACCTCCAACAAATAGCCTATGGCTATTATAACCAAAAAGCAGGCAGCTGGGCTGTCTGCTTTTTATCTTGTTTATTTGTTAGTCGTTTGAGGCAATACTTTGACCCCATTGAGGTAGAATTCAAAACTCATCTATGCTAAATCTGAATTGAATTTAATTACTTGATAGGATAAGTTATGGCCTGCCCCATACAAGCCCCCGAGGCTCCGTATAGGTATATACGTACGACCTTTGTATTACGAAAGTGTTACTGCGTGAGCGAACTGCTCAGCGCCTGAAAAAATAGAAGAGGACAACCTTCTCTATTTGTCGAAGAAAGGGAGAAGTATGTAGAAATTCCGTTGACCTAGGAGGACTTGGTTGCTTGACGATGCTAATAGGATATTTCAGGAATTTTTTATCACCAAAATTACTCAATGATAATACATAAATATAAAAGCAAAAAAAATGATTATGGATAATGATACATTTTATTGAAAATGAAGGAGAGGGTTTCTTTGTGGAAAGACTAATATATATGAATAGAAAAATTGCACTGCTGACAAAACATAACAAAGGGAAAGTGATTAAGCCCATTTTAGAAAAAGAAACAGGATGTAGTTTAATAGTTGAAACTAGATTTGACACGGACAAATTGGGTACATTTTCAAGAGAAATTAAGAGACCAAAATCACAAATGGATACAGCAAGAATTAAAATTAGCAAGGGAATGAAGCTTTTAAAAACTGACATTGCCATTGCGAGCGAAGGAAGCTTTGGTTCGCATCCGTTCGTCCCAATTCCTTGGAATGTAGAACTAGTACTACTTTATGATAAAAAAGAAGACATGGAGATCTGTGGAGTTTACGAAGGGGCTGAAACTAACTTCAGTCATTTAAAGACAAACAGTTTTAATGATGCTCTAATTTTTTCTGAAAAAATCGGATTCCCTGAGCACTATTTGATTTTAAGACCTGACAATGAATACTCTAAAACAATTATTAAAGACATAGATAGTTCTTATAAACTTAAAGATGCGTTTTCGTTTTGCATGTCTAAATCTCGTGAAGGGACAGTGTTTTTAGAAACAGATATGAGGGCTCATGCCAACCCCACTAGAATGAACAATATTGAAAAAGCAACTCAAGATTTAATTTCAAAGTTACTGAGTTTTTGCCCTGATTGTGGAGCACCAGGCTTTATAGTAAATGAAAAAATTAAAGGGCTTCCTTGTGAGTTATGTGGTTTACCTAGTGAGATGAATCTTAAGTATATAAGAAAGTGCTATAAGTGTAAATTTACTAAAGAACAATTGCATCCAGATGGAAAATTTGCACCTGCTCAACACTGCAATTATTGTAACCCCTAAGAAATTGAACTGTTATAAAAACAACCAGTTACTTTTTCAAGGTTTCTTTATAGTCAAGCCAGCGGTCACGCGCCTCGTTAAGAAACCTGTAGTCTTGGTCATTCAGCATGAACAAAGACCCAAACCATTTACGGGCCCGGTCAGGCTCGTTAAGGCGGCAGCTTAGTTCAGCCAACATGTGTAGCAAATTGCTCTCAGATATCTTAAACTCATCGAAACGAACCTCGGAGTAAATATATGCGTAAGCGTCATAAGCCCTCTTGAGAAACTGCAGTTCTTCCGCTTGGTTTCCGAGCTCTCTGTTGAGCCACGCTATACGCATACATAAACCTGTGAAAACCGGCGGGGATTCAGAAATGAGGCTAGCACAGATAAGTGCGAGTTTAAGCGACCTAATACCTTGTTCAAGAGACCTCGGGCCACTAAAATCCTCTTGCTGGGCTTGCTTTATATAGCTGTCTTGTAAGATTGCTCGTGAACGATCGGATAGCGGCGCGAATTTATCTGTGAAAGCCATGGCGCAATGCGGGCAAACCACAGCCTCATAAACATAAGGGTTAACGTATTCATATCTTAGGTAAAAGTCTGTATCTCTAGCCCGCACAGGGAGGCGGCTGAGCCTTGGTTTCTTAGTCTTAAAGGTCTTGATGCAAAAAAGGCATCCCATACTGTTGTCGTACAAGAAATCCATTGTTTCACCCCTTAGCACATCTCTCCCCTATTATACCTGAAGCACGGCTTAGATGGTGACATATGCACGACACTATGGCCTATTATGGCTAGGGCTACAATAGAGCGACCAAGTGACGGCTTAGGCGTAAGAGCGCTTAGAGATAAATCGCAAGAGGACAGCGAGATACACCGCATGGATTAACGCCCCCACAATCCACGCGCCCAGCAGACTAGTGTAGGTGGCACCTGTAAGTGAACCTAAAAAAAATTTGTACGGCCAATATAATGGAAACGGCCACAGCAACGGCAGAAACTTACTAGGCAGCACCTCCGCCAAGAGAGGGACCCCAATAAACAGACTCAGCAGTTTGACGATGGCTAAACCCTCGATCTTGTTACCGGAGAAGAGAAAGATGACAAAGGCCCACAGTGGAGCTCCGAGAGCCGCAAGGATCGCTGTAAGTAGCAACACCCATGCAGGCACTATTACCAGCCCGACGATTATTACCAGAAGCACCACAAGCACCATGCTCATCAGCACCGGTGAAAACAAGCGGTATAGGGCATATTGCATTTTGGGCACTGGCGTAACCTGAATGGCCGTGAGGGTACCCTCATCCTTTTCATCGAGCATTAGGAAGGCGGCAATCATACCGGTCAACATACTGGGAAACAGCACGAGTACCGCCATGGAAAGCCGGACATACTGGGTTACATCAAGTCCCGCCGGGAGCAGGTTAAGCAATGCCGGGAAACCGAAGCGGCCTGCTAACCCCATGATGACCGGAACAAAGAACAATAGGGCAGTTAGGGGGTCTCGCCCACTCTGGCGAAGATCTACCGTCCACAGTTTATATATTTTGCGCATCCCCCTATCCCCTCCCCAAGATGTATTTAGTGTGTGCCTTCAGGGCAATTCGATAGAAGATATACGCCCATATGCTCAGAATCGCAGTGTTAATGATGATGACGAAGATGCCCCCCTGTAAGAAAATACCTCTGATGGCCAGTAACGCCGGGTGACTGGGGAAGAGATAGAACAGCGGGCTTTGCACCAAACCTAGAATGTCTAGGATAGGTACGCCGAGTACCACTAGCACGGGGATTGACTGAAGTAAAAACATGCTAAAGGTATTGTGACGCACAACGAAAGAATATCCTGCAAAAACAACGAGGGTGCCGCACACACCGACCACAGGTACGAGCAATAACAGCCGGGGGGTCAGGCCCCAGCCGAACCCAGCCACTACTACACTGGCTAAAACAGCCAGTGTAGATAAGGATATAGCTTTGGCCAGCAGGTATTCACTTGGCCGCAATGGCGTTACGCTGACGGCCTGCAACGAGCGTGCTTCCTTTTCGTATAAAACTAGCGCAGCAATGAAATAGAACCCTAGCATGCCTGGGTCCGAAAAGATGAGCACAGGCAAGAGCAACTCGCGTACATACTGAGGCGAGAACCGAAGAACGACGATATAAAGCACTGAGATGATGGTGTAGACATGGTAGAATCCGTGTCTAAATTGCAGGCGCAAATCCTGCTTTACCGCAGATACTAGACGCCTCATGCTAGCTTCACTCCGGTGCACTGAATGAAAATGTCTTCAAGAGTGGCTTCAAGGGTATGTATGGTCTCCACCTGATGGGTGCGTAAGGCGCTAAGAAAAGCGGCATTATCAGCTAGGTCTGGCAAGGGAAAGTCTGCATAGACGGGTTCATTTGCCTCTCTGTACCCAACACGCACAGTTTTTTTGCCGTGTTGAATTTTCAATTCGCGAGGGGAACCAATCAGCCTGATTTCACCATCCACAATGAACGCAACCCTATCGCACAACTCATCAGCCACGGCCATGTTATGAGTAGTAAGAAAAATGGTCGTGCCCTGCTCTTTTTCGGCCCGGATTATGTCCTTGATAATACGCGCATTGGTAGGGTCCATGCCTGACGTAGGCTCGTCAAGAAATAAGAGTTTGGGACGGTTTAGCAGTGAACGGATGAAATTGAGCCGCATTTGCATGCCTTTAGAATAATCCCCAACCTGCTTCTTGGCATCTTCGCCTAGACCCACGCTCTGCAGCAGTTTGATTGGGTCTGCGGTCGGTACAGAGTATAAAGAACGGAAGAAATTGAGATTCTCTAGGGCAGAGAGTTTACGATAATGGTTGGGCAACTCGAAAGAAACTCCGATATGCTCATAGTAGTCTGACCCTTGCTCAGCTAGGCTCTTGCTGAACACGCGAACGCTACCTGTGTAGTCCTGCAATAGGCCAATAAGTATTTTCTGAGTGGTGCTCTTACCTGCTCCACTAGGGCCTAAAAACCCGAATATCTCCCCCTGTGGTATAGAAAAACTCACATCCCGTACGGCTAATCTCTCTTTGGGGCCGTAACGGTAAGTCAAACCCTTAACGTCGATCATTTTGTTCTCCCCCCTTATCAGCCTTTAGCGACTACTGTTATAAGTAAGTTATAACGGCAGGATACCAGAAATTCTAGGGTGGCGGCCTGCGGTATTAAGAACAAAGATGACAACACTTTCCGCGGCGAGTTTTTTCCTGTATTATTTCGTTAGGCGAACTTAGACTGTAACGAAGGGCGTATGTCAGAATGAAAGACACCAGACCCACTACGGGCGCTAACCCGTTAGCAGCCCTCTCCCACCGCAGCTTCCGCTTATTTTGGTCGGGCCAATGCGTTTCACTTATAGGCACATGGATTCAGCGGGCTAGTCAAGCTTGGCTAGTGCTCGAAATGACAGGCTCCCCGTTTTTGCTAGGATTGGTCGGTGCAATGCAATTTGTACCAGTGCTGATTCTTAGCCTCTTTGCGGGGGTCGTAGCCGATCGCGTATCTAAGCGCAAGCTCGTTATGTACATGCAATTAACACTAGGAGTTCAAGCTTTTATTCTCGCGGCTTTAGTTTATACAGGCAGGGCGCAATATTGGCATGTGTTAGTTTTGGCCATGCTGCAAGGCATTTGCACTGCCTTTGATACCCCCACGCGTCAATCGTTTATTGTAGAGATGGTGGGTAAGGAACATCTCATGAACGCCATTGCCTTAAATTCAGCGATTTTTAACGGCGCGCGCATAATTGGCCCAGCCCTGGGTGGTTTTGCAATGGATGCCTTCGGGCCAGCTTTAGCGTTTTTCCTCAATGGTGTGAGCTATCTCTTTGTGGTCGGGGCCCTGTTTTTCGTCAAAGTCCAGGAGACTACTTCTAAGAATAAAGAGCGGCACTTTAAACAAGAAATACTGGAAGGACTTAAGTTTGTTAAAGACACCCCAGCCGTACGCGAAACCTTGAGCCTGGTCGGTGTCATTGGCATGTTTGCACTTAACCTAAGTATTCTGGTTCCGGTTTTAGCACGGGACGTGCTCCGGCAAAGCGCCTCTGGCTATGGACTATTGATGTCCTTAATGGGTGCCGGTGCCTTGCTCGGAGCTGCGACACTGGCGTGGTTTTCTCACCATGGACCCAAGCGGCAGCTTCTTTATGGGGGAGCCATCGCCCTTACCGTTATACAATTAGCTCTAGCTCTGCCGCATGCTTATTGGAGTGCCGCCGTGCTACTGTTCCTGCTAGGGTGGGCACAGATTACTTACAGTGCCACGGCTAACTCTAGCTTGCAGGTCAACGCACCTAACCACCTGCGCGGCCGAGTAATGAGTATATACTCCTTGCTCAATGGGGGGGTTACACCCGTGGGTAACCTCTTTGCGGGAACAGCGATGAGCCTTTACGGCGCATCGGGGGGGTTCTTGGCTTGTGGAGGAGCGGGCCTCATCGGTGCCTTGGCGCTATGGTATGGTAATAAGCGCAGAGCGGCTAAGCCGCAGCATATAGAAGCCTAACATAAAGCTTAATTTCTGGATACATCTACTTGCTGGGGTCTTCGCGTAAGCAGCGTGGTAGATTCCCCAGCCCATCGCGGTGATGGTTAACACAGGCACAGCATTTACCATGGTTCTCACAGTTTATATTAGGACAGGTACACTTGGTTGAATTGCAGGCCATTTAGCTCTCCTCCTTTATCTCTGCGTACGATTCTACATTTTTACCTTTTCAGATATCATTCCATTCTAACTCTTGGCTAAGCTCAACCACAGATAATAGGTATACCAAGAACTCCAGGGCTTCCAGGCAGAGGATTTTTCGCGCAGCTCTTTTTCGGTAATGCGGCAGTCTATCCCCCACACACTACTTACAGCCTTCTGCAAGCCCACGTCGTTAGCTGGTAGAAGGTCGGGCCTACCCAAGCCGAATAGCAGCACACACTCTGCTGTCCATCGACCTAGGCCCCGCGCCCGGGACAGATGCAGTATAAACTCTTCATCGTCAAGGTTCGCCAAGAAACCAAGGTCTATCTGACCACTCTCTATTGAGCGAGCAAAGTCTATTACATATTCGGCCTTGCGCTGTGAGTACTGCATTTGGCGCAGCTGATCGTAAGACAACTGAGCTATGGCCCCTGGGGTGGGATCGGCATAAAACTCCTCACCGTCAATAAGCACACGCTCGCCTGTCAGACACCACAGCCGCCGCTTAAGCTCAGCAGCAAACTTGAGGTTAATTTGCTGAGAGATAACTGAACTAATGACGGAGCTAAACAAGTCGGCATCACGGAGCATACGCGCTCCTGAAAGACGCGTTACTAGCTGTTGTAGCCTAGGGTCATGCGCGGAGTGCTCATAAAAAGCAAGCAGGTCTGTCTCTAGGGAAAATAAATGGGATACTAGCTGCCTTACCTCATGTTCATCCGCCTGTATTCCGTCATAAACTGTTACGGCGAGCATGCTGGGGTTTAAAGGACACAGCCCAACCTCAACAAAACGGGGCTGTTCGTTAACCCGCAACACCCGGCCAATACGACCTTCTCGGTGCCTATAGAATGCACCATGCGAGGATTGCGCAATGCGGGTAACCAGGTGGGGAAAGTCTATCGGGCCTAGTAGCGGTGTGATAAATCGCTGTTTATTAACCACTTGTACCTCCCTTCCATGACACTGTAGCTTTCAACAGAGAGCACCGAAAACCCTTCCAGTATAGAAAGAAGAGAGCTTACCGTACTATCTTTTGCACTCGGCCTACTTTGCCGTCTTCAAGCCTGACTTTGATTCCGTGTGGGTGCCGCTCCGCCTTAGTCAGAATGTCTTTTACCCTGCCCCGCGTCAACTTACCAGTTCGCTGATCCTCCTTGAGAACAATATCTACCTCAATGCCAAGTGTAATCGCTTTTCTGTCTATATTATTCATTTAACGTCCCTCCATGTTCATGACTAAACTTACTCTGCCCC
Organism: Bacillota bacterium; assembly: GCA_009773495.1. Lineage (GTDB taxonomy): Bacteria > Bacillota > UBA994 > UBA994 > UBA994 > WSXW01. The sequence goes on from WSXW01000012.1 coordinate 47,387, forward strand.
CAATGCCCCGTCAACTAGCATAACCGATGCTCCGATAATATGTACATATGCGACTGAACCCTATTGCTAAGGACTGCTCAAAACGACCTTGACTATATTGCATTATCGCAATATAGTAATTAAAGGTGGTGAAATAATGAACAAAGTCGACCAACCGCTTGAACAGATGATTGAACACGCTGAACTGCTCAAAGTTTTAGCACACCCGATGCGACTATGTATTGTGCAAGGACTGCATCAAAAAGGCACCTGCAACGTTAGCTACATGCAACGCTGCCTTAACTTACCACAGTCTACCATTTCTCAGCATCTGGCTAAACTTCGATCGGCACAAATAATCGCGGGCACTCGGGACGGCGTAGAAGTGCATTATAGAGTGGTTAATGAAACTGCTGTGCGAATTGTTGCAGCACTTTTTCCCTGTTAGAGAAGGACGTTGAATTTATCAGTGTTAGGAGGATTACTATGCCAAGAATACTTATCGTTGGTGGAGTGGCAGGTGGAGCTAGCGCCGCTGCGAGACTAAGGCGACTTGACGAAAATGCGGATATTATTATATTTGAGCGTGGAGAACACGTATCCTATGCAAACTGCGGTCTTCCATATTACGTAGGAGGAGTCATCAAAGATCGCGATCGTCTATTCGTGCAGACGCCGGAAAATCTCAAGAAACTACTAAACATCGATGTTAGAATCAAACATGAAGTTCTATCCATAGACCGGCAACAGAAGACGGTGAAGGTGAAGAATCTCAGCACTGCCGAAGTGCGCGATGAACGCTATGACACACTGGTTCTGTCACCTGGCGCTGATGCCATCACGCCCTCCATCGCAGGTCTAGCTGATGTGCCGTATTTTACAATCCGCAATGTAAAAGACACTGATGCAATGGTCGATTTTATTGCAGCCAATAATCCACAAAGGGCCATCGTTATAGGCGGTGGTTTTATTGGTATTGAGCTGGCTGAGAATCTCGTTCACCGCGGACTTGAGGTAACCGTGGTAGAAATGCAGCCGCAAATACTTACCATGTTGGATACCGAAATGGTCGCATTAGTATACGAACATTTGCGTTCAAAGGGCATAAGCCTGCACTTAGGCACAAAAGCATTCCAAACCTCGTCAGAGGCGAGTATTTTCGTTCTCAAACTCGATGACGGCACGGAGCTTCCTTTTGATATGTTAGCGCTGGCTGCCGGAGTAAAACCAAACAGCGAGCTTGCCTTGACAGCAGGGCTCGAACTCTCTGCCCGCGGGGCTATTATGGTGAACGATCAGATGCAAACATCTGATCCTTGCATCTATGCAGTCGGTGATGCAATAGAAATCAAAGAACGAGTGAGCGGCAAACCCTGTCACCTCCCACTCGCCGGTCCTGCTAACAAGCAAGGCCGCTTAGTAGCTGACATTATTGCCGGGCGCAATACAGCTTACTCAGGCGCTCTTGGAACTTCGATTCTCAAAATCTTTGATTTCACCGTAGCGGCTACAGGTTTGCGTGAAGAACACTTAAGAACGTTAGGCGTTGAAGCCAAGAGCGTTATTATTCACCCTCAATCCCATGCTGGGTATTATCCCGGAGCAGTACCCATGACATTAAAACTCATCTATGATTTAAATGGCAAGATTTTAGGTGCTCAGGCTGTAGGTGGGGAGGGAGTAGACAAACGGATTGACGTTATTGCCACCAGCATTCACTTTGGCGGCAGCGTAAAAGACCTGCAGGAATTAGATTTAGCGTATGCCCCCCCGTATTCCTCCGCCAAAGATCCCGTAAATATTGCGGGGTATGCAGCAGGCAACATCTTAAACGGCGACGTAAACTCTGTCAGCGCACAGGAGTACCTAAGTAATGTGGAGCGCTTTACGCTTCTTGATGTACGAGAACCCATAGAGCGAAGCTTTTCCCCTATGACAGACGCAATCGAAATACCCTTAGGAGAGCTACGCGCTAAAACTGAATCGTTGCCGAAGGGCAAACCTCTCTTAGTATGCTGCCAAGTTGGCATGCGCTCTTATATCGCGGCGCGCCTCTTATCTCAACTAGGCTATCAAGCTTATACCTTAAGCGGTGGACTTAAAATAGTACGAGCACTGATGAACGATCAAACAATCCCTAGTAGAAACGAAAAGGCCACTGCTGGTGAGGGGGTTAAATCCATGAAAGTACAAACAACTGTTTATGTAGATGCCTGCGGTTTACAATGCCCAGGCCCCATAATGCAGATTTACCAACGCATGCAAAAAATGAGCGAAGGTGAAGTCATGGAAGTACAAGCTACTGACCCAGCTTTCCCGACCGACGTTGAATCCTGGTGTAGGGTAACCGGAAACACGCTAATCCAAAAGTCTACAGCAGCTGGAGTTTATACAGCGCTTGTGCGTAAAGGCAGCGCACAAGTGAAAGGCGCTGCGACCCCATCTCAATATGATGACAAGACAATGGTTGTTTTTAGCGGCGATTTAGATAAGGCTATTGCCTCCTTCATCATTGCTAACGGAGCTGCGTCGATGGGTAAGAAGGTGACTATGTTCTTTACCTTCTGGGGTTTAAATGTTCTGCGCAAGCACGAAGGAGCTCAGGTTAAAAAAGGTCTGCTTGATCACATGTTTAGCATGATGATGCCCAAGGGGAGCAGGCGTCTGGGACTCTCCAAGATGAATATGCTCGGTATGGGGCCGCTGATGATTCGCTTTGTGATGAAGCAAAAGAATGTAGACCCTCTCGAACAGCTCATTGAACAGGCTAAGCAGGTAGGAATACGCATTGTCGCCTGCCAAATGTCTCTAGATATTATGGGCCTAAAGAAAGAAGAGCTCATTGACGGTATTGAGATTGGCGGTGTGGCTAGCTATCTCGATGCGGCTGAAAGAGCTAACGTCAACCTATTCATCTAAACCTAAAAGAAGGCACGCTGCTCGAGCGTGCCTTCTTCGTCTGAATAGCCCTAAACCCTAACCGGATGGCGCAGTACAGTTTTCATGCTCTCGGGTTTAGCCTTGCGCGGGTCGCCCCTAATGGCTAGTGTTGATTGTCGTCAAGGCGTAGCACCTTGAATAGCGAGATCCTCTCGAATGGTTGCAAAGGCGGTGCCATTCCAAGAGAGATAGTCTTGTATGTAGCCTAAGGTATCAGCTGCAAACTGACCATAAACACGGGTTAGTGCCTGCAGGCTACAGGTGCCGCTTGCCTCGTCTAGAACAATAGGATAGGCTATTATAAACGGCCCAACGTTGGCCTCGGTGGGTTGTAACAGGTTCCCATCCTCATCGTAGAGCTCCTGAGCGGCTGGGTCGGTGCTAACATCAATTCTAAAGGTTAAGTTTAGGCCCTCATCCACTATAACCACTACATAACCGTCCTCGTAATGAGCACTGAATTGCTTGCTTGCCATGTATTGATCACCACTAAACAGTAGTTGCAACTGACTGCGCAGGAACGAGTATACGTAGGTGAACGTAAAGCCGCCGCTTCCGCCGGACTGGATTGTAACCTTGATGTCATCGACTCCATTCTTGGTGAAGTCACAGAGAAATACCGTTGGGCTGTACCCAGCATTTTCTGCTAACGGAACTTGCGTTACCCTGCCGGTTCTGCCGTTGCGAATCATCAAAGTGATGTTGGTCGTAAACTGACTACCTTCCGTCGGCGTACCTACTAGATAGACAGTGTCTCTACGTCCGTCGCCGGTGACATCACCAGTCTTTTTGCTCAAGACTATTTGTCTTGACTTTATCATTAACTTTTTCCCCCTTCCTGGTTGTATCATCAGCTTATGCGGATGTACAACAAAGGGTGAACTAAACTCTTCAGCAAACGAGGTGATACACCATTGAGGACATTTACTAGAATCTTACTGATTATCGCTGGCACAGTCTCCCTCGGTCTTGGTATTGTGGGGATTGCCATCCCTTTGCTCCCTACCACTCCGTTCTTGCTACTGGCCGCGGCCTGCTATGTACGGGGCTCTACAAGACTTTATGATTGGCTCCTTAACAGCAAATACCTGGGCGACTACATCCGCAATTATCGCGAAAAACGCGCTATCCCGCTACGGACAAAAGTTGGGGCGTTATTGTTGCTGTGGGCCAGCATCGGGTATTCGGCCCTGTTTGCCGTGAGCATGGCATGGGTTCGCATGCTCCTGTTGTTGATAGCTGTTGGTGTCACGATACACATCTGCAAACTGAAGACCCTGGCGGCAGAGGCAAAAGCATATGAGCCAGCTGATGATAACGTATAACGTAGTAAAATCAAAATAGGATAGCAGGGAGGCCATCTCCCTGCTATCCTATTCCTTTATGGAGATTACTCTATTGTCCTTTAGCCAGTGTTATTGTTCCTGTCCAACTCTCTACGGTGCGATCGTAATACGTTGTAGGGCCCTGCGGTACTTTCACTTCTATAACACCTCTGGCCATAAGTAACACCGAAGATGAGTCGTGATCAGCAAACTTGTAGAATTCGCGCCAAGTGATCGCACCGTCTACAGAGCTTTTCCCCCACGCGCGGGTCCATGTGGTCACAATACCAAATATTTCTCGTTTTGCCCCCAGATTATGAACAGCATAAATGCAGCCCACCTCGGCCACTTTTCCAGCGCCAAAGTCGTGTGGAAGAACATACTCCCAGTATTCTATTGTGCCAGCTTCGGTCTGACTTTTGGCATAACCATTTAATAAGATCTCGGCTTGAGTGGGCCAAGAGCCGGTCGACTCTATGAGCCGATGGATGGCTTGTTTCTCGGTCAACTCTTGATGACGAGGTTGCAGGATGGATGGATCGATAGACCCAATAGGGGCACACGCTATACTTACACCTAGTAGTAGCGTGGCTAAGCATACCAACACAGTGCGTCGGACCAATGCGGCCAACCCCCCTATAATGGAAATGCATACCTTTATGATACCATATTTTGATACACAGGGCACCCCTTACCTACGACCTATGGCTGGAGGTTAAAGGCTGCGCCGTATGCCTGTCTATTATCCAAAGTGAAAGCGGACCCCTTTCATCGGAAGAGGCCCGCTTGTTTAATAACTACTGTTTTATGAGGATGGAAGCAGCTGTACCCTGTGCGGGGTATGACTTCATAATGGGACCAGTCAGTTTTGCCACTATGCCTTTGCCGACCACCAAGTCGGAGATAGCGCCGTCAGTGCAACCTGCTGCAGTCTCTAGCGTTATGACAGTATCTTTGTTAACAGTAAGCCAGATTAGCATGATGTCTCCGTCCACAAGAATACGGGTAGCTTCACCTGTCTGTAGTTCCTTGATTGTACCAGTCAGTTTGTACTCTTCTTCCGGTAGAACTTCGCCTGCTACGTCCTGGATGATCACTTTGTCTGCTTTCGCTAACGCAGGGTAAGACATATTCATGGGGCCAGTGATTATAACCTCAACCGTCTGGCCAACACTGAAATCATCCATTGTCCCTTGTGACTCTACACCACCGCAATATAACGCAATTTCAGTGTCGCCATGAACGTAGACCCACGTCATGCTAGGCTCGCCACTGCTCATTTTATCGCCCACGACTAGGACACGTGGCTTCTCGCCCATCTCAATCTCCTTCACCACACCGATAAAGCCAGTTCTGCGATCTGGAGCTTGTGAGGTAGAGAGGCCTAGCGATGTGCCAGTTGTATTAACAATTTCGCTCATACCCAATGCACTAGACAACGCATCAGCCGAAACAAGCACACGGCCTGCGACAAGCTGAGGCGCACGCGTCATGGAGACCTTCTCCATCCCGGTGCTCGCCTCAAGCTTACTAGCATCTGTGCCGACTGCAAAATACACGGTACGCCCGTTTAAGTCCACCTTGGCAGTTAGTTCGCTTTCTATCCACTCAATGGCACCGCCAGCGGCGGTCACTACTGCACGCAGGGGAACCATCACAACGCCATCTACAAGCAACGGGCCCTGGTCGAATGTTACTCTCCCGCCGTCCACAGTAAAGGAAGCTGGTAAGTCCCTAACTGCACGGATAGGTGGGAGTACTGGCCTCACTGGATTAGTCTCTAGGGCCCCTAGAAAGACCTCTTTTACGTTAATAGCCTTGACCATCTGACTAGACATACCGTCAAATTGAGTGCCCACCACAATTACGGGCAACCCAAGGTATTGCATGAACTCTTGATCTCCGATTAATCTCCAGCCATCAACTGCGTAGAAACCACCTTCAAGTTCCACGTATTGTACTTTACCTGTAATCCTTAGCTGCTGCCCCTGTGTAACTGCCATTACTGGAATAGCCACTGCGGGTCGCACTGCGTCGGCTAATACTGACTGAGTTTGCGTCATGACCAACAGCATCGTCGCTACGCTGATGCTCTTCTTCCATCCATTCATGTCAAAACCTCCTATGCTTGATATATAGTCTTAGACGCCTGCAGCCAAGATTTGTTCCCTTGTTAAATATTATCTATTCCTAGGTCTGCCAGACCTCAGGCTGATACCCTACTGTGGTCAGCTGGCCATTTCGCACTATGGGGACTTATAAAGCACCGGATTCTTGAACAGTAGTTCCTCGCGCAAGCTGACTGCCCTGATACGGTCAAGCGTATCACCACAGATTCTATCGTTGGCGACAAAGTGGAGGGCAGACTTGACACCATCTGCACGAATATACCGGGGTATACTTCGTAGATGATGGTTTTGGGATTGAGTTGAATAAACGTTTCATAAGCAAAGAAGGCAATGATATCGCTTGTTGGTTCCAGTACCATCAATACGCTCATATTTAATGCCATCAACTAGTAGTCTATGCAGCTCATACTTGAGGATGAGGACCACAAGGTCCATGAACCGCTGCTGGTTGTTGAAAAACTCAGCTAGGGGTTCTTTAAGCCATGGCAGGTCCCTGTAGCGTTCCTGATGTGCTAAGGCCGCAAGTTCCTCTTCGAAAATCTGGGCGAAGATGCCAAGCTCGGGTCGCCCCGCCTCGTCATAGTTTCGGTAGTTAGCAACGCAATCTACAAAGAACAACGAAAGAACCTTAACTCCGCGCCCCTGCACTTGTAGTTCTTTGTCCAAGTGTCGTTTGATGGTGTGTTTAATCTGGGCACGCCGGGTATCTTCTCGCGCACCACCAATCTCCTCACCTAACCTCAGGGTACGACCGCTTGAGAAGCGCACAAACTCGCTACCCGGTTCCGCGTTGATCTCTGACACTTCGAAGCCACTACTATAATTAGCCCGCTCGTTAGAAAGGGCATAAAGGTCAGATGCACGCTGTTTTACGGTAACAGACTTCTCCTTGGGCCCATTGGCAGTTTGCACGTAAATACGTAACTTAGCCTTGATGCCCTTTTTATAGTCAATCTGTTCCACGCGTACGAAGGCATCATTAGCTCCGCCCTCGGTAGCTGCACTAGCCACCACTATCTGTTTGACTAGTTTGAGCTCGAAAGCACGCACTGGGTCAAGTCGGTAGACCAGATTAGCTCTTTCCCCACATCCACCATCTCATCCAAGGCAAGCTTGAGGCGCACAAAGTCTATCTTGCTACCCTCGGTACGGGTCTCCGGAAAGAGCCGTAGAAACTCCTGTCGTTTTTCACTGTGCAGGTGTTACTTGAGACAGCCAATAACAAACCCGCCCAAGCGGGCGGGTTTGTGTGCTTAAGTGACCCGTAAATCATGAGACACATGTTTGGATGTTCGTTAAGTCTACCCACAGATGAGTCAGTTTAAAAACCTCGGGCTGTGTATTCTTGCGAGTTAATTGCTGCCGGTATTGCCCTACTTTCTCCTCTACAAGCTCGCATTCAATGGCCGGATTATGAGAGCAGTGACGAGTTTGATAGGAATTGACCTCGTCAAGTATTTCTGCAGGGGCCATGCTGATAATATACCCTACCATCATGCCTGAAACCGCCCGCTTCCCGTATTCGTGCGCCGTGCAGTCAAAGCGCTTAATACCTTTTTCAACATAGTTCTGGTTGAAATTCCAGGATGGACTTCTGAGTGCCCCCAAACACTTACATTCAATATGAAACATTATCTCAAACTCCTCGGTGCAGACAGCATAACGGTCCAAAATATTGCAGGTGAAATCAGGGCGTTTCCTCTTCTTACCCCCCGTTAGTTCAGCCTCCGTTGCGGGTGGAATCGGTCTTTCCCAA
>WSXW01000065.1 GCA_009773495.1 Bacillota bacterium
TGCGAGGCTCCCATGTAGCCACGGGTTACCTGTACCATCATGAATTCGGGCATTTCTAACTATGATATCGTATTTTGCTTTTGCCAATTTTCTCTACCCCTCTCCGCTATGTACATTATTAACATAGCGAGAAGGGGACCAAGGGGTTACAACTGTAGGATTTATTCTAAATGACGATGTAGAAAGTCCGCAATCCTATCTCTATACCAAGCATTCTGCTCTTCTAGGAGGTTACCTTCGACTATAGAGTGACCACTACCCTCAACAACCCACAATTCAGCTACCTCTCCTGCTTTTGCCCAAAGATTGCGAGCTTGTAGAACATCAGTCTGGTCGTCAACATCTCCGTGTATTAATAGGATTGGGCGTGGTGAAAGTTTGGCTATATCGCTCATGGGAGAGGACTTAGCTGGGTTTACACCATAGGTTGCTCTCAATATGAGCTTGAAGAAGGGTAGGTATGTATTTACCAATACCTTGGGCAGGTTCGCTTGCCTCATGTAGTCTGCTATCTGCTGCTCAATCGATTCGTAAGCAGCTACGCTAACGACTAGAGATACGTCACTACGAGCGGCGGCGGTCCGTATGGCAACGCTCGCCCCCATGGAGTGACCATAGAGTACTATTGGAAGTCCGGCATACTCTGAGTTTTGTGCCACCCAGTCTAGGATTGCAGAAACATCGCCTACCTCATGATAGCCAAAGGAAATTTTGTTACCGTCGCTATGTCCATGGGCCCTTAAATCTACTGCTATAGCGGTGTAACCAAGTGAGTTAAAGAATTTTGCCTCATGTAGCATGCTGGATGCATCCATGCCATGCATGCCATGTAACACAATCACCACACCTTTGGGCTGAAGTTTAGCGAAGTGCCACGCACTAATGCTTAACTTGTCAGGGGATTTAACGTGTATCTGCTCAATTTCAGAGGAGTACACGTCTAGCAAGGCCTCGGTTGTGCGGACTTTTACGTCGGCAATTCCCTTAATGATAGAGTTAGCATGCCAGGTTATGCCCCCAGCACCAAGAACACTTAAGCAAAGTATGATAACCGCAGTAATAAGCAGTGGTTTTTTCACGAGTGAGCCTCCCTAATGTTACTTATCCGTAGCTGATTCCAGTTGATCAGCCAAGCAAGTTGGTCTCTAGTGTAAAGATGGTCGTTCCATATTCCAGTTGGTGGGTATTGTGATTAATGACGAAAGGTATGGGGCTTAGGCCAGCCTGAATCATGTTACAGCCTCCTCTGTTTTAACGCAACCCTATATATGCAAATTTTAACTTGCATTTAGCAAAAAGCCATAAATAAAAGACCCCTGAAGCTCCAATCTTAAAAGTAGCTCACTACGGTATAAAACCGTCCTCGGCGTGCCTGCCGAGGACGGTTTGTTTACCTATCTAAAATCAATCTCTGTTATTAACCCGCACTCTTTGTAGCCAATGGACTTATAGACTTTATTAGAAGCAGGGGTTTTTACGTCCGCGTACAGCATGGGAATCAAGCCTTCGGCTAGCAGTTTGTTACTAAGCTCTGCTACTAGCGCACTAGCGTAACCATTCTTGCGGTGTTCCGGTGGGGTATAGACGTTGTTTATTCTGCCATGCCGTTTTGAGCGGTGGGCTAAATTCGACATGCAGACTACAGTGCCGTCAACCTCCCACAGAAAGAGATTGCCAGAGTTGATTAACCTCTCTGCAGTTCCTAGTTGGCTTTCTTTCGTGACTGTTTTGCCAAAACCGTCGAGTATGAAACCAGTGCAAAAATCAGCTATGGTTTCACGATGTTGCTGACTAGGGGATATCATTCTCCCGGCCACGCCTTGAGGTGGAACCACTTTAGGGCAGTGGTAGGACACCAAGCCCATGGCCTCGCTATATGTTGTACCGGATAACCTCGCATACTCAGCGGCAAAAGCTGCTGCTTGCTCAGGTCTCGCGGCAACCCCAGGCAGTTTGCTGTCTTTAAGCTGACGGCAGAGAGAATGAATAATCTCGGTGGTAGTGGCCTGGCCCAAAGACTCATCAATCCATAACCACATTCGGCGTCCGGGGTTTTGAGCTGCCAGCATATTATTTACATCCTTGAGTAGAATTGCTTCTGGGTCTTCAGCAATCTTATGTACTAGGTTAAACCTAACTTCATCCCTGATAAAAGGCGCTTGATCTAATAATGCTTCTCCTGGCGAAAATGGTGTAAACATGGTAAGCCTCCCTTGTTAATATTACCAATGCTGTAAATGTCGCTAATGTCGCCTACGTCGCTAATGTCACTTTTCATGTTCACCACCACCTTTCAGATATTGCTCAATTATAGGTTGCCGACGCGAGGGCGTCAAGCCCCTACTCGGAATACCAAGTAGGGGCTTGATCCTATTTTATTGGGATATAGATGTCCATTTCGGAGTCGGGGCTGTCGGGCTTAAAGCGTTCGTCGTAGAGCTCAAAGTCGACCTTTGACTGGATTTCGTAGTTGGCGTTTGGTATGTACTTACCGTAGATGAAGTCATAAGTCTCTCCTAAGTTATCGACGCTCCCCTTATGGGTAAACACAAGATACTTGCAGGCGGGGATGGTGCGTGCAATCATGCCTTCGGGGATGGAGTCTACGGCGCTCACTTCGCAACATGCCATGTAAGAAAAATCACAGTTCTCGAACCCCTCACTCACACAAAGACCTAGGCCACCGGTGTGCCGATTCTCTATTTCGTTGGCGCGTGGGTTAAAGCGGGACCACAGCTTCGGTATAGTGAAGTTCGTGTTGTTGTCTTCTTGGGTTGTAATTATTTCCATTCCCACAACAGTAAAGGTGTCTTTGAAGATTATCTTTGGTTCCAAAGTAAAACCTCCTAATCTGGAATCATCCCGTCGTAATATTGCCTTGCCGCGGATGGATAGACCGACTTTGTCTCTACGGCATTCAGTAGGGGTGACTCCAAATGTTTTTTTAAAGGCGCGGCAGAAGGTTTCATGAGAACTGAACTGATAATCAAAGGCGATGTCCACAACACGCTTGCGAGTCTGCCTCAACTGCTGGCCAGCCAGTGTCAGCCGTCGCAAGCGAATGTATTCCATTATGCTGTCGCCAACCATGGCTTGGAATACGCGATGAAAGTGGAACTTAGACAGGTGCGCCATTGCCGCCAGCTCATCGAGAGTGATATCTTCACAGAGATGAGATTCGATGTACTCTATGGTCCGTTCCATACTCTCGAAGTAGTTCATTTGTGGTACCTCCCTCCGAACCTTACAAAGTAATTCTACCAAAGAGACATAGGTATTCTTGACGTTTCTTGCTCGCTTTAAGACGGTATGTCGCATGTCGCATGTCGCACGTAGTGCCTAGCGGTGCAGATCTCTCTAGCGCGTAGTGTGCAAGAAACCGCTCAGCTGAAGTGAGCGGTTTCCTGGAGTCAATTATAGTTGCGCGAGCTTCTGTAGCAGCTCTTGAACCAGAGCGCCTTTAAGAACAGGCCCATGCCCGGTGCAAAGAAATTCTGCGTCGAGACTAGCTAAGCGGTGCAACCCGTGCCGGAACCTAATAGTATCGTAGCGAGCCTGTACGGCGGGGCTTTCGAGCCAACGATGAACGTTATCTATCGATTTCTCAATAAGGTGCTCGCCGGTAGTGACTAGCCCTAGATTAGGCGTTTTTTCACCGTAGAAGGTTAGATAATCGCCACAGAACAGAGCCTTGGCCCGTGGGTAATAGTAGGCAGTATGACCTTTAGTGTGGTGCCCTAAGGGTATAATCTCAAGCCCAGAGTCTGAAATGCTCTGGGGGAGTGGCGAAAAAAGCGGTTTTAATGAGTCCGGCAGGTAGTACATATCCTGTTCGGGTATAAGCCGGGTGGCCTGAGTAAAAGTAGCTGCACCGCCCACATGATCATTGTGCCCGTGGGTAGTTACAACGAGGGATATGTTAACCGGCAAGATATCTAGTTGAGTAAGGGCTTTGACTAGTGTGTGGCTATGGGCAGCCTTGCCGCTGTCGATCAGTATCCCATGCTCGGAACTCTTTAGTACATAACAGTTATTCAGGGTGTTAAGTTCGTCGTCCCAAACGGCTATCGCGTAGAGCTCGTCAGTGAGCTTGCCAATCTCGTATGACATGTGCCACCACCTTAATGCAAAGTGTACCGAAACCATAGTAACGTAAGCAAGGGCATAATGCTATGCTAAAATTTGGGATAGGAGCGGAGCAGGTGGGAAACGTACTTATCTGATAAACCTGATATAGCTGATGGAACTGATAATGACAAAGGTATTACTTATCCTTATTATCAGGTTAATAAGCGCCTTGTCAGAATAGATCAGGTAGACAGCATCCATCCTCGTCCGTTATAAAGAGACATATAAGTGGATTTTGTTTGGAACAAATCCCAATTACCTGCGTCTAAATAAACAGAATTCAATTCCATAGGGAGCGTGGGTAAAGATGAAAAAGAAAGCGTTGCTGGTTGCTTTGGTAGCCGTTATGATCTTAAGCCTAGGTAGTACTCTAGGAGGGCAAGCCCGCTCTTGTATCAATGTGGTGTTTTTTGGTGAGCCACTCACCGGTTCTGAGGCTGCTTTGCTCATTGAAGGCCGCACATATGTGCCACTAAGTGCCCTGCAAAGAGCACTTAACCTTAACATTGAATGGGACGCGGCATCGCTTACGGTACTCATAAACTCTTCTCTTCCCGATGTTGCATCTCTAGAGAAAGATCTAGAATATCAGGGATACCCACAAGCGAATGTGTTTATTAACCAAACCTTAGTGAGCTCAAAGGCTCCTGCCATTGTTTATGGTGACGCACCTTACCTGCCTCTGCGCATGTTAGAGGAGCTTGGCCTTAACATTGGCTGGGATAAAAAGAGTAATACTGCATATGTTGGGACGCTAACTACCAGCGAGCTCCCGGTCATAGGCTCTTTAGCTAACCTAGAGAAGATGTTCGGCGGGCAGATGCACCCTCACATGATGTATAGAGGGGGAGTTGTAACAATCAGTGCCAAGGATGCTACACAGTCAGCTGAAAATGCTGCCACTGTAACAAGTAGTTCTAACCATTCCCAGACTAATGTACAAGTTGCGGGAGTAGATGAGGCCGACATAGTTAAGACAGACGGCGAGTACATTTACCAGGTCAAGAACAATCAAGTTATTATCACTAAGGCCTATCCTGTTGGTGAAATGACTGTGGTTAAGGTTATTAATTTTGAGGACCCTAACTTTTATCCCAGCCAGCTCTTCGTCGATGGCAAACACATGCTAATTATTGGTCAGTCCAATAACAATAAGTACTACGAGGATATGCCCGAAGTTATAGAGAAGCGCGGCATCGATGAAAAACCAAGCGCAGCACCAGAGCTAAGGATTGCACCTGGCTATTGGTGGTGGAATAACTCCACAGTTAAGGCCATAGCCTATAATATTAGTGACAAAGAGGACATTAAGTTGGTGCGCGAGGTAGAACTAGAAGGTTACCTAGTTACCAGTCGCAAGGTAGGATCCCATGTGTACT
>WSXW01000066.1 GCA_009773495.1 Bacillota bacterium
GGATCCATACTGGAGTGCCCTAGGCATGAGTCTTGCAGACAAAAGAGATAAAGATGTCTCATCCATATCTGCCATGATGCAGGCCACCAACTTGTATGTTTATTGCGGTAACAACCCACTCGTTCTGGTTGACCCCAGCGGTGAAGTTTTCATGCTGGCTACTGGTATTATAGGTGCAGTAGCTGGCGCTGCCATTGGTGGGGCCGTGGGATTGACTGGTGGGTTGGCGGCATCTTATGTAGCTACAGGCGGAACCACAGCACTAGCGACTTGGGGTGCGTTCACAGGCGGAGTCACTGCCGCCGCTCAGCCTTACATGCAGCAGGTGTCCGATGCCGTGTATGCAGCAGCCGACAAAATTGCGGATTTCACTGTTAAGGCTAAGCATCTAATGAGTCATCAACAGGGTTTTTCGAAGTTCGCTACGGATTCCCAACAACAGGTTCAAGCTTGGGTGCGGCAGGCCCTTCAATCATCAAACGCTATGTTCATGCCAGACCCAAATAATGCAGGGAGATTTCAGGCTTTTGTAGATATGGGGCAGGCAATCGGGACTAAAGGCCAGCAAATTATTAAGATAGTGCTTACGGAGGCAGGCAAAATTATAACGGCATATCCTGAAAGGAGCATCCGATGAAGATACAGATTAACTATATGCTGCCAAGAAAAGTGATTGCCGAAGATGTCTTAGCAGCAAGAGGAATTGAGCTGCTGTGTGAAATCGAGGGTATCCTCACAATAAATAGTGAATCGCATGTCTTCTTTGAAGTCAGTGAAATCAACCTACTAGAATTAGCAGTGCACCTGCATAGATGGCGGTACGAACATTCTGCATCTCGTGACTTTGTCTACATCAGCATTGAACATGACGAGCCAATACTTGTGTTTTCTCATTTGAACGAGGAGCAATGGGTGATTGATTCAATCTGGAGAAAGTGTGAGGCGTTGCAGGTTGAACGGCACGAGCTTATATCAGCTGTGGAGGTATTCCTTGTGAGGCTTGATGCGGACTTAGAAAAACAATACAAACTAAAATCTTGGCCCGACTATGATTACGAATTGTAGGCTCATTAGGCATGACCAGACATATAGGTGACAGCAATCATCAACTTGACGTAATAACGCATATTCAATGCGCGGGTAAACAGACAAGTGGTAGAAGCTCGGCGCAGTCTTGGTGGCGAAATGCTATTCATAATCGTTGTCAAAATTAAAAAGCATTCGCCACGAGAGTTAGAGGCTGAGAGTAAGCGTCAAATAGCCCCCACCTTGCACATCAGCAAAGTGGGGGCCTGTGTCTAAGTTCGGTTTGTCAGCAGAAACCTGTAGAACGCTGGCACTGCTAGACCTTTCCTTTTGGGGTTGCACAAATTGTCCTTACACCCGGTCTAATTACCTTGTTTAACCCGGATCTCTGCCGCCAAGGATGTCACCCACAGGCCGCGGTAGGTTTCGATGACCTCCGCGTCTGACATGTCGAGCTCACTAGTGACAATGGAGTAGTAGCCATCGTATTTTTCCTCTTCCGCGACAGTTTCGCGTGATCTGCAACAGAAGAGTTATCCACAGGGGAGTGTCTTCCCCTGCTTTTTCATACCCGAAAACACAGGAGAAGCAAGAGCGATAGCCTTACCGTCTCCGTCGGGCTACTAGATAAGAGGGGCATGGCGCTCAACGTTTACGAAAAACGTTTTACGACACGCCCTCTTTTTTCATCTTACATCCCACATCTCACTTAGCAGGTATATATCTACCCGCCCCGAAATATTTAAGTGGGGGTGGAGAGATGCTAGACGCATTACTAATTAAACTTAACTATAGAGAAGTTCTCTCAGGAGAGCGGGAATTTGATTTAGGTACAGCCTACTTAGCCGGTGCTTTGCGACAGGCTGGGTTTCAAGTGGAGATTATAGATGCGTCACTCGAAGAGCTCACCAAGGAGATGCTCCTCGAGCGCATCATTAGCTCTCCAGCTAGACTCATAGGGTTAAGCGTGTGGTTACATAGATTAGTGGGAGAGGCAGAGCAGCTAGTCCGCGAACTCAGACTTCGTGGAATTAAAGCTCATATCACCATGGGCAGCCATTCTCCGACCTTTTTGTATCGGGAGCTCTTGGAGAATAATCCTGGGCTTGATTCAGTAGTGTGCGGCGAAGGTGAACCTACTATAGTAGAGCTCCTCACCGCACTAGCGGCAGAGCGAGAGTGGCGAAATATACCGGGGGTAGCAAGTTATGATGCAGACCGCATCATATATAAGCCCCGGGCGGCGTGCTGCGCGCTAGATGAGTTGGCCCCGCCAGCTCTAGATTATGCCCCACTAGTGAAGGAGCGGGGGCAGTTTATGTCTCTGCTCACCAGTCGGGGCTGCTATGGGCGCTGTACATTTTGTAGCACTAGCCCCTTTTATCGGCTGGGCGGGGGCAAGGCTTGGCGGGCACATAGCCCGGAGCGCGTACTCGCGGAGTTTGTGCTCTTGCATCGCGAATACGGCTTTACGCACTTTGGCGTGCGCGACGATAACTTTGTGGGTCCGGGTGCTCAGGGTCGGGAACGGGCGCAAGCTATTGCCGAGGGCATCTTGCGCGAAGGTCTGGCTATCTCATTTAAAATTGCTTGCCGCGTTAATGATATTGATAGGGATCTCTTTGCGAGCCTCAAACAAGCGGGTTTAGCCAGAGTATTCTTAGGAGTAGAGTCTGGTTCCCAGAGGCGGTTAGATGGTTTTAAAAAGGGCGTGACAATAAAGCAAAATACGGAAGCCATGTTGTTGCTGACGGAGTTAGGCCTCCCCTACACAGTCGGCTATATCATGTTCGCGCCCGACACTTCATGGGCAGAATTTAGAGAGAGTAGCGCCTTTCTCAAACACGCTCTAGGCTCTGTAGAGGGCATTACAGAGGCAGTACACGACATGTTCAATCCAGTCGAAGTACTTCCGGGCACAGTTATTGCTGAGGAGTTGAGCCAGAAGGGATTGCTCCTAGGCGATTACAGAGGCTTCCGGTACCGATTTCAGGATTGGCGAGTAAGAGTGTTTTATCAGGGGCTAGTGGGAATACGGAGGCTTATGGCCTTTATAATCAAAGTGCGAGGAGTCAACACGGGAGGGGATTAAATGCGAGAGCGGATTATAGCCGTTATTTTTGAGGGAGGGTATCCGGAGCACTGGATCACCCGTGACTTGGCAACTCTGCGTGCCGCTGTTGTAATGGATAATATCGCTAAGCTAAACCTGCTGCCCGAACTAGATGAAGTAGTACTATTAACAAATTATCCGCACCTAGCGGCCCAAGCCAAGCTCCTCGGAGTGACGTTGGCTGAAGAGGACGAGGAACCGTTTCACTTTGGCAGGAATATCCAGCGTATAGTAGCGCAATTTGAGCCTGATGGAGTAATTTGTATGGGTGGCGCTGCGGCACCTTTTATGTCCGTAGAAGAGTTTCGACAACTTGCCCAAAATCTTCGTACCAACAAATCCGTGGTATACACCAATAATCCTCAGTCTGCCGACATAGTAGCCTTTACCCCGGCGTCAAGTGTTTTGACCGTTACCCCACCGGAGACAGACAACAGCCTGGCCACGGTATTGCGGGACCAAGCCGGCTTAGCCCGCGTACTCATACCTCACTCCGTAGGAGCGCACTTTGACCTCGATACCCCTACAGATGCTTTAGTCATGGCTCTATCTCCCCATACCGGGCCGAGGTCTCGTGCCTGCTTAGCGGGGTTAGGTTGGGACGTAGCCCGCGTACAGCGCGCTATTTCTCGAATGAGCCAGCCACACTGCGAGCTAGGCTTGATAGGTCGAGTTAATCCGGCGGTCATGACTCAGATTAACACCCATACTTTTAACCGACTGCGCGTTTTTTCCGAGGAGCGGGGCATGAAGGCCCTCGCGCGAGAAGAGCAGGGCAAGGTCATAAGCCTGCTAGGGTGCTTTTTGGAGCAGGTGGGAGCGGGACAATTTTTTACGTACCTAGCTAAGGTTTGTGATGTTTGCTTTATAGATACAAGAGTATTTTTTGCCCACTTCAAGCTGCAGCTTACCGAAGAGGAACGCTTTCTCTCAGACTTAGGCCAGTATGAGGATATAGCAAACCCCTGGGTGCGCGAGTTTACCAGAGCATCTGTGCAGTGCGAAATCCCGGTTATACTCGGCGGGCATTCCCTAGTCACTGGCGGTATGTGGGCCATTATTGATATTTTGAAGCGGGAGCAGGCCCTAAGCACGGTAGGTAGGGTAGTACATAAATTTCCTATCAGCAGCGGCAGCCCCTTAGCCGGGCTCAAGCTCAGCTCGCTGTCCCGCTTAGGTGTTCACGGCGTCACTGTGGTGGCAGTTGATGCCCCGCACGGTCCAGTGCTTGATCCTGCAGCGGATCATGTACTTCAGCCTTGCGATGTCTTGCATTGTGTCGGCAGTGAGGCCGGTATGCGCGCACTTGAAAAGCTTTTGGGAACCTAAGTGGAAAAATAATATAACACACAAGGAATTTGACTCCTCTTTGTGGAATAGTCCACCGTTAGGAAAGAGGAGGTTTTGCCATGGAGAAGGGATTGGCGCATGTTGTCGAAGAACTCGTCAATGAATTGCAGGGCGTGGCGTCAGCACGGGTTGTGCTGGATGACAAAAGTAATATTGTAGAGTTACATGTCTTAAGCGATGAGACCCGCAATCCTAGGCAGATAGTGCGC
The DNA here is from genome assembly GCA_009773495.1 of Bacillota bacterium. Lineage (GTDB taxonomy): Bacteria > Bacillota > UBA994 > UBA994 > UBA994 > WSXW01. The sequence goes on from WSXW01000066.1 coordinate 4,699, forward strand.
GACATCGAGACGGTTTTGCTGGTTAAAATGGGCCTTAATATTGATCACAAAAAAATAAGCGTGGTGCAGTTTGCCGATCGCCAAGAGGTGCAAGCCAAGCGAATCAGTCTGCGCGGGATAGGTTATAGGCTTAATTGCGGCATGGCCGAAGTTAGTGTTGCCCTTAGCTTAGGCGAGGTCAACGCTGAGGTCACGGTTCGAGGTCCTAGCAGCCTGCAGAATCAGACCCGTTTAGTGGCCAACGCTACAGTGGGGTCCCTCAAGGAGATTCTTGGCGGGGTTATTGACTTTGTAGTTGAGGATGTGAGTGTCCTTAATTTTTCACGCCGCGAGGTAGTCCTGGTAGGGGTATCGACAATATCCCCTAACGGCGAGGAAATGCTAGTGGGAGCAACTCTTGCTCGTGGTGATATCAAGGAAGCTGTGGTCAAGGCCACGTTAGATGCGGTTAATCGACGCGTACAGCGTCTGATTGGATAAATATTCGGGGGGGGCAATAATTCTATTTTCCCTTGAGCGGAGCGGCATCCTGTTCCATTTAGCGGAGCGGAACAGAGACAGCGCGCGAGGGGGTTTTAGATGTGAAGTGGCTATTCAATTTCATGAGCCTATTTTTAGGTCGTGGTGGCAACTACAAGTGGTAGTACTAGGATACTAGACAAGCCCCCCCCCCATTTCAAATTGGTGCAAGGGTGTGATAATCAGTGGCTAAGAGGCAGTTGTTAACTAATGCATACGTTGCCACTGTTATTCTGGCGGGTATTATCGTCCTGATTAATGCTGGTTTCCCCGCCACAGGTCAGGAGTGGATTGGACTAATTGCCTTTGGCGCTCTGAGCCTGATGAGTGAGGCCCTAGCTATTACCGTGGCCATGAGTAGCTTAACAGTTTCTGTAGCTTTTATTCCCGTCTTCTCTAGTATTCTCATGTTTAGTCCTCCTGTGGGAGTATGGGTCGCAGCTTTGGGAAGCCTAAACTGGGACGACCTTCGCGGCGGGAAGCCATGGTATCGCAACCTCTTTAACTTCTGCCAACTAGGAATGTCCGCGGCTTTAGCCGCCTACGTGTATAGCGTCTTGGGCGGTCAAGCCGGGCAAGTGACTAAGCAGTCATTCCTCCCCATCTTGGCTTCGTTTACGGCCTACTACCTTACCAATGCCGCCATACCAACCTTGGTTATAGCCCTCATCTCGGGGACGAGCCCCTTTGCGGTTTATTCCCGCCTCATTGCCTGGTCTACCCCCGGGTTCATCGCCATGGCCCCCATGGCCGTGTTGGTAGCGGTAGTTTTTGAGCCGCTAGGGTATGTCGGAGTGGTCCTCTTTATCTTGCCGCTATTTTTTGCCCGCATGGCATTTAAACTTTACCGGGATATGCGGCAGAATTACGTGGAGACCATTCAGTCCTTAGCGCAGGCAATTGATGCCAAAGATCATTACACCATGGGTCACTCCGAGCGAGTTGCTTACTACGCCGTAGAGATTGCGCGCAAGCTTGGCTGGCGGCAGAGTCGACTTGAACAATTGTTCTTTACGGCTCTCTTGCACGATATTGGGAAAATCGGTATCAGCGAAGCCGTATTGAATAAGCCTGGCCGGCTTACCTCCGACGAGCGTTTTGCAATCAATAGTCATGCGGAGCTAGGGGCAGAGATTGTCAGTAAGGTTAGTTTCTTGCGGCAGGAAGCCGATTTTATCCGTCATCACCATGAGTACTACTCCGGCTCGGGATATCCCGCGGGGCTGGCGGGAGCAGCGATTCCCCTCGGGGCACGCATAATTGCTGTGGCAGACTCCTTCGATGCTATGACGTCTCTGCGCGTGTACCATTCGCCGCGTAGCGCCTACGAGGCCGTGGAAGAGCTTAAACGCTGTTCCGGCACACAGTTTGACCCGTTAGTGGTAAAGGCCTTTCTTCAGGTCATCACGGAGAAGTCCGATATCTTAGACTCTGCGCAAGAGGCGGCCGCGGCCGGGTTTGCCTCGCCGTGTCAACTCATTTAAAAATCTTACCCAACAATATCAGATCACTCAAATAAAAACCTTACCCATTGTTTGCTCTAAGTAGTTGATGATGGCTGATC